>NZ_AUWY01000085.1 GCF_000447205.1 Sphingobium ummariense RL-3 | reverse complement strand
GGCGGCGTCGCGGCGGGCCTGCTCCTTCAGCTCCGCCTCGCGCTGCTTCGCCTCGACCTTGGCTTGGGCAGCGGCGGCCTTGTCGGCTTCCTCCTTCGCCTTGGCGGCCTGCGCAGCGGCGGCCGCGGCCTGTCCGCGCGCGGCCAGGATTTCCTGCGCCGACTCCCGGTTGACGGCGGTGTCGTACTTGTCCGCGCAGGGCGAGATCGACTGGATGATTGCCCGCTCCTTGGGCTCGACCGGCCCGACGCGCGATCGCGGCGGGGCGATCAGCGTGCGCTGGACTATGCCGGGCGACCCGTCCTCCTGCAGCAGCGATACCAGCGCCTCGCCGACCTTCAGCTCGGTAATGGCGGTCTCGACGTCGAGCTCGGGATTGACGCGGAAGGTCTCTGCCGCCGCCTTGATCGCGCGCTGGTCGCGCGGCGTAAAGGCGCGCAGCGCGTGCTGCACCCGGTTGCCCAGCTGCCCCGCGACATCCTCGGGAATGTCGATCGGATTCTGCGTCACGAAATAGACGCCCACGCCCTTCGACCGGATCAGGCGGACGACCTGCTCGATCTTGTCGGTCAGCGCCTTGGGCGCATCGTCGAACAGCAGATGCGCCTCGTCGAAGAAGAAGACCAGCACCGGCTTGTCGGGATCGCCCACCTCCGGCAGCGTCTCGAACAGTTCGGACAGCAGCCACAGCAGGAAGGTGGCGTAGAGCTTGGGGCTCTGCATCAGCTTGTCGGCGGCGAGGATGTTGACATATCCGCGCCCCTTTTCGTCCAGCTTCAGCATGTCGTGGATGTCGAGCGCGGGCTCGCCGAAGAAATGGTCGCCGCCTTGGGCTTCGAGCTGGAGCAGCTGGCGCTGGATCGCGCCGACGCTCGCCTTGGTGACGTTGCCGTAGCGGGCCGACAGGTCGTCGGCATTCTCGGCGCAATAGGCGAGCATCGACTGGAGATCGCCGAGGTCGAGCAGCAGCAGCCCTTCCTCGTCGGCATATTTGAAGGCGATGGACAGGACGCCTTCCTGCGTTTCATTGAGCCCCATCAGCCGCGCGAGCAGCAGCGGCCCCATCTCGCTGACGGTTGTGCGGATCGGATGGCCCTGCTCGCCGTAGAGATCCCAGAAGATCGCCGGATTGTCGGCATAGACGTAGTTCTCGACGCCGATCTCCTTGGCGCGCGCGGCCAGCTTGTCGGCGTTCTTCGCGGTGGGGGATCCGGCCATGGCGATGCCCGACAGGTCGCCCTTCACGTCGGCCATGAACACGGGAACGCCGAGCGCGGAGAAGCTTTCGGCGATGCCCTGAAGCGTGACGGTCTTGCCCGTGCCTGTCGCGCCCGCGATCAGGCCGTGGCGGTTCGCCCGGCGCAGGTTCAGCGTCTGCGGGATGCCGCCGTCCTTGTCCGGCGCGCCCAGCCCGATGAAGATGCCGTCGCTCATCTGCGTCCCCCCCAAAAGAAAACCCGTCCGTCCCGAGCCTGCCGAAGCCTGGTCCTTCTTTCAAGGACGAACGGGGCTTCGGCAGGCGCAGGCCGAACGGGCGTCATGTCGCGGAAACCGCGCCTTATTTGTCGCGCAGGCGTACCGGCAGGAAGATCGCCGGCTGGCCGCGCCGCAGCACCTGCAGCAGGATGGCGTTGCGGCCCTGGGCGGCGACCGCCTTCACCTGCGCGTCGAGGTCCGCCTGGCTGGCGACCGGGCGGTTGTTGGCGGTGATGATCACGTCGCCGCGACGCAGGCCCTTGGCGCCCGCATCGGTCGATCCGTCGACGGACGTGATGACGATGCCGCGCGTGTCATTCGGCACGCCCAGCTGGCGGATGATGCCGGGGGTCAGCGGGATCGCCGCGATGCCCAGCGACTGCTGGTTCGCCGCACCGCCATTGCCCGGCGCCTGCTGGCTGAAGTCCTCGTCGGGCTGCTGCGCGAAATTGGTGAGCTCATCCTCGGACGGGCGCTCGCCGACCACGGCATTCACGGTCTGGCGCTGACCGTTGCGGATGATGACGATCGGAACGCGCGCGCCGATCGGCTGACTGGCGACGATCGACGACAGGTTCTGCTCGGGCGTCACGTTCTGGCCGTTGACGCTGGCGATCACGTCGCCCGCCTTGATGCCGGCCTTGTCGGCGCCCTTGCCGGGCTCGACGCCCTGAACGAACTCACCCTGGTTCTTGGCGAGGCCGAGCGAATCGGCCATGTCCTCGCCCAGCGGCGTGATCTGGATGCCCAGATAGCCGCGACGTACCTTCTCGCCCTTGCGCAGCGTGTCCACGATCGGCGCCGCCTGCTCGGACGGAATGGCGAAACCGATGCCGACATTGCCGCCCGAAGGCGACAGGATCTGGCTGTTGATGCCGATCACATTGCCATGCATGTCGAACATCGGGCCACCCGAATTGCCCTGGTTGATCGAGGCGTCGGTCTGGATGAACTTGTCGTAGGCGGCGCCGGTCGAACGGTGGACGGCCGAGATGATGCCGGCGGTGACGGTACCCGACAGGGCGAAGGGATTGCCGATCGCGACCACCCAGTCGCCCACGCGCGCCTTGGTGCTGTCGCCGAACTTCACATAGGGCAGGGCCTTTTTCGGCTCGATCTTCAGCACAGCGATGTCGGTCGCCGCGTCGCGCCCGACCAGCTTGGCCGGATATTCCTCGCGGTTGGTGAGCGTCACGGTGATAGAATCCACCGTTGCGCCTTCGGCGCCGGCGGAGACCACGTGGTTATTGGTGACGATGTAGCCGTCGGCCGAAATCAGGAAGCCCGATCCCAGCGACTGCGCCTGCCGGGTCTGCGGTTGGCCACCGCCGCCTTGGCCGAAGCCGAACAGGTCGCCGAAGGGTGTGCCGGCGAAGGGGTTCTGCACCTGCACGCGCTGCTTGGTGGAGATGTTGACCACGGCGGGCTGCAGCTTTTCCACCATGTCGGCCAGGCTGGCGGGCGCGCCGGCCGGAGCGGCGGCCTGCATCCCCTCATTCTGTGCGGTCTGCGCGCCGACATTGCTGCTGGTGGTGACGGCGATGGCGGTGCCGCCGAGCAGCAGGGCGCCGGTAATGGCATAAGCGTAACGCACTCGTGACGGTCCTCTCATGATCTTCAGGAAATGGAAGGCGGGACTCTAAAGGAGAGCCCAAGATTGCGCCGCCGTCCCTTAACCCTCATTGAATGGCGCTGGTTCCGTAATGATCCCCGCGCAAAATGACTCATTGTTAACGTCGTCCCTGGAACTGGCGCAGGAATTCATTGTCCGGCGACAGGATGATCGACGTCTGCCCGCTCCGCTCCGGCGCGAAAGTATAGCGATAGCTCTGCATGGCCCGGTAGAAATCGTAGAAATCCGGATCCTTGCCGTAGCTTTCGGCATAGATGCGCGCGGCGTTCGCGTCGGCCTCGGCGCGGATGATCTGCGCCTGCTTGGCGCCCTGCGCGCGGATGGTGAGCGCCTCCTGCTCGCGCGCGGTGCGCATGCGGGTGAAGGCGCTTTCCAGTGGCGCGCCGTCGGGCAGGTCGGCGCGCTTGATCCGCACGTCGACGATCTGCGCGCCGTACTGGCGGGCGACGCGGTTCAGGCCCGCCTCGATATTGTCCATCACCTGCCCGCGCTCGGGGGAGAGCAGCGCGGCGAAGGGCCGCTTGCCCAGCTCGTTGCGCAGCGCCGAACCCAGGATCGGGCGCAGCGCGTCCGACACGCGCTCCTCGCTGCCCGCCGCGATGTACATGCGCAGCGGATCGACGATGCGATAACGGGCGAAGGCGTCGACCTGCAGCCGCAGCTGGTCGGTCGACAGCACCTGCTGCCGCTCCATCTCGACCGACAGCACGCGCTTGTCGATCCAGACGATCTGGTCGATGAACGGCCAGCGCCAGATGATGCCCGCGCCGGTCCTGCCGAAATCCTCATTGGGCTGATATCGGTTGAGGATCGTCTGCGGCTCGCCGAAGCGGACGATGACGCCCTGCTTGGTTTCCGGCACGATCGCGATGGTGCTGCCCAAGATCAGCAGCACGAAGATCGCGGCGAGGGCGAGGAGGATGGGATTGCGCATCACTGGCCCTCCGCCGTGGCCGAAGGCGTGGCCTGGGCTCGCTTCTTCATTTCGGGCAGCGGCAGATAGGGCGTGACGTTGTTGCCCTCGACGATGGTCTTGTCGACCGTGGACAGGACGCCCTCCATGGTTTCGTAATACATGCGGCGACGCGTCACATCGGGGGACAGGCGGTACTGCTCGTACACCTTGTCGAACGCGGCGGCCTCACCCTGCGCCTTGGCCGTCACCTGCTGCGCGGCGGCGCGGGCTTCGTTGAGATAGGTCTGCGCCGTCTGCTGCGCGGCCGACACCGCCTTGAAGGCGTCGTTGACGGCGGTCGGCGGATCGGCCTGCTTGATCGCGACGCCCTGGATGCGGATGCCCGATCGGTATCCGTCCAGTATCTCCTGCATCCGCTGCTCGACCTGCTGCTCGATCGCGGTGCGGCCGGCGCCCAGCGCATCGTCCAGGCTGACGCTGGCGAGCACGGAACGCATTGCGCTCTCGGCGACCTCACGCACGGTGGCGTCGGGGTCGGACAGCTGGAACAGGTAGAGTTCGGGATTGCGGATGTTCCAGCGCACCGAATAGGCGAGGTCGATGATGTTCTGGTCGCCGGTCAGCACCAGATTTTCGCTCTCCGCGCTCGCCGACCCGATGTCGATCGTGCGGATCTCCTCGACGTCCACCGTGGTCACGGTTTCGAACGGCGCGGGCAGCGTCAGGCTGATGCCCGGCGTGAGCGTGCGGCTGTACTTGCCCACGAAGGTCACGACGCCGCGCTCCTGCGGGCCAACCCGGTGGAAACAGGTGAGGACCAGCCACAGCACGATCAGGATGGCGATGGCCGCCGGCCACAGCGCCTTGCCCGACGGCCGGGGCGGCAGGTTGCCGAAGCCGCCACCGCCGCGATTGCCGAAGCTTTCCCGCCCGCGGCGCAGCAGTTCCTCGATCGTGGAGGGGCCCTTCTGCCCGGCCGGCCGACCCGGCTGGGTCCAGGGATTGCGCGGCCCGCCGCCGTCACTGCCCTTGCCCGGCCCGTCGTTTCCGTCCGGCCCGTCGCCTTTTCCGCCCCAGGGACCCTGGGCCATTGCGCTCGCGATGCCGGGTACCCACCCGAAAATTCTCTTCATGGGGTCTCTATAGGAAGCCCTGCGCGCGAAAAACAGTGCCCTTGTCGGGGAAACTTGCCTAAGGGGCCGCCATGACCGACATCGACAGCTTCGCCGCCCGCCTTCACGCCCTGACCGACGGGCGCGCCAGCCCCCCCCGGGTGAAGGATGGGGTGATGACGATCGCGCTCGACGTCGGCGGTCTGGGCGAGGCGCAGCGCGAGGGAGTTTCGGCCGCCATTCGCGAAGGCGCCTTGACGGTGGAGGGGGTGGAGGACGTGCGGATCGTCATGACCGCCGAGCGCCGCGCGCCACGCATCATAGCCGTCGCCTCCGGCAAGGGTGGGGTGGGGAAATCCACCCTCTCGGCCAATCTCGCGATCGCGCTGCAGCGCGCGGGCATGCGCGTCGGGCTGGTGGATGCCGACATCTACGGTCCCTCGCAGGCGAAGCTGATGGCGAGCGAAGGCAGGAAGCCCCAGGCGCGCGAGAAGAAGATGATCCCGGTGGAAAGCCTCCATGGCGTGCCGATGCTGTCGATGGCGCATCTGGTGGAACCGGGCAAGGCGCTCGCCTGGCGCGGGCCGATGGCGGGCAATGCCCTGGGGCAGCTGGTCGATGCCGAGTGGGGCGATGTCGACGTGCTGGTGGTGGACATGCCGCCCGGCACTGGCGACATCCAGCTTTCCATGGTCCAGAAGCACAAGCCGATGGGCGCGCTGATCGTCTCCACGCCGCAGGATCTGGCCTTGATCGACGCCGCCCGCGCCATCAGCCTGTTCGAACAGGCACAGGTCCCCGTGATCGGGCTGGTCGAGAACATGGCCGGCTATGTCTGCCCGCATTGCGGCGAGGCGTCCGATCCCTTCGGCCATGGCGGCGCGGAGATCGCGGCGGCGGAAATGGGCCTGCCTTTCCTCGGCCGCATCCCGCTCGCCATCGACATCCGCCGCCAGTCCGACGCGGGCGATCCCCCTGCGGCCGGGGATGGCCCCCATGCCAATGCCTTCCGCGCGATCGGAGAGCAGGTTGCTGCCTGGATAAGGGATCGGGCCGCCTGACCGATCAGCAGCGCCGGTGCAGGAACTGGTTGAAGGCGCTGGCCGTATAATCCCCGAACGCCGGTCCGTTCTCGAACCCGTGCGCCCTGTAGAGCGCCAGCGCCGGTTCGAACGCCGCCCCGCTCCCGGTCTCCAGGCTGAGCCGGGCCATGCCGCGCCCGCTCGCCTGCGCGACGATGTGCCGCAGCAACGCCGCGGCTACGCCCTTGCGCAGATGGTCGGGATGGGTGCGCATCGACTTGATCTCGCCATGGTTCGGGGCGAGTGCCCGCAGCGCCGCCACACCCGCGATGTTATCGCCGATCCATGCGGTCCAAACCGTGATGTCGGGCGCCCGCAACCCGGACAAGTCCAACGCGAACACGCTTTCCGCAGGCGAAGTGGTCCGCATCCCCCTAAGGTGCAGCGCCAGCAGCGCACGGGTCTGCGGATGGGTGAGGTCGTCTTCGCGAATGTCGAGCATCCGCGCCCTATAGGGCGGAGGTGAGCAGCCGGTCCAGCACGGCCCCCAGAACATGGTTCAGAAAGGGCTTCTCGATCCGGGAATGTCGGCGAAGCGTTCCGGCAAAGCCCGGTCGTCATAGCCGGTGGTGAAAGCGAAGGGAATGCCGCGCTCCCGCAGCAGGGCCGCGAGCGCGTTGTTCGTCGCGCCGTGGCTCGGCCCGGACGAGGAACCGGCGGTAGTCGCCGCCGCAGCCGCGCATGCGCTGTTCATGGTCATGGGATTTGCCTTCCGACATGGCCTCGGCCCAGGCGGCTGCGGACGCCGGCTGATCGACTGGATGAACAAGATCCATCCAGCCGGTCCCCATCGGCTCTTGCTGGGTCGATCGACCAAAGAGCAGGTAAAGCGAGGCAGGCTGCCCGATTGCGGGATTCCGGCGCCTGCGGGCTTTTCCGGGGCACCGGGGATGCCCTATTGCGTTTCATGCTCATGCCCGGCGAGTCCCTTCCCTGCCCAGGCGGCTTTCCCATGACGGACGAACTGGCGCGCCGGACCGCGCGCCTGTCGGACCATGCCTTGGAAAACAGGATGCTCTCCATCCTCGCGCGGCAGCTTGCCGAGCAGCCCGGCGAAGTGCTCCAGACGCTCACCGATCTCCTCGTCGCGAACGGCCTTGCCCAGTCCGCAGGCATCGGGATTGTGATGATGCAGCAAGGCGATGACCTTTTCCGATGGGACGCACTCTCCGGCGGCATCGCGCGCTTGAAAGGCGTCACGACGCCCGTCGATAAGGGCCCTTGCGGTGACGTGGTGCGGCAGAACCAGCTGCTGCTGCTCAGGCGCGCGGACGGCTCCGCGCAGGATGGCGCAAAAGGGGAGATGATGCTGGTCCCGCTCCAGATCGACGGCGTTCCGGTCGGTATGCTCTGGATGGCGCATGACCGCGCCTTCGACCAAGAAGATGCGCGGTTGCTGACGAGCCTTTCGGTGTTCGCCTCGGCGGCGTTGCGATGGCGCCATCATGCGCGGGACAACAGCGTAGCGGTCGACGCTCTAGTCGCGCGCGGCCTGCAGGAAAGGCAGCGACTGCTGCTCGCCGAGCTTCAGAACCGGGTCCGCAATATCCTGACGGTCGTGCGCTCCGTGTTCAGCCGCACGGTGGAGCATGGCGGGACACTCGAAGAGGTCGGCAGCCATTTTCGCGGCCGGCTGGATGCGCTCGCGCGTACGCAGCTCGGCATGACGCACAGCCTGGCGGGAAACATCGACCTGGAGAACCTGATCCGCGACGAACTGGTCAGCGTAGGCATTGGGGACGGGCCGCTTGTAGGGATCGAAGGACCCGATGTGGCGTTGGACCCCAATCAGGCGGAGTTGCTTGGCCTCGCCTTTCATGAGTTGACGATCAATGCCTTGAAATATGGCGCCTTGAGGGTGCCCGGTGCATCGCTGAAAATAAGCTGGGCAGTCAACATGGAACAGGGCGGCGGCAGGCGACTTGACCTTATATGGCAGGAACAGGGGGTTCCGGCCGTTTCGGTCCAGCCGCATCATGAAGGGTTCGGTCGCGAACTGATCGAGGATGCCCTGCCGTACCAGCTGGGAGCGACGACCCGCCTGGATATCGGGAGTGGCGGGATCCGCTGCTCGATCTCGGTGCCGCTTCGATCCGGCGCTGCAGGCGACAAGGAGTGACGACGATGGCCGGAGCATTGCAGGGCAAACGCATCCTCGTCGTGGAGGACGAATATTTCATCGCGGCCGACCTCAAGCGCGCGTTGTGTGGGACCGGCGCGGAGGTAATCGGACCGGCAGGCAATCTGGCCGAAGCGCAGCATCTCGCCGGGACCACCCGGCTCGACGCTGCGGTGCTCGACGTCAATCTGGGTGGCACGCCTTCCTTTTCCCTTGCCGAACAGCTCCGCAGCGACGCCGTACCGCACCTGTTCCTCACCGGCTACGACAGCTGGTCCATTCCCGCGGGACACCGCACCACGCCCCGCCTGCCCAAGCCCTTTGCCATGCCCGTCGTCATGGAGGCCATAGCGAAGCTCTTCGGCGGGGACCATGAGCCGCCCTTGCCCTTTTCCTCTTGATGCCCGGGTAGAGCGGCCGGGAAAAATGTCGACCCGCCGTCAGGCGGAGATCTTCTGTCACGGCCTGGAACGACTGGCAGCGGCGATGGTTGGTCGGCGTACAGCCCGGAGAAGACCATGCAGAAAATCCTTCCTCTCGCCGCGGGCGCTGCCCTTCTGGCCGCGTGCGCACCCACGGACCAAGCCGATTCCGGCGACTCCACTTTCGCCCCGAGCAACACCACGTCAGGTACCGTGCCGGACGGTATCCCCGGCGAAGGCGCGGGCAGCGCGAGAACGGATGGAGAGACCAGCACCCGCGGGGCCGTGTCGACCGACGACAGTCCGACCTCTGCTCCAGGGTCTTCCGCTGCGGGATCGGCGACCCAGAATGGATCGGGGCGTTAGGCGTGAGCAACGGCCCGAGCCCTCATGGATAAGGTCGGGGCCACCAACGGCTGGCGCGCCAGCCGTTGCAGAAGTCATGTTGGGTGGCCGATCCTATGCTGCACCTGCGCATGATAATGTCCAGAAGTATTCCGGAAACGATTTGGAATAATAGCGGGCGTTGGCTCCAGTCGCGAATGCATAATCCTTGAATTGATCGCAATATTGGCGGACAATCGTTCCGTTAACGACTCGGTTCATGGGAGGATGCCGTGAAGCTGAAGGTTAATGGCAAGGTTCACGAGATCGACTCCGAACCGGATACGCCGCTCCTCTGGGTGCTCCGCGACATCATTGGACTGACAGGGACCAAATTCGGCTGCGGCGTCGCGTTGTGCGGCGCCTGCACCGTCCATGTGGGCGGCGAGCCGCGTCGGTCCTGCATCCTGCCGGTATCCATGGTGGGGGATGCCGATGTTCTGACAATAGAGGCCGTGGGCGGAACGCCGGTCGGCAAGGCGGTCCAGGACGCCTGGCTGAAGGTCGAGGTCGTCCAGTGCGGCTATTGCCAGGCGGGGCAGATCATGCAGGCCGCCGCGCTGCTCACGGCCAATCCTGCCCCTGACGACGGCGCGATCGATCGCGCGATGTCTGGCAATATCTGCCGATGTGGAACTTATCCACGCATACGGGCGGCGATCCACGCCGCGGCGAAGCAGGGAGCCGTTTGACATGGCGACCCACGAACTGGACCGTCGCAGCTTCGTTGCGGTGTGCCTCGCCGGCACCGCAGGTCTCGCGCTCGGCTTTCCGCTGGGGGAGGGGAACCAGGCGCTGGCGGCGGAGGCGGCCTTCCGGCCCAATGCCATCCTCGCAATCGGCAGCGACGGCGCGATTACCGCCACCGTGCCCTATGCGGAGATGGGGCAGGGCGCGATGACGTCGATCGCGATGCTGGTGGCGGAGGAACTGGAAGTGGCGCCCGGCATGGTGAAGACCGTACTCGCGCCGGGCGAAAACAAACTCTACGCGCATCCTGTCCTTGCGGAACAGATCACCGGCGGATCGGCCAGCCTGCGCGGATCCTGGGCCCCGATCCGCAAGGCCGCCGCATCGGCCAGGATCATGATGATCGAGGCGGCAGCGCGCCAATGGGGCGTGAAAGCCGGCGACTGTACGCTTGCGGACGGCCGGGTGGTCCATGCGGCGAGCAAGCGGAGCGCCTCTTTCGGCGATCTCGCGCTCGCGGCGTCGAAAATGCCGGTCCCTGCCGATCCGCCGATCAAAACGGGCGGCTTCAAGGTCATCGGAACCAGCGCGCCGCGCGTCGATGCAGCGGCGAAAGTGGACGGCTCCGCGCTGTTCGGACTGGACGTGCGGCTGCCCGGCATGGTCTATGCCGCCGTTCAGGCGAGCCCGGTCATTGGCGGGAAATTGGCAGGCGTCGACCCGAAGCCGGCGCTGGCCGTGGGCGGCGTGACACAGGTGGTGACGCTGCCCAATGCCGTTGCGGTGGTGGGACGGCATACCGGCGCCGCGCGGAAGGGCTTGGCGGCGATCCAGCCGCAATGGGAAGGCGGTCTATCCTCCCTCTCGACCGCCGATCTGGTCAGCAAGGCCGATGCCGCCCTCGCTCAAAAGGGAGCCACCGCCTATACGAAGGGCGACGTCGCGAAGGCCTTTGCGGGCGCGGCGAGTACCTTTGAAGCCGACTATCGCATGCCGATGCTCGCGCATGCGGCCATGGAACCCCTCAATTGCACCGTCGAGGTGCGCAACGGCGCCTGCGAAATCTGGGTGGGAAGCCAGGTGCCCGGAAGGGCGCGGATCGACGTTGCCAAGGCGCTGGGGCTGGGCGAGGACCAGGTGAAGGTCAACAGCTATCTGATCGGCGGCGGCTTCGGGCGGCGGTTGCAATCCGAATGGATCGTCCAGGCCGCGCTGATCGCCCGTGATGTGAAGGCACCCGTCAAGGTCGTGTGGAGCCGCGAGGAAGACACGCGGCAGGACGCCTATCGATACCACAATCATAGCCGCGTGAAGGTCGCGCTCGACGCGCAGGGCAATCCGGTGGCGTTCGACCATCGCGTCGTCGCGCCGGCGATCATGCAGTGGTTCCTGCCATCGCTGCTGTGGAAGGACGGCGTCGACCTCGACGCCACCAACGCGGCGAGCGGGCCCTATGAATTTCCCAACCTGTTGGTCGACTATGTGCGCAACGATCCGCCCGAAGGCCTCTTGGTCGGCAACTGGCGCGGCGTGGGCGAAACGCGCAACGGCTTCGTCGTCGAAACGGTCATGGACCAGCTGGCGGCCAGGGCCGGTGTCGATCCCGTCGCCTATCGCCGGCGGCTATTGCCCCCGAACTCGCGCATCATGACGCTGCTGGACCGCCTCGCGCGGGAATCGGGATGGGGATCGCCGCTGCCGGCGGGAACGGCGCGCGGCATCGCCATCCAGTCCGGGTTCGGCAGTCATATGGGGTTGGTGGCGCAGGTCCGCATGGACGCCGGGAAGGTGCGGGTCGAGCGGATGACGGCGGTGATCGACTGCGGCATCGCGGTCAACCCCAATGTCGTCCGCCAGCAGATAGAAGGCGGCCTGCTGTTCGGCCTGACCGCCACGCTCTATTCGAACATCACGATCAAGGACGGTCGCGTCGTCCAATCCAATTTTCACGACAATCCCGTCGTCCGCATGGTCAACACACCGAAGATCGACGTGGTGATCATCGACAGCAAGGAGGATCCGGGCGGCGTCGGCGAGCCGGGCACCGCGATCGTCGCGCCGGCGATCGTCAACGCCGTTTTCGCGGCGACCGGAAAGCCGCTTCATGAACTCCCGCTCCCTCCTTCGATGGTGGAACGCGTATGAGCATGTCACCCAGCATGGCGCTTGGCGCCGCCGCCTTCGTCTTCGCCGCCAGTGCGGCCTGGTCCGCAGGAATATCGGCACCGGGCGCGCCGGAGAGGCCGCTCCGATCCGTCGCGAGTTTTGAGGGCATTCGGAACCAGGCGGAGCGTTCCGCGGCGCTGTTCACCGAGGCCGGGAAGGTTATCCAGAGCCCCCGCTGTCTCAATTGTCATCCCGCCACGCGCACGCCCACCCAGGGCGACGACATGCGCCAGCATGTGCCGCTGATGGTCGCTAACGACGGCAATCACGGCCCCAAGGGGCTTCCCTGCGCCGCATGCCACGGTAGCGACAATGCGCGAACCTTCGCTGCGGGTATTGCGAGCGTGCCGGGCAACGCCCATTGGCAATTGGCGCCGATCGAAATGGCATGGCAGGGACTGACACTGCCGCAGATTTGCGCGCAATTGAAAGACCCCAGGCGCAATGGATCGCGCAGCCTGGACCAGATCGTCACCCATATGAACACCGATCATCTGGTCGGCTGGGCCTGGGATCCCGGGGAGGGACGTACGAAGGCGCCCGGCACGCAGAAGGACTTCGGTGCCCTGATCGAAGCCTGGGTGAAGACCGGGGCGCATTGCCCGACCGCCTGACTGTGGCGTGGAGCGTGGTCGCGATCAATGCGCTGCGACTCGGACGGAAATCGGGCGCCCGGGCATCCTTTCCGGGATGACCGAAAAGGATGTAGAGGCGACCCGCGTCCATCTTCCGAAGACATATGGACCGCGCTGATCTGCCGAGAGTTCTGATCGCCGGCCACAGCGACGCACCGATTGCGTCGCTCATTTGTCCGACTATAAGGCCAGGGTCATTCGCGGCTGCCACGCGAGAACCTCAGGGGAGTGGGTCATCATGAAAAACGCAATCGCCACACTCGGCGCGGCCCTCGCCGCGATCGCGCTTAGCCCGGCCGTCGCGCAGGATGCGCCGATCGCCGTCAGGGTGGAGGCGAGCAAGCCCGGCGCGAAAGTCGACCGTCACATCTTCGGGCAGTTCGCGGAGCATCTGGGCACCGGCATCTATGGCGGCGTCTGGGTGGGCAAGGATTCGCCCATTCCAAATGTGCGCGGCATCCGCAGCGACGTCGTGGCCGCGCTCAAGGCGATCAGGGTTCCCAATGTCCGCTGGCCCGGCGGCTGCTTCGCCGACGAATATCACTGGCGCGACGGCATCGGCGATCCCAAGAAGCGCCGAGTCACGGTCAACGCCAACTGGGGCGGGTCGATCGAGGACAATGCGTTCGGCACCCACGAGTTTTTCGACTTTGCCGAGCAGATCGGGGCCGAGGCCTATGTCTCGGTCAATGTCGGATCGGGCACCTATCAGGAAGCGTCCGACTGGGTCGCCTATATGACGGCCGACACCCGCAACACCGCCGGGCAGGAACGCGCCGCCAACGGCCGGAAGGAACCGTGGAAGGTCGCCTTCCTGGGGATCGGCAACGAAAGCTGGGGCTGCGGCGGCAACATGCGGCCGGAAACCTATATCGACGAACTGAAGCGTTTCGGCCGCTTCTCGCGCAACTACAACCCGGCGCAGCAGGGGGAGAACAACCCGCTCGCCATGCGCCGCATCGCCGTCGGCCCGGACGACAAGGATACCCGCTATACCGAAGCGGTGATGAAGGCGTGGAAGGAGCGCGACTGGACCTGGAGCATCGAGGGCCTGTCGATGCATAGCTATACGGTTATCAAATTTCCGGCGTCCTACGACAGTGTGAACTTTGGCGAGAAGGAATATGCGGAGATCACCAAGGCGACGCTGCGGATGGAGGATCTCATCAACACCCACTCGGCGATCATGGACAAATATGATCCCGAGAAGAAGGTGCCGCTGATCGTCGACGAATGGGGCACCTGGTATGCGAAGCTGCCCGGCAGCCCGGAAGGCTTCCTGCAGCAGCAGAACTCGATGCGCGACGCGATCGTCGCCGCGCTCAACTTCAACATCTTCGCGCGGCACGCCGATCGCGTCCGTGGCGCCAACATCGCGCAGATGGTCAATGTCCTCCAGGCGATGATCCTGACCGACAAGGAGAAGATGGTCCTTACCCCGACCTATTACATCCACAAGATGTACCTGCCGTTCCAGGACGCGACCTTCGTGCCCGTTGCCTATGATGCGGGCCAGTATCGCCAGGGCGACATCGAACTGCCCCGCGTGGACGCGGTCGCGGTGCGCGATTCCGCTGGCAAATTGTGGGTGTCGCTGGTCAATGTCGATCCAAACCGTCCCGCCACGATGCGCCTGCAGATACCGGGCGTGCGGGTAAAGGGGGCCACCGGACAGCTGTTGACGGCGCCCAAGGTCAATTCCGTCAACACTTTCGATGCGCCGGATACGGTCTCACCCCGTCCCTTCCAAGGCCGTGTCGGCGGCGAGGGCGTGACGGTCGAACTGCCCGCAAAATCCGTGGCGATGCTGGCGATCGACGAACGGTGAGGAAACTGTCTCAAGGCGTGAAGCGGGCGCTGACTTCGGACGGGGCGCACCGCGATTGGCACGACCTTGCCAATGCCACAGATGCAAGCTGATCGCGGAAAGGGCGGCGGCGCCGCAAAGCGCCCCGAACTGCCGCCGTTCCTGAAACCAATGCGTCGATGGTCGGGGGCGGCTAACAGAGAGTGAAGGCTCGCCGACGCGCCAGTTTGCCCGCGCGGACATCTCGTGCGTCGGGGGAGACCTCGTCTTCGCTATGAGTGGCGCGGGTTGTTCCGCCTCCGCACGTTATTCCTCAGGCGATCCTGAGCCCGGCTCCGCCAAGCCGCGATGCTGCTCGGCCATGACGGCGGCAGGCGTCACATGGGCGGCCGTGGCTTGCAGCTTGTTCTTCCATCCCGACACGATATGCGGGCGGCCGGCCATCAGCGCGTCCCAGCCATCTTTCGCGACCTTGGCCGGATCATCCTTCTTCTGCGTGCCGACCTTGGTGTCGAGCATGTCCGCGCGATCGAAAAACTCCGTTTCTGTCGGGCCGGGCATGAGCGTCGTAACGCTAACCCCGTCCGCCTCCTTGATCTCGTTCCGGATCGCGTCGGCGAAACTGTCGATGAACGCCTTGGTGCCGTT
This sequence comes from Sphingobium ummariense RL-3, assembly GCF_000447205.1. Classification (GTDB taxonomy): domain Bacteria; phylum Pseudomonadota; class Alphaproteobacteria; order Sphingomonadales; family Sphingomonadaceae; genus Sphingobium; species Sphingobium ummariense. The sequence continues at coordinate 25,692 of NZ_AUWY01000085.1, read as the reverse complement.
GTAGACCGCCTGAAAGCTGCCGGGGATGAAGCCCGCGATCGATCCGGTGACAAGGACCTTGCCTTCGTTCCGTGCGACCATCGGCCGCAGCACCTTCTGGAGCAGATAGAGCGTTCCGGTGATGTTGGTATCGATCACCCGGCGCCAGTCCGCCACCTCCTGATCCAGAAAGCCGTGGCCCAGGCCGCGCCCTGCATTGGCGCAGAGCAGGTCGATCTGCCGCCCGCCCGCGGCTGCCAACAGCGCGTCCACGCCTTCCAACGTCGCCAGATCGGCTTCGACAGACTCCACCACGACGCCATGTCGCCGAAAGTCGCTGGCGGAAGCATCGATCAGTGGTTCGTCCGCAACGACAAGAAGGTCGTATCCGTCTCTAGCAGCGAGATGGGCCAGTTCAAAGCCGATGCCGGTGGATGCGCCGGTCACGATCGCGAATTTGCTGGAAGCCATGGGTTTTTCCTTCCGATCAGGCGGCCCGTGCCAGGTCCATGCCGGGCTTGAGCACCACCTTCGTCACTTCGTCCTGTTGGTCGTGGAACATGCGGTAGCCTTCCGCCGCCTGTTCGAGCGGCAGGCGGTTGCTGATCAGGAAGGTGGTGTCGATCTTCCCTTCCAGCACCGCGTTCAGCAGCCCGGGCATATAGTGCTGCACATGCGTCTGACCGGTTTTGAGGGTCAGGCCCTTCTCCATCAGGGCGCCGAGCGGGAACTTGTCGATGAAGCCGCCATAGACCGCCGGCATGGAAACGCGCCCGCCCTTGCGGCAGGCAAGGATCGCCTGGCGGATGGAATGGGCGCGGTCGGTGCCCAGGAAGGTGGATGCCTTGATCTGGTCGATGACATTGTCGGCGAAGAAGCCGTGCGCTTCCAGGCCGACGGCGTCGATGCAGGCGTCCGGGCCAATCCCGCCGGTCATTTCCAGCAACGCTTCATAGGTCTTGCTGTCCTCGAAATTGATGGTCTCCGCGCCGAACCGCCGGGCCAGTTCAAGCCGGTGCGGGAAATGGTCGATGGCGATGACCCGCTCGGCTCCCATCAGAAAGGCCGACTGGACGGAAAACAGGCCGACCGGGCCGCAGCCCCAGACGGCGACCGTGTCGCCCGGCTCGATCTGCGCATATTCCGCCGCCTGCCAGCCGGTCGGCAGGATGTCGGACAGGAACAGCACCTTGTCGTCGTCCACCCCCTCGGGAATCACGATCGGCCCCACATCGGAAAAGGGAACGCGGACATATTCGGCCTGGCCCCCGGCATAGCCGCCGGTCATGTGGCTGTAGCCGAACAGCCCGGCCATCGGATGACCATAGATGGTCTGCGCGATATCCTGATTGTCCGCCGGCAAGCCATTGTCGCAGGCTGAATATTGATGCTTGCCGCAGTGAAAGCAGGAACCGCAGGCAATGGTGAAGGGCACCACCACGCGCTGCCCCTTCTTCAGCGTGGAACCGGACCCGACTTCCACCACCTCGCCCATGAATTCATGGCCCAATATGTCGCCCGCCTTCATGGTCGGGATATAGCCGTCATAGAGGTGGAGGTCCGACCCGCAGATGGCGGTGGAGGTTACGCGGATGATCGCATCGCGGGGATTGATGATCTCGGGGTCGTCCACGGTGTCGACGCGAACATCGTGCTTTCCGTGCCAGGTGAGCGCCCGCATCAGTCGATCTCCTCTTCATATTGGCGGCGGGTCCATGCGGACGTCGCGATCTCGCCTGTTTCCATCAGTTGCTTGAAGCGGCGCAGGTCGCGCCGGGCCTGGATCGCGGGTTCCCGCTGGAACATCTTGGCGATCACCTTGCCGATGAATCCGCCGGGTGGATCGTAAGCGATGGTCGCCGTGACCCAGGTGCCACGACCGCCCGGTGCGTCGCGAAAATCGATCCGCCCGCTATTGGGCACGTCCGCCCCGTCTTCCGATGCCCAGGCGATCAGTTCGCCCGGCCGATCCTCCGTGATGGTCGACGTCCACTCCACCGTTTTTCCGGCCGGGGCCTTCACGGTCCAGCGGGACCGGCCTTCGTCCACCGGTTCCACGGACACCACATTGTCCAGAAAGGCGGGAAGATTGCTGAAGTCGCGCCAAAAGCGATAGAGTTGCTCCCGCGGCCGGTTGATGGTGACCGTCTTGCCCACCAGGCTGTCGCCCTTCGGCTTACCCAGGGGGCCGGTCGCGTCGGTCGGCTCCAGGTCCTTGGCGGTGGTAAGCGGCGCGTCATCGCCCCGGAAGGTCCGGATATCCGACATGCTGTGCCTCCTTGAATGGGAATGGCCTAAGCAACCCTGTCGAGGGCGCAGCCGTTCCCCGACATGACGCGAAAGCCGGTCAAAGCGTCTTCCCGCTAACATAGGTAAATGCCCGTCGCCCTCGCTCCAGCGGCCACGGAACGCGACCGAAGGGCGCATCGTTGAGCCCCCATCATTCTCGGGAGGACGCCATGGCAACACACGCACATATGTCCCGTTTCAAGGCCGCGACCGGCGGCAATGCGCTGGTCGGCGCGGGTGTCGGCGCCACGCTGGCCCTGCTCGCCGCCTTCGGGCGCAAGCTTGCGGTGCAGGCGCCCACGGCGCTGGCGGGCGACTGGGACAAGGCGCTGGCGCTGGAGCACAAGATGACCCTCGCCCTGTTCGACAAGCTGCGCGATACCGAGCCGGGCGCGAGCGGCAGGCGGACGGTTCTGCTGACGCAACTGAAGCATGCGCTCGGCAAGCATGCGCTGGAAGAAGAGAACGCCATCTATCCCGCGCTGCGCCTCGCCGGGATGGACGCGGAGGCCGACGCCCTCAACGACGATCACGGCTATGTGAAGCAATATCTCTACGAGCTCCCCGACCTGGTGAAGGACGACGAGACGTTCAGGGAAAAGCTTGCCGCGTTCCGCGCCGATATCGAGCGCCATATGCGGCAGGAGGAAAACGATCTCTTCCCCCGGCTCAAGGCGGCACTCGACGAGGCGGGGACAAGCCGCCTCACCCGGCGGATGAACCAGGAGGGCCTGAAGCTGGCCTGACAGAACGGCCCGCATAGGGCTTGGAGAGACATGATGAGCGAACAGTTCCGCAGCGAGCGTCCGCTTCCCACGGAACGGACGCGCGACCCCAACCTGTCGACCGAGAACCAGCCCGAAGGTGGGGCGCGGCGTCCCAGCGACACGCTGGATCGCGAACCGGCCCGTGACCCGGAAAGCGGCGGGTCGATCCCATCCAACTATAATCCCGAGACGATGACCCGTCGCGGCGAGGAGCAGGATAGCCGGGCGGGCCAGGAAAAGGCCGGCGAACGCAGTCGGGAGGCCGGCGATGAGTAGGCCATCTTCTTCGGGCAACAAACCCTTCTCCGCGCCCATCTACCAAGGCGACGAGGATGAGAATATCGAGAGCGCCAGGCCCACGCCCCTCGCGCAGGGCAGCGACCACAACCGGGGCCGTCGCCCGAGCGAGGGATCGGGCGTGGTGGAAGGCAGTGGCGCGGCGGCTGGCGGCGGCGGCAATCCGGAGGATTATGACAGCGACGCCACCGCCGGAGGAGCCGCGGAGGAAGAACGGCCTTGACCCACCATCAGCGAGCGCGGGACTGAACCGCAATGGGTGCGCAAAACGGCGGCGGCCCCGCCGAAACCCTTTCTCCCGCCCTGCCGACATGGGTCGAGGAAGCAGCCGAGGCGCTGCTCAGCGCCTGCTGCGATGCGGAACTGAAGATTGCGACCGCCGAGAGCTGCACCGGCGGGCTGCTTGCCTCGCTCCTTACCGATGTCGAAGGGGCGAGCCACGCCTTTGAGCGCGGCTTCGTGGTCTATAGCGAGGAAGCCAAATGCGAGTTGCTGGGGGTTGCGCGGGAGCGGATCGACGCCTGCGGTGCCGTGAGCCGCGACGTTGCTGTCGCCATGGCCGAAGGGTCACTCGCCCAGTCGCACGCCGACATCGCGCTTGCGGTGACGGGCTATGCCGGCAGCGCGCCGCCGGGCGAGGAGCCGGGCCTGGTTCACTTTGCCTGCGCACGCCGCGGCGGGGGGACGGTGCATCGGGAAGAGCATTTCGGTGACATCGGCCGTGGACCGGTTCGGATCAAGACGATTGCGGTGGCGCTGGAGATGATGGACGATGCCGTCCGTGACCAGTGATCGCTTCGCCTCCATCGAAACCCATGGACTTGTCCGACTTGCCGCCGCGACCCCGGCGGCCAGCGTCGGGGATGTCGGCGCGAACGCGGCCGCCATCTTGTCGCTGGCACAAGAGGCGGCGGCCGGCGGCGCCGATCTGGTCCTGTTTCCCGAACTGTCGCTTTCCTCCTACGCGCTCGACGACCTGCATCTGCAGGAGGCGCTGCTTGATCGGGTCGAGGCAGAGATCGGTCGGCTTGTGGCGGCGAGCGCCGACCTGCCGGTGCTGCTCATCGGCGCTCCGGTTCGCCGCGCCGGGCGGCTCTATAATACGGCGCTGGTGATCGGCGGCGGCAGGCTGCTGGGTGTCGTGCCGAAAAGCTATCTGCCGAACTACCGGGAATATTATGAAAAGCGCTGGTTCGCGCCGGGCGCTGGGCTGGCGGGGCTGGAGGTGGAGGTCGCCGGCCATCGCGCGCCCTTCGGCACGGACCTGCTCTTCGCCGCGGCGGACCGGCCGGACTTCCTCTTCAACGTGGAGATCTGCGAGGATTATTGGGCACCGCTGCCGCCATCGACCTTCGGGGCGCTAGCGGGAGCGCTGATCCTCTGCAATCTTTCGGCCTCCAACATCACGATCGGCAAGGCGCGCGACCGGCATCTGCTGTCGGCGGCCCAGTCCGCACGATGCATTGCGGCCTATGCCTATTCGGCGGCGGGTCCGGGCGAAAGCACCACCGACATGGCGTGGGACGGGCAGGCGATGGTTCACGAGATGGGCGATCTGCTGGCGGAATCGACGCGTTTCGGCGACGCGCCGGAACTGACCTTCGCCGACATCGACACGCAGCGGCTGCGGCTGGAGCGGATGCGGAACGGCACCTTCAACGACACGGCGGCTGCCATGGGCCATCCCGAACAGCGCTTCCGTCGCATTGCCTTTCCTTTCCGGCCGCTCGGCGACCGTTCGGGTCTCCATCGCCCGGTCCGCCGTTTCCCCTTCGTGCCGGCCGATCCGCGCGAACTCGACGCCGATTGCTATGAAGCGTTCAATATCCAGGTGGAGGGGCTCGTCACTCGCTTCCGGGCAACCGCGGGCAGGCATTTCGTCATCGGGGTGTCGGGCGGGCTCGATTCCACCCATGCGTTGATCGTCGCTGCCAAGGCCTGCGACCGGCTGGGACTGCCGCGTTCCGCGATCCTCGGCTACACCATGCCGGGCTTCGCCACCGGGGAGCAGACCAAATCCAACGCCTGGGCACTGATGAATGCGCTGGGCGTCACGGGGGAGGAAATCGACATCCGCCCCGCCGCGCGACAGATGCTGGCCGACATGGACCATCCCTATGCGAAGGGAGAGCCGGTCTATGACGTGACGTTCGAGAATGTGCAGGCCGGGCTGCGCACCGATTATCTGTTCCGTCTGGCCAACCGGCATGGCGGCTTTGTCGTAGGGACGGGCGACCTGTCGGAGCTGGGGCTGGGCTGGTGCACCTATGGCGTCGGCGACCAGATGAGCCATTATGCGGTCAATAGCGGCGTCCCCAAGACGCTGATCCAGTATCTCATCCGCTGGTGCATCGCGACCGACCAGTTCGATGCGCCGACGCAGGCGATCCTGACCGCCATATTGGGCACGGAAATCTCGCCCGAGCTGGTGCCCGCGGATGCCGACGGCGCGCTCCAGAGCACCGAGAGCAAGGTCGGACCCTATGCGCTCAACGACTTCTTCCTGCATCATATCGTGCGCGCGGGCCAGCCGCCCTCGAAGGTCGCCTATCTCGCCTGGCATGCCTGGCGCGATCCCGCCGCGGGCGACTGGCCGCCCGGCTATCCCGACAGCGCGAAGCTGGCTTACGACCTGCCCACGATCCGGCGCTGGCTCGACAATTTCCTGTTCCGTTTCTTCACCATCAGCCAGTTCAAGCGTTCCGCCCTGCCGAACGGGCCCAAGGTCTCGTCCGGCGGCGCCCTGTCGCCGCGCGGCGACTGGCGGGCCCCGTCCGATGGAACGGCCGCCCTTTGGCTGGACGAGCTTGCTGCCGCGCTGGGGCCGGCGCCGCCTAGTTAGACATTTCCACCGGTCGGTCCAACGCGATATCGCTTCTGCTGGCCCAGGCGGTGGGTCGAAAGTCGGCCAGTTCCGTCAGCCGCCGCCAATCGGGAATGGTGATCTGCCGCCGATGGCGCCGGATGAAGCCCTGCTCCTCCAGAACACGCAGGGTGCGGTTCACATGGACCGTGGTCATTCCGGTGGCATCGGCCAGCTCGATCTGGGTCAACGGCAATGTCATCATGCAGCCGTCGGCGCCCCCGGCAGGGTGGCTGCGCATCACCAGTTCGCAGAACAGGTGCGCGATGCGCCCACGCGCATCCCGCCTCCCCATATTGGATATCCAGGCCCGGAACACCGAAACCTCGGCCGTGATTTCCAGCCACAGCGCATTGGCGATGGCCGGGTGCATGCTGTTGAGCTCCAGCATCGCGTCGATCGGAACGGCCGCCGTCCGGACCGGCGTCAGCGCCTGGACGAAGTCGTCCGAGGGGACGGGCGGCAGGGACGGGAGGTTCAGGATGTCGCCCTCTGCCTGGATGCCCAGGATATGGCGGTCACCCCCGGCCGATATGCGGTGGCGATGCGCAAAGCCCGACAGCAGGATGTGGCAGGAGGAACTCTTGTCCCCCTCCTTGACGATATAATCTCCGGCGTCCGCCTGTCGGACCTGATGCGGAAGCGCGACGAGCGCCATCCTGTCTTCTTCGGAGAGCGTGATCCTTCCGGTGAGCCGCGCGACAAGAGGCCACAGTGTATGATCTGATATCCTCATGGTCGTTGGAAGTTGAAATGGTCGCAGCTGTTATCCTTTTGGGGGGAGCCGCATGAAGACGGCTGAAAGGCTAATCCTTGAAGGGGGGCGTTGTTCCATGAGCAGCCGGAAAGGCTCGGCGCCAGTCATCGGGCGTTAAACTCGGGATGATACGCAAGCCCATGGTTTATGCGCTCTTATATGTCAGCCAGAGCAATCTGGACGGTCCTGGCGGCTTGGGCGCGGTCAAGGACATGGTGGCGGCGGCTCGCCTCCGTAACGCCTCGCTGGGCGTCACGGGCGCCCTGATCTTCGCCGAAAGCCATTTCGTCCAGGTGCTGGAGGGCAGCCGGGAGGCGGTGGACGAACTGATGCGCAGCATCGAGCGGGACGCGCGCCACCGGGACGTGCGCATCGTGCGGGAAGGGGCGGTCGCCGCACGCCGTTTTTCGGGATGGTCGCTGGCTTATGCGGGACCGCCGGCCTTGCTCGGCACATTGCTGCTGCCCGACAGAGAGCAAGACGGCGAGTGGGCGGACCGGCTGATCGCGACGATGATCCGCTTCGCCGCCGCGGCCTAGGGCAGGACACACCGGCCGTTGCTGCCGCCGGTCAGCCATCCTCTTCGCCGTCCTTAGGCCAGGACCTCATTGGGGGTCAGCACCGCCGTTTCCCGCAACGCCTGCATATCAGGGATGCGCAGCCACTTGGCCTGCAACTCGACCAGGCCCCTTGCCCGCATGGACTGCAGCGTCCGGTTGACGTGCACGGGCGTCAGTCCGGTGAGGTCGGCAATATCCATCTGTGTCAGGGGCAGGGCGCACTGCTGCCCATAGGCAAGGCCCGCCCTGCGCATCCGTTCGAACAGTTCGAGCAGCAGGTGCGCCAGTCTTTCCAGGGCCGTCTTGCGCCCGAGCGTGACAAGCCAGCTTGCCTGGCGCTCGCAGCTTTCACCCAGGCTTCTCCACAGCCGCTTCTGACCGTCGGTCATGGCGCCCGTGGGAAGCCGGCATGGCATTCTCGCCGCCCGAACGTTGGTGAGCGCCACCACCGGCTGGGAAGGAAGGCGTCCCAGGATCCAATAGGGCTCGCAGAAATCGCCCGGCAGGTACACTGCGGTGATCTGCCGACGGCCGTCGCCAAGCAGGCGGTAGCGGCAGGCCCATCCTTCCTGCAGATGGAAAAGGCCATCGGGCGGCTCGCCTTCCCGCGCCAGAAACTGGTGGGGGCGGAAAAACGCGAAATCCTCGCCTAGCGGTGCAGCCTGACCCATGTTGTTATCCCTGTTGCTTACCCCGCAACCCATCTTATCCAAAAGAAAATCCCTCGGATTCACTTATGTTCAGTTTTCCGAAATTTGCGGCGGTGGGAGCCATGAAGGCGACGAGGGGAAGCAAACCCGCAGTTGTTCGGTGCTTGCCGCGCGACCTCTATAATCCAGGTTATCTTCTGGCGGGTTTCCGCCGGAACCCGGACTCTCTTCGGCTGCTTGTCTGGGCAGGAAGAGGAGATTCCAACATGTTGATCAGATCCTTGCTCGTGGTGCCGTTCGCGCTGACGCTTTCCTTTGCCGCCCAGGCCCAGACGACCCCCGGCGATTATCTTGCCAAGGCGGCGGCATCGGACCTTTATGAGCAGACTTCGAGCAAGCTGATGCTCGAAAGCAGCAAGGACCAGAAGGTCCGCTCCTTTGCGACGATGATGGTCAACGATCACAGCAAGAGCACCGCGATGCTGAAGGCGGCCGCCGCCAAGGCGCAGGTCAAGCCGACGCCGCCACAGCTGTCGCCCGACCAGAAAGCCAAGGTGGCCGCCCTGACGAAGGCGACCGGCACGGCGCGCGATACGCTGTATTGGGAGCAGCAGAAGGCGGCGCATGCTCAGGCGCTGTCCCTGCACCAGTCCTATGCGCAGGGCGGAGACGCGCCCGCCCTGAAGGCGGCGGCCGGTGAAATCGTGCCGGTGGTGCAACATCATATCGATATGCTCAACGGCGGCACGCACGCAGGCCGCTGATGTCGAAGGAAGACACTCCCCAGCATCCCGCGGCCCCGAAGAAGCCCGACGAGGACGAAGAAAAGGGTGGGGCGAGCCGCACGGAAAAGGGCCAGCCGAGCCGTGCCAATCCGCTCGCTCCGCCTATCAACAACCGGCCGGGCAGTTGAGGGCCCGACTTCAAGGCAGGCTTTCACCCTTCCACCTTACAGGCGGATGACGCTGTCGTCCGCCTCTTTGTCAGGTCGTGATATCATCGTCAGGTCGGCGATATCATCGGAAACGCCGGCGAAGGTGCCAGGCCGCCGCCGTCGCGGCGCTGCCCAGAACGGCCCACGTCACGGCGGGATGCAGGCGTGCCGTCAAGGACAGGCTCGCCTTCCGGCCATGTTCCGTGGGGGACCGCATGGCGCCGTCCTCACCCGGTCTGTCCAGATTGTTTCCCGGAGTGGGCGCTCGCGACCGGTCGGAAAGGAAAGGGACCACGATCGGTGCCAGCCGCTCGAACAGGGCAGGGAAGTGCGCGGCGAACAGGACTTCCATCCGGCCGAGGCCACCCACGGTCATGTCGCGGACCCGATGGGTGGCGGCATGGAGTATCGCGTTCGCGGTCAGTTCGGGATCATAGGGCGGCGGCGGTATCCGCGCTTCGCCGGCCTGATGGTTGGCCGCATGACCGGCGATCGGCGTCGTCATGCCCGACGGTTTGATCAGCGTTACGGAAACCGGCTGGCCGGCGGCCTTCAGCTCGATGCGCAACGCCGTGATGAAGGCATGGATCGCGTGCTTGGATGCGGCATAGGCTCCCATGATCGGCGAAGGCATGTCGCCTGCGATCGAGCCGACCGATATGAGCGCACCCCTTTCGGCGGCCAGATAGGGCACCGCGACCTGCGCGCCGTTGACGACGCCGAAATAATTGGTGCGGAACAGCCGCTCATGCTCGTCAAGGGGCGTTTCGAGCAGGGGCGCATAGATCGCCACGCCCGCATTGTTGACCCAGCTGTCGATCCTGCCGAAGCGATCGACCACGGCGTCCGCGGCACGGCGGAGCTGGTCGCGGTCTCCCACATCGGCGGCGTGCCATGCCGCGACGCCGCCTTCGGCCTCGATGGCGCGGGTGGCCTGCTCCAGCGCCGTCGCGTTCCTGCTGATGAGGAAGACGCGCGCCCCGCCGGCCGCTGCCTTGCGCGCCGTGAGGAGGCCGATCCCCGAACTGGCGCCGGTAATCGCAATGACCTGTTGATGGAGCGGCTTGAGATGCATCGGCTGTCCGGGGAGGCGTAGAGTGCCTGAACTCGTGCGTCGGATGACCGTTCCGGGGCGCTGGATGATGAGCCACCTGCTCCACGGCGGTTCGCAATCGTCACGGTCACGCAACTTTTCGCAATGTTCGCCGTTGCTAGAAGCAAACATGGGCTGGTCTGCGCTGGCCGCATGACAGTCGCAGAAGAGGACCTGGATGACAGCGATTGAGAAGGCCAAGTTCGGTATAGCCGGACTGGATAAAATCACCGAGGGCGGCCTTGCCCGCGGGCGTCTCTATCTGCTGGAAGGGAGCCCGGGCACCGGCAAGACCACCATCGCGACCCAGTTTCTGATCGAAGGCGCAGCCGTCGGGGAACCCTGCCTGTATATCACATTGTCCGAGACGGAGAACGAGTTCCGGGCAGGCGCTGAGTCCCACGGCTGGAACCTGGACGGCATCGACATCTTCGAACTGCTGCCGCCGGAGGAACTGCTGGACGAAGACCAGCAGCAAAGCCTGCTCTATTCCTCCGATCTGGAACTTGGCGAAACGACGAAGCGCATCTTTGAGGCATTCGAGCGGGTCAAGCCGATGCGCGTCGTGGTCGACAGCCTTTCCGAAATCATGCTGCTGGCGCAAAGCCCGTTGCGTTACCGCAGGCAAATCCTGGCCCTCAAACATAATTTCGCCCGCAATGGGGCCACGGTCCTGATGCTCGACGATCTGACCGCGGATCAGAACGACCGGACGATGCACAGCATCGCGCACGGGGTAATCCATCTTGACGAGCTTTCCCCCGATTACGGGTCGGAAAGGCGGCGCGCCCGCATCATCAAATATCGCGGTCAGAAATATCGCGGTGGTTACCATGACTTCGTTATCGGCGCCGGCGGTGTGCGCGTATTTCCGCGGTTGGTGTCCTCCGAACATCGTACGACGTTCGATCGCGCTCTCGTGACGACCGGGTCGACAGAGCTGAATGCGCTGCTGGGCGGTGGCATCGAACGCGGATCGAGCGTGTTGATCCTGGGGCCGGCCGGGACCGGCAAATCGGTCCTTGCCCTGACGTTCATCGCGACTGCGGTGGCGCGTGGCGAATGCGCCGCCATGTTCGTCTTCGACGAGGAACTGGGCCTGCTGTTCAACCGGGCGCTGGGCCTCGGCATCGACCTCAGGGCCATGGTCGATGCTGGGCAACTGATCATCCAGCAGTTCGACGCAGCCGAACTCAGCCCAGGCGAATTTTCCGAACATGTCCGCCGCTCGGTGGAAACCTACAACGCCCAGACCGTCGTGATTGACAGCGTCAACGGGTTCCAGGCGGCCATGCCGCAGGAGCAGGAGCTGATCCTGCATATGCACGAGCTTCTTCAATATCTGAACCGGCAGGGGACCACGACATTCCTCACCGTGGCGCAGCATGGGCTGGTCGGCGACATGAAGACGCCGGTCGACGTGACCTATCTGGCCGACACCGTCATCCTGCTGCGCTATTTCGAGGCCCTGGGACAGGTGCGCCGCGCCATGTCCATCATCAAGAAGCGCACTGGTCCCCATGAAAATACCATCCGAGAATATGTGATCGACACACGGGGGATCACCCTCGGCGCCCCGCTGACCGGCTTTCACGGCGTGCTGCGCGGGGTTCCCTCCCTGGTGAACGAGGCCGGCGTGCCCCTGCTGGATGTGGAGGATTGACACCAGACCGTTCCGAACGAGCGCTGATCCTGGCCCCGCGCGGCCGCGACAGCGAAGTCGCAGAGGCGATGCTGCGCGAGGCGGGACTGACCAGCCTGCGCTGCGCCTCGATCGAAGATCTCGTCCGCGAGATGGAGATCGGCGCCGGCTTCGGCCTCATTACCGAGGAATCCCTCAGGAACGCGAATCTCCAGGCGCTTGCCCGCTGGATCGACCAGCAGCCCGACTGGTCGGACTTTCCCTTCATCCTGCTGACACTGCGCGGCGGCGGGCTGGAGCGGAATCCGGCGGCCGCGCGCTACCTCCAGATGCTGGGCAATGTAACCTTCCTGGAGCGGCCCTTTCATCCGACGACCCTCATCAGCCTCGCGCAGTCGGCGCGGCGCGCCCGGCGGCGGCAATATGACGCCAGGGCGCGGCTTGAGGAATTGCGCAGCCTGACCGCCGAGCTCGAACGGCGGGTCGAGCAGCGGACGGCCGAGCGCCAGGCGGCGCTCGAGCAGTTGCACGAGGCGCAGAAGCTCGAAACGCTCGGTCAGCTGACCGGCGGTGTCGCGCATGATTTCAACAATCTGCTGATGCCCATCATCGGCGCGTTGGACATGCTTCAGCGCAAGCTGGAGATCAAGGACGAGCGCATGCAGCGCTGGATCGCGAACGCCATGCAGTCGAGCGAGCGGGCGAAGACTCTCGTCCAGCGCCTGCTCGGCTTCGCCCGGCGGCAGGAGCTTCAGCGCAGGCCGATCGATGTGGGGGCGCTGGTCAGCGGCATGCGTGACCTGATCGCCAGTTCAGTCGGGCCGACGATCATTCTGCAGCTGAAGGCCGACGCCGACTTGCCCCAAGCCATGGCCGATCCCAACCAGCTTGAGCTTGCGATACTCAATCTCTGCGTCAACGCCCGCGACGCCATGCCCGACGGCGGATCGCTGACGATCCAGACGCAGGTCATGACCACGGGCCCCCGACCCGGCCTCCGGCTTGCGGCCGGCGAATATGTTCAGCTGTCGGTGATCGACACCGGCGCTGGCATGGATGCCGAAACGCTTGCCCGCGCGGTGGAGCCTTTCTTCTCCACGAAGGAGGTCGGGCGGGGCACGGGCCTCGGCCTGTCGATGGTTCATGGCTTGGCGGCCCAGCTCGGCGGCGCGTTCGCGCTGAGCAGTGAACCGGGGATGGGCACGAAGGCCGAATTGTTCCTTCCTGTATCGTCGGAACAGCGTCCGGCCGATGCCGGTCCTTCTGCCGACATCCCCATCATGACCCAGCGGCCGCTCTCCATCCTCCTCGTCGATGACGAAGATCTGGTCCGGGGAGCGACGGCCGACATGCTGCGCATGCTCGGCCATGAAGTGGTGGAGGCGGAAGGGGGCGCGCAGGCGCTCAGGATGCTGGAGTCCGAAAAGCAGGTCGAAGCCGTCGTGACGGATTACAAGATGCCGGGAATGGACGGCGCGGAGCTTGCAGACCTCATTCGCAACGCCCGACCCGGCATGCCCATGCTGCTGATTTCCGGATATACCGGGACCGCCGACCCGATCGCCGGCCTTCCGCGATTGAACAAGCCCTTCGGCCTCGGTGAACTGGCCCATGCGCTGCATGAACTCGGCATGCAGCCTTGATCCTGCCCAAAGCCCTGCAACCCTTAACCTAAGCTCCCTTCCCAGGAACTGAGGCGCCGCAGTCCTGGCGGCAGCTTCTCGATCGACTGTACCAGCCGCGCCGCAGCGACGGCGTGATCCCGTCGCATGACGGTTTCCATATCAGCGAGCCCAAGGGCGCCACGCCGTCGCCGCTGGCGGGCTTCTTTCCGCTGGATTATCCGGCGTCACGACGGGAGCGAGAAGCCACGCTGGCCCTCTTCCTTGCGCGCTGGCGGGACTATGTCGGCTCGCCGATGCTGCCTGCCTTCTATCCGGCCTGGGCGGCAATGGCGGGGGACAGGCAACTGGCCCTCGACCTGTTCGAGGAGGGTTATGCGGCCTATGACGCCGGCCGGTTCCACCAGTGCCTGGAATATCGGACCGACCATCCGGACTCTCAGGTTCCGGCGGGGCCCTTCATGGCCAATATCGGCGCGATGCTCACCACCATGTTGCTGGGCCTGCCCGGCCTGCAGATCGACGATGGCGATCCGAGCGACTGGGCGAAGCGGTCCGTCGTTCTGCCGGCCGGCTGGTCGGCGATCACCGTCGATCGGATATGGATCAGGGGAGAGCCGATGCGCCTCGTCGCCGGGCAGGGAGACGACCGCGCTCAGATCCTGCCGGCATAGCCCGCCGTCGCGGAAAACCCGATCCGCTAAAGCAGGTTAGCGCGCCGTTCCTATCGCAGGAACGGAAGTCCGCGCCGAAGCCTTCCCCTCCTGTTCCATCATGGAGGCACCATGGCCATCATCACGGGTTCCGCCGCCCGGACCTTCCGTCTGCTGGTCGGCATATCGATCGTCGGCGCCGGCGTGTCGATCGCGCTGACCCTCTTCTATCTCTGGCTCAGCGGCGCGCCGATGCGGCCCGCGGTAGTACTGGTCGCCATATTCGGCGTGGGACTTACCGTCCTCGTCGCGGGCGGGCTCATGGCCCTCATCTACTACAGCGCGCAGAGCGGCCACGACAGCCGCGCCGCGGGCCCGACGCCGGGGAAAGGCTAGGCCGCGGCCTCTTCCTTCCCTGTATTCACCAAGGAGACGCCAGCATGTTCATGCACAACAAACGCCTGCAATATACGGTCCGCGTGTCGGAGCCCAATCCTGCTCTCGGCTCGCTTCTGCTGGAGCAGTTCGGCGGGCCGGACGGCGAGCTGGCGGCAGCGATGCGCTATTTCACGCAAGGGCTTGCCGAGGACGATCCAGGCCGCAAGGACATGCTGCTCGACATCGCGACCGAGGAACTGAGCCATCTCGAAGTGATCGGGTCCATCGTCTCCATGCTCAACAAGGGCGCCAAGAGCGCTCTCAGCGAAGCGTCGCTGGAAGAGGCCGATCTCTACATGTCGCTCAATGCGGGCGGGAACAGCCACACCCAGTCGATCCTCTACGGCGGCGGGCCGTCGCTCACCAATTCGTCGGGGGTTCCCTGGACGGCCGCCTATATCGACAGCCGCGGCGATCCGACCTGCGACCTGCGGTCAAACATCGCCGCCGAAAGCCGGGCGAAGATCATCTACGAACGGCTCATCAACATCACCGACGACCCCGGCATCAAGGACGCGCTCGGCTTCCTGATGACGCGGGAGGTGTCGCACCAGAAGAGCTTCGAGAAGGCGCTCTATTCGATCAGGGACAATTTCCCTCCCGGCAAGCTGCCCGGCCTCGCGCCTTACGCCAACCTCTACGTGAACGCCTCGCAGGGCGAGGGCGACGCGGTGGGACCGTGGAACGAGGGCGAGCAGTGGGAGAAGCTGGACGATGTCGCTGGCAACCTGCCTCTGGACGGCGGCGACGGCCAGGCGAGCGTGTCGCTCGGCGATCAGGAGATGCAGGACTATGCGGCGATGGTCGGCCGCCTCGCCTCCGATCCCGGCGCCAGCCCCACCACCGGTGCCGATCTGGGCGGTGGCCCCGGGGCAGGCAAGCTCAGCGACGAGGACATGGGCGGCGCGTCCGACATGGCGGAGGCCAAGTCCATGGCCCGCGCCCAGTCGCCGGCATAGGAGGGGGACGATGGAACAGGACACCGTCCGCCACATCTTCATCGTCGGCCTGCGGGATGCCCATGCGGTGGAGAACCAGGCGCTGGGCATCATGGACCGGCAGATCGAGCATCTCGCCCAATATGCGGAGGTCGAGGCGCGACTCCGCGCGCACCGGGGAGAAACGGAGAGGCAGATCGACCGGCTGGAAACGATCCTCGACACGCTGGGGGACTCCCCCTCGGCGATCAAGGATGCGGCGCTCAAATTCTCGGGCAGCGTCGCCGCGCTCGCCCATGCCCTGTCCCCCGACGAGATCGTCAAGAACAGCCTCGCCAACTTCGCCTTCGAAAATTTCGAGGTGGCGACCTACAAGTCGCTCATCACTATGGCGCAGGCCGGCGGCTTCGAAGCGGCCATCCCTCTGCTGGAGGAAAGCCTGCGCGAGGAACAGGCGATGGTCGCCTTCCTGGATGAGACGCTCCCGGTCATCATCCGGAAATTCCTCGCCCTGCGCAGCGAGGGCGCACAGGCGAGCCATTGAGCCTGGCATGGTCGCCGGCCCTCGCCGGATCGATTGCCAGCCTGCTGGCGGGGCTGGCGACCGCGGTCGGCGCCCTGCCGATCCTGGGGATCGGCCGGGGTGCGCAACGCCATCAGGGGACATTGCTGGGGTTCGCGGCGGGCATCATGCTCGCCGCGTCCTTCTTTTCCCTGATCATCCCGGCGCTCGATCATCTGCAGGATGCGGGCGCTGGCCGGTGGCATGCCGCATCGGTCGCCACCGCTTCCGTGGCCGCGGGCGCTGCGATCATCATGGCGCTCGGCCGGTTGCTGCCGCAGGACGGGATCGAGCCCGCTCCGGTCGCGGGCCGCATGTCGCACCGGTCGGTGTGGCTGTTCGTGCTGGCTATCACGTTGCACAACCTGCCCGAGGGGCTGGCGGTGGGGGTCAGCTTCGCGGGAGGGGCCTATGCCCAGGGCAGCACAACGGCGCTCGGCATCGGCATCCAGAATATTCCGGAGGGTTTTGCCGTGGGATGCGCGCTCGGGTTGCGCTATCCGCCGGGCATCTCCTTCCTGGGCGCGCTGTTGTCAGGCCTGGTCGAGCCGATAGCCGGAACCGCAGGCGCGCTGCTGGTCGCCCATTTCAGGCCGCTGCTTCCCTGGGCGCTGTGCCTCGCGGCTGGCGCGATGATCAGCGTGATCATGAGCCAGATCGTGCCGGAACTCGGTCGCGAGCCCGCAGGCAGGCCGCAGGTCGGCCTGATCCTGGGGCTTTGCCTGATGATGCTGCTGGATGTTGCTTTGAGCTGATCAGAAGGAGGAAGAGAAATGATGCTGAGAATAGTCATGACTGCGGGCCTGCTGATGGCCGCCGCCTGCTCCGACCGAAGCGCTGACAACGATGTGGGCAATGGCGGGTCGGACACCGGCATGGCGATCAACCGGGCGGACGATGCCCCCGGCAATGCCGCCTCTGCGCCCGTCCCGGTCAGCGGATCGGGCGACGTGCCGCCCAACGCGCCGGCGAACGACGCCGGGGGCTGAGGCGGGCGGCCCTCGCACCTCCATGGGCTGATGGTGCCTGGGTGCCGCTGCCTATTTGAGGTTTATCTCCAGCGAGTGGTCGACCATCGACGCACGGGGAGGGGGGGAGGCGGGCTTCGGAGCTGCGGGGGACGGCGTGTAGCTCGCCTGCATCGGCGCGGGCTGCACCATCATCGGCGCCGGGCGGCGCGGCGGTGCCAGGGCGATGTCATTCTGGGTGAAAGCCTTCAGTTCGCGCCCAGCGGGAATGACCGCGGTCTTGCCGGTGATGAACCCGGCGAAGACGCCGGCGGCGATCACGCCGCCGATCGTCGCTGCGGTGTTACCTTCGCCTTCCTGCCGGTACGATCCCTTGACGGGAATGCGGCGCCCAGCGACCTCGATATAGCGCAGCTCGATGTTCATTTTCCCCGATTTGCCGAAGGCGCCCTTGCCCGTGAGCCAGGTGACTTCGCCCACCGCGCGCGCGTTCATGGGAATGACTACAAAGCCTTCCACCATCACCGGCGTAGCCACGGACAGGTCGAACATCGTGCCTTCCCGCGCCGTCTTGCTGGACAGGTCGCTGTTCATGCGGAGCATGACTTCGGTGTTGGCGGGCAGAGTCATCGCGGCGCTGCCTGCCTCGGGCGTCGGCGCCACGGGCAGCGGCGCGGCGGTCTGCGCAGTGGTGGGTTGCGCGACGGTGCAAAGAATGGCGACTGAGCAGGCGATTGCAGATTTCATGTCTTACCCCCCTAAAAACCGGCCCTCCCTACGGGCCGGTGCGAATCACGCTGGCTCTTTCTCGCCACCTTTGATTAGGAATTGGTTAGGAACTCGGCCCGCTGAGGGTGACTTGTTCCCTGCATCGGACGGCCCATATCGGGTCGCCGGAAAAGGAGGACCCCTGCATGCCGATGACCGCCGACCAGGACATTGCCGACCTGCTGAAGGAAACCCGCACGATCGCCTTGGTGGGCATTTCCGACCGGCCGGAGCGCCCGAGCTACAGTGTGATGAAGACGCTGCAGGACCATGGCTATCGCGTGCTGCCGGTCAATCCCCAGATCGCGGGCGAGCATGTCCATGGCGAATTCGTCTGGGCCAGCCTCTCCGACATCGGCGTGCCGATCGACATGGTCGATATCTTCCGCAACAGCGAGGCGGCCGGCGAGGCCGTGGACGATGCGATCGCGGCCGGGGCGAAGGCGGTCTGGATGCAGCTCGGCGTCGTCAACCCGCAAGCGGCGGCGCGGGCCGAGGCGGCCGGGCTCAAGGTCGTGATGGACTATTGCCCCGCGATCGAGATCCGCCGACTCGCCATCCCGCCGGTTCCCGCGCAATAACGCTAGGCACGTCCGCCGCATCCTTCTATCAGGCCGCCATGGGGCGCAGACCGCGAAAGCAGAAGACGCTGGGGCAGGGCCTCGACCGGCGCACGCTGCTGGTGGGCGGCGGCGCTGCGGCGGGGCTGCTGCTGGCCTGGGGCGTCTGGCCCCGCAGCTATGCGCCCAATCTCAACGCCGCGCCGGGTGAGACCGTGTTCGACGCCTTCCTCAAGATCGACCGCGCCGGACAGGTCATCGTCATCGTGCCGCAGACCGAGACCGGGCAGGGCGTCACCACTCTGCTGCCGCAGATCCTCGCCGATGAGCTGGGTGCCGACTGGCGCACCGTGGCGGTACAGGGCGCGCCGGTCAGCCCGCTCTACGCCAACACGCTGCTGGCGCGCGAATGGCTGGCGGGCGACGGCACGCGCCTGCTCGGGGGCGCCGGAGATTGGGCGATTGACCAATATGCGACCCGCCGCGCCCTGATGCTGACGGGCGGCGGCACGTCGGTGCCGATGTTCCACGACGCCTATCGCGACGCGGGCGCGGCGGCGCGGGTGCTGCTGTGCAAGGCGGCGGCGGCGCGCTGGAACGTCCCCTGGGAAAGCTGCGACATTGCCGAGGGCATCGTCTCCGACGGCGGTGAGCGGCGGCTGAAGCTGGGCGAACTGGCGGAGGAGGCCGCGACCTTCGACCTGCCCGACATCCTGCCGCTGCGCCAGGGACAGGACGGGCTCGCCGGTCAGGATCTCCCCCGGCTCGACACGCCCTCGAAGATCGACGGCAGCCATAATTTCGCTGCCGACATCCGCCTGCCCGACATGGTCTATGCCTCGATCCGCCAGGGGCCGATCGGCGACGCGCGGTTCAGGAGCGCGAACGAGGACGCTGCGCGCACCGTCACCGGCTTCCTGAAGCTGGTGAAGCAGGATCGCTGGGTCGCCGCCGTCGCCAGCAACTGGTGGGCGGCGAACAAGGCGCTCGACCTCGCCGACCCCGTCTTCGATCTGCACGGCCCCCCGGTCGACAGCGCGATGATCGATGACCGGCTGGAGGCGGCCTTTTCGAGCGACGACGGGCGGCGGCTCTACAGCCAGGGTGCGCTGCTGCCGGTGTTCGACAAGGCGACGATCCTTGCCAGCGAATATCGGGTCGATCCGGGCCTTCATCTCGCGATCGAGCCGCCCTGCGCCACCGCGCGCGTCACCGACACGGGGGCGGAAGTGTGGATAGCGACCCAGGCGCCCAGCCTTGCGCGCGCCGCCATCGCCGACGCGCTCGGCCTGGCGGATACCGCCGTCACCCTCTATCCCCTCCACGCCGGCGGCTCCTTCGGGCGGAAGATGGATTTCGAGGCCGGGGTGCAGGCCGCCCTCATCGCCCGCGACATGGGCCGCCCGGTCCAGCTTCTCTGGTCGCGGCTGGAGGATGTCGTCCACGATCGCCCCAGCGCCCCCGCCCATGCCCGCATGGCGGCGAAGCTCGGCCGCAACGGCGCGATCGACGGCTGGCTGGCGAAGGTCGCCGCCCCCTGCGCGCTCAGCCAGACCTGGGCGCGCATCGCCGACGGCGCCCTGCCGCATCAGGCCGCGGCAGACGCGGCCGACAAGGCGACCCGCCTCGCGGTCGAGGGCATGGTGCCGCCCTATGCCATCGCCAACTGGGCGGTCGATCATTATCCGGCCGATGTCGGCCTGCCGCTTGGCTTCGTGCGCGGCAATGCCCGGCTCTACGGCGCCTTCTTCACCGAAAGCTTCATCGACGAACTCGCCCATCTTTCGGGAATCGAGGCAATGTCCTTCCGGATCCAGATGCTCGGCGGCAACCCGCGTCTCGCCCATTGCCTGACCACGGCGGCGGCGATGGGCGGCTGGCAGGGCGGCATCGCCGGCAGCGGGCAGGGGCTGGCGGCGCATATGATGGACGGCGCCTATGCGGCGGTGATGGTGGAGGCAGGGATGGAAGGCAGCAGGCTCAGTGTGGGACGGATCATCGCGGCGGTGGACTGTGGCGACCAGGTCAATCCCGACATCGCCCGCCAGCAGATCGAAAGCGGCCTCATCTATGGCCTCGCCTGCGCCATGGGGGCTTCCGTCCCCTATGCGAAGGGCCTGCCGACCCGTGCCATCCTCGGCCGCATGGATTTGCCGCGCCTCGCCGACATCGGGGAGGTGACGGTGGAACTGATCCGCAGCACCGCGCCCGCCGCCGGCGTCACCGATGTCGCCGCGCCGCTGGTGGCCCCCGCCATCGCCGGCGCGCTCTTCACCGTCACCGGCCAGCGTTTCCGCAGCCTGCCTCTGCTGGGGCGCGCATGAACCGCCCGACCGGCCATCCCGCAATCCCCGCGCCCCGCGTCGGCGTGCTGCTGATCAACCTCGGCACCCCGGACGCGCCGGACGCGCGCTCGGTCCGGCGCTACCTCGCCCAGTTCCTGTCCGACCGCCGGGTGGTGGAAATCCCGCCGCTGATCTGGCAGCCCATCCTGCGCGGCGCGGTGCTCACCACCCGCCCGCGCAAGTCGGCCCATGCCTATGGGCAGGTGTGGATGGAGGGCGGCTCGCCGCTCGCCGTCCACACGCGCGCCACGGCGGAAGAGTTGCAACGGGCGCTGGGCGACACGGCGATGGTGGACTGGGCGATGCGCTACGGCAACCCATCCATCGCGTCGCGGCTGGAGGCGATGAAGGCGCAGGGCTGCGATCGCATCTTGCTCGCCGCGCTCTATCCGCAATATTCCGCCGCCACCACTGCGACCGCCCATGACGCGGCCTTCGCCGCGCTGGCGCGCATGCGCTGGCAGCCGGCGATCCGCACCTTGCCGCCCTATCATGACGACCCGGCCTATATCGCCGCGCTCGCGGCCTCGGTCGAACGGCATCTGGCCGCGCTCGACTTCACGCCGGATGCGCTGCTCGCCAGCTTCCACGGCATGCCGGAACGGACGCTGCACCTGGGCGACCCCTATCACTGCCAGGCGGTGAAGACCGCGCGGCTTTTGGGAGAGGCGCTTCCCCTGCCGGTGCATCTCAGCTTCCAGTCGCGCTTCGGCCGGGCGAAATGGCTGGAGCCGGAAACGGAGGCGACCCTGGGGAAGCTGGTGTCCGAAGGTGTCCGCAACATTGCTGTCCTGACACCGGGTTTTTCCGCCGATTGCCTGGAGACGCTGGAGGAGATCGCGCTCCGCGCACGGGACGCTTTTCTGCGCCAAGGCGGCGAGAAATTTGCCTTTTTGCCCTGTCTAAACGCATCGGCGGAGGCTATCAGTCTCTACCATATCCTGATCGGCCGGGAACTGGCGGGCTGGGTGGACGAAACCTCTTTTTAGGAGAGCATCATGTCGAGAGTGGCGATCGTGACCGGCGGAACCCGTGGCATCGGGGAGGCGATCAGCCTCGCGCTGCGCGACATGGGATATACCGTCGCCGCCAACTATGCGGGCAACGACGCCAAGGCTCAGGCGTTCACCGACGCGACCGGAATCGCCGCTTTCAAATGGGACGTGGGTGACCATCAGGCCTGCCTGGACGGTGTCGCGGCGGTGGCCGAGGCGCTCGGCCCGGTGGACATCGTCGTCAATAATGCCGGCATCACCCGCGACGGCGTGCTTGCTAAGATGAGCTTCGACGACTGGAACGAGGTGATGCGCATCAACCTGGGCGGTTGCTTCAACATGGCGAAGGCGAGCTTCGGCGGCATGCGGGAGCGCGGCTGGGGCCGCATCGTCAACATCGGCTCGATCAACGGCCAGGCGGGCCAGTACGGCCAGGTCAACTATGCCGCCGCCAAGTCGGGCATCCACGGCTTCACCAAGGCGCTGGCGCAGGAAGGCGCCAAATATGGTGTCACCGTCAACGCCATCGCGCCGGGCTATATCGACACCGACATGGTCGCCGCCGTGCCGGCCCCGGTGCTGGAGAAGATCGTCGCGAAGATCCCCGTGGGCCGGCTCGGCCAGGCGAGCGAGATCGCGCGCGGCGTCGCCTTTCTCTGCAGCGACGCGGCCGGCTTCGTCACCGGCAGCACCCTGTCGATCAACGGCGGCCAGCACATGTATTGATGGGCGAGGGGGACGCCTCGCCGCTCTTCGCGCCGCCGGTCAAGCGCAGCGTCACCATCGCGGGCCACCAGACCGCGATCAGCCTGGAACCGCTGTTCTGGGAGGCCCTGCGCACGGCCGCCGTGCGGGAGGGCCTGCCCCTCAACGCGCTCATCGCGCGCATCGACGTCGCGCGGATGGAAGCGGACGATCCCCCCAATCTCGCCAGCGCGATCCGCTGCTGGCTGTTCGCCCGGAGAGGTGATGGGGGTCGATTACAGATATAAGAATTATTCGCATTAGCGTTGACAGTAAGAACGATTCGCAATAGCAGCGGCCCCGACAAAAAAAGGGGAACACTGCTCCATGACCAAAATCGCGACTGCACCGTCCTTCCTCGCGCTCGGCTGCGTCGGCGCGCTGGCCTTCGCCACCGCCGCCCATGCGCAGCAGGAAGAGCCCGGCAGGAAGCTGGGCGGCATGACCGTCACCGATACCGCGATCGAGGAAGAGTCGATCAAGGTCGAAAAGGCGGAATCGCCCAAATATGTGCGGCCGCTGCTCGACATGCCGCAGACCGTGACAGTCATCGGCAACCAGACGATCAGCAAGCAGAACCTGCTGACCTTGCGCGACGTCCTGTCCACCATCCCGGGCATCACCTTCGGCGCGGGCGAAGGCGGCGGCGGCTATGGCGACAGCATCAACCTGCGCGGCCAGAGCGCCAATACCGACATCAGCATCGACGGCGTGCGCGACAGCGCCCAGTACAGCCGCACCGACCCGTTCAACATCGAACAGATAGAGGTCACGAACGGCGCGAACTCGGTCTATAGCGGCTCGGGGGCGATCGGCGGCAACATCAACATCGTCACCAAGCGCCCGAAGGCGGAGGACGAGACGCTGGTTCAGGCCGGCATCGGCACGTCGGATTATTATCGCGCCACCATCGACAGCAATGTCCGCGTGTCGGACTTCGTCGCCGTGCGCCTCAACGCCATGTATCATGAAAATGACGTGCCGCGCCGCCAGGTCGATCGCTACGAGCGCTGGGGCGTCGCGCCAACGGTCAAGATCGGCGTCGATGGCCCGACCTCGCTGACGCTGCTTTACACGCATCAGGAGGACAAGAATACGCCGCTCTACGGCGTCCCCTATTATAAAAACGGCCGCTTCGAAGGGCCGCTGCCCGGCGTGCCCTACAGCGGCTATTATGGCTACAGGAACATCGACCGGCAGGACCAGACGATCGACCAGGCGACGGCGATCTTCGACCATCGCTTCAGCGACCTGCTGGCCATCCGCAACCTGTCCCGCTGGCAGAGGGTCGAACAGAAGCTGATCGTCGATCCGCCGCAGGGTACCTATTGCCTCGCCGACGGTACGCTGCCGACCGGTGTCGCATGTGGGACGGGCCAGGTGCCCGGCACCTATTATCCGAGCGGCCCGCGCGGCGGCTTCCGCAATTCGGAGAACCAGACGCTCTACAACCAGCTGGACCTGACCTTCTCCATCCCCGGCGGACATTCGCTGGTGCTCGGCACGTCGATGCTTCAGGAGGACTACGCCCTCGACAACGGCAACGTCCTGCGGAACGCGGGTGGTGCCACCCCCAATCCGGCGCTCGACCCGATCAGCATCGGCAATCCCAACGGCATCTATACCGGGCCGGTCAATGCGATCCGCACGGGCCATCAGGACGGCGACCTGTTCAACATCGCTGCCTATGCCTTCGCGGCCGTCAAGATCGTCGACCAGTTAGAGTTGAACGGCGGCGTCCGCTACGAACATAACCGCGCCCGCTTCCGTGCCGATACCATCGCCACGCCGGCCGCAGGCGGCGTCTATACGACGGGGGGCCGGCAGGATTCGACCGACGACCTGTTCTCCTACCGCATCGGCCTGGTCTACAAGCCGGCGGAGAATGCCAGCCTCTACGTCGCCTATGGCAATTCGCGGAACCCGACCAGCACCACCGTCCGCGCCGGTTGCGGGCTCGCGGCGGCGGCGAACCTCAACATCGATCCGTGCGACCTGTCGCCCGAACAGGCGAAGAATTACGAGATCGGCGGCAAGATCGACCTGTTCGATGGCGGCCTGCAGCTCACCGCCGCGCTGTTCCGCAATGAACGCACCAATTACCGCGTGGCCAGCAACGATCCCTTTGTCGGCAATCTGCCGGTGGGCGACGGCCGCAACAAGGTGGACGGCATCACGCTCGGTGCGTCGGGCAACATCACGCCGGACTGGACGATCTTCGCCAACTACACCTATCTCGACAGCAAGGTGAAGCAGTCGATCTCCGACTACTGCCTCGAACATCCGAGCACCAGCTACACGCCGCCCAACACGACCACGGCGCTGACCTGCCCCGCCTTCGATCCGCAGGCCGGCAATTCGATGACCAACACGCCCAAGCATTCGGGCAGCCTGTTCACCACCTACACCCTGCCGTTCGGCCTGCAGCTGGGCTACGGCCTGACCTATCAGGGCAGCTTCTATCTGAGCAACGTGACCGGCGCGCCGATGTATAAGTCGGACTCCTACCTGATCCATCGGGCGATGCTGTCCTATCCGATCACGGACAAGTTCAGCGCGCAGCTCAACGTTCAGAACTTCACCAACAAGAAATACTACACCAGCATCCGCAACAACGGCTGGGCCAATCCCGGCGAAGGGCGGTCCTGGGTGCTGACTCTGGGCTACAAGCTATAGGGTTCGACACTTCCCCCGGCATCGTCCCTTGCCGGGGGACTGCGGGCGGGCGGCGGCAGCTCCAACCTCCTCGGGCCGCCGCCCGTCCGGTCTTCGCGAAGCATCATGGCTATACGTAATGTCTGCAATTGATTCGCATTAATGTTTGCGATAGGGCGTGGCTGAACGGCGGAGAGCAAGGGCTGTCATGTTGCAACTGGCAGAAAGCAGAGCGGAGGAGCTGGGTCTGGACTTCGAGCGGGCCGAGCCCGTCCGCATCGCTCCTCCCGCGATGCCCGTACCGGCGCCTGCCGTCGCGGTGGATCGCTATGGCGCCCGGTCCCGCCCCAACCTGCCGGTCATCCTCCTCATCCTGTTGTTGCATGCCGCTGTCATCCTCGCGCTGGTGCAGGTGCGGCAGAATTATATCCGGGCGAAGGAAGCGAAGCTGACTGTGGTCAACCTCACGCCTCCCCCGCCACCGCCCGCCGCGCAGCAGGACACGCCTCCGCCCTCGAAGCCGGAGGTCGTCGCTCCGCCGCCGATCGTCCAGACGCCGGCCCCCGCACCGCAGATCGCGACCACGCCTGATCCCGCGCCGCGCCCGATCCCC
>NZ_AUWY01000084.1 GCF_000447205.1 Sphingobium ummariense RL-3 | reverse complement strand
CGTCGCCGTCGCCTCCGCCGTTCCCGGCCCGCCTGCGCCCGTGGTCGCGCCGCCCGCGCCGCCCAGCACCGTCCAGGGCGGTGATCTCGCCTCGCAGATGGTCGCGGGCAAGCCGCCCCGCTACCCGGTCGAAAGCCGCCGCAAGCGCGAGCAGGGGACCGTCGTCCTGTCGCTCACCCTCGGTCTCGACGGCGCGGTGGAGGCCATCGGCGTCTCGCACAGCAGCGGCTTCCGCCGCCTCGACGACGCCGCGCTCGACGCGGTCCGCCGCTGGCGCTGGAAGCCGATGATGCGCGACGGCCAGCCCGTCCGCGTCAGGGGTGTCGTCGAAATCCCCTTCGTCCTCCAGGCCTGAGTTTCTTATCCATGCTGATCGCCATTCCCGACCTGCTGGGCGCTGACGACCTCGCCGCCGTCCGCACGCTCATCGACGCGGCGGAGTGGGTCGACGGCAATGTCACCTCCGGCCACCAGTCCGCGCTCGCCAAGCGCAACCTGCAACTGCCCGAGGAAAGAATGGAGGCCAAGCGGGCGGGACAGATCATCCTCGACGCGCTCGGCCGCACGCCGCTGTTCATCGCCGCGGCGCTGCCGGCGAAGATCTTTCCGCCGCTCTTCAACAGCTATGCCGGCGGGCAGGCGTTCGGCACCCATGTCGACAATGCGGTGCGCATCCAGGCCGGCAGCGGCTTCCGCGTCCGCTCCGACCTGTCGATGACGGTGTTCCTGGAGGAACCGGACGCCTATGACGGCGGCGAGCTGACGGTCGAAACGCTGTTCGGCGTGCAGCAGGTGAAGCTCCCCGCCGGCCATGCGGTGCTCTATCCCTCCTCCTCGCTGCACCGGGTCGAGCCGGTGACGCAGGGGCGCCGCGTGGCGAGCTTCTTCTGGATCCAGTCGATGATCCGCGACGACAGCGCGCGGCAGATGCTGTTCGACCTCGACAGCAGCGTCCAGGCGCTCGCATCCGAATTGGGCCACGGCCACGACCAGGTGATCCGCCTGACCGGCGTCTATCACAATCTGCTCCGCCGCTGGGCAGAGGGGTGATGCAAGCGGCAGGCGGAATGTGACCCTCCGCCGTCATCCCAGCGAAAGCTGGGATCCCGCTTCTTATGGTTCTGGCGCAGCGGGATGAAAAGAAAAGAGAGATCCCAGCCTTCGCTGGGATGACGCAGATAAGTCGTCATCCGCTCACGGACGTATGGCGAACTTCACCCCAGCATCGCCGCCAGCGCCGGCGTCATATATTCCACCCCGCTCTGCCCCTCCCGCAGCACCAGCCGGGCGGCGAGCCCGTGGCGGGTGGCGAGCGCCATGCCCGCGTCCGGCCCCAGCACGGTGATCGCGGTGGCCCAGGCGTCGGCCAGCATGGCGCTTGCGTGCAGCACGGAAACGCTCGCGACCGCGTTGGCGATCGGCGCCTCGCTGGCGGGGTCGATGCTGTGCGACAGCCGCAGGTCCCCTGCCATGCGGAAGCGCCGATAGTCGCCCGAGGTGGCGACCGACAGCCCGCACAGCGCCACCCGCAGCACCGGCACGGCCAGGCCCGGCGGCGCCTCCACATCGGCCCACCAGGGCTGGATGTCGGGCTTGACGCCCTCGCCACGCAGTTCGCCGCCGATCTCGACCAGGAAATGCCGCGCCCCCAGCGCGCGCAGCGCCTCGGCCACCGCATCGACCGCATGACCCTTGGCGATGCCCGAGAAATCGAGCGCCACGTCGGCGATGCGGCGGGCGCGCTCGCCCTCGACCTCGATCGCCCGCCAGGGGGAGGGGACCGGCAGGTCGGGGGACGGGGAGTGGGGCAGGAATCCCCAGCGCTCCACCACCCGCCCGATCGCCGGATCGAACGCCCCGCCGGAAAGCCGCGCGATCTCCAGCCCGGCGCGCAGCACCGTCATCATGCCGGCAGGCAGCGTCATCCACGTGCCGACCGGATGCCGGTTGAAGCGGCTGATCGCCGACCCCGGCTCCCAGTTGCTCATCTGGGCGATCACCGCGTCCAGCACGCCCTCGATCGCCGCCTGCGCGTCCGCGGGCGCGTCGACGATGCGCGCGGACCAGCTCGTCCCCATGGTCGGGCCGCCCAGATCAGTGATGACCGCGCTTCGCCGCCGTCCGTCGAACGCGTCCGGCGGCAGGTCGGGCGGAATGGCGACCCGGATGCCGCTCAGGGCGCCAGCACTTCCAGCGTGGTGACATAAGACGCGCGGCGCTGCGGCGGGCCGG
>NZ_AUWY01000083.1 GCF_000447205.1 Sphingobium ummariense RL-3 | reverse complement strand
CGCCTTCGCCGCCCTGTCCCGCGCCGGGGCCGCCCTCGCGTCCGCCGCCCAGCGTCGCGTTCAGCCAGTACATGCCCGGCTGCGGCCAGCTGACGCTGATCTTCCCGTCCTTGTCGGCGGTCAGATCCATCTCGCCCGCCGAATTGCGGTAGCGAACGCCGCCGGGAATGACCGTGACCTTCAGGCCCGCCGCGGGCTTGCCGTCCAGCAGGAACTGGAACGTCGCGGCCTCGCCCGACACCAGGTCGTTGGGATGGGTCACCGGCACCAGCTCGATGCCCTCGCCGGTGGGCTTGAACAGCGTGGTGGTGGGCGCGCCCAGCGTCACGAAGATCTCGTTGCGGTTCGCCATCTCGGCGGTCTGCACGTCGGTCGCGCCGGCCGGGATGACGCCCGCCAGCTTGTCCTTGGTGACGCCGCGCGGCAGCCGCTCGCGCTTGCCGTTCAGCATGTAGCTGCCCATGATCCCGGTCATCACATTGGCGATGCGATAGGTGCCCGGCTGGGTCAGGTGCACGTCGAAGGTCGAACGGTACTTGCCCGTCGCGGCATTCTCGATCTTCCCCGCGCTGCCATCCGGCTGGGTCACGGTGATGCCGTCGGTGCGCATGGGCACATGGTCGAAATAGAACAGGTCGTTGGAAACGGCTGCGTCCACCGTCACCCAGCTCTGGTCGCCCGACAGCACGGTGGAGGAGGGCAGCATCCACTGCCGGTGCGCCTGCGCGGCGCCCGAAAGCAGCAGCGCGGCGATCGCGCCCGCGACGATATGTCTGGTCTTCATCTCTCTATCCCCTTCTATTTCGCGAAGCTGAGGCTCAGCGCCCCCAATTCGGTGCTGCCCTTGGCCTGCACCGTGGCGCCCGGCTTGGGCGGCCAGGCGAAGGGCAGGCGCACGACCTCGCGCCCGCCGACCTCGCGCGCGGCTTCCACCACCAGCGTGTAATTGCCGGGCGTCAGGGTGCCGACCGGCCCCTTGCCCGTGACGAAGGCGATCTTCTGCACGCCGGGCGCGCGGGTGGCGCCGGACACGCCGTCCGCCGGGAACTTCATGCCCCGGCCCGATGCGCGCCACCATTGCCGTACCTCGTTCAGCCATTTGGTGCCTTCGCCGCCGCGCTTGTCGACATCGTACCAGACCGACAGGGTGCGGGCCGCCGCGCCTTCCCTCTCGATCCAGATCGCCACATAGGGCCGGTGATATTCGGCCACCGACAGGCGCGGGATGGTGATGCTGAGGTTCAGCGTCTCCGCACCGGCGGGCGCCGCCGCCGCGCCCGCGGCACCGATCGCGGCGCCCCCGGAAAGCAGCAGTCTGTGGCTGATCTGCATGGCTTGTAAGTTCCCCCTGTCAGTGAATGAAGATGATGGCCAGGATCGCCGGGATGGCGAGCCCGGCGGCGACCAGCGGCCAGGTGCTGGGCCGCTTGGCGGAATGAAGCTGGAGCAGCAGCAGCCCCGTCAGCGCGAACAGGAAGCAGGCGACCGCGAAGATGTCGATGAACCACTTCCACGCCGCGCCGGTGTTGCGGCCCTTGTGCAGGTCGTTGAGGTAGCTGATCCAGCCCCGGCTGGTCGCCTCGCTGGTGACTTCGCCGCTGTGCCGGTCGATCGCGACCCAGCCGTCGCCGCCGGGTCGGGGCAGGGCCAGATAGACCTCGTCCGCCGACCATTCGGCGATGCCGGCGCCGCTCTGCCCGATTGCTTTTTCCACCCAGGCGGCGACGGGGGCGGGCAGGGGCTTCTTTGTGTCCGGCGCGCCGTCGGCCGCGACCTGGCGCAGCAGCGCGGGCGGCAGGGTGGCGGATTT
The DNA here is from genome assembly GCF_000447205.1 of Sphingobium ummariense RL-3. Taxonomy (GTDB): domain Bacteria; phylum Pseudomonadota; class Alphaproteobacteria; order Sphingomonadales; family Sphingomonadaceae; genus Sphingobium; species Sphingobium ummariense. Next base: position 2,837 of record NZ_AUWY01000083.1, on the reverse strand, counting down.
CTCGACCGTCTTGGGCGCGCCTTCGACATCGGCGGCATGGTTCAGCGTGATGCCGGTGAAGGCGAACAGCAGCAGCCCGATCAGGCTGATCGCCGAACTGACCCAATGCCAGGTATGGAGCTGCTTCAGCCAGAAGGCCTTGGGCCCCTTCTTCTTTTTCGGCTGGACGCGGGCGGGAGCGTGCATCGGGAAGCGGCGAGTCCTGTCTGGAGCAAGACCAGCCGCATAACGCGAACGACTCGCAATTGCAAACGCGGAGATCGTCGTGGGATGTCCTGGTGCCATCGCCGCCAGAGCTTCGGGACGCCGACCATGCTGTCGCGGTTGACTCAGCCCAAACTCCGACAATACTTAAGTGGATGCTACAGTATGATTCGCAACCCCTGGACAAGGCATTCCACGCCCTCTCCGATCCTGGCCGTCGCGCGATGATCGAGCGCCTGAGCGTCGGTCCAGCCTCGGTCAGCGAACTCGCCAAGCCATTGCCGATGACGCTCTCGGCAGTGGTTCAGCACCTCAAGGTTCTGGAGGACGCCGGCCTCGTCAAAAGCGGCAAGGTGGGGCGCGTGCGCACCTGCACTCTTGAAATCGCCGCGATGGCGCAAGCGGAACGCTGGATCGCCGATCGCAAGCGCTTCTGGGAACAGCAATATGATCAACTCGAAGCCTATCTCGCACAGGCCTCATCGACCGGAGAAACGGAATGATCGTGACCCACGCCACTTTCGTCATAGAACGACAACTGAATGCGCCGCCCGACCGGGTGTTTGCCGCCTATGCCAGCCTCGCGGCCAAGAGCGCGTGGTTCAGGACGCCGACCGATGCCGAGGTGCTGGACCGCGACTTCGATTTCCGCGTCGGCGGAAAGGAGCGCTTCCGCGCTCGCTGGGTCAGCGGGCTGGTGACCGACTTTCAGGCGACCTACCACGACATCGTGGAAAATGAGCGGATCGTGCTCGTCTATGACCTGTTTCACGGCGACGAGAAGCTCTCGGTATCGTTGCAGACGATCGAACTGCGCGCTGACGGTGGGAGGACGCGGCTGCTGCATACGGAGCAGGGCGCATATTTCTCGGGCGGGCAGGATGCCGTGGACGGCCGCGAACACGGCACCGCATGGCATGTGGACAATCTGGTTGCGGTCCTCGAAGGGCGCGAAGCGAGGCCTCTCATATGACGCTAGAACTCTTCGCCCATCCGTTCTCCTCCTATTGTCAGAAGGCGCTGATCGCCCTTTACGAGAACGATATTCCCTTCACCTATCGCATGATGGAGGATCCCGGCGTCGCGGAGGAATTTGCGTCGCTATGGCCGATCCGCAAATTCCCGCTGCTGCGCGACGATGGCCGCGTCATCCTGGAAACCACGATCATCATCGAACATCTGCACGTCCGCTATCCGGGACCGGTCAGGCTGATCCCGGACGATCCCGACCTCGCCGTCGAAGCGCGCATGCTCGACCGGTTCTTCGACAACTATGTGATGACGCCGCAGGGCAAGTTCGTGGCCGATGCGCTGCGCCCGCCCGAAAGCCGCGACCCTTACGGTGTGGAGGAAGCGCGCCGGATGCTCGACACCAGTTACGCCTGGCTCGACCAGCGCATGCAGGGCCGCACCTGGGCGGTAGGCGACAGCTTCACCTTGGCTGATTGCGCCGCCGCGCCCTCCCTGTTCTACGCCGACTGGACGCACCGCATCCCTGATCGGTACCAGCATCTCACCGCCTATCGCGCGCGTTTGCTCCAACGCCCGTCCTTCGCCCGCGCCGTCGAGGAGGCGCGTCGGTTTCGCCACTATTTCCCGCTGGGCGCGCCGGACCGGGACTAGGTCCGGCAGGCGTCCCTAAACCCGCCGGAACGGATAGGGGCTCGCCGTCCGCTCATAGCCGTGCAGGTCCAGCGCCCGCGTGACGGGGGGCAGCGCGCGGTCGGGGCAGCCGCGCCGCTCGCACAGGGCGCAGGTCGGGCCGACGCCGACCGCATCGCCCTTTTCCGCGTCGATCCCGTCGGCATGGCACAGCCGCGCGGCATGCTTCGCTTCGCAGCCGATTGCGATCACCGCCCGGCCCCGCGCATCGGGCGCACCGGTGGCCGGCAGCGCCAGCGCGAAGGTCAGGAAGCGTTGCCCCTCCACCGTCTCGATCAACCGCGTCTGCACCCGTTCGGCGTCGCGCGCGTCGCCCGCATCCCAGCGCGGGCAGGTTCCGCCGAAGCGGGCGAAGGGCCAGGCCTCGCCGTCGAAGCGCTTGGACACGATTCCCGCCCGGTGCAGCTTCACCATGAAGAAGGGCACGCCCCGCGCGCCGGTGCGGCCCAGGCTGGTGAGCCGATGAGCAAGCTGCTCGGCCGACACGCCGAAGCGCGCGCGCAGCAGCGGCAGGTCGTGGCGCGTCTGCTCGGCCGCCTGGCGGAAGCGGTCATAGGGCATGACCAGCGCGGCGGCGGCGTAGTTGGTGAGCGCGATCCCCGTGATCCGGCGGCTGTCCTCGTCCGGCGGCGTGGCGCGCGCGACCTGGCCGGCGATCGCGTCCGCCAGCTCCTGCGCGCAGAGCTGGTAGGCGAGGGCGAACAGACGACCCGATGCGGGCAGTCGCTCGCTCAGCAGCACGCGCCGCCGGTGCATGTCGTAATGGCGCAGCGTTCCCGCCAGCACGTCCGCCCGCACCACTTGCGCGCCGATCGCATGCCGGTCCTTCAAGCGCGCGCGGATCGCCGCCTGCAGTAAGGCAGGCTCCTCCTCGCCCAGCTCTCCCGCCAGCGCCTCGGCAGCCGCGTCCAGCTCGGCGAAATGATTGCCCGCCCGCGCCACCGTCTCCCGCAGCCAGTCGACCGGCGCGT
>NZ_AUWY01000082.1 GCF_000447205.1 Sphingobium ummariense RL-3 | reverse complement strand
GGGGCCGGCGTGCCCGGGCCGCGCGCCTCGGCTTCTCCCGGCAGCCGCCGCAGGTCGCTGAGCGCGCGGTAGAAGCGCGCGATCGCCTCGCTCACGCCGGGATAGTTCTCCGCGACCTCCAGCACCTCGTCCCGCGCGATGCCGATGTCGCGCACCAGCGCGTCGGACAGGATCTCCCCCAGTTCGCTCGCCGACCCTTCGGCAGAGCCGGCGACGAAATCGCGCACGTCGATGTCGTAGGTGTTGGCCAGCCGCAGCAGCATCTGCGCCGTCAACGGCCGCTGATTGCGCTCCAGATGGTTGAGATAGCTGGGAGACACGCCCAGCTCCTCGGCCATGCGCGTCTGGTTGATGCCCAGCTCGCGCCGGAGGACGCGGAGCTTGGGGCCAAGATAGAGCTTGCGGTCGGAAGTCGCCATTCTGACATAATGTCAAATCATGACATCATGAACAAGTCGTCTCATGACATGACGGCACTCTTAGCCATTTCAACTGTCCGCCTCGCTCTCCATGTTGGTCGCATCACTCCATTGGAAGAGGAGCTTAGCCATGACCAGCGACACCTTGGAAACGCCGCAGCCCGCCCGTTCGCGCGCGGTCTTCTCCCAGGAGGATTTCGGCCTGATCCGCACCGCCATCGCCCATTATCTGCGCGAGGTTCAGGATCAGCCGGAATCGGTGAAGTACGCCAATCTCTACCACCGCCTGGGCCGGGTCGCCTGATGCGGGGCTGAAAGGGGCGCGGGACCGGTTCCCGCGCCCTCCTCAGCCGAACAGGCGCGCCAGCCAGTAGAAGGCGCCGCCAATCAGCGCGGCGGCGGGCAGGGTGACGATCCAGGCGACGACGATGCTCGACGCCACGTTCCACCGCACCGCCGACAGCCGGCGGGACGCCCCCACGCCCACGATCGCGCCGGTGATGGTATGGGTGGTCGACACCGGCACCCCCAGATGAGTCGCCATGAACAGGGTGATCGCCCCGCCCGTCTCCGCGCAGAAGCCCTGCGCCGGGGTCAGGCGGGTGATCTTCGATCCCATGGTGTGGACGATCTTCCACCCGCCCAGCAGCGTTCCCAGCGCCATCGCCGCCTGGCAGGACAGCACCACCCACAGCGGCACGTGGAAGCCGCCCTCCAGCAGGCCCTGCGAATAGAGCAGCACGGCGATGATCCCCATCGTCTTCTGCGCGTCGTTGCCGCCATGGCCCAGCGAATAGAGCGAGGCCGAAACCAGTTGGAGCCGCCGGAATACCCGGTCCGCGCCCTGCGGTGTGAAGCGGCGGAAAACCCAGGCGACAACCAACACCAGCAGCAGCGCCAGCACCAGGCCGACGGCCGGGGACAGCACGATGGCGGCACTGGTCTTGAACACGCCGCTCCACACCACGGCAGACACGCCCGCCTTGGCCGTCCCGGCGCCCAGAAGCCCGCCGATCAGCGCATGGCTGCTGGAGGACGGGATACCCAGCCCCCAGGTGATGAGGTTCCAGGCAATGGCCCCCATCAGCGCGCCGAAGATCACCTGCGCGTCGATCACGCTCGCGTCGACGATGCCCTTGCCCACCGTCTCGGCGACATGCAGGCCGAAGAAGAGGAAGGCGATGAAGTTGAAGAAGGCGGCCCAGGCGACCGCATATTGCGGCTTCAACACCCGCGTCGACACGATGGTCGCGATCGAATTGGCCGCGTCGTGCAGCCCGTTCAGGAAGTCGAACGCCAGCGCGACGGCGACCAGGCCGACGAGCAGGGGCAGGGCGATATGGGCTTCCATGATGGGCCTGTCTCTATCTCGTCCGGATGCCGGGCATCAGGCGTGGTCGATGACCAGCCCGGAAATCTCGTTGGCGACGTCCTCGAAACGGTCGGTCACCTTCTCCAGATGGGCGTAGATCTCGTTGCCCACCACGAAGTCCATCGGATTGCCCTGTCGCGCCTGGAGGTAGAGCGCCTTCAGTCCTGCCTCGTGCAACAGGTCGGCATGGCCCTCCAGCTTCACCAGCCGTTCGGTCAGGTCGTGCAGCCGCACCGCGTTCAGGTTCAGCGACCGCAGCAGCGGCATCGCTTCAGCGGTGATTCGCGCGCATTCGACGATCAGCGCGCTCATGTCCTGCATCTGCGACGGGAACTCGGTCACCTCGAACAGCGCGATCGCCTTGGCGGTCTGGTTCATCTGGTCGATCGCGTCGTCCATCACGCCGATCAGGCCGGTGATGGCGCTGCGGTCGAACGGCGTCACGAAGATGCGCCGCACGTCCTGCAGCACCTCGCGGATAATGTCGTCCGCCTCATGCTCGCGGTCGGAAATCGTGCGGATGTGCTCGGCCATGTCCGGCCCGCCCTTCAACAGCTTCGCGAGTGCATCGGCACCGGCGACCAATGTCGCGGCATGATCCTCGAATTGCTCGAAGAAGCGGCCCTGCTTGGGCATCAGCGCGTGAAACCAGCGCAGCATTCCAGTCCTTTCGCTTTGCCACTCGCGGATACGGATCAACAGGCGAAAGAACAAGCCCGGGTCTTTCGGCGGCGTGCGAAAGGACGCGATGATGGATTGCAGGTCGGGTTCGTCGACCGCCTGTGCGGCTTCGGCGACCGGGAACCAGCGCAACTCGCGCTCGCCTTGCTCGGGCCAATGGTGGAGCTGTCCGGTCACCGCCAGCGGGAACACTTCCACCGTCGCCTCGCGCGACCCGCCCTTGCGCCGCCGCTTGTCGTAGCGGTAGCGGCCGAGCGACGCCGGGCAGGCGATGCCGTGGATGCCCGCTTCCTCATAGGCTTCGATCTCGGCCGCGCGATGCCCGGCCAGCCCCTTGACCCTGTTGCCCTTTGGGATCACCCAGCGCTTGGTGTCGCGGGACGTGATCAGCAAGACCTGCATGGCTCCGCCCGGCGCAGTGCGATAGGGCAGCGCGGCGATCTGGCGCATCACCGCCTCCCCGGCGGGGGATGGCGGTGCGGTCGGTCAGTCGGGTATGGCGGGCGGTCCATCCCTGCGATGTAATAAAATTGTCATTTTATGCAATCGTCATGCGTGCGAAGAGGACCGCCGCCTCACCTGCTATATGGACAGCCGCGCGGTGATGCGGATGTCGCGGCCGGCCAGCGGCGCATAGTCCTTCAGGAAACTGGCATGGCGGCGCGCCTCGACATCGAAGATATTGTTGGCGGACAGGGTGATGGTGGTGCGGTCGTTGCCGGGTAGCGGCTTCCAGGCGGCCGACAGGTTGACCAGGGTGAAGCCGTCGGTCGGCGTCTCGTTCTGCGAGATGCGATCCTGCGAGAAGCTGTGCTCCACCTCGCCGCGAAGGCTCAGGCGGTCGCCCTGCGCCTCGATGCCGCCGAGCAGGCGCAGCGGGGGGATGCGCGGCGCCGGGCCGGAGCCGGTAATCGTCGCGCGGACATAGTCGGCGACGCCGTCCGCCTTCAGCGCGTAGCCGCCGACCTGGCCGAGATTGAGCGTGCCTTCCGCTTCGAAGCCCCAGTAGCGCGCGTCGGCCTGCGAATATTGGAAGCAGGGGAATTCCAGCGCCTCGCCGCCGTTCACCGCCATGCAGGCGTCGTCCGCGACCTGCGCGTCGTAGATATAGCCCTTGAACCAGTTGTGATAGGCCGACAGCGACAGGGTATAGCCGGTGCCCTGGCCGCGCAGCGTGCCCTCGACGCCCCAGCTGCGCTCCTTGGTGAAGTCCGGATTGCCCAGCTCGAAGGCCTGCGTACCGGCATGGTTGCCGCGCGCGAACAGCTCCTCGGCCGAAGGCGCACGCTCGGTATGCGCGACGTTCAGCCCCACGCGCCAGCCCGGCGCCAGTTCCTGGCTGCCGCCGACGGATGCGGAAAAGGCATCGAAACTGCGGCTATAGGCCGGGTTGAACAGCGTCTCGTCGGCATCGGCGCGGACATCGGTATGCTCGTATCGCCCGCCGGCTTCCACGCGGGTCGATCCGAAGTCGAAGGACTGAAGCGTGAAGAAGCCGATCTGGTCGGTCTGGTTGCGCGGCAGGAACTTCTCCTCGCCGTCGACATGGAACTTGCGGGTGAAGAACTGCGCGCCGATCGCGCCGTCCCATCCGCCGCGGTTGCGCTGGACCAGCTCCAGCCGCGATTCCATCGACTGGTTGTAGAAGGTGGTCCCGACCTCGCCGGTGTCCTCGATCTCCTGGTGCTGATAGTCGGCAAAGCCCGCCCGCAGCCGGATCGAATCGAGGAAGCCGCCATTGACCGGCACTTCGCCGCGCAGGTCGACACGGTCCTGCTTCATGTGCAGCCGCACCTGCTCCGCCTCCTCGCCGGGCTCCACCGCATAGCGGACCGGGACGCCGTAGAGATTATCGGTATGCGCGACCGAGAAACCCAGATTGCCTCCGTCGGTGATCAGCGCGGCGCCGCCCGCGACTTCCCACGTCTCGGCCCCGCTGTTGGGCAGCTTGCCGCGCAGCCCGGCCAGTTCCTCGATCTCGGGATCGCCGCTCGCCGCTGCCCGTGCGCGCAGCGCCGGGGTCAGGATATAGCTGCCGGTGTCCAGGTCGCCCGACTTGGAATAGCTGCCGTCGAAATGCAGCACGATCTTGTCGCCGATCGGCGCCTCGACCTCGCCCGATCCGGTACGCTCGTCGGCGGCGCTGCCATAGGTGGCGATGCCCTCGACATGGATCGGCTCGTCGGGCACGCGGCGCGGGATGCGGCTGTCGATGACGTTGACGACGCCGCCGATGGCGGAGGAGCCGTAGATCAGCGCCGCGGGCCCACGCAGCACCTCGATGCGGTCGGCGGTCAGCGGGTTGATCGCGACGGCATGGTCGACCGACGTGTTCGACACGTCGAAGCTGCCGATGCCGTCGGTCAGGATGCGGACGCGCTCGCCCTGGAAACCGCGCAGCACGGGGCGCGAGGCATTGGGGCCGAAGGACGTCGCTGACACGCCAGGCTGGCGCGCCAGCGTCTCGCCGATGGTGGTGCGCAGGTTGCGGGTCAGTTCCTGCCCGCTCACGACCGAGGTACCCGACAGGATGTCGCCCTGCCGCCGCGGGATCAGCGCCGTCACCACGATGTCCGTCTGGTCGTGATAGCCCTGGTCGGCCGCATCGGCCGGCGCGGCGTCGGTCTGGGCGAAGGTGGGGGCGGGGACGGCAAGGCAAAGCGCGGAGAAGGCGCAGCTGGCACGCAGCGGCGTAAGGCGGATCATGAGGCGGATCATCCCTGAAAGAAGACGGGTGAGCGCTGCCTATCGTGTATGATACAACATATCAACACACTTTTTCGCAGATGCGAAGCGACCCGTCGCGTGGTGAAGCGCGACAAAAGCTTTTAGAGCGTGGGACAAGAGCTTTTGTAGCACTGCCGCGATCAGTCTAGCGGCTCCTGCAGCACGACCGCGTCGATGGCCTCCACCGCGATGGCGATGTACGATTCGTTGTCTGGGCCACGGCCCTCCAACTGACCATTGGTGACCCGCGCCTGATGCTGCATCGCTAGGACCAGTCCGCCGAAATAGACCTGCGCTGTCCCACCTCTCGCAATACACGCCGTAGCCGCCGTCGCTAATTGCTCCCTTGGAATGGACATCTTCACCTCCCGATTTGACGTGGGGAAGAGATAATCAATTCCCGCGCCGCCGTCACCCGGCCGCTGACGCGGTAGTTTAGGTTGACCGGCTCGATCGACGCCCAGGAAAATATCTCGCGCACCTCGGGCACGTCGTTGATCGACAGGATGAAGCTCCCCCGAGCCCGTTTTAAAAGGCCGCTAAGACGCTCGAAATCAGCCTCTGAAAACACGCCGAGGCCGTAGTCATCGGTGCAGCCCCAGTATGGAGGGTCGAGATAGAAGAGCGTGTCGGCCCGGTCGTAACGTGGAATTAAGCGCTCGTAGGGAAGCCGCTCAATCACCACCCCGGCCAAGCGCTCGTGCACGTCCTCCAGCATCGGCACGAGCTTGGTGAGATCGAACATGGCCGGTCCCGTTGTCTTGGTACCGAAGTTGCGACCCATGACCTTCCCGCCAAATGCCATGCGCTGCAGGAATAGAAATCGCGCTGCCCGCTCCAGCTCCGTCAGAGTGTCAGGCTCGACACGCACCAGGCGGTCGAAGTCTGCCCGGCTGGTGACCTGCCATTTTAGGACATCGAGCAGCTGCTGATAATGCCGCTGCAGCAGCCGGAAAAGGTTGGTCACGTCGGCCGAGATGTCGTTGATGATCTCCGCCTTTGGTCGGCGATCGCGGCGGAAGAAAATGCCGCCCATGCCCACGAACGGCTCGACATAGCATTGGTGCGGCACTGCCGCGATCATGGGCACCAGCGTCTTTGCCAGCGCCCGCTTCCCTCCGATGTAGCTGGCGACCGGACGAACCGGGCCGACCGGAGTGAGCATTTCCAAATCCTTCATCTTTGCACCTCAAAAGCCCTGCCGCCGGGGTGCCCGGTGGCGGGGATCGACTGCGCCTGATCAGCGCTGAGATGCAGGCTCCTATCCTGCGGTTGAGGGGCGTTGGCGCGCCCCTTGCCCCCCGCCCGATCGACGGAGGGCGAAGCTCAATTACCGATCGCCCACCAGTCAAAGCCGCTGAGCGCCATGTCGTTGGTGTCGTCGGCCTGGAACTGGACGGTGAAGCTGGCGGCCGTGGTGAGCGGCGGGATGACCTGCGGCCAGAGATCGCGCAGGTTGCTGGCCGATGCGATGACGCCCTGGGTAAATGCATGCCAGCAGCCGCCTGGGAAGGGACTCGCGAAGTTGACGGTGCGCGTCACCTCCGAGGTGATGGTCTCGCGGAAATAGCCCATTTTGAGGATGAACAGCCCACCCGCGAAGGTGATCGTCCGCTGGCTGGTAGCCTCGTCGGTGGTGAGGACGAACAGCCCGTTGATCGTGTTCTGCATCGCCGTCAGCAGAAGCCCGACACTGTTGGAAAGCGCGGCGAGGTCGCCGTTAATATCGGTGCGGCTGGCGTCGATCGCCCGGCCGATCATCGCCAGGATGGCCGCGAGCAGCTGCGCGTTGTTCGCCTTGACCAATTCCATATTGCCGCCCGTCACATGCGTGATGACGGTCTCGACCTCGGCCTGCAGCGCGTTGAGCCAATCGGCGCCGACGCGCGTGGCCGGAAAGGGCGACTCCTTGAAGCGACCGTCCTCGGTGGCGCCCGGCGTGTCGATCCTGTGCATCAGTCGGTACTCCTTACGCCGTTCGCACTGCGATTGCGGGAACCCCGGATGTCGCGGCCTCCGCCTTCACAGCCGGGCAAAGCACGGGCAGCGGCCCGTAGGTCCATGGGTCGGTGAAAGTCAGATAGGCATCGGCCGTCGTGGTGTTGAAGCCGCCCCGTCCATAGGCGTCATGCAGCTGCGTCGCGCTCAACGTCGAGGCGCGCAGCGTGGGAGTGCCGCTGAAGGCCATCGCAAGAAAGCATTTCCCCCACAGCCGCCGTGCCGAAATGAGCAAGGGCTTGATGCCCGTCGAATTGGTGTCAAGCTCGGCGGCTGTCGCCATGAGCAGCCATGGGTTGCCTTCGGCGTCGGCCGCGTAGATGCCAGCATAACAGCCGCCTGCGCCCGCACCAGTGATTTCGATGGCGAGCGCGTCGATGTCCACCGTCCGCTCGAAGGCGAAGAGATAGGGCTTGTTCGCTTCCACCGCCACGCTGGCTGTGTTCGGACCAAGGCCATGGCCGTGGAAATATCGTCCCGCCGCCAGATTGGTCGCCGTCGGCCGCGCGAACGCATTGAACGAATATTCCTCATCGCCAAGGGCGGTATTAGTGCCGTCGGCCACCTCCACATCCTCGGGACGCGCGCAGTTCGTCAGGTGAAGCGCGCGCGCCCCGCCATAGCGCGCGGTCAGTCGGCTGCGCCGCAGTCCTTCGATCCTGATCGCCGCCCGCGCCGCGGCCAGGTCGTCGCAGACGCCTGCATCCGCGTAGAGGCGAAGGTCGGGAATCCCCCTGATACTCATCTCATATCCTGTCCCGACACTCGTCTGCGGGCGAAGATAATCTATCCTCACGGGCGGCAGGCCGACATAGGTGGGCTCGGAACAGCCAGCGGCGATGGCATCGGGGAAATTCACCAGCGAGAGGTCGATTTCGGCCCGTCCGGACATCTGGATCGGTTGAGGGAAGCTGGCTGCATTGGCGGATGTCGTCAGCGCCAGCGCGCGAACCGAGAAGTTGCAGTCCCCGACCAGCTCCACGGTGACATCGGTCATGTCGATCGCCGCGGGCATGGACACCGCCCGCCCGGTATCATAGCCGGGATTTTGGCCGCCCAGGCGCACCAGATAAATGTCCGGCGAAGCTTCTCCGAGCTGATTGGCGCTGTTGTCGAGCCGGAAGACGGAGCCGCGGAGGTCGACCACGCCGCCCAGCTCGAAGATGTCGCCCCGGATCTTCACGGCCTGGATCGAACCATTGTCGAGCTGGAAGTGTGCCGCACCGATAAGGTCGCTGCCCGCCATCTGGATGCAATAGGGGTTGTTGGGGTTGGAAGCGCCGATCGTCGGCATGGCGCTCAGATACAGGCCATGGAGCCAGTGTCCGCCGAGGCCGTCCGGAAAATTGCCGCCGACGACGCGATAATCCACGCATTTATGACCTTCGATGTCGCGCCGGGAGCCGGAAGCCCGGCAATCGCGGAACGTCACCCCGGATGCGATATTGCCGTTCCAGCCATAGTTGGTCGCGTTGATATGCAGGCCATCGACCAGGCTGTTATCATAGACGATCCCCTCGCAATTCTCGTGCAGGAACCCCTGCCGAATTTCGAGCGGCATCTCGTTGAACAGGACGGCGTCACGAATGACCGAGTTGCTCCGACGGACCGCCACAAGCATGTCCCGTCCGGCTGTTTCGGCCGCTTCGGCAACCCGGATATTGAGGCCGGATACGATCAGGGGTTTCCTTACCCGTTGCCGGGTGATCACCGTGCCAGCGGCAAATGGCTGGGTGAAGGCCACGCGCAGCGCCGTCGAGATCTGGCCATCGTCGGTCACGACCGTGAAGCTTTGACCCTGCCGAATTCGGCCGCCGCCTGCCCGCTGGATGTCGGTATCGCTCCCGTCGATGGTATAGGTCCACCCGCGCTGTCCCACCAGTTCCGGGATGAAGGCCGATCCCTTGATCAGCGTCCATGCGTTCGCCGTCTCCAGCGGGACCACCTCGACGTCCTCGGTTCGGGCGGCGATTTCGATGACGGGATCGGCCTGGCCAGCGTTCACTGTCAGGATCTGCGCCTCATTGAAGTTGAGGCTGGTCCAGGTGGTGACCTTGTCAAGTGCGGTATAGATGACACCCCCGCGCAGCTGCCATGGCCGGCGCAGGGCGCGGGCCGCCAGCGCGGTCGCATTCAGCAGGGCGGAGGCATTGTCGCCCTCCAGGTAATTGGGCGGTACGGTCAGCACGCCTTCGATCGGATCGGCCAGGAACTTGTTGCGGATGTACCGCTCGATCGTCGCAGCATGAAGCACAGCGTCCTCTAGCCCGGCCGTCACGCCGAGCCAGAAATCGTCGTCCGCCAGGTCGGTGATGACCGTCGCGATCTGCGAGGCCTTTCGGTTGACCGCAACCATCAGTCTTGTTCCTCCAGCAGCAGCCGCCCGCCGCTTTCGAGCAGGCGCCAGGCGCCACTCTCCAGCAGCACCTCGGCCGCGTCGTCGTCATCGGGATAGGTGAAGATCACATGCGTGTGCGCCGGCTTGGCGCCACGAAAGATGCATTCCAGGTCGAGCGCCAGCTCGCCCTCCAGCAGCGCGCTGCCGGCGGGGTCGCCCGCGACCATATAGTCCATCGATCCGGCGTTCAGCACATCGACCCGCCAGATGTAGCGCCACCGCCCGGCGGCGACCTCGGCAGCCAGGCTGGCGTCATAGTCGTCGACGTTCGGATCGAATTCGTGGATCGCGATCTCGTAGCCGAGCGTGGCGGCCGCCGCGATGTAGAAGGCCCGCGTCTGGCCGGCCTGATAGGCGAGCTTGCGCCAGCAAGCCATCTGCCGCGCCGCAACCGTCGTCGCGGCGGCGGTGCAGGGATCGGGCAGGCCCAGCACGCGCTCCCAGTCGGGCAGCAGCTCATAGGCGGTGCGTGGATCGGCCTCGTCCAGCAGCTGCTGCGCGCGCGCGTCGAGCCGCGCCAGCTCCTCCGCCTCGGCGCGGATCAACGCCGTCAGATCAGCGTCCGGATCGCGCGGCCAGGCGGCGCCCGAAGGAAGCAGCGCCTGGAGCTGGCCGAAATAGTCGCTGGCGGTCATCACGCCCATGTGATCGCCCCCCTGGTCAGGATGGCGCCGGCCGCGGCGGTGACATTGGCGGTGGGCGTCGCCATCACATGGTCGGTCTCGCCTGCCGCGATGGAGGCCGCTTCGCGCATGTGGCTGATCAGCATCGTGCCGCCCGGCTCGGCCTCGCGCGCGAACAGGTCGTCCAGCTCGGCCGTCACGGCCGCGCGCACCTCGGCCGTGTCGGGCGAAAGCGCGATGGTGAAGGGCACCGGCTGGGCGACGGGCGCCGCCACCGTCACCTGGGCGGTCACCGGCCGTAGCGCGTCGATGTGCGTGGCGACGACCGCGACGTCGCCAGCCTCGGGGATGATGTTGGCCCGCCCGTCCATGACGAACAGCAGCTTGACGGTGCCGAGGCCGTTCCAGTTGCCGTAGCACCAGGCGCGGCTCACCTCCGCCACCTCCAGCGCCCAGGCGACATAATCGCTCACCGCTCCGCCCCGCACCGGCTGGCGGATGCGGGCGAGCAGCCGGGCGCGCAGCGCGTCGTCGCTTTCCTCGTCGGCGCCGCCCGCGATTCCCC
>NZ_AUWY01000081.1 GCF_000447205.1 Sphingobium ummariense RL-3 | reverse complement strand
CCCCGCCAGCGACGGTCGCGATCGCCGCGATGCCGGCGATCGGCGACAGAAAGGTCAGCGACTGGCCCGCGTCCATCGCGCTGGCGTCACCGGCGCCCTCGGCCGTCACCGGCGCCACCGCACTGCCGCCCGTGATCGTCGCGGCGGCCGTGGTGACGTAGCGGGCGCCGTCCGAGCGCACCAGGACGGTGCCGATCGGCGCGGTGACGCCGTTCGAGCCGAACAGGATGACGCTGCCCTGGCCGGCGACGGCCGCCTTGCGGGTGAGGCCGAAGATCGAAGCCCAGCGCACCAGGCGATCGCCGTCGGCCACGTCCGGCAGGAATCGCGACAGATCGTCCAGCATGCCATAGGCGCCGTGCACGGCGCCGCCATAGGCACGAGCCAGCACGTCCAGGACGTTGCGCCGCATCCGGCTGTCGGCGCCGGGCAACCGAGCCGTGATATCGCCCTGGATGCGCGCGATGATCTGGGAGAGGGTCGGCCGCTGGAAGGTCATGCGGTCTCCTCGCTGAGCAGCCGGTTCGCCTCGGCGTCCCAGAGGAAATCGATCGCCTGGCGGGCGCCGGACGGCCGGGTCAGCGCAACGCCGATCAGCATCGCGCCGCTGCGGCGGGCAGCGGTGACCGGCAACAACGTGCACTCGACCTCGACCGACGCGGCGAGGCCGTCCTCGACCATCCACGCCAGCGCCTCGCGGCAGTAATCCGTCGCGCGGGTCGCGGTCGCCGGCACGACCTTTTCGCGGGCCAGCAGCCACAGCCGCGATCCGATCCGGTCGTTGCGGTCTGCATTGGCACAGTCGCCCCACCAGCCCCGCCGATCGGCAGTAGGGTCCGCCAGCGGATCGTCCTCGCGCGCCCGGGCGTCGGTAAACAGCGACATGATGACGGCCGTGCGTAGCCCGTCATCGGTCGCCAGGTCGCCGCCCTCGATGGCGAGGTCCGCGCCCCAGGCGCCAGGCCGGAAATGAAGGGCGATATCGGTCATGCCGGCATGTGGCCCTTCGGTTTTGACACGATCTTGATCGCCTGGCTCAGCGAGTAGGAGCCATCGAGGCGAATGTTGATGGTGACGCGCCACCCATTTTCATAGGCCGCGTGGATGCGGCGCAGCCGGCCCTGTCGATCGAAATGCGCATGCGCCTGGACCGGCTCGCCTTCGCCGCCCATGGTTCCGCATTCGCGCAGTTTCGCACCGACCATTTCCATATTGTCCGGCGTCACGTCGACCCTGCGCCAGCTGCGCAGGCCACGCTTCTTGGGAGAGGCCGCCCTCATGCCATCCACCTCCCTCGATCGGTGGATACGTCGGCGACCCCGTGGTCCGCGTTGAGGGGCTTCCAGATTTGCGTCTCGATCCGCATCGGATGATAGGGCTCGCCCCCCGCATCCTTCTTGCCGACGAGCTGGATCAGGAGACTGCGCTCATCCTCGGCCTCGAAATAGCGCAGGTCGAACATCTTGGCCTGCTGCAGCGCCTGTGCGCGCGCGATCGCCACCATCGTTTCCCAATCGGTCATGCGATCTTCACCTTTCCGGACCCGCCCGTGATCTGTGTGGAGTTGACCGTGTCGGTCTTGCGCGCGGCGTCCAGGCTGGCGCCTTCGCCGAGCAGGATGGAGCTGCCGTCGACCAGCGCCTCGCCCCCGGCCTTGATCGACACATTGCCCTGTGCGTCGACGGTGAAGTCGCCGTCCGTCTGCACCGTCACGCCCAGCGGACTCGCGATCACGATGCCGTCGCGGCCGAGCAGCACTTTCTGCTCCTGGTCGTCATACAGGGCGACCTCGCCCTCCTGCAGGCCGATCAAGCGATAGCGGCGATCGGCGACCGCCAGCACCACCGCGTGGCTGCGCGAGCCGCCGACGCTGAGCGCGATCGCCTCCGCGCCAGGCTTGGGATGATAGGACAGGCCGTAGGGCTGGAAATGCTCCACCCCGTCCTGCGTCTCGTCGGCCGCCAGCTCGATCTGCAGCGTCTGCAGCGTCTTCCCGTCGTCGATCGCCGCCAGGACGGCGCGGCCGACCATCATTCGGATGCGGCCGGCCAGCGGCTCCATCATGCGCGCGAAGCTCATGCCGCCTCCTTTTCCGGAAGCTGGGCGAAGGCCTCGGGCGGCGCCACGGTGATGGTCGCCGTCGTGCCGTCGCCGTCGTTCTTGCTGAAGGTGACGGCTGCGATCAGCATCACCTCGTCGGCGATCTTGACCGGCGGGCACTTCACCCGCACGCGGCTGTTCGGCCGCCAGAGCGCGCCCCCCGGCGCCGTGCGCCAGCCCGCGACGACGATATCCGCGCCGCGCGATCGGCCGGCGCGCATGCCCGCCTCGAACTTGGCGCGGACTTGCGCGCTTTGCCCGTCGCTCTGCTCCTCTGCCATGACCAGCAGCGGGCGGTAGCGGCGCACGCCGCCATCCTTCGCCTCGCCCCTGATCTGGCTGACCGTCTTGCCGTGGCGCTCGTCGTCGCCCCGCGCCTGGCCCTTGACGATGTAATCGGAATAGCGCTCGCGATGGTCGTGGCGGCCGTTGGCGGACTTGATGTTGACGCCCAGCTCCAAGGTCGCGACCGGTTCGCCCGTCTCCGGCGTCGTGATTTCCAGATCGCCCGATGCCGTCGGCACCGCGATCAACCCGCGGAAACGCAGCAGCCGCTCCAGCGCGGCGGCGACGGTCTCCCCCTGCTGGAGCGCGAAGCTGCGAATCGCGGCGCCGGTCGATGCCTTGGCAGTGACGGCGACGCCGAAGGGGCGGGCCAGCTCGGCCGCGATCTGCTCGACCTTGGCGTTGGACCAGCTGCCCGGCTTGTGGACGGCCGAGCAGTCGGCCAGGTCGCCGGTCTTGTCGCGGCCCTCGACCTGGATGCCATGAGAGCCGGCATCGATGGACGGCGACACCGCATCGACCCAGCCGTCGACGACCACGTCCCCGCCGATGCGCAGCTGGCAGCGATCGTCCGGCGCCACCTCCAGCAGCTGGCCCGCCGCATCGTCCTTGCTGGACAGGGACAGCGAAAAGGCACCGGACATCGCGTCCAGCGCGCGCGTCACCCGCACATCGGTCCAGCCGGCATACAGCTTGCCGCCGATCGCCAGCTCGACGCGTTCGGAAAGATCGGGAAGGTCAGCCAAGGGCCACCTCCGGCGCGAACTTCAGGATATCGGCAACGAAGCAGCAGATGCGTGTCGACGCCTGGCCGCGCACGCCATCCCACTCGCCGGCATAATCCGGCCCGGCCCCACGGCGCGGCGAATGGAAGCTGACCTGGCCGGTGGCGATCTCGACATAGAGGACCTGGTTGAAGCCGGTCGTGTCACAATCGACGCCCCAGCCCCAGGCGATCTCGAGCGCCTCGGCATGCTCGGCCAGCACGCTGCAGAGATTGTCGATCGCCCAGCCTTTCCGGTCATAGGCCATGGACCGGTACGAGCCGCGCCCGCGAATCCCGCCGCGATAGGTTTTCGCTCTTTCGCTGTTCTTGCATGCCCGGAACAGGTTGAGCGCGACGATGCCGATCGGACCTCTCGCCTGCAGCTCTTCGAAGAGGGCGAGCGTGCGCTTGCCGTCCGATCCGCCATAAGTCGCCATAACGGTGGCAAGGTCGAAGCTGGGCTCAGTCATTGCCGGCCTCCGTACTCAGCACCTGGAGCGGTACGCCGCCGCCCACGAATCCCGGATGCGCGATCCGGTTGCGCGCCACGATCTCGGCCGCCTGGCTCTCCACCTTGGCGGGATCGCCATAGAGGCGCTGGGCGATCACCAGCGCCGGTTCAGTGATTGCGGGCATGTAGGTCATCAGCCGCGCCAGCGTGCCGCCCCGTGCGGTCAGGTCGGCCGTCACGGCCAGGCGCAGCGCGTCGTACTGAGCGGCGCCGGCATCGTCTCCGGCATCGGCCTGGCGCAGCGCCAGCCGGTCGAGCCGGTCGGCCGCGTCGTCGCGCGCCGCGACCGCGTCGTCATAGGAGGCAAAGGATGTGCCGGCGAGGCAGCGCACCAGCTCGGCCGAAGCGGAGAGGTTGACGAGCTGCACGATCGCGTCCTGGTTTGCCCGCTCGCGCGCCCGTGCCGGCGTCGTGCCGATGACGGGATCGAGATCTGTGCCCCAGTCGGTCAGTACGCGGAAAGCCCCGGCCCGCGCGGAGCCGGACCCACCGATCACCGACAGCGTCTGAACCAGGCCGACGACGGCCAGCCCCAGCTCGATCGGCTGGCGGATCAGGACGCCCGCTCCGCCCAGCAGGTCGAGCCCCGCCTCGAAGGCCCGCAGCGCCGGCCCGGCGCCGCCCAGCAGTCCGCCTTGGATCGCGGTCAGGGATGCGGCTCCGGTGACGAGATAGCCGGCGGCGGCCTCGACGAAGGCGGTGGCGCCCGCGACCGAGAATGTGTCGGCGAACAGGCCCGGCGCGGCGGCCTGCGCCTCGTCGGCCGCGGCGATCGCCTGCGCCTGGGTGTCGGCGGTCGGCCCGGCCGGCGCCGGCAGGCCGGTTTCAACAAACTCGATCGAGAAGCGCGTGATCCCGCCGTCGATCGTGCTGTCCTGCCGCGACCAGCCGGGGACGGCGACCTGCATCGATCCCAGCCACGGATGGATCAGCGTGCCGGCGCCGGGCGCGTCGAGCGCATCGGCCAGCGCGTTCGCCTCCGCGATATGGTCGGCGCCCACGACATGGCACTGGAAGGAGAAGCTGCGCCCTGCGCGGCCCAAATCTTCCCAAACGGGCTTTTCCGCCTGGGGGAACTCGTGCACGACACCGCGACGTCCGCCGCGCGATTCCCCGTCCTCGGTGCGGAACGGGACGCCGCGAAAGCTGCCCTTCTGCCATCCGGCCGGCGCGTTCATGCGAAGGCTCCCATGGCGCGGCCGGTGTTGACGTCCAGGTCCAGATTGGTGGACGCGACCTTGGTCACGCGCGCCGTCGTGCCGGCGTCGGTCTTGACGGAGATCTCCATCTTGCCGGTGGGCGGAGAAGGCCATTTGACCGGCGCCTGGCCGGGCAACAGCGGCGATTGCCTGGTCGGCCGCGCGGGCTGCGGCAACAGCCTGTCACGGCGCAGCGGCGCCAGCGGCTGACGGTTGGCCGGCATGGCAGCGGACGCCCGCGGCGGGGCGTTGCGGGCGTGCTGATAGGCCTGCCATCCGTCCAACGCGCGACGGGTCATCTGCAGCGGGAGCGGGAGCAGCGGCGTCATGTCGATCCGGCCCGCCTCGCGCGCTTTCCGGCTCAGGTAGATGATGGCATTGGCCAGGTCGCGCACCCCGCCAGCCACAGTGACGAAGTCGCGGCCGATCTGGGGCCAGTCGGCGCTGCCGATCGTGGCGACCAGGTCGCCGAGACCGGCACCCGTCTTGTCGGCCCAGGCCTGCAGAGAGCCGTCCTTTTCCATTCTGTCGATGGTGCCCAGGAGGCGGTCGAACTGGCGGTTCACCTCTTTGCCGAGGCCGCCCTCCCAAACCCGCGCGGCCTGCCTGTTCACGAAATCCCAGATGTTGGAGATTTTTCCTGCCGTGATCTTCGCTCGCCGATCCATCCCGCCGGCAAAACGCTCATCCAGAATTTGAGACAAAGCCCGCTGTATCTCGGTCGAGCTTGCCTTGACCGTTTTTGAAAGCTCCTTGCTATTCCGGGTCCATCGCAACGTTACCTTGTCGCCCGCGACCGATGCCCGGATGCCGAAGGACTTCAGCCGCTCGTACTCGCCCGTCACTGCATCCGCCATCATCTCGACGGCGTCCATTATCGGTCGGTTCATACCAGCGGCGGCATCGCCAAGCGTCCGCAGCGATCCGCTGGTCGGATCGATGCCGTATGCTTTCAGGGCGATGAAGGCCTCCATGACCTCGTTCATTTCATAGGGCGTTCTTGCAGCGAATTTTGCCACCCATTGCAGTGCACGGTCTGCGGCAGCGCTTGACCCCTCCAGCCCCTCCAGCTGGGTACGAAAGCCCTCCATCTCCATGCCGGCAGTCGCGACCTTATAGAGAGCGGCGATCGCGCCCGTTCCCGCGAGAGCGCCGCCGCCGACGACGGCCCCGCGAATGGTGGTGCCGATCAGCGTTCCCGTCGAAAACGCCAGCTTCTCCATCCGCTCGTTCGTGATGTCGAAGCGGCGGACCAGCCCGTCGAGCGCACGGATGCCTCGCCGCGACATGCCCGCCAGGCCGGCGCCGACCCTGCGCGCGCCGCGCTCCAGGCGCCCGGCCGAGCGTGTGGTGCGCACCATGCCCTGGTTCATTCGCCCGGTGGAGCGAGCGACGGCCACGCCGATCTGGTTGAGCCGCCGCAGCTCAGCCGATGCGCCGTGGGCCTGGTATGTCATTGCCCCCATACGGCGATCGAGCCGCCCGACTTCCGATCCGGTCCCCCGGATCGTACGGCCCAGGCCGCCGACGGCGTCCTCGACGCGCTCGACCGGGCGCGACGCCCGGTCCTGCGCTTCGATGATCATGGAGAGCTTCATTCATTCCCCCCGCGCATGGCGGCGATGCGTTCCGCCTGGTCCAGCCAGAACTCCAATTCGACGTCGTCGAGCGCCCAAGCTTCCGCGATCGACAGGCCGCCCACGAGCACCAGCTCGGCTAGGAGGTCGCGCCAGTTACCGAACCAGGCTCCCTGAAATAGCCGAGGCAATCGTCGATCCGGTCGATGTCGACGGCGTCCAGCTTCTCGATCACGACGATCGGCAGGTCCGCCATGTCGGAGACGATCCGGAACAGCCGGTCGGTGTAGGGGCGCGCTTCCTCCAGGATTCGCATATCCATGCCGGTCAGCCGCCGCAGCTGCACGCGGTCGACCCGATGCTCCGTTTCGCCGACCCGATAGGTCTTCGGCACCAGCAGGTCATAGCTCAGGTCTTTGTTGAGGAAGCTCGGCCGCTCCCCTTCCTTGCGACGGCCCTCCATCACCGCACCTGCTCGGCCGGCTTGGAATAGGCGATCGCCTGGGCGCGGCCGTCGCTGGTCGTGATCTGCGGCGTGCGTTCGGCATAAGCGTTGCGCATGACCCAGCTCTGGCCGTTGTCGAACTCGACCGAGACGGTCTCGTCCTCCATCGCGCCCCAGGCGAGAGCACTGAAGCCGGCCTTGGTCAGCAGGTTGATCTCCAGCCGCGCCGGCCGGATCTCGCTCACCCGGTACGCCGCCGCCTCATAGTCGCCGGCCACCGGCTCGCGGGTCAGGCCGCCAGGATCGAAGGTGGTGTCGCCGGCCGTCTCGATCAGCTGGCCGTTCACCTTCACCCTGGCGCGGCCGATGACCTGGTTCTTGTTCGCCATGTCTTACTGTCCTTTCACTGGCCCCTGAGGCGCCTCTCAGAGGATGAATTCGATGCGCGCGGCGAGCTGGAGCAGCCCGTTGACGGTGTCCGGCGTCATCAGGATGTTGAGCTGCGTCGGGTTGCCACTGTCGCGCTCGATGACGAGCCCGGCGAGGAAGCCGTCGACATCCTCCATCAGGCCGGCATCCTCCCAGTCGCGAGCCAGCGCGATCGTCTCCGCCCGGACAGCCGCGATCGTGTCGGCGGTCATCTTCGCGCGCGGAAACTTCTGCGCCATGCGGGCGCGCCAGCTGCTGCGCATATAACCCAGCGTCGCCGTCGTCTGGACGTCCAGATAGCTGGGATCGTCGAAGCCGGCGGCGTTGACCTGGTAGCAGCTGATCAGCCGCTCGATCGCGACCTCTCCGGCCGGCGTGACGCGGAAGGTGGAGATGCCGTCACGCAGCAGCAGGTTGCGCTCCGTCCGCGTGAAGCGATGCTCCAGCCGCGGCGCGCGAATCCCCGTCACGACCAGGTCGGTCAGCGGGCGGGCAGGGTCGATCTGCAGGTTGTAGGCCGCGACCGCGGCGAACGCCGCCGCCACTTTCCACGGCGGATCGGGCAGCTTGTTGCCGCCGACGATCGTCGAATGGATGCCGTTGCGGGTCGCGCCGAAGCTGCTGAGCGTTGAGAAGCTGCCCGACGCTCCGAAATAGGCGCGGCCCTCGATCTGGCGGCCAGGCCCCCACCGGTCGGCCAGGTCCACGTCGATCGCGGAGATGTTGGCCGCGTCGGCCAGGCCGATCGCCATGGCCTGGTACTGCTCGTCGCCCAGGGCCGCGATGATGGAGGTCAGGTCCGGGTTGGACGTGCCGCCGGCCATGCCGACGATCGTCGCGGTGACCCCGGCCGGCAGCTTCTCCCCGTCGAAATAGTTAGTGCGCACGTCGATGTCGTTGCCATAGGCGCCTGTATGGCGGGCCGTCAGGGTCACGACATTGGCCGCGACCGTCGACGTCACATACTGGTCGCCGAAGGCGTTGATCGCGCTGTTGAGCGCCGCCGCGATGGTGTTGGCGGAGGCTCCGCTGGCGACCTGCACCTGTATCCGCTGGCCGCCGATCATGAGGGCGATCGTGCCGGCGCCGGTCGCGGGGCCGCCGATCGTGATCGTGCCCGTCGCCGGCGTGCCCGCCGGGTTCTCCGCAACCGGGAGCGCCCACAGCTCGACATCGCGATTGGCCGCCAGCGCCGCCTCGCACATCGCGTGGATCATCGACGCCCGCCCGCCCAGCACTGCGCCGTCTTCGGGCCGTGTGATGCGGACGGGGGCGACGCTGCTGGGGTTGAAGATGTTGTAGCACAGGCCGATCAGCAGCAGCTTGTACTGCGCGGGCGGCAGGCCCTGCAGCGCGCGGACATTGCTGATCTCGACCTGGCTCCCCGGCACACGCTGGTTGGACGCGATCTGGTCGAAGGCGAAGCTGTTCATCAGGCGTCTCCCTTCTTCCCGGCGGCTTTTTCGGCGGCGGCTTCAGCCTTCGCCGTACCTGCCAGCACGCTCTTCTCGTCGGTCGGCACGATGTCGCCGTCATCCAGCCGGCGCTGCCAGTAGCTGGACCAGACGATGCCCTTGCCGAAGGCGGGCAGGGGTTGGCCGTCCGTCGGATCGCGGACGGTCAGGCCCTCCTGCGGGCGGAAATAGCGAAGGTCGTTCATGACGGGTCGGTCTCCTGGGGAAGGGCGATGTGATCGGTCGCGTCGGCGTGGAAGTCGTCGGCCAGCTGGACGCCGGGCTGGACCAGGTCGCGGTCGACCGGGTTGGGCATGGCGAAGGCCGGGATGTCCCAGTTGACGTGCAGCGCCTCCAGCGCGCCATCGTCGCCGTCGCCGGCCAGCTGGACGGGGAAGCGGCAGGACAGCATCAGCGCATGGGCGGAGAGCTTCAGCTCCTTCATCATGGCCGTGCGCTTCAGCGGCGTCGCGTCGCCCACCTCCAGCGGCTCGTAAAGGTCGAGGTCCAGCATCTGGCCGGCCAGCACGGCGGCGGCGCCGAGCGCCAGACGATAGCTGCCCGGCTCCTTGGCCGGATCGGGACCGCCATGGCGATTGGCCTGCTCGTTCGGCCGCGCGCTGCGGTTCGCGACCACCAGGCCGAATGTCCCGTCGACCACCAGCTCGTCATTCAGCCGCTCGGCATTGGACCAGCCGGTGAAGCCGACCCACACGGCTGGCCCGCCGATCTCGCCCTTGAACTCGCCGAGATAGGACTCCCAGTCCTCGGGTAGCGTCTCGCGGCGGCGCCAGGCAAAGCCCAGCGCCGGCTCCATGGTCTGCAGGCGGGCGAGGATCGCCAGTTCGATCGCGGCGATCATGCGCACCGTCCCCCGAACCACCGGAAGCCGTCATGGACCCAGCAAAGCAGGCTCCAGAGGCCGAGGCCGATCAGCAGCGGCAGCCAGAGCAGCGCGACGGCGCGGTCGCGCCAGCCGATGTCGATCAGCCCGCCCTTGGCGTCCGACTGAAGCGTCCAGAGCACGGCGGAGAAGCCGGCCCAGATCAGGGCGATGGAAAGGAGCGCGCCGGTCACTGCTCCAGCTCCAGATAGTCGGCGACATGGCCGCGGATGCCCTCCAGCCCGTCCGCCGAAACACCGATGAATTCGCGCTTGGGGGTGTTGGCCTTGCGGCTGTGCGCCTTGACCGTGACGACGATCGGCTCGGCCAGCTCGACGCCGAACACCTCGCGCATCGTGCGCTGGTGGCTGGCGACCTGCTCGGTTCCGGACCAGCCGTCATTGTGCCGGCGGGCATAGACGACGTTGGTGCCCACCTCGACGCGGCGCGGCCCGGCATTGTGGGTCATCGACCCGCGCAGGCGGCGCGTGTCGGTCAGCGTCTTGCCGCCCGTCTCCCGCGCGCGGCCCGACTTCGGCCAGGGGATGCCGGCGGGCGAATGCTCGCCCTCGAAATTCTCCTCGATGTCGACCTCGATCTCCATGCCGATGATGTCCATCAGCGGCGTGAGGTCTCCCAGCTGGTCGGCCAGGCGCGCCAGGCGGCGTTCGACCTCGACCAGGCCCTCGACGGTCAGCTCCATGCCGGCGCCCGCCATCAGAAGCCCTCCAGCGAATCGCGACTGAAGGTGCGCTCGCGATCGGGGACAATGACGGCGCCCTGACGGGCCGGGATGTCCTGCCGCCCCTGGTCGATCTTCTGCAGGCCGGTGGAGATGTCGCGCAGCAGCTTCATCGCCTGGTCGCGGCGGTCCTTCAGGTCCTCGGTCATCGCCTTGTGCAGGCGGACATAGGCGAGGTCGCAGACGATCTCGGTCAGCAGCGGCGGGATGGTGCGGCCAGGCGCGGGCGCGTAATATTTGGCGACATAGCCCTCGGCGATGGAGGTGGCGGTCGCGATCTTCACGTCGATCGCGGCGACGGCCTGGTCGTTCCATGCCGCCTGGTCCGTCAGCTGGACCAGCTCGTCCTCGCCGAAGCGGGCGCGCATATCGTCGGCGGTGGCGAGCATGGCGACTTCGAACACTCCATCAGAAACATGGTCCGGGACGGGGCCGGGAGTAACCCGTGCAGGGGACGGCCCCGTCCCGGATTGGTCCCCCGCCGATGAGCGGG
>NZ_AUWY01000080.1 GCF_000447205.1 Sphingobium ummariense RL-3 | reverse complement strand
GGGCGGGGGTGGCGGCTCATGCCCGCCGACGCGGAGAGGATCGCGTCGGCGGGCACGGCAATCAGTCCGCCGACTTATCCTTCGGCTTGGCGGCGGCGGGCTTGGCCGCCTTGGCCAGGTCCGCCTCCAGCTCGGCAATGCGGGCATTGCGGGCCTCGACGTCCGCCAGTGCCGCGGCGAGCGCCGCCGCGCTGTCCTTGCCGGCATCCTGCAGCTGGACGATCTCCTCGTTGGCTCGGCGCAGCGCGGCGGCCGTCTCGTCGGCGGTTTGCCGCAGTTCGGCCAGTTCCTGCTCCGGCCCAACTGGCAGCGGCACGGCCGGCTCGATCTCGACCGGCGGAGCGGCGTCGATGAAGGCCTGCAGATCGTCGTCGCTCAGTTCCGCCTTCAGTTCGGGGACGATGACGTAGGTGCCGATATCCTGTCCGACCATCACCGTGATCTGAGGGTCTTCCAGCAGCAGGCGGAGCTGCTGGACGGTAAGGGACAGGATCGCCACGGTGAGCGGCACGCCGACCGGGAAGGCCAGGCCGGCGCGGCGGTACGGCGTCTTGGCCGCCGTCAGCAGAAGCGCGCCGCGCATCAGGCCAGCCACGCGGTCTTGAACAGACGCGCGCTCCCTTTCCAGGGGTTGGTTGCACCCGCCGCATCATTCTCGTTGATGATGAGGGTGCGGGCGTTGCTCTCCAGGCTGGGCGGGAACACCAGCAGCGGCGCCTCCCCGGTGAGCAGGCCGAGCGGCCGGCCGTAATCGCCCTTCATGCTGCCGAGCGCAGCCATAGCCGTGGCGTAGTTGGCCGCGTTCAGCGTCTGCTTGCTGCCCCAGGCGAACTGCCAGAAACCGAAGCCGACATTGTAGCGGGCATCGACGCCGTACACGAACTTCTTCCGCCAGAAGGCGTTCTCGTCGTTCAGATTGTCCTTCGCGACGAACTGCGGCTTCTTGCGGTCCTGGAAGATGATCGGCTTCATGACCCGGCTGGTGTCGATCAGGAACCAGGGCGTGCCGGACCCGCCATCGGTGTTCGCGACCGAAGTGACATTGCCGGCCGCGTCGAGCACCGGATGATCGGTGTCGAAATAATATTGCCCGTCATAGCAGGGCGTCGAGAAGCCGGCCTTGAGCAGGCCGTACACCAGCTCGTTGGGATGCGCCGCGGTCGCCCGGCCCATCTCGGTGAACAGCATGTTATACTGGCCGAGATTGTCATCCTCGATGTCGTTGCGCTCGACCTCGATCGTGTCTTCCCAGTCCTTGTTCTTGATCACGTAATCCGATTGGGTGATCTGGTTGAGCACGCGGTCGCCCAGCCATTCACGCATGCCGCGTATCTGGTTGAGCCAGCCATATTCGTTCTTGCCGGTGCTGGACGGCACGACGGTGGCGACTTCCAGATATTGCGGCGGCGCCATGCCGAGGCCGCCGCGGAACAGGCCGGAGAAGGCCGTCCCGAGCAGCTGGAGATTACCTCTGTTCAGTTCCATGTTGTGCGGTTCCTTCTTCGGCTCAGACGAAGCTGACCCAGACGCCCTCGGCGTCCACGTCCACGATCTTGCCGGCGACACTGCGCGTTCCGGTACCGTCGGTCTTCGCGACCGTCTGGTTGTCCACGATGTAGCAGTCGTCGCCGATCTCGGCTTTGGTGATGGCGTCGGCCGACGCGCTGTTTTCGAAGGGGAACACGCCCTTTTCGACGCGGATTTTCAGCGCGCCGGCCGCGCCCGCGCTGTTGTCGACGGTCTCCATGGCGACGCCGTCGGAGATCTGGCCGGTGGCGGTGGCGCCGCTTGTGGCGTTGCCCGCCGCATTCAGCATCACGATCGTGCCAGCGTAGATCTTGGTGGCGGCCATGTCGCGGACGAACTGGCGGCCATCGCGCTGGCGCGTCTTGGCTCGGGGTGTAGCGATCGCGGTCATGCGGCGGCTCCCGTCTGTGCCTTCTTTTCGGCCAGGAAGGCCTCCTGGCTCATGCCGAGGGCGGCGCAGGCGGCGACCTCTTCGGCGGTGAGAGTGTCGGCGTTGCCGCCGCCCTGGCCGTTGCCGCCCAGGGCGGCGCCGGCAGCGACGACCACGGGCGCAGCGCCGATGAAGTCGCGCCAGCCCTGCTCGTTGGTCTTGAACAGGTTGAGGCCCCAGTCCTTCAGCGCCGGGACCAGCTTGCCGCCCTCGATCGCGGCGGCGACCTCCCGCTCGGCGCGCTCGCCTTCCAGCGTGGCGAGCCGGCTGTTGACCGCTGCGACCTGCTCGACCGGCACGAATTTCGCCGGGTCAACCTGGGCGGCTTTCAACGTCGAGACCGAGGCGGCGATATCCTCGACCGATGCGTCGCCGGCCAGCCCGGCGGCGATCGCGATCGCGCTGGTGGCAGGCGTGGCGTCCGCCTTCGCCTTCAGGGTGCTGGCGGCAGCCACGCACTCCTGTTCGGTGGCGCTGGCCGCAAGGCCGAGCGCCGCCGCAATCAGAGCATAGCTCATATCGTCGTCTTCTCCGGAAAGGCCGGCGGCGATCAGCCCCGGCAGGTCAATGGCCCCGACATTGGTCAGCGCCGAATTCTTGAGATAGAGCACCTCGCCGGTGCCGCGCTTGGCCGCGAAAAGCGGGCTGATGTAGCGATATTCCTTCGCCACGATCCTGGCGGTGGCGGCCTCGGTCCAGTCGACCGTGGCATAGATGCCGTCCTCCTCGACGGTCAGCTCTTCCTTCCTGGTCCACCCGGATGCGGGCGCCTCGGAGCCGGCCTGGAGGATTTGATGGTTATAGTCCCAGTTGAAGTCCGCGCCGCCCAGCCACTTGCGGGTGGCGGCAACGACCTGCTCGGCATGGGCACGGTCGCGCAGGAGATAGGGGCCGCGCCCGTCGCGCATCTCGATCGTGCCGATCGGCAACAGCTTCACGCGCCGCGCGGGCGCGCCGTCGACCAGGCCGACTTCGGCAGCCGCCGCCGCGACGATCTCATGCTGTTGATTGCCCCGCTTCATGCCGATGCAATGGCACGGCTTCAGGGGTTCGATGACCTCAACTGGTTGAGGCGATACAGGGCCTCGGCCCCGCAACGTTCATTGCAGGTCCAGACCGTCCGCGCCAGAGGCTTCTAGCGCCCCTGTCGCGATGTCCAGCGCCACCCGTCACGGCCGATGTCGACCAGGGTGCTGATGCCGTTCGCGGTGCGGCGGTAGCGCCGCATCAGCAGCGCGCGGCCGTCCTCGCCGGTCACCCACACCCAGCGGATATCGTCGGCCTTGACGATCGCCGCGGCGATCCGGTCGATCGCGACACCGGCAGCGCCGCCAGGTAGGCGCACTTGGCCGCCCGGCGCGATGAACCAGCCGCGGCCGACCGACAGCGGCCAGCCTTCCTTGTCCTCCCAGATCGCCTCTTTCCCGGCCGCGATGCCGAACGCCTTCAGGAAGCGGTCGATCAGCGCCTGCTGCGCGCCGCTCGGCTGGGCGGCGGCGCCGACATCCTCCGGTCCTCCATTTCGATCGTCGCCGAAGCTCTCGGGCAGAGGGGCCGGCGCCAGGCCGCGCAGATATTCCTTCCCGACATTGTAATCCCAGCCCTTGCCCAGGCCCTTCTCGATCATCCCTGTCTCGCCCGTGCGGCTGTTGGTCCAGGGCACCAGGTCATTGGCGGGCGGCGGCTTCGCATCGACGGTCACGCCCATGCGATCGAGCATGCGTTGCGAGCGGGCGACGACATCGCACCGGCATTCCCAGTCGCAGGGCGGCGTGTGCGTGTCCCACCAGGGATGATCGACGGGCAGGCGGACGCCATCCCAGTCGTGATGCTCGGGCCGCTCTCGCCCGTCCATGACGGACGAATATTCCAGGAAGGGAAAGGCCTTCTTGGTGCGCTGGATGCGCTCCCACTTGCCAGCGGCATAGGCGGTGCGGACATTCGCGCGAAAAATGGTCTTCAGCCGGCGCGGGCTGCCGAGCTGGACCAGCTCGTGCTGGCCCGTCTTCGGGTCCAGCATCGTCTTCCTGCCCCACCAGCCCTTGGCCTCCAGCTTCGGCCGCAGTTCTTTCTTGAAGGTCTCCAGCGTGATGCCTTCGCGGATCGCCTTGTCCACCGCCTCGCGGATGTCCTCCAGCACGTCGCGCGACATCGCCTTGGCGACGGTGAACCAACGGGCATGCTCCTCCCGGAAGACGTCCTGCCAGCTGAAGCCGATGCGAAAGCCCTTGGCCCGGAAAAAGGCGATCGCCTCTTCCGGCAGGACATTGGCCGGGGGCAGTTCCTCGGGGCCGCTCACCAGGGCGACCTGTAGCTGCCGTCGATGATCCGGCGCAGCAGGGCGCGGGCGGTGATGTCGGTACCGCCCGCCGCCCATAGATCGTCCAGAGCCCACTCGACCGTCTCGGGATCGCTGGCCGCCACCGCCTGGGCACGGAGCGCGTCCCAGGTCGCCAGCCGCCGGTCCATGGCGACGGCCTCATTCGTGCGGATCTCCAACGAGAGCGTCATCCGCCCGATGATCAGCCGCCAGTTGTTGGAGACGACCGTCGCGCGATCCATCGTGGTTGCATGGGACTTGAAGAAGCGCATCAGCTGGGCTCCGCCCCCAGAGCTTGCCGCGCGGCCTCGATCTCGATCACGGCGCGCCTCACTTCCTCGGCCATGATCGAAAAGATAGACGGCTTGTCGCGCGGCGCGATGGCACAGTGGACGCGCATCAGGTCTTCCGCGATCGTCGCCTCTATTGCTGGCGTGCGCCGCTCGACGCCTCCCACCGGCAGCGTCCAGCTTTCGATGGTCAGCGCATCCATGGCCTCGGCCAGGTGGGCGAGTGCGTCGCCAACACGAGGCGCGCTCACTCTCCCGGCTTCCCGATCAGCCCCGCGATCCTGGCGGCGAAGCCGGCGCGCTCGCCGAGCTGCGCGATCGCAGCGACGTCCATGTCCATGATCACGTCGCCGACGCGGGTGGCGAGCAGCTCGCGAACCTCCTCCAGGCTGGCGGCCTGATCCAGCAGCTCGTCGATCGGCGCCAGCACGGCGTCCATATCGGGCTCCCAGCTGCCGAGCATGTCGTCCACCAGGCCGTCGATCGCGTCCGGCTTCCTTTCCTGCGCGGCGGCGGCGACGTCCTGCTTCCGACTGGCCTCTGAGGGCGTTTTAAGAGGGCCTAAGAGGGCGCGTGGCGAATTTTTCGGTGCCAGCGGACCTTCGGGGTCCTCCTGCCCTTCCTGCGGCGAATTTTGGGCAGGCGCGACCAGCAGGGGTTCGCCGGGTTTCGGCTCGGGGATGCCGGTGCGTTCGCGCCAGGTCGAGACGGCGATCGGCACGCCCATGCGAACGCCGCGCTCGGTCGCGTCCAGGAACTCCTTCACGTCGACCGCGTCGGGCCTGCCGATGATGATCTGTGGATAGCGCCTGCGCGGGCCACGGTTGAGCAGGACCATCGGCATAGCCAGGTCGCGGGTCAATGTGGCGCTCAGCTCCACCGCGTCGGCGTCGGCGATATCGTCGCGTACATCGCCGTGCAGGTTCGCCTGGCCGGAGCCGAGGCCGCCGGCCTTGGCGTCGGAGCTGCTCGTCTGGCCCAGCACGACCTTGCTGACCGCATCGTCGATGTAGGTCAGCATCCCCTTGAACATATCGGGGTTGGCCGCGGCGCCACCGCTCTGGATGAATTCGATGACCATCGACTGCGGGATGACGGCGCCGGCATCCGACCCGATCTGCCCGACCGCCTGGGCCAACAGACGAATATCGTCCTCGCTGGTGCCGTTCTGATATTTGCCGACGCGAAGCGGCAGGCCATAGACCTCCAGGAAGGTCATCCAGTCCTTCAGTGTGAAGTTCGCGAAGAGATAATACCAGGCAACAACGCGGATCAGGCCGCCGCGGATCGGCAGGCCCGACTTGGCGGACGTCTGATGCACGATGAACTTGTAGGGCGGCAGCGGAGCCGGCTCGCCGCTATGGCCATCGATGCCGCCGCGCAGCAGCAGCTGCTCTCCCGTCACGCGGTCATATTCGAAGAAGCGCGGATCGCGTCGCTTCAGCGCGTCGGGCAGCCACTGCTCTCCGGTGTCCCAGATGATCTCGGTCGCGCTGACCCCCTTGCCCAGCGCATCGAGTATCTCGATCAGCTCGGCCTGCAGCGTCAGCCGCTTCGTCCAGTCGCGCACCAGGGCGGCGTCGCCCTGTTCTTCCTCGCTCTCCCCGGCCGCCTCCACGCGGACGGGCAGCTGCGCCACCGCCCGCTTCCGCACGCCCAGCACGCCGTTGTAGTGCGGATATTTCTCCTCGACCTCCTCGGCCAGCTCGTGTTGCGCGGTGGCATCGCCCTCCTCGGCCGCGCGCAGCAGCCCGCCGAGCTTCGCGGGATTTAGCCCCTGCGCCGGATGGCCGGACCAGATGTTGCGCACGCCCGACATCGTCGGCCCGCCGATCTCGCGCGTCAGCGTCTCGACGGCGGCGCGCAGCGGGCGCCCGCGCGTGTCGACCAAGGGGGAAGGGACGAGGTCGTTAGCCATGCGTGGATCTCCGAAACATCACCAGGCGCCTTTCTGAAAGCGCCCCTGCGCCTGCGATCGCGCGCGCTCCGCCATGCCGCGCGGCGTGTCGTCACCGCCGCCATGCGCGGCATCCCAGCTCGTCTTGGGCACCGATTGGTAGCGGATCATCTGCGCTTCCACGCCGAGCGCGCGCCACATCAGCGCCGCCGCCCAGAAGCGGTCGGCGTGAATGGTGCCGTCGTTGACGATCCGGACGGAGCCGCTTTCCTCGCTGCCCACACGCTTGATCGCCATCAGGTCGGCGCGAAGCTTCGGGTCGCCGGCCGGGATACGGATGCGGCCGACCTGGAAGGCGGTGGCGAGGCCGAGCGCAAGGTCCAGCCTGTTGGGGCCGGTCAGCAGCACGCCTTCCACCCGATAGGTGCCGTGCAGCGCCTGCAGGTCCTCGACCACCTTCTCGCCCATGCCGGTCTGGTCGATGCAGGCGCGCAGGACGCGGCGATCGGCAAAGCGCGCGTTGAACCAGGCATCCTGGTGCGCGAAGGTCTGGCCCACCTCGTCATAGACGTCGCGAACCCAGGCGACATCGCCGACCAGCTCGGCCCCCCATTGTATCTGGCCGTCCCGGCGCCGCGCCACGTCGCGGCCGAGGCCATAGAGACCGCCCATGTAGAACTGGCCGTCGCCGGCCTCGGCATGCTCGGCGCGGATGATGTCCTCGATCGAGATCAGCGAGCCTGATCCGACCTTGGGAATGCAGTCCAGCTCCTCGGCCGCATCGTCGCCATAGGAGGCGCGGATATTGGCTTCCCATTCCTCCTTCGGCTCGATCGGGACGCCCTTGGCCTTGGCGACCAGGGCGACGCGCTCATAGAGCCCGTCCGCCATCGCCTGGGCGAAGGTGATCGTCATCACCTTTCCGCGCCGGGTTCCGGACTGAACTTCGCCGATCAGCTTGTTGAAGGGGTTGCCGATCCCGTCATGGGTGGACACGACGATGACCTGGCCGCCCCAGATCAGCAGCGCCATGGCCGACTTCAGCACCTCGTCCACATTCTTGTGGAACGCCGCTTCGTCGATGATGACGATGCCCTGCTTGCCGCGCAGTGCGCGCGGGACGCTGGGCAGCGCCGTGATGCGGAACCCGCTGGCGAAGCGGATCGAGAAAGCCTTGATGCCCTCGTTGGGGCCATCGTCCAGGACGATCTCGCCCTGGTCCACGACCGCGCAGTTGAAGGCACGCGCCCACATGGCGCACACCTCGATAAACTCCAGGGTCATGTCCTTGTCATAACCCATGTACCAGACGTTCTGGCCGCCGGCCGCCATCGACGCCGCCGCGCGCAGCACGGCATGGGACGCGAGTCCCCAGGTCAGGCCGATACGCCGGCTCTTCTCGATGACCAGGAGCGAGACGCCGGTCATCAGCAGTGCGTCGGTGCGCGCCTGGTAGCCCAGCAGGACGCCGCCCTTGGGCAGCCGCACGATCACGGACTCCGCCGCCGCGCGATCGGCGGCCCGCTCGCGCCTGGCGATTTCCTCCGGTGGCAGCTTCATGCGCCCAGCACCGCCGTCGTGATCGCTTCGCGGATCGCGGCGACGCCGTCCTTCGAAAGCCCCTGCGCCCGCGCGGCGGTGACCGCCCGCTCGGCCGCTTCTGCCGTAGCCTTCGCGGCGGCTTCCTTGCGGATGCGGAAGACGTTGTCGGTGTTGGTCTTCTTGGCGCTGGCCAGAGACTGCAGCGACTGGGACAGGAATCGCACATCCTCGGGGCCGAACATCACCGGCTGCCCGTCGCCATCGTCATTGGTTGCGGTCGTCAGGCGCAGGATCATGGAGTGCATCAGCTCGATGTTGAGGTCGGCGACGCGATCCTCCGGCGCATCGCCGACCTGGGCGACGAGGGCCTGGGCGACCTCGCGGCTGTGGCGCAGCTGCGCGCCGATCTCCTCCAGGCTCTTGACGTGCCGGCCCAGCGCCGACCGGGACACGTCGCCCTGGCCCAGCTGCAGCAGCTTCTTGCGGATCTCGTCGATCGTCCAGCCGTGGTCGATCCGCAGCTTGCCGATAAGGTCCTTGATCTCTGGGTCGAGCCTGTCGATCGACGACGGCCGACGGCGACGGGGCGGCGGCATCGCCTTACCCCTTCGGGCTGGGGCGCTGGATGCCGGGGATGGTCGACCGACCGGCCGCCAGGTCGCCGCCTCGCTCGGTCAGGGTCGCGACGATCACGCCATCCATGGGCGTGATCAGCGTCACCGCGCCGACCTCCTGCAGCCAGGACAGGTGCGCGCGCATCTGCGACCTGGTGCAGCTCAGCCCGAGCGACTCGACTGCCGTGGTCAGCACGCTGTCATTGGCCGAATAGGTCGGCTGACTGGATAGCAGGCGCAGCACCGACAGCCTTACATGGCCGTCATAGACGTTTGAAAACTCGCTCATCAGCGGCCTCCCAGCCCCTTCTCAATCAGGTAGTTCATGATGATCGACAGATTGCCTTCGACGCGGGTCATCGCTTCACCCCGAGCCTGGTGCTTCACCTCGATCAGCTCCTTGAGGGCGTTGATGTCCTCGCGGGTGACGCTCTCGCGCTCGACCTGGTCGACCTTGTTGCCCACCTCCTTCACCTCGCTCTTGAGATCGGCGACGGTGCTGCCAAGGCTAGCGACCTTGCTCGCCACCGCGCGCAACTCGGTCTCCAGCTTGCGGGTGGAGACCGGATTGGCCTGTCCGCCCTTGCGCGCCTGCACGAAGCCGACGAAGACGATGCCGCCGATGATCGTGGCAATGATGACCCACTCGAAAATGCTAGACATCGCTGCCCCCCTTGATGGTGAAGACGGCGGCGACCCGTCCGAAGAAAGCGCGTGCCTGCTCGCCGATGACTTCGAGCACCGACAGGATCGAGAAGCTGAGCCCGATCGCCATCACGAAGGTGAAGAGGATTCCCGGCCGCCGCTCGACCACCCAGGCGAGCAGCAGCAGAGCGGTCAGCGCGGTGACGCACGCCGTCTGCCAGACGTTGAGCGGCACCGGCCCCTTGGGCGCGATCGGGCGCGCCAGGACGACGCCCAGCACCGCCAGGATCGCCGACACGACCGGCACGTCGATGCCCAGCATTGCGACATGCACGATGGCCTGGCCGGTCGGCGCCTGCGCGTCGTGCACCCCGGCCGCGACCGCAGCCGACGACCAGACCGGCATGAAAAGGGCGGGCGGAATCGCGAGGCGCATCAGCTCACCCTCACAGCTTCGATGTAATCGGCGTCGGGCGTCACGAGCGTGCCGCGGATGACCTTCAGCAATCCCTGGCTTCCGCCCTTGATGATCCAGCCTGGCTTGGCGGGATCGATCGAGAATGTATCGGCGAAGGCCAGCGGCGCACTGTCGCTGCGTAGCAAGTCGGTGACAGGCAGGTGGCCGCGCGTTTTCACGCGGCCATATTCGCCCGGATAGATGTCCTCCCATGCGACGCCGGCATAGCGCGTCGCCGGATCGGTCGCGGTCATCGCGCGCACGCGCCGGTCGTCAGGGTCGTGCGCGAGTACCATCCCGCGCCGGATGACGACCGCCGAGATGTTCTTCAGGTCCGCCTCCTCGTCGATCATCCGGGGGCGGTACAATTCGCCGGGCGCGAACAGCGTCGCGGTCGCGAAGCTGCCGATCGCTGCGTTGATCGTGGCGAGGATGGTGCTGTTGCTGACGTTGGTCATGTCGGTGGAAAAGACCGCCGTCGCCGACGCGGCGCCCACCGCCACGGTCAGGGACTTGGCATCGGTCGAACAGTCTCCCAGCAATTCCCCCATGGAGCTGTTGGCCGGGCCGGTGCCCGCGGTCGCGTTGCCGCTCACCTCCTGGTCGCCATAAGCGAAGGCGGCGGCCCCGCCGGCCGCGGCGCGCCCGTGAACGACCGCCCCCAGCAGCAGGTCGGCGGCGGCCCCCGAAAAGGTGAAGCCTTCGCCCGCTGCCGTCGACAGGCTGTCAAAACGCAGGGCGCGACCGAAGTCCGATACGGTGAAGATGGCGGGCGTGTTGGAATTGCCGTGGATGCCGATCTCGGCATCGCCCGACAGCTGCTGATCCGGCGCGTTCTGAAACCACTTGTTCGCGAGGTAACGAATGTCGCCGTTGAGTGTGCAGCCCTGGATCAGCAGCGGACAGGAGAGCATGGCGCCATAAGGTTCGACGATGACCGCGTAGCCCTGGTCTGCCGTATCGTTGCGGGCCGTAATCGTGCTGTTGAGCAGGCGCACGACCACCGGCTTCGTGTGGCCGCCATTGGTGTGGTAGAGAAAGCCAGCGTAGAAGCCGATCAGCTCGCTGTTGGTCACGTCCATGCGCGATCCCGACGATGATCCGAAGCCGATCGCGCAGGTCGATTTCCAGATAGCGCCAGGGTCGCCGCCATGGGCGGCCTGCCAGGCGCGCGCGCCTTCGTTGCCAAGATGCTCCAGAAGGCAATCGTCGAAGATCTGCTGGCTGTCCCGGATAGCGGTCCCACTGTCGCTATGCACGACGTAGCGCGCGTTGCGGCACTGCATCTTGATGGACCGGAAGATGACCGGGCGATCCGCCTGAAACACCGAGTTGGCCTCGATGTCGCTCGGGTCCGCGTCATCCGGCTGAAGCAGTTGAAGCGTCGTGCGCTCCCGACCCTTGCCGTAAAGCACCACGTAGGGCGGTAATTCATAATTTGGCGTGATGTCCCACACCCCCGCCCCGATCCGCACCAGCAGCCAGTCCGTCGGCGACAGGGTCTTTACGGACTCGACCGCCGCTTCGATGGTTGTGAAATCGCCGCTACCGTCCTTTTCAACCGTCACGACGAAGGGATAGTCGTAGTGCGGGTCGAATAGCTGCAGCGCCTTTTCCGCCGCTTTCAGCCGCGTGTGATTGAAACCCCAGCAAAGGTTTTCGGCATGGGTGACGTCATCGTCGTCGATGAAGAACTGGGTATCGATCCACTCGTACCACATTTCTTCGGACACGTTGCTGCTGCTCGACAGCTGCACATAGGGCTGCATCCGGACGTCGCCGGCCTGATGCGTCCATTCGAAAATGCAGAGGCGGTAATCGGTCCCCAGCCGTACGGTCCTGACCCGCTCGTCTGTCGGTCGACGCGGTCCCCCCGTGGTCAGGACTTGCGTGACCTGTGTCAGGGTGCGCGCGAAATTGGGCGACGTCCTGATCAGGCCGGCGGCCTTGATCTTCTTGCCGACCAGGTTGACCTGACTGTCAAGGTCGAGTGACCGCTGGACCTGGGTGAAGGCTGTCGCTCCGGATTTGCCGGGCGGCACGGTGACGCCGATCTGGCGGCCGCGGGCGTCAAGCCGGCGGATCGCATCGCCGCCTTGCGACGAGGCATAGACATAGTCCAGATCCTGGCCGGTGGCGACGTCGCGAACCGCCGCCTGCCGCACATACTCGGCTTGGATCAGGTCATTGTATCGGGCCGGCGACATCGCCGCGGTCGCGACGATGCGAAATTCCAGGCGCTTCAGTTCGAAGGACCGGTTGAGCGTGTCGCTCTCGCTGTCGTTGTGGGACAGGAGCACATCCAGCCGGCGCACGTCATAGGCCGGCAACTTGACCCGCGCCTCGATCTGGCGGCGGCCGTTGGCATCGGTATAGGCGTTTATGAGGACCGTCGTCAGGTTCGCAGAGACGCCGCTTTCATTGACCGCCTGGACCAGCGGCAGCAATCGCCGCTGGCCCACGCCATAGTTGCTGCTGGCGGCGACCTCGAACCGGATGCCAAGCGACTGTTCTCGCAGGTCGCCGCGAATCGCCTTGGGCACGGCCCATTCCCAACGGCCGTAGCTGTTGGCGCCACTCTCATTGGCCGGGATGCTCACGCCCATGCGCCGCCCGCCGGCATCGAAGATATAGGACGCGCCATTGTCGGCTATGCCGGTGCCGACGAGGTCATCCCATTTCGGCCCGATCAGTCGATCGGTCTGGGCCATCGTCAGGCCTGCGAAGATCGCCAGTTCCGACGTCCGCTCGCCGGCACGCCGCGCGCCCGATGCGGCCAGGCGCACGTCGGCGGCAATGATCCGGAATGTCTCCGTTGCTTGCGCCGATCCGCCGCCCGACGAGCTGGCCCGCGCCCCAAAAAGCAAGGCATCGGACGGCACGGTGCCGCTCATCTCGATCGTCCGGCTTGTGCCGGACTGCACGTCGGACAGGACGGTCGTCTCGACGTCAGGCGTAGCATCCGTTTCCGTCACGGCGCGCAGGTTGGGCGTGATCTCGCGCCCATAGCCTGCGGTGGTGACAGCGAGCAGGCGCACGATCACCTCGCGCCCGCGCGCCCAAGGCGGCACTTCCCATCGCGGCTCGGTCTGAGACTGCAGGCCGTTGTAACCCGCCGGGATCGACCAGCCCATGATCCGCCCCATGGGGTCGGTGATCGCCGTTGCGCCGCCATTGGCTTGGCCGACCACGGGTGATGTGTCGGACAGGATGGAAACGCTGGTGGTCTTGTCGTCCACCGACTTTGTCGAGGGAAAGCTGAAGACGGGTGTCGCGGTCGTTCCATCGTTGCGATAGGCGGTCGCCTCCTGCGAGGCCGGTCCCAGCGCCTTGAAGATCGTTCCAGGGGTCGTGGCGAGTCGGCCAAGTTCGGCGGTCTCGAAAATCGGATCGTTCGCGAGTGCGACGTCGCGGGCCAGGCGCGCATCGTCGGCGATCGCATCGACATCGCCGATCATCCCGTCGACACGCTCGTTGAGGTTCCGCACCTGGACGGCCCGCGTTACGATTTCGGCGCCGAGCTGGCTGGCGACCGCGTCGGTACGGCGCACGCTGCCTTCGACAGCCTGGTTTACCGCCTGCTGCGCCGCCTCGTCGCCCGCCGCACGCTCGCCGGCCACGTTGTCGACGGCGTTCGCGGCCTGTTGGGCGTTGCTATCGACCGCCTGAGTGAGCTGGTCGATCCGCGCCTCCAGGGCGGCGAGGCGCTCGGCCAGCGCTGGGTCGGTAGTAGGACCTCCGAACATCGTCACGGGCAGCTCACCTCCATGCCACGATCGCGATGCCAGCGGCACGCGCGCGCGAGCGCGTCGCGGCAGCTGCGCCCGGCGAGCAGCGCGTCGCGATCGAAGGCGAGGCCGGCGCGGTCGAACGCCGCCCAGGCCGCATCATCGGCGCCAACCGCGGGCAGCTCCGGCGCGGCGGGCTCGGGCAGGCAGGCCAGGTCATCGGCAGGCGGGTGTGACGTCACCACGGGCGCGGGCCTGCTGCTGCAGGCGGACGCAAGAATAATAGGCGCGGCGAGCAGCCAGCGGGTCCACGGTCGCGTCCACTTCATTGTCGGTGATCCTTTCGAGGGCATCGGCCTCGGCCTCCAGCCGGGCGTCGTCGGCGCGGCGCTGGGTGGCTGCCTTGGCATCGGCGGCGCGGTCGGCCTGGGCGGTGGCGGCGGCCTGGCCCGTTTCGTGGCGGCGAATGACGGCCCGGTCGTAGAGCGCCTTGCCCAGCCACAGCAGCAGGATCGCCGCGATGATCAGCAGCCCGACGGCGAGCTGACGGGCGCGGCGCTGGGGCAGGCCGGCCGACATGAACCAGGCGGCGATCGCGCCGATCATGCGTCGCGCCCCAGCTGCTCGGCGCGGTTCAGCCAGCCGTTGAGAAAGCGCCTTTGCGACGGGTCGGCGGCGACGATCGCGCGATATCGCGCCTTGGCCGCCGCGCGATAGGCGATGATGACGGCCGGCATGCGCGCGGCCGGACGGGCGATCACCGTGTCGAGCGCCGCCCGCGTCTTCTCGCCCAGGTCGCCGTCGACCTTCAGCGGCGGCAGGGCGATCCGGTACTTGCCGAGGCACGCGTTGAGCGCCTGCTGCAGCAGCTTCTTCGCCGAGACCAGGCCGCCGTTGACGCCCTGGTCGAACAGCATTTCGCCGACCGGGCGCGGGAAGCTGTCGGCGTCGAGCCGCAGCCAGAAGCAGCGATGGAAGAGGAATTTCGCGTCGCCAGGGGTCAGCAGGCGAACGTCCACGCCGTCGATGTCGCCGTCCATGTCCAGGTCGAAATCGGCGCGGCCGTCGCCGTCCAGGTCGACCTTGCCTTCCGCGACCAGGAAGCGGAGCGAGATGCCGAATTTCGTGGTGCCGCCGCGATCGACCGGATCGTCGACCAGGCCGCCCTCGATGCCGAGCACCGCCTTTGCCGCCGCCGCATAGCGAGGGCTCCAGCCCTCGGCGATGATGTCCTGATTTTCCCCGCTCATGGGGGAAGCTATGGCCCCGACGCAGCGGATCGCTGACCTCAACTGGTTGAGGGCGAAGGCCTACCTGATCCGGGTGTTGAACAGGTCCAGCTGGCCGCCCCGCTCCTCGGCGAGGATTTTATAGACCCCGGCCTCCGTATAGTCGGTCGCCAGCGCGATCTCCTGCACGGTCATCTCCGTCGTCCGGCGCAGCTCCAGGACCCGCTCCCGACGCGACAGCCCCTTGGGTAGCGCAAGGACGGTGCGATGGAAATGGTCTGCGATCTTCGCGGCGCTTTCAGGCCCGACGGCGACGGCGATCGGATGATGTGCGCCGATCGTCGCCGGCACGTAGAGGCGGGTCCCGCCCAGCGCACGGCAGAGCTTCTCCGTCGCCTCGACGCCGATCACGTCGGCGACGGCCTGGAAAATATCCGATCCGTGGTAGGAGCCGGGGCCGCGCATGTCAGAAGCACAGCCCCAGCAGCAGGCCCGCGACGAAGGCGAGCAGGCAGAGAGGCAGGGACGGGCCACGCCGCCGCGGCGTCGACTGGACCAGCGGCAGCGATTCCCAGGCGAGATGCTTGTGCGCCTGCCGGCCCGTGAAGACGCGCCGGCTCATGGCTTCACCTCGTCAAAGGCTTCCGCGCCGCCCTTCCTGCGGAGCAGCTTCCCCAAGCCGTGGGCGATCCGGTCATATTCCTCCGTCTCGAAGCGCGCCTGGTCCGGATCGCCAAGCCGGCAAAGCTCCCAGGCGGCCTTGCCCAGCGCCCAGTGGGTCGGCGCCAGGCCGGCCCGCTTCAGCTTGAAGAGGATCGCCTCGCACAGCCGGCCCTTCAGCGCGTGGACATGGTGCACCTTGGCCAGGCCGGCGAGCGACTGGTCCCAGCCGTGTCGCTCGGCCATCGCCTTCAGCCCCTCGACCAGCCGGTCGCCCTGCGACTGGTTGGCCCACTGGAACCGCTCGCATCCCATTTGACGGCGGGCGAAGGCCTCCAGCGCCGGTTCGGACGTCTCCCGCACCGCGCAGAGCAGGCCGAGCGAGATCCACATCGCCCGTGCCTTGCGCGCCAGCGGATGGTCGGCGCGGGCGGTCCCGCGCTTGCCGGGCACGGGCTTCGCCGTGGCGCGGAAGCCCAGGCGGGTGAATTCCTGCACCAGCGCCTCCAGCTGGGCGACATCGCAATCGGCGGCGCTGATCCGGCCAGTCACGCGGTGCATGACCGCGCGGTAGCTGTCCTCGTCCAGGCCGAGCTGCTTGGGCGCGATATGCACCTTCGCGATCAGGGCGCGACGCTTGGTATCGGGCGCGAATCGCGCGGGGGCGGAAGTGCGTGCGGCGGCAGCCATCTCAATCCTCCTCGAGGTCGCGAAAATGCTGGAGCAGCCGGTCGGTCAGGCACCGGAAGGCGGGATCGCTCTGGCGCAGCTCCTTGGCGCGGCGGCGGGCGTTGTAGATGGACGAATGATCCCGTCCGCCGAAGGCCCGCCCGATCATCGGGACAGAGCCGCACCGCAGCTCCATCGCCAGCCACACGGCCGCCGCGCGTGGCCGGAAGTGCTCGTAGCGGCGGCTCGGGCCGAGAATGTCGGCGCGCCGCACGCCGGTCTGGAACGCGACCTCGCCGATGATCTCGGCGACGCGACGACCCGGCGCGAAGGCGGGCACCGGCGCCGCCAGCTGCGCGACCATCAGGTTGAGCGCCGAGCGCACGGCCATGTCCACCGCGCTCATCGCCCGGCTCCCAGGCCGAGCGTGCCGCCGACCAGGGCGACAATGACGACCAGCGCCTGGACCAGGCTGATGGCGAGCATGACGCGCTCGCCCCGCCCGATCGGCTCGCCGCTGATCGGGTTGGTCAGCAGGGCATGCAGCCCCTTCGCGATCAGCCGGCGCATCAGCGCAGCACCCGGATTTCGCGGTCCTCGACCGCCCAGCGCACATGCGCCAGCTCCAGCTTTCCGCCGTCCTCCGACGCGGCCATGCTGGCGTTCTCGATGATCTGCCGGATTTCGCGCAGCGCGCCGGAGCCGGGCATCAGCGCCACGTCCATCAGCAGCTTGCGGATGCCAGGGTCGAACAGTTTCCAGGCGTCGCAGAAGGCGGTGACATCGCCTTCCTCCGGCCGGTCCTGCACGATGCGCTTGGAAATGCGGCTGTTGAGCCGCGCCAGCGCATCGCGCTCCCGCCCGGTCGTCAGCCGGCGGATCAGCTCGACATTGCCCAGCAGGCAGATGCCGAGCCCCGTGCTGTCGCTCCAGGCGCGCAGCTGCTCCAGCGCCTCGATCGTGAGGTGGTTCGCCTCGTCGAC
Organism: Sphingobium ummariense RL-3; assembly: GCF_000447205.1. GTDB lineage: Bacteria > Pseudomonadota > Alphaproteobacteria > Sphingomonadales > Sphingomonadaceae > Sphingobium > Sphingobium ummariense. The sequence continues at coordinate 28,711 of NZ_AUWY01000080.1, read as the reverse complement.
GATCAACAGCGCGCGCTTCTTGCGCAGGAAGCGGACGATCTCCGCGCTGATGATCGAGGGCCAGTTGCGCGGGCTGCCGACGCCGATCGCGACCTCGACCTGGCGGATCATGGGACCCATCTTCGCCGACACGGCGTCGCTGGTGATCATGTAGGCCGGGCTGACCCGGCCGAGGAAATCCTCCGCCGTCTTGGTCTTCCCCAGGCCTGGGCTGAAGCCCCCGGCCGTGATGCGGCCCGTCGCGGCGATCGCCAGCAGCTCCTGGATGCGAAGCGCTGTCGGCGTGTCGAAATAGCCGGGATCGGTGGGGATGCCCTCCAGCTTTTCCTCGCGGCTCTGCTCCGCCTGGCGAAACTTGAAGATCGTCTGCGCGATGTCGTCGTTGCGGCCAGCATAGGTGCCCTTGCAGAAGGGCTGGAGCGTCCCTCCGGGTATGCCCACCAGGTCGCCGAATTCGCGCCAGGACAGCTTCTTCATCGACTTGTAGCCGTTCGCCCAGTCGCGCATCGCCGCGACGTCGACGGGCAGGGTCTCCACATGGATCATGGGTCTTGTCCTCCTATTTCTCGATCAGGCGCAGCGCGGCGCGGCCGGCGAGCTGGTCGAATTTGCGGGCTTCAACGGCCCCCTGAGAGGGCTTTGAAAGGGCTTTGAGAGCGGCGTTGCCGCGGAACCGCGTGGGCCGGACGACGGCGGGTTCCGGCACTACCGTCGCCTCAGTCTCGATGCGCATCCGGGCGGCGATCTCGTCGGCCGACAGCAGCTGCTCGATGTCGCGCGCCTTGCGCACGGTCTTCTTCAGGTCGGCGCGCAGCTTCGCGCTGCGCCTGGCGGCGGCCATGTCGTCGAAGCGGGAGGCCTCCCAGCGCGCGGCCGTGCACAGGAAATTGCCGGCATTGTCGTACACATGGACCGGCAGGCTGAGGTCGTCGGGATCGAAGCGGACGGTCAGCAGCTGCCCGGCATGGCGGCTCAGCGCCTCCGTCCAGTAGCGATTGTCGGCGATCTGGACGAAGCCCGACTTGCGCTCGGCCCTGATCTGCTCGCCCGTCAGCAGGGCGAGGCGCATGTGATCGGCCGTCGCCTTGCCGACCTGCGACACGGCATAGCTCTTCGCGAAGGTCTCGGCGAAGCTGCCGCCCCGCGTCGTTTCCGTCTGCCGGCCCGTGCGCTCATTGTGGATGCGCATGCCCTGCTCGACGATTTCCAGGAACAGGGCGAGCGGCACCGCCTTCTCGCGGTAATTTTCCGGCTTGTTGTCGACATGGTTGCCCGACCAGGCACCCGCGCAGCGCGGGTCCTTCGCGATCATGTCGGCGACGTCGCGCCAGGCGCGCTCGATCGGCTTGGACTGGCCGGAATAGGGCTGGGTCCAGCTGATGCCGATGCCGAGCGAGGGCAGCAGCCCCAGCGGCTCTTCCTCGCGGACCTTGAACCGGAAGCGGTTGAGGACGCCGCCGGATATCCACTTGGAGGCGAAGGCGCGGCCATTGTCCATGGTGCAGCGCTTGGGAATGCCCCAGCGCTTGAACAGGTCGGCGAAGGCCAGGCGGGTGAGCAGCGCGCTTTCCGTATCGCCCACGCGCCAGGCCAGCATCATGCGGCTGTAGATGTCCTGGATGCCGACCATGATCGGCCGCTCGATCACGTCCCGGCCGTTCGCGTCCTTGCCGAAATTGACGAAGACGTCGAACTTGTGGCCGTCGATGTCGACATGCTCCATCGCGTGCAGGTGGGCGACGGTGCGCTGCTGCGCCGGGACCATCGCCTTGACCGCGTCCATCCCCCTGCGCAGCGCGATGACCAGGCGGGGATCGACCTCCCGCTCCAGCTTGCGCAGCATCGTCTTTTCGCAGGGCAGGGTGATCCCGCGCGGTGCGGCATAGAGGTGGACGGTGCGCCAGTAGCAGCTGCTGAAGGTGGGGCGCTCGGGCCGCAGATAATCGGACTTCAGGAATTCCCAAGCGCCCGCATCGACCTCCGCCTCCTTGCCGCCGCCCTTGCGACGCGGCGCCAGCGCGGGCAGGCGATCGTGGCCCGGCACGCCCTTCACCTGGACCAGCCAGTTGTAGATCGTGCCGGCCGTGACCTTGTGCTGGCGTGCGGCGGCGTTGACGGCGGCGGTGCGCGGCATGCCGGTCGCCGCCAGGGCCTCGACCATGTCGATGATCGCCGCGCGGCGCTGGGCTTCCGCCTTCACCTTGTCGCTCTGCATCTCGTACCACGCCCAGCCATGGGCCTGCCGCGCGATCGACACGGCGTCCTCGTCATTGGCCGGAAGCCACGCGATTCCCCGCTTCACCAGCTCGGCCTTGGCCGCGTCGGGCAGCAGCTGCAGATGATATTCCAGCCCGCCGCCGCGTCCCTTGCGCGGGCGGGCCATCGGCACACCGTTCCCGTCGACGCGCAGTGCCCAGTTTTCCCTGTCCGCCCGCTCGTTGACCTTGCGCTTGCTGCCCGGCAAGCCCGGCAGTCCAAGCTCTGCCAGCTCGGCCGCCGTGAACCAGTTGCGCCCACCCCCCGTCTCGATCATTTGCGGCGATTCCTCTTGATGGTGGGGTGAAGGCGCTGCAGCGATTTCAGCCTCTGCTGAAGCTCGGCGATCTCGCTGGAGATGTGGCCGACCTCGGCCGCATAGATTTCGTCACCGACCAGCAGCGACGCGCCGATCGCGCGCAGCTCGCGGTCCAGCAGGTCGAAGCGGTTGGTGACCGCGACCAGGGCGAGCATGCGGGCGAAGCTGATATTATATTCGGCCTTGCCGGGGCTGGCGTAGTGGTTGAGCATGTGGGCGCTGATCTCATCGGCCAGCAGCACGGTCATCTCGGCCGCGATCACGGTGCGGTCCCGATCGTCATGCTTCAGGATTTCCGCCACCGTCCGCGCGATTCGCGCGTCCATGCCCGCAAGCTCCGCCGGCAACGTCGCCGGCTTGGGCGCGTCGAAGGTGAAGGCGAACTGGTCGGCAGGGGCGCGGGTCTTAGGCATCGGCCCCCTCGGCACACCGGAACGGGAAGCCCGCCCGGTCGGTCTCATAAAAGGTGTTGACGATGGCCTTGTCGTCTTCGAACGATCCGCCGATGACCAGCGTCACGGCCCAGCCGGTAGGCGGGCCGAACCGCTCCAGCAGCCAGAATATGGCGGGCGTGCCCGGCGCATAGATGCGCTCGACGCCGTCCGCGCCCTCGCCCATTGTCGCCTCGTGCATGATCAGGGCATCGCCGCGCCGTAGCTGGGCGATCTCCCTCCGCGACATCGGCCGCAGCATGCTGTCGTCGCGCTGGGCGTTCAGCCATTCCATGACGCGCGAGGCCATGTCGGGCGTGATCTCCAGCGGAGCGGCCTTGATATTCGATCCCTCGGCCATCCTCAGTCCCTCATCATCCACGGCGATTCCCAGCGGGCGAAGTCGCCCTGCTGCTGCGTTGGGTCGGTCATCATGTCGGCGGTGCGCTCGGCGACCTCGGCCTGCGCGCGATGGCGCAGCGCGGCCCGCGCCTCGGCCTTGCGACGGCGCAGCTCCAGGATGGTGCAGCCCGCCTCCATCGCCTCGACGAATTCCTGGCGAGCGCGGGCGAAGCGTTCTGCGTCGGTTGCCGGGGGCGCCATCATGCCGCCTCCCGCCCGTATCCGCGCGGCGTAGAGGGCCGCAGCATCAGCTCCCAGCCCTGGAATTCGCCGGTGCGGAACCGCGCGAGGGGCAGGCAGAGCCGCAGGTCGGCGCGATCGTCGGCGGTGCCATGCTGGCGGATGCGGACGCAGTCGGCATGCCAGGCGTGCCAGCCCGACCAGCCGAAACTGATGCCGTTGGCCTCCCGCTCCGCGTCAAGGTCCGCGTCACGGATTGCTGCGGCGATATCGGCGATGATCGTCATGCGGCGGCCCTTTCCTCCAGGGGTGGAAGCACGCCCACGCGCATGAGGTCGAAGGCGCGATCGGCGACCTTCTGCTCGGCGCTGCGGGGCGGAATGAGGCGGATGATGGTGTCCGGCTTGGGAATATGCCGGTCCCACACATACCAAGCGTAATCGGTGATCCCACGCCGCCAGGCGGTGGGCTTGCCGGTCCTGGGATCGCGGTCATGCAGCGCCGTGCCGGGCGGCATCGACGGGCGGTCGCAGAACTCCAGTATCTCGGCGGGCGGGAAGCGTTGGAAGAAGTCGAAACGCTTCTCTCTCACGCGCCAGCCGATCGGCAGCAGCGCGCACACCTTGCCGGATGCCAGCGACAGCGCCTGCCGCACGAAGCGATCGGCTATGTCGGGCTTGCAGCCATAGGGCGGGTTGAACACGATGCTGAGAAGCGCCCAGCGCTCCAGTATGTGCGTCTGGTCGCCGAGGAAATCGTGGGTCCCCATGAACAGGTGCGGCATGCCCAGCGTCTGCGCCGACCAGCGGTCGACCAGGTCCGTGCCGACCGCCGCGACGCCCGCCGCCGCGAACGCCTGCGGGATGGTGCCCAGGCCGCAGCACGGGTCCCACACGACATAGTCGCGGTCGAAGGCGACCATCTCCATCAGCGCGCGGGACGTCCACGTCTGCTCGACATACCAGTCCTGCGGATGCCGCTCGGGGCGCGTGGCGGCGGTCATGCCCGCGTCCATTCGATTTCATCGTCGTTGCCGACGAGGTCGCGGAGATAGTCTTCCCAAATGATCAGCTGCTCGACGGCCAGGTCGACGCCGACCTCGACATGGGGACGGTCAGCGTCGATCTCCGGCACGCGCAGGCCGACAGCGTCCCCAAAATCGTGCAGCACGGACTGCTCACGGACCTGGTCGAACAGGAATTCGATGGCATCTTGCCCCAGTGCCGTACAGACGTGGATTGCGCCGTCTGGCACCGGCTTGTCGCCGATGAACTCAATCAGCCCGCTGGCCCAGACGATCAGTTTCTGGCGATCGCTCTTCACAGCATCCGCCCCGAGAAATAGTTGAATTGCTGCGGCTGACCGCCCTCGATGTGCGGGCTGGCGAAGTCTCGCGCGTCATAGGCCACCGTCGTCATCGCCTCGGCCGATGTCGGCCGCACGGTGCGCAGGTACTCGCGGCAGTCCTGATAGGCCTGCTGGTACTCACGGTTGAGGCGATCCTGCTCCAGCCGCGGCGCGCGCGCATAGGCGGTCATCGCCGCTCGCCAGGCCGACCAGAGCCGGTCGCGCAGCGCCTTAGGCAGGCTGAAATAATGGCCCTTGCAGAACAGCTTGCCTTTGCCGATCCGCACGTCGCAGCCCTCGGCGGCGCAGTGCACATCCAGCTTGGAAAAGGTACGACGCATCATGCGGCATCTCCCCGGTTGAGATTGTCGAGCAGGCGGCGCGCAGCGCGTTCGACGGCACGCTGCGTGCCGCGGGCGTCGATCCAGCGCTGGCAATTCAGGACGTCGGCAACGTCGATCCAGCAGCCCGCGTGATCGGTCACGATTACCTGCGGCCAGTCGAGCACCGTGCGCTGCATGATGGCGCGCATCGCGCGGATGATGTCGATCGAGCGGGGGTGCGGGATCGCCTCGTGTTCCAGCCGCATCGACAGCGGCTCATAGACGATCACAAACAGCTGACCGGTCGCATCGCGCGCCAGGTCCAGATGCCATTCAGTGCGCGACATCACCGCCTCCCGATGAAAAGCTCGATCGCGAAGCGGCCCCACTGGAAGACCAGCGTCCGTCCCTCGAAATCGTCGATGGATGGATCGTCGGCGTCGTCCAGGCCGACGCTGGACGCGACGGTGATGCCGACGCGCGGCAGCCAGCTCGGCCAGCGGCGCCGCTGCGGATGGTCGCCGATGCCCAGCTTGGCGGTGATGTCCTGGCAGCTCTTGCACATGGAGATCACCGACACGCCGAACTCATGCTCCATGTCCGCCTTTGCGCTGGTCAGCTTGTTGCAGATGATGCAGGGCGCCTGTTTCACAGCATCGCCTCCCGCAGCCGCTCGATGATGTCATCGAGTGCCAAGCTCGACAGGTCGGCATGGGCATCGCACAGCGCATTGGCGGCGGCGTCGGCCTTCTCGTACCGGGGGCCTTCCTGCATGCTTTCGGGGATGCCGTCGCGATAGGCTTCTTCGTCGGAGGCGATATCGGCCACGATGTCGGCCTGCGTCTCGATCTGCTGCTGGATATCCTCCAGCATCGCGATCACGCCCTCGATCTCCTTGCGTCGGACGCGGTTCACTTCGCGCCTCCAAGCCCGAGCTTCATGGCTTGGCGGCGGCGTTCTTCGGCATAGTTTGGCGCGACCATCGGGTAATCGAGCGGCAGCGACCAACGGGCAATATACTGGCCGGGCTGGAGGCCATGGGCAGAGCGCAGATGCCGCTTCATCACCTGATGCCGCTCGCCGCATTCTAGGCAGGCGATGTGATCGGGCTTCACCGATTGGCGGATCGGCACCGCCGGTGTCGGCTTTTCCTCCGCCGGAGCGGGAGGCGGCGTTTCCGCCCCGATCCGGGCGTCCAGCGCCTCGCGCAGAGCGACGAGAGCGGCGGGCTTGAAGGTTGCGACGATATCGCCCGCGATCTGGCGCTGGTCGCCGACGGAAAGGCGGGACAGGTTCGAGATCGCGTTGTTCATGAACTTGGTCGCGCCCGTGGCCGGCGCCGGCTTCGGCGCCGACAGGCCCAGCCCCTCCAGGGCCTGCGCCAGCGTCATGTCGGGCGCTTCGATCAGCCCCTCGATGATGGCGCGTCGAGCCTCAGGCGCATAGGATGCGATCTCCCGCAGCGCCGAGGCGTTCTCCCCGACGAGCGGATGCGTGGCGAGCCCGCGCCAGAGGTCCGGAAACGGCGCGATCAGCGCGCGGTGAAGGGCGAGGTCCTTCTTGACGCTCTCGACCGACATGCCGATCGCCTCGGCGATCTCCGCCCGCCATCCATATACGCGGGTAAAGTTTACCCCCGCATGCTCGGCCTCTGCCTGGTTGAGATCATCGTCCCTCTCGACGCTGGCCGCCTTGGCCTTCATCGCGCTCCAGCGGGCACGTGCTGCGATTTCCTGCTGGCTCAGACCCTCGTGCTGGTCATTGACGCGAGCTTCCGCCGCATCCGCAAGCGCGCGCACGAAATTGGCGCGCTCCAGCGGGCTGCGGCTGCCGCGCTCGATATTCTCGGAGGCTTCGATCCGGCGCAGCGCCTTTTCGTCGCCCGACACGACGATGGCATCGATCGCGCGCAGCTGCTCTAGCCGGGCGCCTTCCAGTCGATGAAGGCCAGCGACCAGCGTCCACGGCTTTGCCGCGCGCGGCCCGTTCTTCCTGATCTTGATCGGCTCGTTCTGGCCGTCCTCGACCATCAGCCGGCCGATCGCCGCCGCCTTGACGGGCCAGAAGGCGCCGAGGCGCTCGCCAATCTCGATGTCGGCGACGGGAATTTGCAGCACGACGTCGACCTGCGCCGGCTCGGCTGTCTTGGGTGCGGTAGCCATATCTAGCGCGCCCCCTCATTTTGGCGGTGCGCTGCTACCTTTTCGGAGGTATTGTCCCGAATATGGGATTTAAACCGACCCGGAAAGAGCGCCTCGACAGTGCTGTCCAACTCCTGCGCGATTGCATGCGCGGTCTTCGCTATCGCGCGCCCACGAAGAACGTCGCGCGTGGACTGCGGGGGCAACCCGCGCGCCACCTCGAAAGCTGCCATGGAGCCATGACGCTTCCTGATCTCAGATTTTATGTCCTCGCGATGAGGAGCTTCAGCTAGCATGTCCCAATCCTTGAGCGACAATCAGATGAGTTGGGACAATATTTCCCGAAAACGGGAAATGCAACCTGAAAGTGGGATTGCGGGGTTCGCGGCTCGTTATGGCGCGCGTTTGAGCGAGCTTAAGCTCACGGATGCTGAGATTTCCCGCCAGACGGGCATCCCTTCATCGTCGCTCTCGCGCTATCGGAAGGGCGAAGGTGTCCCGAAAGCGGAGCATCTGTTTCCGTTATCGGATGTTCTTAAGGCGGACGCCCGATGGCTGGTCAGCGGGGTAACGGCGCCCGCTTCAGTGATAGATGCCGAGGACGCAGAATGGGAACAGCTTCCCTTTTTCGATCTTCGTGACCTCTCGGACACGGGGAAGGGGCGCCCACACTATTGGACGCCTTTCCGCAAGGACTGGCTCAATCGCGCGCTGGGTACATCGGTCGACCTTTACCTGGTCCGGCTGCTGTCTGATTATCACAGCCGGACTGGAGACCGCGATCTGACGGAAGGTGACCTGGTGTTCTGCCGTGAGATAACGCCGGTTGAGCTGCAGGACGGCCATGTTGTCATCTGGCGCCGGGAGCAAGGACTGAAGGTCGCCCGCTATTCGCTGCGCCCACGCGAGCGCGTCGAGGAAGATGTCATCACGCCGGAGGAAGTGGGCGACGACCAGTTCGTTCCCGTCGCGCGAATCCTCGGCAAATATCTTCAGAGAGTATGACGATGCGCCTGCCGTTCCTCATTGGTTGCGCGGCCCTTGCTGCCTGCGGTCAATCCTCGCCGGACCCCTCTGTCCGTGCTGAAGCACCCTTCGCGATGAACAAAATCGCGCAGGCATCATTTGACCAGGAGGCGAAGCCTAGAATGGCTCAAACTAGACAGGCCACTGCCGGGGAGACGGAGGATAAGCGTAAGGGTTTCCACTGCCTCAGCTCGTGGGATGGTTCCAATAGGTCATTGGTTTCGCAGGTGAAGGAAGGCCTTCGCAACCCTAGCTCATTCGAGCATGCTGACACTGAGATCGGGCCGGAGGTCCGCACGGGATTTCACCCTTTGAAGATGAAGTATCGCGCAGAAAATGGCTTTGGAGGAATGAACGTCGAGGAGGTCGTCGCGGCTGTAGATCACGAGACCTGCAGGGCGACCATCATCACCTCGGTCGAGCAAATGAACGCGCTGCTTCCGGCAGCCTGATTGACTCTTTTGTTCTCCTAATGTTCTCATTCATTCGCCGACCCGAGTCGGCGGAAGGAGGACAATCATGGAACACCCAAACCCAGCCCAGTTCGCTCAACAGCGCCAGCCCTTCGGCACCTGGCTGCTCGCTCAGATCAAGCGCGACGACCAGGTCGGAGAACTCGCCAGGGTCGCATTCACCGATCCGCGATTCCCGAAGGCGGGCGACTACAAGGCGGTCTCGAAGCATCTGAACAGCGTCAGCGCATCGGTCGAGATGCACGAGGCGCTGGACGAAGCCGAGACGGATTGGCTCGCCCTGTGATGGCACTGCGTCGTCGCGACCCGGCCTTTTGCTTTGGCGTGGCCGGCATAGCCAAGGCGCCATGGCGCCCCACGGAAGAACAGGCGCAGGTCGATGCGATCGATGCCGGCTTCGCCAGCTGGGATGAGCATGCGCCGGAGCCTGGCAAGAGCCGGCGCATCTATCTTCATCCGCTCGCCGAGATATGGACCACGCACGATCTGGTGCCGGTACTCCCGCGAGCGGTCGATCCGCCTCGATCGGCGCCGGCCGCGACTGACGACATGGAAGGGCTCTCCCGGATCGAGCGGATCATCGCCAGGCGCGAAGGAAGGATACGCTGATGGCTCGCAGCCGACACAAGGGCGCCACGCCCGTCGACAAGGCCAAGTTCTACATTCCCTATGGTCCGGGCCATCCGGTCGAGGACATGATCCGCACTGGCTCCGACTGGTTCTACGCCTGGCACTCGCAGAACGGCTTCAATCTCGACCGGCTCGCTAAGGTGACGGGCATAGCCATGGGCCGCATCAACGCGCTGTCGCGCGGCGACGTTGTCCGCGAAAGCGAGGTCTCCGCGCTTGCCGCCGCCTATGGCGTCCAGCCGTCCGACATCATCGCCTCGCTGCCCGGACCCGAACACCTGGTAAGGGGGAAATGAGGGGCGAGTGGCCGGCGGAAAATTCGGCCCAGTTAGGAGCGGGCAGCTTCCGCCTGCCGATCACGGCCGTGGCGCCGAAAAGCCGAAATTCCGCGCCTTTTGTGAAAGTGGGACCTCTCGACGAAAGTGGGACCCGCACGGTCCCACTTTCCCATTGCGATTCCGTCGTCAGCGGCGGACGCGACCCGCGGCTCTGTCCCGATTAAGAGGGCAGGAACGCCCGTTTAGAAGCCTTTTAGAGGCATCGGCGCCGCCACCTTCGTAAAGGCTCTTAGAGCGCGCCGACTCCGAAAGCTCTGGTCCCAGCATATCTAAAACCGCGATCATTCTAGACACACCGGGAAGCGCCCCAGGCGAAGGCCCAATTTTTGATGCGCCCTGCGGAAAGCCCCGATTTCCGTGGGTTTCGTCCCACATAATCCCGCAAGATGCCGGTTTATCCCGCCTTTCGGCCCAATTTTTGGAGCCCCAAACCCCTCTAAAACCTAGTGTCCCCTTTCACGTGGCGAATACGGCCCGACGTTCAGAGGAAAAGATAATCGGCGAGCGCATGCGCCGGGGCGTCGTCCTCCAGTCCCGGGCGCATCGCCTGTCGCACGGTGACGGGCGGAAAGGGCGAATCGAGCGCGAGCCGCCGCACGCCTGCCATCCGTCCCAGATCCCGGCCCATGGGGCCGAAGGCGGCGAAAGTGCCTGCGCCGTTGCGCAGCGCGTCGACGATGTCGAACAGGGTGTCGGTCTCCAGCACTGGCGGGGGAGCGTCCAGCCCGCCCTGTTCCAGCGCGGCGTCGATGATGCGTCGCAGGCCGTTTGAGCGGTCCATCGCCAGCCGCGGCGTGATCGCCAGGTCGCGCCGCGACACGCTGTCCAGCCGCGCGACTGGATGGTCGGCCCCGGCGTAGAGGCTGATCTGCTCCGACCAGGCATAGCGCGACGGAAAGGGCGGCTCCCCAAGCGTATAGAAATAGGCGATATCGGCGCGGTTCCGCCGCAGGGCGGTCGATGCCTCCTCGGCGGTCTGCACCGTCAGGTCCAGCGTGATGGCGATGTCGTCATTGGCTTCCTCGAACGCCGCGAGCGCCTCCTGCAAATGGCCGAAGACGGGAGCCGGCGCCGCCAGCATAATCGCCTTGCGCGCCGGGGCCGTGGGCGCAAGGCGCTCTTCCCGGGGCGACGGCGGGGCAGGCGGCTCGTCCATGTCGAGCAGGGTCAGCGCCTCGGCGGTGCGGCGCCCGGCAGCGGTCAGGCGCACGTCGTCGCCCTCCTCCGCGAACAGACGGTAGCCCAGCCGCATCTCCAGCGACCGGATATCGCGCCGCACCTGCTCCTCCGACAGGCCCAGCCCGACCGCGCAGCGCACCATGTTCCCCGACGCCGCCAGCTGCGCGAAAATGTCGAGCTGGCGCAGGGAAGGCGTGGTCATGATGCCTGATAGTCGATCGGAGGCGCGGGGTTAAGGCCGATCTTCGCCCGCGCCTCACATGCGATATTGACGAAGCACCGCATATGATGGCAGTGCGCTGCGCCTGCGGGCGGGTATAGCTCAATGGTAGAGCACTAGCCTTCCAAGCTTGTGATGCGGGTTCGATCCCCGCTACCCGCTCCAGCCTCTACCTTGCTCAGACTGGACAGCCGCGGTTGCGCTCCGGGCGCTTGCCTGATACCCGCGCGCCCGTCATCCGCCTCCTCAACAGGGAAGAGTCGCTCCACCCATGTCCACGCCCGACAAGATCAACCGCATCGTCCTCGCCTTTTCCGGGGGGCTGGACACCAGCGTGATCCTGAAATGGCTGCAGCAGACCTACCAGTGCGAGGTGGTGACCTTCACCGCCGATCTCGGTCAGGGCGAGGAACTGGAGCCCGCGCGCGCCAAGGCGCGCCTGATGGGCGTCAAGGAAGAGCATATCTTCATCGACGACCTTCGCGAGGAATTCGTGAAGGACTATGTCTTCCCCATGATGCGCGCCAACGCGCTCTATGAGGGGCTGTACCTGCTCGGCACCTCGATCGCCCGGCCGCTGATCGCCAAGCGCCAGATCGAAATCGCGCGCCAGGTCGGCGCCGACGCCGTTTCCCACGGCGCGACCGGCAAGGGCAACGACCAGGTCCGCTTCGAGCTCGGCTATTACGGCCTAGCCCCCGACATCAAGGTCATCGCGCCCTGGCGCGAATGGGACCTGACCAGCCGCACCCGGCTGATCGAGTTCGCCGAGAAGCACCAGATCCCGATCCCGCGCGACAAGCGGGGCGAGGCGCCCTTCTCGACCGACGCGAACATGCTGCACACCTCGTCCGAGGGGAAGGTGCTGGAGGATCCGTGGGAGGAGACCCCGGACTTCGTATATTCGCGCACGGTGAATCCGGAGGACGCGCCCGATGCGCCCGAATATATCACCGTCGACTTCGAGCGCGGCGATGGCGTTGCGATCAACGGCGTCGGCATGTCGCCCGCGACCCTGCTCGAAACGCTCAACGACTATGGCCGCAAGCATGGCATCGGCCGGCTCGACCTCGTCGAAAACCGCTTCGTCGGCATGAAGTCGCGCGGCATGTACGAGACGCCGGGCGGCACCATCTATCACCTCGCTCATCGCGGCATCGAGCAGCTGACGCTCGACCGCGGCGCTGCGCACCTCAAGGACGAGCTGGCGCCCAAATATGCCGAGCTGATCTACAATGGCTTCTGGTTCTCGCCGGAGCGTGAGATGCTCCAGGCCGCGATCGACCACAGCCAGGAAAAGGTGACCGGCACCGTCCGGCTGAAGCTCTACAAGGGCGGTGTCTATGTCGTCGGCCGCAAGTCGCCCTATTCGCTCTACAGCGAGAAGGTCGTGACCTTCGAGGACGATGCGGGCGCCTACGACCAGCGCGACGCGGCGGGCTTCATCAAGCTGAATGCCCTTCGCCTTCGCCTGCTGGGACGGCGTGACCGGTAACGGTCGCGCGGAGCGTAGGTTAGCGACCCGTTAACCTTACGGCGATATGCCTCCGAAATGGAGGTACTGGAATGCAAGGAATTGAAGTCGAAGCTGATTCATTCTGGCGCGCGATCGACCGATCGACTGCCATCGTCACCTTCGACTGCAATTGCTGCCTGACCGGCGCTAACGACAATTTCCTCAACCTGTTCGGCTACAGCTTCGAACAGGTTGTCGGTCGCCATCATCGGCTCTTCTGCGAGCCCGATTATGCTCGCTCCGCCGACTATCGCGCCTTCTGGGACCGCCTGCTCTCGGGCCAGTTCGACACCGGCGCATACAGCCGGCTGGACGCGCAGGGCCGGGAGATATGGATCCGTGGCAGCTACAACCCGATATTCGGTGACAATGGCGAACAACTCGGCGTCATCAAGTTTGCCCATGACATCAGCGAGGAGCGGCGCGCCATCGCGGCCCGCGAGGATGCGGAGCAGCGGTTGCACCAGCAGGAAAGCCACCGCCGCGCTGGGGTCGAGCAGGTGCTGGCCGAAGTCAGCGCCATCGTCGATACCATAGCCGGCATCGCACGCCAGACGAACCTGCTTGCCCTCAACGCCTCGATCGAGGCGGCGCGGGCGGGGGAGGCGGGGCAGGGCTTTTCCGTCGTCGCCGCGGAGGTCAAGAAGCTGGCGGTCGATACGCAGCAGGCCACCGCCCGCGCACGCGGGATGATCGCCGCCTGACGTCGGCCGATTACACTTTGCGACACATTCCCGCGTGACATGACAAAGTTGCGGGACAAGTCTTGCCGATAAGTGGCTCCAGGGACGGCACCGCCGTCCGTAAAGACACTGGAAGGAAGACTGGAATGATCCGCAAATTTTTTGGCACGGTAGCGCTGGGATCGCTGTTCGTCGGCGGCCTCGCTGCCTCGCACCTCGCCTTCGCCCAGCCTGAAGGGCCGGGTGGTGCGCGCGGCATGCGCGGCGGCCCGATGATGATGGCTGATGCCAACAAGGACGGCACCATCACCAAGGCGGAACTGACCGCCGCGCTCGACGCCCGCTTCGCGAAGATGGACGTCAACAAGGACGGCAAGCTGACCAAGGAAGACCGGGAGCAGGCGCGCGCCCAGCGGCTCGACGCCCGCTTCGCTCGGCTGGATGCCGACAATAGCGGCCAGATCAGCAAGGCGGAGTTCACCGCCGCTGCCAATGCGCGCCAGGACGGCGCATCCGCAGGCAAGCGCTGGGGCGCCCGCCGCCACGGGGGCCGGCCCATGGGCATGATGGGAACCCGCCAGGCGATGGCAGACGGCACCGTCACCCGCGACGAGTTCATGGCCCGCCCGCTGGCGATGTTCGACAAGGCGGACGCCAACCACGACGGCAGCGTGACGGCCGACGAGATGAAGACCGCACGCGACGCGATGCGCAGCCAGTGGCAGAACCGCAAGGCGGAAAAGCCCGTGAGCTGACAAGGAAGTGGTCGCCGCCCCGCGCTGTTTTCCTCCCCCTGGACAGCGCCGGCCGGCGGCGGCCCGTCATGGAAGGGCGAAGGCTGCCCCCGCCTTCGCCCTTCCAACTCCCGCCAAGGCGTGACAGAAAAGCCTCCTATGAGCGAACGTCCCCATCTGCTGCTCGTCGATGACGAGCGCTCGATCCGCGAGCCGCTGGCGCAATATCTCTCGCGCAACGGCTTTCGGGTGACGGCGGTCGACAATGCCGCCGACGCGCGGCTGCGCCTGAGCGCCAGCGCCATCGACCTCGTCGTACTCGACATCATGATGCCGGGCGAGGACGGGCTGTCGCTCTGCCGCCATATTCGCGAGACCAGCGAGATCCCGGTCATCCTGCTCACCGCCAAGTCGGAGGAAACGGACCGGATTGTCGGGCTTGAGATGGGCGCGGACGACTATGTGCTGAAGCCCTTTTCTCCGCGCGAGCTGGTCGCGCGGATCAAGGTCATCTTCCGCCGCGTCGCCACCGGCGGGCAGCGGGTGACCGCGCCCGACGGCGCCACCTACGCTTTCGCCGGCTGGCTGCTCAAGACGCAGGAGCGCACCCTGGTCGATGCAGAGGGGGTAGGGCTGCCGCTGTCGACGGCGGAATACAACCTCATGATGGCCTTCGCCACGCGGCCTAACCAGGTGCTGAGCCGCGACCAGCTGCTCGACATCACCCAGGGGCGGGAGGCCAACGCCTTCGACCGCGCGATCGACAACCAGATCAGCCGCCTGCGCAAGAAGATCGAGCCCGATCCCAAGAACCCGACGCTGATCAAGACGGTATGGGGCGGCGGCTACACGCTCGCCGCAGAGGTCCGCAAGCTGTGAGGCGACTGCGCCTGTGGCCGCAGAGTCTGGTCGGCCAGATCATCCTGCTGGTCGCCATCGCGCTGTTCGTCGCGCAGGCGATCAACTTCGCCTTCCTGCTGCGGGAACGCAACCGGCTGGAGCTGACGGGGCAGACCGCCCCGGCGGTCTACCGGATCGTCGACGCGCTCGACAATCGGCCGTCGCGCCCGGAAAAGGCCGACAGCGACCGCCCCCGCGCGCGCTTCGTCACGGGCACGCCCTCGCTGACGGGACAGCCCCGCCCCGACGTCGCGCGCCGCGCCAGGGCCATGTTCGAGGATATCGGCCTCCGCATCCTCTCCGTGCGCGTAGCGCAGGACGACAAGCCGCTGCCGCTGCGCCGCTGGGAACGGGTCCGCCTGCGCGCCTATGGCGAGGTGCGCCGCGAATATCAGCCCACGCGCCTGATGATGGCGGCCGAATTTGAGCCCGGCAAATGGGTGGTGACGCAGGTACGCACCGGCGGCCCGCCGCCGCGCTTCGGCGGCTGGCTGATGGGGCAGACGGTGATCCTTTACGTCATCGTCCTGCTGCCGCTGCTCTGGGTCGGCCGCCGGCTGGCGCGGCCGCTCAAGCAGCTGACCGGCTCCGCGCGGCAGTTCGCCGAGACCGGCGCGGCCGACCCGGTGGACGAGCGCGGCCCGGGCGACGTGCGTGAGCTCACCACCGCCTTCAACGCCATGCGCTCGCGCATCTTCGCGATGCTTAACGAGAAGGACCGCATGCTGGGCGCGATCGGCCACGACCTGCGCACCCCGCTCGCCTCGCTGCGCGTCCGGGCGGAATCGGTGGAGGACGAAGGCGAGCGCGCCCGCATGTCCGAAACGATCGACGAGATGAACCGCATGCTCGAGGATATATTGTCGCTCGCACGCGCCGGGCGGAACACGGAAACGGCGCAGAAGGTCGATCTCTCCTCGCTCGCGGACGCGGTGGTGGAGGATTTCATCGAGCTGGGCTCGCCCGTCGACATGGAGGATGCCGACCGGGCCGTCGCCAATGTCCGCCCGCAGCAGATCCGCCGCGCGCTGCGCAACCTCATCGAAAACGCCATCGTCTATGGCGACCGCGCCCATGTGCGGGTGGAGAAAGAGGAGGCCGAGGTGCGGCTCGTCGTCGCGGACGAAGGCCCGGGCATCGACGAGAGCCGCATGGCCGAGATGATGGAACCCTTCACCCGCCTGGAAGGCTCGCGCAACCGTGAGACCGGCGGCGCGGGCCTCGGCCTCGCGCTGGTCCGCGCGATCATGGCCGAGCATCATGGCGAACTGCGGCTCGCAAACCGCGCCGGCGGCGGGCTGGAGGCGAGCCTGGTGCTGCCGGCCTGAGTTCCCCATCGATTCCGGATTGCCCTCCACACCGTCGTCACCCTGAACTTGTTTCAGGGTCCATTTCTCCGGATCAAGCTACCGCTCCCGGGGGAAGGATGGATGCTGAAACAAGTTCAGCATGACAAAGGGGCAATGATGGGAGCCCCAGCCGACACTATCCCATGCCAGGCATCACAAGCAACGGCACCGCCATGTCTCAATGCTTGCCCGGCTTGTTCGACGTCCCCGGCGCCGTCGGGTTGATCAGCGCGGCTCCCGCGGGAAGGCCGGTGCCGCCCATGTCGAGCCTCTGCGCTTCTTCCCTCGCCACCCGGCGCGGCTCGTCGCGTTCGCGGATCGCCGCCTTCGTCTCCGCGTCCATGCCGCTGTCGTCGCCGGGCGTCCCGCCACGCGTCCAGCCCAGGATGATCGACATGCGCCGGTTGCGCGGGTCATAGGCGTCGCCCTTCACGAAAGGCTCGCGGTCGGCGACGCCCTCGATCCGGGCAAAGCGCTCATTGCCCACGCCGGTTTCGGCCAGCGCCTTGCGCGTCGCCTCGGCGCGGGCGGAAGACAGCATCCAGTTGTTCATCGTCCGCCCCGCCGCATAGGGCAGCCCGTCGGTATGACCGCGCACGATCAGCGGGTTGGGCATGGTCTGGACGACCTGCGCCACCTCGGCCACCAGCGCGCGGGCCTGCGGCACCAGCCGGTCGGTGCCCATCGCGAACATCGCGAAATCGGCCTCGTCGATCAGGTCGATGCGCAGCCCCTCGCGCGTCTCGGTAAAGCGGACGTTCTTGCGCAGCTTCGCCATGCCCTTGCGGGTCATGCGCGCTTCCAGATCCTTCTTGATCGATTCGAACTTCTGCCGGTCGGCCGCCCGCATCGCCTTGCCGCCCTGGTCCTTGGTGCCGGTGGCGTCGCGCGGGATGGTGATGGACAGCGTGCCCTGGCCGCCGGTGGTGGGATAATTCTCCTTGGCCATCAGGCTGTCGCCGCCCATCAGGCCGGTCGCGCCGGCGGACGCCATCTTCAGCTCCACCAGCGTCGGCGTGAAATAGTCGGCCAGCGCCTTGCGCTGCTTCTCGGTCGTCGCGCCGAGCAGCCACATCAGCAGGAAGAAGGCCATCATCGCCGTCACGAAGTCGGCATAGGCGACCTTCCAGGCGCCGCCATGATGGCCGCCATGCCCCTCGACGACGATCTTCTTGACGATGATCGGCCGGGGCTCGGGCTCGTTCGCCCCGCGCTTCTTTTCCGCCATGGCTTATTTGCCCCGCATGCCGTCGAACACTTCGGCGAAGGCCGGCTGGTTCGCGTGGGTCAGGCTGGAACGTGCGGCCTCGATCACCAGCGGCTGGGGATGGCCGTGCAGCGACGCAATGATGATCTGCTTGACGACATGGTACATCGCGCCGTCCGCCTCAATCACGCTGCGGCAGCGGTTGGCGAAGGGGTTGACCATGCCATAGGCCAGCAGCACGCCCAGGAAGGTTCCGACCAGCGCGGACCCGATCATCGCGCCCAGGATGGCGGGGGGCTGGTCGATCGACCCCATGGTCTTCACCACGCCCAGCACCGCCGCGACGATGCCCAGCGCGGGGAGGGCGTCGGCCAGCCCCTGCAGGTTGTCTGCCGGCCGCAGCGCTTCGTGATGGTGGGTCTTCAGGCTGTTGTCCATGACCTCCTCCACCGCATGCGGATCGAGCGTGCCGGACGACACGACGACCAGGCGCAGCGTGTCGCTGATCAGGTGGATCAGCGTCTTGTCGCCCATCAGGCGCGGATATTCGGTGAAGATGGTGGAACTGGCGGGATCCTCGATATGCGGTTCCAGCGCCACCGGCCCCTCGACGCGCAGCGTCTTCATCAGGCGGCTCACCAGGAAGATGCAGTCGAGAAAGTCCTGCTTCTTGTATTTGGGGCCCTTGAACACCTTGCCCAGGCCGCCGGCCAGCGCCTTCAGGTCGGCGCCCGAATTGCCGATGATCAGCGCGCCGACGGCGGCGCCGCCGATGATGATCATTTCGTGCGGCAAAGCGTGCAGCACCGGGCCGATGTCGCCCCCGGTGAAGATGAACCCGCCGAACACCATGCCCAGAAGGACGACAAGGCCGATGACTGCGAACATGGATATCCCCGAAATTCTGCCCTTGGGCGTCAACTTGTTGGGCGTCGCCAGCGACGCTTCGTCAGTTGGTTAATACGGCTTGGTTAGCGGGTGGTTTAGGACGGCGGGATTTTTGTGGGTGAGCCCATATTTCCCCTTCGTGCTGAGTAGGGGCTGAGCTTGTCGAAGACCCGTATCCAGGCATGCTTCGATACGCCCCTTCGACAGGCCCAGCGGCACCTCAGGACGAACGGAACGGGCCGCCCCGTCCTCAGCTGATCAGGTCGAACAGCGTCTTCTGGTTGATCCGGGCAAAGGCGGATTGAGCCGCCTCCAGCTGGAGGAGCTGGCTCTTCACGGTGGAGATCACGGTGGGGAGATCGGTGGATTCAAGCCCCTGGCGCCGCTCGTCGAGATCGAGGTCGACGTCGGTCAGGCGCGTGCCCACGACGTCCAGCCGGTCGCTGCGCACGCCCTGCTTGGCGCGTTCGACCACGACATGGTTCTGCCCGGCCTGTACCGCGTCCAGCGCGTCGGCGATGTCGCCGTCCTCCCCGCCTTCCAGCGCGGTGATGCCCTGATCCAATATGCTGTCGATCGACATCTTGTTGCCCCCGACGTCGACGCCTTCGGACACGTCCTGCCGCGTGCCGACGACCGCCAGGTTGAGGCCGCGGCTGACCGGGACGAGCACGCTCTGCCCGTCGTCGAACACCGGCACGCCCTGATAATCCTTCTGATTGAACAGCTCGCCGATCGTCGTGCGGATCGTCTTCATCTCCTCGACGATGGCCGCGCGGCTGGTATCGTTCAGCGCGCCGTTGCGGGCCGACGTCAGCAGTTCCTGCGCGCGCACCAGCAGGTTGTTGACCTCCTCCAGATTGGCTTCGGCATTGGAGGCGCGGGTCGTGCCATAGCTGACATTGGTCTGCCAGGCGGCCTGCTGCGCCTGTGCGCGGCCGATGTCGGACACCTGCACCCAGGCCAGCGAATTGTCCGACGGCTTGTTCAGCGTGATGCCCGTCGAGATCGCGGTCTGCCCGTCGATGATGCTCTTCGACAGCTGCTGCTGGCGCCGGATCTCCGCGAGCATGATCTTGTTGGTGATGCCGACCATGGTTCAGCCCTTTTCGTGTCAGATGATCTGCAGGATGGAATCGACGGTTTCCTTGGCGATCTGGAGCACCTTGGCACAGCCCGAATAGGCTTGCTGGACGCGCAGCAGATCGGCCGCCTCCATGTCCAGGTCGACGCCGCTCACCGCCTCGCGCGCGGCGACCGCCTGGTCGTTGCGGCCCTGCGCCGTCGTCTGCTCGTCCTTGGTGGACGCCAGCAGGTTCGCATGGGTCGAAATCAGGGCGGTCCAGTTCTGCTCCACGCTGCCGCTGCCGCGCAGGGTGGAATTGACGGTCAGCAGGTTGCCGTTGGGCGTGCCGTCCTTGGACCGGGTCGCCAGCGCCTTGGGGTCGGTGACCAGCGCCTTGATCGTGGTCGCGTCCGTGCCCGACAGCAGCGGCTCGCCGCTCTTGCCGTCGTCGGTCATGCCCTGGCCATGCCATTTGTTGAGGTCGGTCACGAACTGCTGCGCCAGCGCATCCAGGCTGGCGCGGCGTTCCTTCACCGTTCCCGCCGCCGCGAACAGGCCGCCCAGCGTGCCGTTGGCCGGCGCGGGCAGGGCGGTGCCGTCCGCCGTCGCCAGCGCCAGCGTGCCGTCGCTATTCTGGCTGACCGCGACCGAGGTGGCCGTGATGCCCGAAACCAGCATTGTGCCATTGAAGCTCACCTGCGCGGAATCGTGCGCGCCGAAGCTGATGTCGACGTTCAGGTTCTCCGACAGATCCTGCAGGGCCGCGTCGCGGCTGTCGAGCAGCTGCGCATAGGCCGACGTCCCCGGCTGCGCGCGCAGCAGGCTGTTGTTGATGTCGGCCAGGTTGGAAAGCGCGCTGTTGATGGTCTGGACCGAATCCTTCGCTTCGGTGTGGATGCCGTCCGACAGCTGCTTCAGCTCCGCGGCGGTCTGGTTGAACGCCTGCGCGACGCGGTTGATGCTGTCCAGCGTCGTCACCCGCAACGACGTATCGGACGGGCTGGCGGCCAGCTTGTCCATGTTCTGGAACATGCCCGTCATCAGCTGGCCGATCCCGGTGCCCGTGTCGTTGAGCGCCGTTTCCATGTCCGACAGCCAGCGCAGCCGCGCGGTGGAACTGCCCAGCGCCATGCCGGTCAGGCGGACCGAGGCGTCGAGATAGGGATCGCTCGCGCGGTCGACGCTGCGCACCTGCGTGCCGCCGAAATTGGCCCGCGCGACATAGGTCGCCATGGTGGAGGTGGACGATCCCGACTCGATGGTCGACACCGACCGGCGCGAATAGCCGGCGGTGCCGGCATTGGCGATATTTTCCGAGATCGCGGCCATCGCGGTGCGATAGGCGCGGGTACCCGATGCACCGATGATGAAAAGGTCGGTCATGCACCCTCCGCCGGGTTAGGCCCATCGGGAGCGACAGGCGGGGTCTTGTCGCCGAACTGCTGGAGCAGCATCTGGGCGATGCCTAGGCTCCCCTTGTCCGCCATGGCGTCGGCGGTGCGCGCGTCGGCCATGTCGCGGAACTGGTCGCTCGCGCTCGAATCGAACAGCCCGTCGCCCAGCGATGCCGATCGCATCGCGCCGATCATCTGGCGCAGGAAGATCGCCTCGAACTGCTTTGCAGCAGTCTGCAGCGCGGCCTTGCTGTTGGCGCCGCCTGTCTGCGCCTGCGCGCCCGGGATCGTCGATATCTGCATCACAACACCACCAGTTCGGCTTTCATCGCGCCCGCCTGCTTCAGAGCCTCCAGGATCGCGACCATGTCCGCCGGAGAGGCGCCGATGGCGTTGACCGCCTTCACTATATCGGCCAGAGACGCGCCACCTTTAAAATTGACCATCGGCCGCTTCTCCTGCTCGACCGAAATGGAGCTGGATTGCTCCAGTGCGGTCTGGCCCTGGCTAAAGGGCGCGGGCTGCACGATGCGCGGGCTTTCGTTGACGCTGACCGTCAGCTTGCCATGCGCCACGGCCGCGGGATGGATCTTGACCGCGCCGTTGATCACGACGGTGCCGGTGCGGGCGTTGACGATGACCTTGGCCGGCGCGTCGGCGGGGGCGATCTCGATATTCTCGATCATGCCCATCATCAGGATGCGGTCCTCGGCGCCGGGCGTCGCGTCGATCGCGACGGATACGGCATCGGTGGCGCGCGCCCGGCGGTCGCCGAAGGTGCGGTTGATGCCGTCCGCCACCCGAAGGGCGGTCGTCAGGTCGGCCTCGGCCAGGTTGAAGGTGAGCGTCGGCGCGGTGTCGAAGCCGGTGGCGACCGCGCGCTCGACCGTGGCGCCGCCCGGAATGCGGCCGGCGGAGGGAATGTTGACCGACACCTGGCTGCCATCGGCGCCGGAAACGCCCAGGCCGCCCACGGCAAGGTTGCCCTGCGCCATCGCATAGATCTCGTTGTCGGCGCCGCGCAGCGCGGTCATGATCAGCGTCCCGCCGCGCAGCGACTTCGCCTTGCCCAGCGCCGAGACGGTGACGTCGAGCCGTTGCCCCGGCTTGGAAAAGGCGGGCAGGTCGGCGGTAACGAGCACGGCCGCCGCGTTCTTCAGCGCCGGGTTGATCCCCTGCGGCAGGGTCAGCCCGAAGCGCGAGACCACGCCCTTCATGCCCTCGGTCGCATATTGCAGGCTGTCGTCGCCCGTGCCGGCCAGGCCCACGACGATGCCGTAGCCGGTCAGCTGGTTGGGACGCACGCCCTGGAAGGTGCCCAGATCCTTGATCCGCTCGGCATGGGCCGGCGCGGCGACCAGCGCGAACAGGGGAAGCAGGAAGCGGAAAAGGCGGATCATGGCGGTCCGGGTCTCCATCAGAAGGGGCTGATCATCGAGAAGAAGCGCTGCAGCCAGCCCTGGCGGCTGGCGCGGGCGATCTCGCCCTTGCCGGTGTAGATGATCTTCGCGTCGGCGACGCGGGTGGAGGCGATGCGGTTGTCCGGGCTGATGTCAGCCTGGCGGACGAGGCCGCTGATCTGGATGAACTCGTCGCCGCGGTTGAGCGTCAGCGCCTTCTCGCCCTTCACCATCATGGTGCCGTTGGGATAGACGGCGGCGACGGTCACGGTGATTTCGCCCGACAGCGCGTTCGACTGGGTCGCCCCACCCTTGCCGGTGAAGGTGTTCTGCCCGCCCATCGCGACGTCGCTGGCGGAAAACAGCTTGGACAGCGGTCCGGTGCTGGGCGGGGTGAGGCCGAGATTGCCGTTGCGGCTGGTATCGGCGCTGTTGCTCTTGGTCGCCTGCGTCCGCTCCACCAGCACGATCGTGATGATGTCGCCGACGCTGGTGGCGCGCGCGCCGCTGGTCAGCGGGGTATAGCCCATCGACGCCTGGAAGATCGACCCGTTGGCCTGCGGCACGGGCGGCTGAGCCATAACCGTCGGCGCATAATATTCGCGTTCGATATCGCGCTTCTTCTTGCCCGCGATCGCCGGGGAGGCGGCGAAGGCAATAAGCGCGAGAGCCAGCAGCGGCGTGGAGAGGGTGCGCATCATCCCCCTCACATCTGCTGGTTGACGTACTGGAGCATCTCGTCGGTCGCCTTGATCATCTTGCTGTTGACCTCATAGGCGCGCTGGGTCTCGATCATGTCGACCAGCTCCTCGACGACGTTGACGTTCGATGTCTCCAAATTGCCCGAACGGATCGAGCCGCGACCCTCCAGGCCCGCGACACCCACCTGCGGCGTGCCGCTGGCGGCGGTCTCGGTCAGCAGGTTGCCGCCGATCGGCTGGAGCCCGGCCGCGTTCATGAAGCTCGCAAGCTCGATCTGGCCCAGCTGGGTCGGCTCGCTCTCGCCCTGCAGCGTGGCGGACACGGTGCCGTCATTGCCCACGGAGATCGACGTCGCGCCCTCCGGCACGGTGATCTGTGGGATCAGCGGCAGGCCATCGCTGGTGACGACCGTGCCTTCGGCGGTGACGCTGAAATTGCCTGCGCGGGTATAGGCGATGGAACCGTCGGGCCGCTGCACCTGGAAGAAGCCCGATCCTTCGATCGCCATGTCCAGCGCATTGCCGGTCTGCTGCAGGTTACCCTGCGTGTTGATCTTGCTCGTGCCCTGGAGCGCCACGCCCGATCCCAGGTTCAGGCCGGTCGCGAACTTGTTCTCGCTGTCCGAATTGGCGCCGGCGGCGATCATCTGCTGATAGGCCAGCGTTTCGAAATCGGCGCGGTCGCGCTTGAATCCGGTGGTGTTGACGTTCGCCAGGTTGTTGGCGATCACGCGCATCTTCGTGTTCTGCGCGTCGAGGCCGGTGCGGGCGACGTGAAGGGCGGCGTTGCTCATGTCTCAAATCTCCATCACGCGTCGAGGCGCATCAGCGATGCGCCGCCGTCGTCGAGCTGCTTGGCGGTGTCGATCATCTTGACCTGGGTTTCCCAGGCGCGGCTGGCCTCGATCATCTGGACCAGCGCCTGGGTGGCGTTGACGTTGGACCCCTCGATGGATCCCGAAGTGACGGTGGCGAGAGGGTCCTGCGGCAATGCGCCGCCATTCGCCTCGCGGAACAGGCCGTCGGTGCCCTTGGCGATGCTCGAACCCACCGGGCTGACGAGCTTCAGCGCGTCGATCCGCTGCGGGTTCGCAGCCTCGCCGCCCTGGGGAACGCCCCAGATGCTGCCGTCCTGCGCGATCGTCACACTGTCCAGCGGGGGCAGGGTGACGGGGCCGCCCTCGCCCAGCACGGGCAGGCCGTCGCCGGTGGTCAGCAGGCCGCTGTCATTGACCTTCAGGTCGCCGCGCCGGGTATAGGCCTCGCTGCCGTCGGGCGCCTGCACGGCGAGCAGAGCGTCGCCGTTCAGCGCCACGTCCAGCGGATTGCCGGTCTCCGTCACGGCGCCCTGCGCCATGTCGGCGGCGATCACCTGCTCCGACGCCTGCGCTCGCGTGTCGAACGTGTCGCCCTTGATCCAGCGCGTCTCGGCATTGGCGATCTCGGCGCGAAAGCCGGTGGTGTTGACGTTCGCGAGGTTGTTCGCGATCGCCGCCTGCCGCGCCATCGCGCCGCGCATCGCGGTAAGAGCCGTGTTGACGAGCCGGTCCATGGGTCAGTCGTCCTCTTTTAGGAACGCAGGTTGACGATGGTCTGGGTCAGCTGGTTTGCCGTCTCGATCGCCTTCGCATTCGCCTGGAAATTGCGCTGGGCGGAGATCAGGGAAACCAGCTCCTCGGTGATGTCGACATTGGCGCGCTCCAGCGATCCGCTGTTGACCGCGCCGAACATGCCCTCATTGGCGGTACCCAGGATCGGGTTGCCGCTCGCGACGGTGGAGGTCCAGTGCGCGTCGCCCTGCTGGCGCAGCCCTTCCAGGCTGTTGAAGGACGCCATCGCGACCTGGCCCAGATAGACGGTGCTGCCATCGGCGTAGATGGCGGAGACCAGGCCTTCCTTCGACACGCCGACGCTGGTCAGCTGCGCGCCGTCAGCCTCGCCCTTGAGGGTCGTGGGGATGTTGAGGTCGGCCAGGTCGCCGGGGCCGGTCGACGCCGTTGGGGCGGGCGACAGTGCGCCGGTGTCCGGGTTGACCGGGAAGACCTGGATGCGCGCGCCGGTCGTGTCGACGGCGAAGCGGTCATTGTCGACGGCGAACGCGCCGTTGCGGGTGTAGCTGACGGTGCCGTCCTCGCCCTTCACGGTGAAGAAGCCCTCGCCGGTGATGGCCAGGTCCAGCGTCTTGTCGGTCGTCTCGATCGTGCCCTGGGTGAACTGCTGGGCGATGCCCTGGATGCGCACGCCTTGGCCGGCGACCTGGTGGGTGGTCTGCATCGGCGCGGCGGCGAAGATGTCGCCGAACTGCGCCTTGCTCTTCTTGAAGGCGGTCGAATTCACGTTGGCGACGTTGTTCGAGATCGCCGACAGGTCCGCCTGGGCGCCCTTGAGGCCGGAGAGGGAAACGTAGAAGGACATGGCTGCTCCTTGAGCGAAAGAAGGGGGGTCAGGCGAGCTTGAGCGCGTCGGACGGGCTGTAGCTGCCGAGCGCGGTGATGAGCTTGGAGGCGCTGCCGTCGGCGGGCGATTGCACCGCGGCGACGGTGGCCCAGGTCGCGACCTGGCTGGGGGCGGCGCCGTTCACCTTCACCTGCAGGGCGGAGGTGCCGACAGTCTCGCCGGCATCGTTCTTGCCGTCCCAGTAGAAGGTGACATCGCCCTTGGGCTGCGCGCCCAGGTCGATGGTCTTGACCGTCTTGCCGCTGCCGTCGACCAGGTCGATCGACACCGCCTTGGCATCGGCGGGCAGGGTGAGCTGGCCGGCGTAGAAACCGCTGGCGTCGGGCACGGCGATGTTGCTCTTGACCAGCATCGACTTGCCGATCCAGCTCGCCGCGTCGCCCAGCCGCGATCCCGTCAGCTCCTGCTTGATCGACTGGAGCGTCGTGTTCATCTCGGCGATGCCGCTGGAATTGGTGATCGTCGCCATCTGCGACACCATCTCGGCATTGTCGACCGGGTCGAACGGGTCCTGGGTCTGCATCTGCGTGGTGAGCAGGCGCAGGAAATCGGCCTGGCCCATGGTCGACTTGCCCGTGCCGACATTGGCGTTCGGGTTGTAGACGGGCAGGCCGACGCTGTCGGTGGTGTATGTGGCGGTGGTCATTTGCCGATCCTTATGGTTTCGAGCATCAGCGATTTGGCGGTGTTCAGCACCTGGACGTTGTTCTGGTACATGCGGGCGGTCTCGATCATGTCGACCAGCTCGGCATTGCTGTCGACCGCGGCTTCCCACACATCGCCATTCGCGTCGGCCAGCGGGTGATTGGGGTCGTGGCGCTTGACCGGCTGGGCGTCGGTGCTGACAACCTGCGCGACCTTGACGGTGGAAACGCCCGGCGCGTCGGTGACCGACTGGAACACCGGCTTGATCGCGCGATAGGCTTCCGCCGCGCTGCCGGCGACATTGCCGGCATTGGCCATGTTGGACGCGGTGGCGTTCAGCCGCACCAGCTGGGCGCTCATGGCCCGGCCGGCGATGTCGAAGACGTTCATGGGAGCATGGTTTGAGGAATTTGGGCCGCTCATGCTCATTCTCCCTTCAGCGCGCGGGTGATGGTGTTGAGCCGGCCCTCGAGGAAGGAGAGGGTCGTGCGATACTTGACGGCATTCTCGGCGAAGAGCGTCTGCTCGGTGCTGAGTTCGACCGTATTGCCGTCGAGGCTGGGCTGGAGCGGGACGCGAAAGCCCATCGCGTCGTCGACGGCCTTCTGCACGCCGCCCTGCGATCCCGCCTGCGCGGTGGCTTCCTTGAGCGCCGCGTCGAAATCGATGTCGCGCGCCTTGTAGCCGGGGGTCGATGCGTTGGCGATGTTCGACGCAAGCAGGGACAGGCGCTGCGAGCGAAGCGCCAGCGCCTTTCCATGTATGCCGAACAGTCCGTCTTCCATCGACATTCCCGTCAGTCCCTTTTTGCCTTTCGGCCCTAAAATTCCTGTCCCGCCCGCCGTTCTGATGCCTGATGGCGCTGCGTCGGGGCGATCCGGCCAGAGATCAGCAAGAGCCGTGCCAATTTCGGATGCTGTGGCCCCGGAAGGCATGGAAGGACCGGAAAAGCGGGCTTTCGCGCAGGCGGAAGCGCAGGGCGGCAAATTTTTGCCGGCTGGCGGCAGCCCCTTGCCGCCTGTCCGGCCGGGGGACTGGAACATATGGTCGATCGTCTGGCGCATCTCTTCGATCCGCTGATCCTGCTGGGGATGCTGGCGGGGATCGTGGCGGTCGCCCTCTTCCAGAACGGCGTGCGCGGCATGGGCCGGGGCCTTGCCGCCCTCGTGCCGCTGCTGACCGCCGATCCCGCGAAGGACCGCGACGCCGCGCGCGCGGCGATGCTGAAGATCGACCAGGTGGCGCAGCTGCGCGGCCTGTCCTGCACCGACCGGGTCAAGACCACCCACGTCTTCCTGACCGAAGCGGCCCGCCGCCTCGCCAATTGCGAACGCATCGACCAGTTTGAGTTGTGGGCGGCCCAGACCCTGGCCGACCGGGCCGATCGTCACGCGGCCGCGCGCAACCTGTGGCTCTCGATCGCCGACGCGGCGCCGGGCCTCGGCATGGCGGGGACGATCATCGGCCTCGTCGGCATGTTCGCGGCGATGGACGATCCCGCCGCCCTCGGTCCTTCCATGGCTGTGGCTCTGCTGACCACCTTCTATGGCGTCGTGATCGCCAACCTGATCGCCGCGCCGATCGCCGCGCGACTGGCCGACCTGTCGGAACGCGAACTCGTCTGGCAGCGCGAAGTGGTGACGCGGATGCTCGCCATCGCCCGGCGCGAGCGGGCACCTGCCCGGCGCGCGGCGATCCGCGAGGTCGCGTGAGCGGCGCGGTCGCCCGGCGCAACCGGTGGGCTGTCAGCTTCGCGGACCTGCTGTTGCTGCTGCTCGGCTTCTTCATCCTTCTTCAGGCGAACGGATCGAAACGCGATGCCCTGCTCGCGCAAGTCAGCCGGCAGTTCGGCGGGCATCCGGCCGCGCCGGACGTGGCCTTTCGCGCCGCCGACATCTTCGTGCCCGGCGAAGCGCTGCTGACCGACAAGGGCCGGCGGCAGGTCGCCATGGCCGCCGCCCGCCTGCGCGGCGGAACCGGCGCGATCACGCTCCGCAGCGAAGGCACGGACGGCGGCCGCCAGCGCTTCGACCGCTGGGATCTGGCCGCGGCGCGGCTGGGCGCGGTGGCGCGCGCGCTGAAAGCCGGCGGCATACCGGAAGGCCGGCTGGCGATTGCCGGCCTCGGCGAAGACGGCGCGCAGCGGCATCACGGACAGATGATTTACATGGCACGATAATTGCTTCGGACAGGGTGAATGTCTGTCTTCCGGAGCAAAGCCGTGACTCGAACCATCGTCTTTCTTATGGCCGCCTCGCTCTCCGCCTTTGCGGCGCCGGCTTTTGCGCAGGCCCAGAAATTCGAGAATCTCGACCGGATCGACAGCATCGTCGCGATGACCGTCGGCGCCAATATCGGCGAGCCGGGCGGACCGATGGCGCCGGTCGACCGCCGCCTCCGGCTGGCCGCCTGTCCGACGACCCCGTCGGTCGAGGGACCGGTGTTCGGCGCGGCGATCGTCAAGTGCGACGCGCTCGGCTGGCGCATCCGCGTGCCGCTGAAGGCC
>NZ_AUWY01000079.1 GCF_000447205.1 Sphingobium ummariense RL-3 | reverse complement strand
CGCCGGCGCCACCGGCCCGGTCGCGCGCTACGCCCCGGCCGCCCGCCCGGCGCCCAAGGACAATGTGGTCAAGCGCGGCGATCCCGTCCAGCTGATCGCCGGCAATGCCGCCTTCAGCGTCTCGCGCGCGATGATCGCGGACGAGGACGGCGCCGTCGGCGACACGATCCGCGTGCGCGAGGACCGGAAATCGCCCCCCATCTTTGCACAGGTCGTCGAAATGGGCATGGTGCGCGTTCCGGGCATTTAAGGATTTTTGAACCGATCCGTATCTAGTCTGGGCGGGACGAGTGAAGGAATGAAACGATGATCAAGTCTGTAGGCCAGAGCATGAGCGCGGCGATCGAGGCCTCCCGTCTGCGGGAAGGCGGCAAGACGCGCGCGGCTTCGCCGGCCGGAACGGGCGGCGTCTCGTCTTCCTCGGCCTCGTCCACCAGCCCCGCAGCCCGCATGGCGGCCGAAGGCGCGCCGGTCGACATGGACCGGATCGCCGCGATCAAGGCGGCCATCGCATCCGGCAACTATCCCGTCGATCCCTCCACCATCGCCGAAAAGATGCTGGCGCTGGATCTTCCCACCGCAGGATAAACGATCATGACACTTGGTCTCGCCGCGCTCGACGATCTGTTCCAGGCCTTCGAAACGCTCCGGCTCGCACTGGAGGGATCTGACGCCGCGGAAATCGAGGCAGCGAGCGGCGAGGTCAGCCGCGCGGCCGCGTCCGTCCGCGCGATCGGAGCCTGGCGTTCCGAACCCGCCGTGGTCGAACGGCTGAGCACGCTGCTGCCGCTGATCGAATCGGCGCGGGTGCGTACTCATGTGCTCGCCGACCATATGGGACAGCGGCTGAACCTGCTCGCAGCGCAGGGTGCTCGATCGGCCCCCCTGACCTACGGGCGCTGAATTTTCCTTCCCGGTCGAACAAATGGGGCGCCTTGGGCGCCCTTTTTCGTGGCGCGCGTTCCGCTCGCGCGTCCTCCATTGGTCGCGATTTTTCCGATAGTTGCCTCCGCGTTAACCAAATCTTGGCACAGCGCTTGCTCTAATGGCTCCGTTACCAACGGGGACGAATATCGCAGTGTCGGCTTTCGACATCACTATGGGAGGCGCTTCGACCGGCAATCGCGTGACCAACGCGATCGCCATGGCGAGCCGCAGGACGGGCGTGGACTTCGCCTATCTGCTGGGGCAGGCCAAGATCGAAAGCAGCCTCAATCCCACCGCACGCGCCAGCACCTCGTCTGCGCGCGGCCTCTATCAGTTCGTCGACCAGAGCTGGCTCGCCGTCATCGACAAGCATGGCAGCGAATATGGCCTGGGCTGGGCCGCCAATGCGATCAGCCGCGGCAGCAACGGCCGCTACTATGTCTCCGATCCCGATCTTCGCCAGCAGGTGCTCGACCTGCGCAACCATCCCGAAACCGCCTCGGTCATGGCGGCCGAGCACGCCGCCGACAACAAGGCCTATCTGGAACAGCGTCTGGGCCGCGAAGCGCAGCCGGTCGATCTCTACCTCGCGCATTTCCTGGGCGTGGGCGGCGCCGCCAAGTTCCTGTCGATGCACGACCGCGCGCCCGGTGCGACGGCCGCATCGCTGTTCCCGGCAGCGGCGCGCGCGAATCGCTCGATCTTCTACGACCGGCAGGGCAATGCGCGCAGCTTCGCCGACATCCGCGACCGCTTCGCCACGAAGCTGCAGAACGGCGTCGATTCGCTGGGCACCGGCGCCGTCCAATATGCTGACGCCGCGCTGCCCGCCAATGCGAAGACGGTGCAGCCGGCCGACTATGTCCGCATCGAAACCCAGCGCCTCGCGACCCAGGCCGACGTCGACGTCCGGCCCCAGCCGCAGACCGCGCGCCTCGCCTATCTCATGCTCGCCACCCTCGGAAGGTAACGACCCGACATGACCCCCGCCCAAGTCAAAGCGAAGATCTGGACGAGCGCCGCCAAGGGGGCCGTGCTCCCGTTCGCGACGCTGATGGTCGTGCTGTTCATGATGGTCCCCGTGCCGGCGGTGATGCTCGACATCGGCTTCATCACCAACATCATGATCAGCCTTGCGGTGCTGATGGTGGCGCTGAATGCCGCCAAGCCGCTCGACTTCTCCAGCTTCCCGACGGTGCTGCTGTTCGCCACGCTGCTGCGCCTCGCGCTCAACGTCGCCTCGACCCGCGTCGTGCTGGTGTCGGGGCATGAAGGCTCGGACGCTGCCGGCCATGTGATCGAGGCGTTCGGCCATTTCCTGATCGGCGGCGATTATGTCGTCGGTATCTTCGTCTTCGCGATCCTGATGATCATCAACCTGGTCGTCATCACCAAGGGCGCGGGCCGCGTGTCGGAAGTCAGCGCCCGCTTCACCCTGGACGCCTTGCCTGGCAAGCAGATGGCGATCGACGCCGATCTCAACGCCGGCCTGCTGACGCCGGAGGAAGCCAAGGTCCGTCGCCGCGAGGTCGCGACCGAGGCGGATTTCTACGGATCGATGGACGGCGCCAGCAAGTTCGTGAAGGGCGACGCCGTCGCCGGCATCCTGATCCTGGCGATCAACATCGTCGGCGGCATCATCCTGGGCGTCGTCAGCCACAAGCTGTCGATCGGCGACGCCGCGCAGACCTACATCATCCTCGCCATCGGCGACGCGCTGGTGGCGCAGGTGCCCGCGCTGCTGCTGTCGATCGCCGCCGCCGCCATCGTCACTCGCGTCAACAGCGAGGAGGATCTGGGCGGCCAGATCACCAGCCAGTTCGGGTCGGGCAAGGCCTGGGTGCCGGTCGCCGCGATCCTCGGCTTCCTGGGCGTGCTGCCCGGCATGCCGCATTTCATCATCCTGACCGCTGCCGCCATCGCCGGCTTCATCGCCTGGCAGCTGCGCAAGTCCAGCCAGCGCAAGGCCGCCGAGCCCGCGCCCGCGCCGCCCCCCGCCAATCCAGCCGTCATCGAATGGGACGACGTGTCGGATGGCGCGATCCTCGGGCTGGAGATCGGCTATGGCCTCATCGGCCTTGTGGACGAGCGCAAGGGCGCGCCGCTGATGGCCCGCATCACCGGCATCCGCCGCCAGCTGTCCAAGGAACTAGGCTTCGTCGTGCCGATGGTCCGGGTGAAGGATAATCTGGCGCTCGAACCCAACCAGTATCGCATCACCATCGCCGGCGTCGTCGTCGGAGAGGACGAGATCTGGCCCGAGGACCTGCTCGCGCTCGACAGCGGCGCGCTGGAAGGCGTCGTCGCCGGCCGTCCCGCCAAGGACCCGACCTTCGGCCTCGACGCCGTCTGGATTTCGCCCTCCAAGCGCAGCGAGGCGGTGGTGGCCGGCTATACCGTGGTCGATCCGCCGACGGTGGTCGCGACCCACCTCAACCAGCTCATTGCCATGAACGCGAGCGAGATGTTCGGTCTGGACGAAACCCGCAAGCTGCTCGACACGCTGAAGGACGCTGCGCCCCAGCTGGTCGACGGCCTCACCCCCGGCCTGCTCAGCCTCGCCCAGATCTCCGCGCTCTGCCGCGCGCTGCTGGCGGAAGGGATCGCGCTCAAGGACTTCCGCCGCATCTGCGAGGCGATGGTCGACGCGGCGCGGCCCGATATGAATCACGAACAACTGGTCGAGGCGGTGCGCCAGCGGATCGGCTCGCTCATCATCCAGGGCCTTGTCCCCGTGAAGATGCCGCTGCCGGTGATCACGCTCGACGGCGATCTGGAAGCGCTGCTCGCGCAGGCGATGCGCATCGCGGGCGATGCCCGCCATCCGATCGAGCCCGCGCTCGCCAACCGCATCGTCGAGGCGGTGGTGCAGGCGGCCCGTCCGCTTCTGGGGCAGGCGCGCGCCTTCGCCATCGTCACCTCGCCCATCGCCCGTCGCGCGCTGGCGCGGCTGTTCAAACCCCATCTGCCGGAGACGCCGGTGCTGTCCTTCCTGGAGATTCCCGATGGCAAGGGGGTCGAGGTCGTCGCCGTCGTTGGCGGCGAGCAGCGCCCCACGCCCCGCCACGATCCGTTGCCCGCGCGCGAACGGGTCGCCTGAGGAGACTGAGCCATGTACATGCAGAAAGTCAGGGCCGGCGCGGGCGTCGACACCTATGGCAGGACGGGCGCGGCCAATTCGCCCGAACAGCTCGCCCGGCGCTACATGCCGCTGGTGCGCAAGATCGCCTGGCACGTTCATGGCCGTGTCTCCAGCGCGATCGAGATCGAGGATCTTCTCCAGATCGGCATGGTCGCGCTGGTGGAGGCCGCCAATAGTTTCGAGGACCGGGGCCTGGGCTTCGCCTCCTATGCGCAGATGCGCGTGCGCGGCGCGATGATCGACTATCTGCGGCGCCAGGCGACGCTCTGCCGATCGGCCATGACGAAGCGCAAGGAACTGATGGCGACGCGCGCCAGGCTGGAGCAGCGGCTGGGCCGCGCGCCGCTGGAGGCGGAAATGGCCGCCGACATGGGCATGGAGGCATCCGCCTATCGCGAACTCGCCGACAGCACGGAAATGGTCCAGCACAGCAGCATGGACGAGGTCTATTCCGACCAGTCCATGTGGTTCGCCGATGTGGAGGACCGCGCCGATGACATCATGGAGCGCGAATCGCTGAAAGCCGCGCTCGCGAAATGCATAGGCGACCTGCCGCAGCGCGAGGCGCTGGTGCTCCAGCTCTATTTCGTCGAGGAACTGAACCTGGAGGAAATCGGCGCCACGCTGGACATCGGCGCGGCGCGCGTCTGCCAGATCAAGAAGGCCGCGCTCGACAAGCTGCGCGAGAAGCTGCGCGACTGGGACTGACCGGCGAAGGCCGCCGGGCCTCAGCCGAACAGATAGACGTGGATCGGGTTCTTCGGGTCCAGCAGCATCTTGGCGGTCAGCGCCAGCGACATCACGATCAGCAGCGGCCGGATCAGCCGGCTGCCGAAACGCATGGCGAGGTGCGATCCGATCTGGCCGCCGGTGATGCTGCCCACCGCCATCGCCAGTCCCGCGATCCACAGCACATGCCCGCCCGCGACCATGGTGGCGAGGCCGGCCACATTGCTGGCGAAATTCGCCGCCTTGGTCTGCGCCGTCGCGCGCACAAGCCCGAGCCCGCCCAGTGCCAGGAAGATCGTGGTGTAGAAGGCGCCCGCGCCCGGCCCGAAAAAGCCGTCATAGAAACCGACGACCCCGATCAGCAGGCTGAGCGCGACGATGCCGATCCGCTGATGCCGGTCGATCTCGCTCACCTTGGGCGAGAAGGTGAAATAGGCCGCGATCGCGATCAGCAGCGCTGGCATCAGGCCCGCCAGGATCGACGGGTCCACCCGCTGCAGCAGCCATGCCCCGCCAACCGATCCGATAAAGGCCGCCGCCACCGGCTTCCAATAGGTCGCCAGGTCCATATGCCCCTTGCGCGCATAGGCGATGCACGCGCCGAAAGTGCCGAAGGAAGATTGCAGCTTGTTGGTCGCCACCGCCGGCACGGGCGGGATGCCCGCCGCCATCAGCGCGGGCAGGGTGATCAGCCCGCCACCGCCCGCCATCGCGTCGATGCACCCGGCCATCAGCGCGGCGGCCATCAGGAACAGGATGGTTTCGGGGGAAAGGATCATGATGGCTCTCGCCTCCGACCCTCACCCCGTTCGGGCTGAGCTTGTCGAAGCCCTGCATTGTCTTGAAGAGAAGAACAGCCCTTCGACAAGCTCGGGGCGAACGGAACGAATGGACCGAACGAAGCGTCCGGGCAAATCCTCAATAGGCCCGCGCGATGGCGAACTCGACCGCTTCGCTCAGCGCCGCCTTGGCCTTCCCGCCCGGAAAAATGCCGAGCGCGTCGATGGCACGCTGGCCATAATGCCGCGCCCGCGCCAGCGTGTCGGCGATGGCCCCGGTCCGCCGCAGCAGCCCGGTCGCATGGGCCAGGTCCGCATCGCTCACCCGGTTGCCTGCGATCGCTGCGCGCCAGAAGGCCCGGTCCTCCTCCGATCCCCGCGCATAGGCCAGGATCACCGGCAGCGTGACCTTGCCGTCGCGGAAATCGTCGCCCGCGTCCTTGCCCATGGTCGCGCCGTCCGATTCATAGTCGATCGCATCGTCGACCAGCTGGAACGCGATGCCCAGGTTGCGGCCATAGACGTCCAGCGCCTGCTCCTCGGCTTCCTCACGATCGGCGACCACCGCGGATATGCGGCAGGCGGCGGCGAACAGCGCGGCGGTCTTGGCGCCGATGATGTCCAGATACTGGTCTTCGCTGGTGTCGATCTTGCGCTGCGCGGTCAGTTGGTTGACCTCGCCCTCGGCGATCACCGCCGATGCGCTGGACAGGATCTTCAGCACTTTCAGCGACTCCGCCTCGACCATCAGCTCGAACGAGCGGGAGAAGAGGAAGTCGCCCACCAGCACGCTGGCGCTGTTGCCCCAGATGATATTCGCGGTCTTGCGCCCCCGGCGCAGCCCGGACCCGTCGACGACATCGTCGTGCAGCAGCGTGGCGGTGTGGATGAACTCGACAGAGGCGGCCAGCTTGTAATGTCGGCTGCCCGCATAGCCCAGCAGTTCGGCGCAGGCCAGCGTCAGCATCGGCCGCAACCGCTTGCCGCCGCCCGCGATCAGGTGGCCCGCCAGCTCGGGGATCAGGGGAATGCGCGACTGCATACGGTCCAGGATCACGGCATTGACCTGGTTCATCCCCTCGGCGACCAGCGCCATCATGGGGGCGAGCGAAGGCGCGCTGCTCGCGCGGCCGATCGGATGGACGTTGCCGGTGGCGGGTGCGGTCATGATGAGCGTCCTGTGGCCGGGTGAAATGCGGAAGGCAAGCGGAATAGCTTGCTTACAGGGACATAAGGCGCAAAAAGCGCGCCCGGCGAAGGAAAGGGCTGCCCATGGACGAAACGTTGAAGCGCTATCGCGAGAGCATCGACAATATCGACGCGGCTCTTGTCTTCATGCTGGCCGAACGCTTCAAGATCACCCAGGCGGTCGGCCGCTACAAGGCGGAACATACGCTGCCGCCCGCCGATCCCGGCCGCGAGGAACGCCAGATAGCCCGCCTGCGCCAGCTCGCCCTCGAGGCCCATCTCGACCCCGACTTCACCGAAAAGTTCCTGCGCTTCATCATCGACGAGGTGATCCGCCACCATGAACGGCTGCGCGAGGGGTAGGCACCGACTGCCGCGCTGACTTCCGATCGCTTCGAGCGCAGTCGAACGGCGGTCAGGCCGGCTCCGCCACGGGCTCGCGCGGCTTGCCCTGGGATCGCCCCAGCAGTACGCCGCCCAGCGCCAGCGCGAAGCCGACGATCTGCACCGGCCCCAGCTGCTCGCCGAACAGCAGCCATGCCTCGATCGCGGCAAGCGGCGGCACGAGCAGCAGCAGCATCGACGGTCGGGTCGGCCCCTGGTGCCTCACCAGCCAGACCAGCAGCGTCAGGCCGGCCGCCGACAGTCCGAGCACCGACCAGGCGAGACCCGCCCATAGCAGCGGCGCATTGTCCCAGCGCATGTCGCCGATCAGCAGCGTGGCGGCGATCGCCACCAGCGCGCCGCCCCCATTCTGCACCGCGCCGGAGATCGCGATCCCGTCCCCAGCGATCGATCCGCGCTGGATCAGCGTGCCGCCCGTCATGCCCAGCACCGCGACCATTGCGGCGACGGCGGGCAACAGGCTGATCGATCCCGCGCCGGACCGCTCGATCGCCGGTGCGAGCACGCAGGCGACCCCGCCGATCGCGATGGCCAGCCCGATCCAGGCCCTTCCCGCCAGCCGCTCGCCCAGGAAGAGCACGCTCGCTACCGCTACCATCAGTGGCTGTAGCGACCCCAGCAGCGCCATGACGCCGGCCGGCATGCCGTGCTGCACCGCCCACCAGCTCACGGTCAGATAGACGCCGTGCAGCATGGCGCCCGCCACCAGATGAAGCCCCAGCCTCCGCCCGCGCGGCATCGCCTGCCGCGCGTGCCACGCCGCCGCGGCGAGCAGCAGGGTGGTGATGGTCAGCCGGATGGCCAGGATCAGTTCGGGCGCGGCATGCGGCACCATCGCCCGCGCCACGATGAAGCCGGTGGACCAGATCAGGACGAACAGCACGGATGCGGCAAGGGCAAGCATGCGCGCGCCTTTGGCCGATGGGTGGCGGGATGTCGAGCGAGAAGGGTAGGATTGGGATTGGATATGGGGCGATCCAACCGGAGAATGGCCGAAACCCGTTCCGCTTGCGCTCAGCCCGTCATTCCCGCCCCGCCCGGATCGCCGCCCCACCCGCGAAGGGCGTGATCGCGACCAGCAGCAGCGAGGCAGCGCCAAGGAATTTGAACGCCGCGCCGCTGCCGTCGCCCAGCGTCCCCGCGCCGAAGATCAGCAGCGGCACCGCCAGCGGCAGCGCCAGCAGCCCGGCCAGCGCCC
>NZ_AUWY01000078.1 GCF_000447205.1 Sphingobium ummariense RL-3 | reverse complement strand
CCCCGCCGTCAGCGTCGCGACCAGCAGGCCCAGCGCCGCCAGCGCCGGTGTGCCGATCAGCAGCCCCGCCTCCAGCAGCGCCACCGTCGCCCCGTCCAGTTTCAGCAGCGCGGCCGCGGGCAGGGCGGCGATCATCAGCGGCGGCCCGAAGCCAAGCCAGTGTGCCGCCAGCCGCGCCAGCAGCACCATCTCCTCGCCGATGCCGCGCAGCGCGATCTGGTCCAGCACGCCCGCGTCCCGATCGGGCGCGACCAGCCGATCGACGGGCAGCAGCGCCGCCAGCAGCGCCGCGATCCACAGCATGCCGCCGCCCGACCGGCGCAGCAGTGCAGCGTCCGGTCCCACGGCGAAGGGATAAAGGCTGGCCACCAGCAGCAGGAAGGCGACCGGCAGCCACAGACCGCCCGCGCGCCAGGCCTGCGTCAGGTCGCGTCCGGCCAGCAGCCACAGCGTCCTCATGCGTGGGCCTCGACATGGCCGGACAGGTTGAGCAGGACGGGGGCAGGCAGGGGCAGCGGCTGGTGTGATGCGGCCAGCAAGATCCCGCCGCTCGCCAGATGCGCGGCGACCGCTTCGCCCAGCAGCGCCAGCGATGCGTCGTCCAGGCCGTTGCCCGGTTCGTCGAGCAGCCAGATCTCGGCACCGCTCGCGATTACCCGGGCCAGCATCGCCCGTTTGCGCTGGCCGGTGGAAAGCATCCGTATGGGCACCGCCGCTAGGCCGCGCAGCGCCATGGCGTCCATCGCCCGCTCCAGTGCGACGTCTCCGACGCGGTCGAGCTTGGCCCAGAAACCGAGCGCCTGTCCCAGAGGCCGCTCCATGTCGAGTGCCAACCGCTCGTCCGCCAGCGCCACGCCGCCCTCGCGCGCCACGGTGCCGGCGAAGGCGGGCAGCAGCCCGGCGCAGATGCGCAGCAGGCTCGACTTGCCGACGCCGTTGGGGCCGGTCAGCAGCGCGCTACCGCCGGGTCCCAGCGCCAGCGTGACGCCGCGGAACAGCATCCGCCCACCCCGCAGGCAGGCCACGTCGTCCAGCCGCAGGGTGGGGCCGCTCATGGCGCGACCATGTCCTCCAGCACATGCATGTCGAGGTCGGATAGGCCGAAATGATGGCCGATCTCATGCACTACGACGTGGGTAATCAGTGCGTCGAGCGCGACGCCGGTCTCCACCCATTCGTCCAGCAGCGGGCGGCGGAACAGGTGGACGGTGGGGGGCGTGTCGCCGGTCTGTGCCTCCTGCCCGACCGGACGCCCGCTATAGAGGCCCGTGAGGCCGAAGGGATCGTCGATTTCCATCTCCGCCAATATGTCGGCATCGGCGAATTCCTCGACGAACAGCACGACATCGGACAGATGATCGCGGAACGGGCCCGGCAGGCGGCTGAGCGCGGCGAGCGCCAGCGTCTCTATTTCTTCCTTCGTCGGCGCGAAGCGGGGCGGTTGACCAGTGTCGGACATGGCTGCGACATAGGCGAAACGAAAAGAGGAGGATAGTCACATGGTTGCCAGACTGGACGGGCCCCCGCGCGCCGCGGCGCTCGCCGCCCTGCCCGAATGGAGCGTGGTGGAAAGCCCCGAAGGCATCCGCCGGCACTTTGTTTTCACGGACTTCAATGCCGCCTTCGGCTTCATGAGCCGGGTCGCGCTGCTTGCCGAGAAGGCGGATCATCATCCCGAATGGTCGAACGTCTACAACCGGGTGGACATCCTGCTGACCACCCATGACGCAGGCGGCCTGTCGCAGCGCGACGTGGACATGGCGGCGGCGATCGACGCCCTATTGTGAGAGGAAGGGCGCGTAGAGCGGCGAGGATGCGCCGGAGTCCCTTGGTTTCTCGATCCGCTCCTCATAGCCGCTGAGCGCCCGTGTCACGGCCGGATTGGCGGCATAGCG
The DNA here is from genome assembly GCF_000447205.1 of Sphingobium ummariense RL-3. Taxonomy (GTDB): domain Bacteria; phylum Pseudomonadota; class Alphaproteobacteria; order Sphingomonadales; family Sphingomonadaceae; genus Sphingobium; species Sphingobium ummariense. Next base: position 51,819 of record NZ_AUWY01000078.1, on the reverse strand, counting down.
GCGGCGCAGCGTCGCCAGCTTCGCATCGGTGCCGGTGCACAGTTCGGCGATGCTCTCCTCGATATAGGCGCGCCGGTCAGCGTCATAGGGTTCCTCGCCCCGGAAATGGTCGCAACTGTCGCGCTCCACCATGAAAGCCGTCACCTCGTCGGGAAAGGCTTCGGCGCTGGCCGCGGCGTCGGACGGCGGCAGGTCCATGGGCTGATAGGATTCGCTCTCCCCCTCGGCGGGCTGCTGCAGTACCGGCGGCGGATAGGGCGCGGTGGTGGCTGTCGCCAGATCGGTCGGCGGCAGGTCCTGGACCGTCGTGGCAGGCTTTGGATCCGGGGGAGGCGGCTTCAGCGCCGGTGCTTCCGCCACGGCGGGGATGTCGGTTGCGGGCGGCAGCGGCGCCTCGCGCGCCCCGGCGCGCGGCTCTCTCTCCGTCTGCTGCCCGCCTTTCGACGGCGAACAGCCGGCGAGCATCGCCAGAACCAGCACCGGAAGCAGCCTTTCCCGCACGCTCACCCGATCTCCTTCCGCAGACTGGCGATGAGATCGGCGACATGGGGCAGCCGCGTCTCCTCCTCGTCGAGGACCGCCAGAAACGCTTTCCGCCTATAGGCCGCTACGGCCTCGGGCGAAAGGCGGCTTGCCACGGGCATGGCGGAAATCACGATGTCCAGAAGCCGCTCCACCCCGTGCAGTCGTCCCCACAGATAGTCGTTTTCGCGATAGACCCGACTGAAGAACGCGCCGAAATTATTGAATTCTATGCCCTTCAGCGTCGCCGCTGCACCACCGCTGCGAATCGCGGAACAGTCATCGGGGGAAATGCGATCCACCTTGATCGGGTCATATTCGTCGATCGCATCGCCCTGCAGCAGCGGCAGGGTCGCGATGTCGTAAAAGGGGAAGCCGAGATAGGCGAGCAGCATCGTCCGCCGCTGCGCCTTGGGCAGAGCTGCCAGCGCCTCGGCCAGGATGCGGTCAGCCGCCTCGTCGCGGCTGCGCAGGTCGCGGGCGTTGGCCACGGCCTGCAGGGCGGCGGCGGCATCGGTGGGCACGGTGCGGGCCGCCTCCCGCGTGGCATCGCCGTAGAAATCGAGCGGCTCGCACTCGGCATAGAGCGTCAGCGCCGCATAGATCGCGTCGTGCAGCCCCTGCACTGCCGCCTCGTCCGCGCCACTCTCGACTTCCAGTGTCTCGGCCAGCCGCCGCGCGAGGAAGCGCAGCCGCCGCAGCCGGAAGGCTAGGTCATGCCGGCGGAAGAAATCGACCGGCGCGGATGCCGCTCCGACATCGTCGGTCAGCCTGTCCGCATCGGCCGCCCGCACGGCGGCCCAGATGGCCTTGCGATAGGCTTCCCGCATCATCGGCGCATCCTCGCTGCCCAGGCGGAACAGCAGGACGGCCAGATCCTCGACGATGCCGGACAGCTTCAAATGGCCATAGGCGGGAAAGGCGAAGCCTGCCGCATTCGCTGCGCGCTGCTGCGCTTTAGCGCGCCAGTTGGATAGTCGCGCCGGTGTCGGCCGGTCCAGGAACAGCATGCCGCCGATCGCGCTTTCGACCTCCGTCTCGATCCCCGGCCGCAGCGCGGCCAGGATGCGGCTCATCCGCCGGATGCGCGCGGACTGCCGGTCTATAGCCTCCAGATTGTCGCGGATCGGCTGTTCGCGCGGAATGTCCGAAAGCGCGCCGAAAATGGTGCGGAAGAATCCCGGCAGCTTCGAATCCTTCGCCTCTTCCACCTCTCCGCGCCGGTTGAGGCGGATCGAATGGGCGCCCGGCTTGGGGTCGATATAGACGAAGCGCCGGTCCACTTCGCGCCGCGAAGGTCGGTTCCGCAGCGCGCCGATCGCCTGGGCGAAGGGCGCGTTGGCCAGCACCGACCCATCGATCAGCACCGCGTCCTCCGCTGTCCCCTGCGCTGCCTGCCGCGGCAGGATGCGGGCCAGGAAGGCGTCGCGCGTCGGCCAGGCGCGATGGCGGCGCTTCAGCACCCGGTCCAGTTCCCGCACGGTGAAGGGCGGGAAGGCGCCGGGGAAGCTCGCCGTCGCCCGCGCGGCGAAAACCAGCTCGGCAGTGTCGGCGAAGATTCGCTCGCCCCGGCCCCGCGCGCGGAAGCCGATCGACAGGCGGTGCTCGGTCTCCACCACCTGCGGGGGGCTGTTGAGCGTCAGGCCCTGGGGATGGCCCTCGAAGTCGGTGACGGTCACGAACAGGTCGAGCGGATGCCCCTCGGGTAGCAGCGGCGGTCCGCGTTCCGCCGCCGTCATCGCGTCGAACGCGTCCAGGATCATGGCGGAGAAAATCTCCCCGCCAAAGGGCGGCTCGAACCATCGCGAGCGGATGAAGCGGGATAGCTTGCGGCGCACTTCCTCGCGCGTCTCGGGCGCGACCGTCTGCTCGATGGCGTCGCCCGGCCGCCGCGCCACCATCCAGACCAGGGGGGATGCCCAGAATTTGGTGAAGGCACGGGCCGGGCGGGCGTCGGGGTCGAGCAGCTCGTCGACATCGGCATAGTCGAGCCACAGGTCGGTCAGCGGTTCGAGCGACTGTCCCGTCTCGATCGCCTGCGCCAGGAAGATGCCGTTGATCCCGCCCGCGCTCGCGCCTGCGATGATGTCGGGCATGACGCGCAGCCGCACGCCGCTCGCCTCCTCCATGGCGGCGAGCAGCCGCTGGTATACGCCCCGGCTCCCCTTCCCCGCCGTCACACCGTCATGGAAGGCACGACTGGCACGGGCCAGATGCCATATCTCCTTGGTGATGCCGTGCATGTAGACTGCCAGGCTGATCCCGCCATAGCAGACGAGCGCGAGGCGAAGCTCCCTCTCCTTCATGGGCTCAGCCTTGCAGAGGGAAGCACGATTGTCGAGGGAGGTCGGTTGAATGTCGGCTTTCGGCCACCTTCGTCATCCCAGCGAAAGCTGCGATCCCACTTCTTCAGGCGCGATGTGAAGAAAATGAAAGAGAGATCCCAGCTTCCGCTGGGATGACGGCGGTGGAGCGATGTCCGCTCCCCCAACCCATAACCGACGCCCGGGCGCGCCTCTACCGGCCGCCGAAGGTCCTTTCCCACCGCGTGTCGATCCTGGTCTGCGCTTGGTCGGCCTTGGCGTGTCCCACCAGGGACAGGCCGCGCAGGGTGAGGTGGTGGCCGGACAGCCATTTCCCCGCGATGCCGTAACCGATGTCGTAAAGCGACACCACGTCATGCGGCTCGCCATTCACCACAAAACGGGTGGTGATGGCGACCGGCAGCCGCTCGTCTCCCACGCTGTCGTCGGGCAGCTTCGCCTTTTCCCGCGCGCGCTTCAGCGCCGCCTCGAACCAGCGGGCCTCGATGCGGGGGTCGCCCGTGGTCTCGACGGGGGAGAGGTCCAGCGCCTTGGGGAAGAGGATGATCTGGCTCTGCACGATCTGGTCGGGCGCGGTGGGTTTGAGGAGCAGCCTGTCGTCGCCGTCGGGCGTCGCGTTCAGCACCAGGATCGCGGCGCGCGTGGAGGCTTTGCGGGTTTCCGCGGCCTTGTCGGCGCGCTCGTCCTGCTTGTCCGACCAGTTGAGATAGAGGGTCAGCGCCGAGATCAAGACCGCCAGCACGGCCAGCACTTCGCCCAGGGTGATCCAGCGGCGGCGGATCGCGGCCGCTTCCTGCGCGCGGGCTTCCTTCGGACTTTCCGGCGCGTCGTTCATCGGTCAGGCCGTCTGCGGGGGCAGCTCGAACTTGTCGATCACCCATTCCTCGGCCTGCGCGCCGCCGATCCACTCTTGCATCCAGGGATGGGCGATGATCGCGCGCATATAGGCTTCGGCAAAGCGGGCGACCGGCAGCTGGTATGTGATGAAGCGAGTGACGACCGGCGCGAACATGACGTCCGCGGCCGTGAAGTCGCTGAACAGGAATTCACCGGTGCCGCCATAGCGGGCGCGGGCCTGCGCCCAGAGCTGCATGATGCGCTCGATATCCTGCGCCACCGCTTCGGACGGCGGAGTCGGCTGGTAGATGCGGCGGATGTTCATGCTGTGCTCGCGGCGGAGCGCGGCGAAGCTGCTGTGCATTTCCGCCGCCATCGACCGGGCCATGGCGCGCGCGCCCGGATCGGCGGGCCAGAACAGGTCGCCGCCGGTCTTCTCGTTCAGATATTCGACGATGGCCAGGCTGTCCCACACGACGACATCGTCGCCGTCCCACAGGATCGGCACCTTGCCCGAGGAAGGGGCGAACTCGTCTCCCTCCCGCCGCTTCTCCCACGCCTCGTCATAGAGGGGGACGACCACCTCCTCGAATGGCAGGCCGGACAGCTTGCAGGCGAGCCAGCCGCGCAGCGACCAGCTGGAATAGGCCTTGTTGCCAATGAACAGCTTCATCATGGCGCCTTCCTAGACGAGCGCGACGGGGGGAGTCGAGAGCGAGCGGCGTTGCCGCGCCATGGCGGGAGAGATGCAGCGATGCTATGGCGCGGGTCGACCCGGAAAGGAAGGCGCATGGGCAAAGGCCTCGTCATCGTTGGTGGGGGTCCGGCAGGGATGATGGCCGGGCTGCTCTTTGCCAGGGCGGGCGTGCCCGTCACGGTGCTGGAGAAGCATCGCGATTTCCTGCGCGATTTCCGGGGCGACACCGTTCATCCCTCCACGCTGGAGCTGTTCCGCGAACTGGGTCTGCGCGAGGCTCTGCTGCAGCGGCCGCATGACCGGGTCGAGAAACTGTCCGCTCGTGTCGCCGGTCAGCGGATGGAGATCGCGGATTTCCGTCGCCTGCCTGTCGACAGCCGTTTCATCGCGCTGATGCCGCAATGGGAGTTCCTGGACTTCGTGGCGGGCGAAGCGGCGCGCTATCCGACCTTCACCCTTCGCATGGAGGCGGAGGCGATCGGCCTGCGTCGGGATACCGCAGGCCGGGTCGACGGCGTCCGGCTGGCGGACGGATCGGTGGCCGCGGCCGATTTCGTGATCGCGGCAGATGGACGGCGGTCGGTGTTGCGCGAAGCGGCGAAGCTGCCGCTGGAGGATCTGGGCGCGCCGATCGACGTGTTCTGGTTCCGCCTGCCCAAGGCGGACCCGGGCGGCGACAACGAGACGATGGGCGTGTTCGAGACCGGGCGCGTGTTCGTGCAGATCGACCGGGGCGATTACTGGCAATGCGCCTATGTCTTCGCCAAGGGGGAGGCCGACGCCGTGCGGACGCGTGGACTGCCCGCCTTTCGCGCCGAGATCGGGACGCTTGTGCCGGCGCTCTCGAAGGCGGCGGAGGCGCTGACGGACTGGGAGCAGGCGAAGCTGCTATCGGTCTCGCTCGACCGGCTGACGCGCTGGCACATGCCGGGACTGCTGGCGATCGGCGATGCGGCGCACGCCATGTCGCCGGCGGGCGGCGTCGGCATCAACCTCGCGGTCCAGGATGCGGTGGCGGCCGCCAATATTCTGGCCGCTGCGATGGCGGCCGGAAAGGATCCGGACGGCCTGGCGCCGCTGGTCCAGAAAAGGCGGATGCTGCCGGTGCGGATCGTGCAGCGGATGCAGAAGATGATCCACGACAATATCATCGGGGCGCTGCTCGATCCCGATACGCGGCTGACCGCGCCGCCGCTGCCCGTGAGGCTGCTCGATCGCCATGCTATGCTGCGGGGAATTCCCGCCCGGCTGGTGGGGCTGGGCGTCCGGCGCGAGCATATCCGGTCCCCCGATGTCAGTGCAGGCGGGCGAAGCGATAGCGGTCCCGAAGTTCCGCATTGAAGAACGCACCTTTGGACGAGGCGGCGCGCATTCGGTCGGCAAGCGTCTCCGGCACGTCGAAATAGCGGTAAATCCTTCCCGACACGAACCGGATGTCGAGGGCACGGGTCTGTGCGTCATAGTCGAAGCGGCGGATGACGGTCGACGGCATGACGGGGAAAACCGCCCCGCCGCGTGCGGGTTCCTCAGCCGCCGCCGGGTGCGTTGTGGCCGCCGGCGGGCACCGGGCCGCCGCTCGGCGCATGGGCATGGTCGGGATTGCTGTCCCAGTCGATATGGTAGAGGTCGAAGCGCCGATCACGCAGGTTGCGGACTGTTCCTTCGGCCCGGGCCCAGCTGAGGTCGGCCAGGTTCACATCGGCCATGGTCAGCGTCTCGACATTCTCGGTCGATTCAGCGGCGATGCCGTCGCGCGCGAAAGGCAGGTCGCAGGGCGTCAGGATGGCGCTCTGTGCATATTGGATGTCCATATTGTCGACGTTCGGCAGGTTGCCGACATTGCCCGACATCACGACATAGCACTGGTTCTCGATTGCGCGGGCCTGCGCGCAATAGCGCACGCGCATATAGCCAAGGCGGCTGTCGGTGCAGAAGGGCACGAAGATGATGCGCGCGCCCTGGTCGACGAGGCGGCGGGCCAGTTCGGGAAATTCGCTGTCATAGCAGATAAGGACGCCGATAGGCCCGCAGTCGGTCTGGATCACGTCGAGCGCGTCGCCGCCCTTGATGTTCCACCAGAAGGCCTCGTTGGGCGTCGGGTGGATCTTTTCCTGCGTGTGGATCGACCCGTCGCGCAGCGCGACATAGGCGATGTTCTGGATGTCGCCATCGTCCGCGCGGGTCGGGTGGGAGCCGCCGATGATGTTGATATTATATTCGAGCGCCATGCGCCCAAGTTCCTTGGTCAGGCGCGGGGTGTAGCCGGTGAGCTTGTCGATCGCCTCGACCGGCGTCAGCTTCTTGGTCTCGAAGGAGAGCAGGGGGAGGGTGAAGAGCTCCGGGAAGACGATGAAATCGGAGCGGTAATCGGCAGCTACGTCGACGAAATATTCGATGTTGCGGACGAACTCCTCGAAATCCTTCACCGCACGGGCCTGGAGCTGGCAGGTGGCGAGGCGGACGCTTTCGACGCCGCGGGGCACGCGCATTTCCGGCGCCTCGTCGGGATCGACATAGGGATTGCGCCAGACCAGGTGCGCGGCATGGCCGTCCGACTGCTTGTCCTCCGGTAGGTAATTTTCAAGGACGCCAAGGGGTTCGAACTGGTTCTTCAGCTGGAAGCTGATGACCTGGTCGCGCATCTTGCCCTGGATGACCTTGTCCAGATAATCCTGCGGACTGCCGGCGCGGCGCTTGGCGCGCGCATAGCCCGGCATACGTCCCGCGATGACGATGCCGTGCAGGTCCAGTTCCTCGGCCAACTCCTTCCGCTCGTCATAGAGGCGTTGGCCGATGCGCAGGCCCCGCAGCTTGGGATCGACCGCCATTTCATAGCCATAGAGCCATTCGCCCGCTGCGCTGTGCCGTGTGCCGAAACCGTTGGCGGTGATCTCCTCCCAGTCGTGGGGAGCGAAGGCCATGCCCTTGCTGACGCGCATCGTGGCGCAATAGCCGACCACCTTGCCGTCATAGAGGGCGACGAAACAGCCGCCGGGGAAATTGTTGATCTGTCCCCGGATCGTGGCCAGCGAATAATTGGGCATGCCGGGATAGGCGCGGGCGATCAGGCGCTGGATGCCGCGCGCATCGGCGGGCACGGCGGGACGGGTTTCGAGGCGCTTCTTGCCGGTGGTCGTCATGTCCATCTTCTCGGCTGGGGGGAACAATAAATAAAGAAAGGGCGGCGTCGGATGACCGGCGCCGCCTCGTTCCGTTAGCGTATTGAAACCGCGAGGGGTGGGATCAGTTCCACTTGCCCATGGCGGTTTCCAGGTTGACGCGGATCGCCTCGAAGAACTGCTCGGTGGTCATCCACGCCTGATCCGGGCCGATGAGCAGCGCAAGATCCTTCGTCATCGCGCCGCTTTCCACGGTCTGGATGCAGACCTTTTCCAGCGTCTCGGCGAATTTGGTGACTTCCGGCGTCTCGTCGAACTTGCCGCGGTAGGACAGGCCCTGGGTCCAGGCGAAGATCGATGCGATCGGGTTGGTGGAGGTCGCCTTGCCCTGCTGGTGCTGGCGATAGTGGCGGGTGACGGTGCCGTGCGCGGCCTCCGCCTCGACGGTCTTGCCGTCGGGGCTCATCAGCACAGAGGTCATGAGACCCAGGCTGCCGAAGCCCTGGGCCACCTGGTCGGACTGCACGTCGCCGTCATAATTCTTGCAGGCCCAGACGAACTTGCCGCTCCACTTCAGCGCGGAGGCGACCATGTCGTCGATCAGACGGTGCTCGTAGACGATGCCGGCTGCCTTGAACTGATCGGCGAATTCGCTCTCGTACACCTCGGCGAAGATGTCCTTGAAACGGCCGTCATAGGCCTTGAGGATCGTGTTCTTGGTCGACAGATAGACCGGCCAGCCACGGCCGAGGCCATAGTTCATCGAGGCGCGGGCGAAGTCGCGGATCGACTCGTCCAGATTGTACATGGCCAGGGCCACGCCGGAACTGGGATATTTGAACACCTCGCGGTCGATCACCGTGCCGTCGTCGCCTTCGAACACCAGCCGCAGCTTGCCCGCGCCGGGCACGCGGAAGTCGGTGGCGCGATACTGATCGCCATAGGCGTGGCGGCCGACGACGATTGGATCGGTCCAGCCAGGAATGAGGCGGGGCACGTTCTTGATGACGATGGGCTCACGGAAGACGACGCCGCCCAGGATGTTGCGGATCGTGCCGTTGGGCGACTTCCACATTTCCTTGAGGTTGAATTCCTCGACGCGCGCTTCGTCCGGCGTGATGGTGGCGCACTTCACCCCGACGCCATATTCCTTGATCGCATTGGCGGAATCGATAGTGATCTGATCGTTGGTCTCGTCGCGCTTCTCGACGCCCAGGTCGTAATATTTAAGGTCGATGTCGAGATAGGGGAGGATGAGTCGCTCGCGAATCCACTGCCAGATGATCCGCGTCATCTCGTCGCCGTCGATCTCCACGACGGGGTTCTTGACCTTGATCTTCGCCATGCGCCTCTTTCCTTAATTCAGGTGGGATATGCCCAAGGCCCCTAGGCAAAGCGGCGGCAATGTTCAACCGGGCAGGGCTTGAATCTGGCACCTGTGCGCCCGCGTGGGGAGCCGTTGCCGGGATCGGTCGTTGTCAGCGCGGGGGTCTCTCCGTAAAGACGGTGCGCATGGACAATAATGAGATCACGATTGCCGCGGGTGGCAATGTCAAATGGCGCTTTCCTTCCGTACATCCGGAGGGGATGAAGTTCGGCCTGATCGCCGCGGCCATCACTGGCCTGGCATTTCTGCTGGGCTGGGACGTGCTGGGGTGGATCCTGCTCATCGTCACCGTCTGGGTCCTCGCCTTTTTTCGCGATCCCGTGCGCGCCGTGCCGCAGGATGAAGGCGCCATCGTCGCGCCCGCCGATGGCCTCATAACCCTGATCCAGCGGGTGCCGCCGCCGCGCGAGATGGCAGGCCCGGATGGGCTGGGCGACCAGCCGCTGATCCGCGTGTCGATCTTCATGAGCGTGTTCGACGTGCACATCAATCGCACCCCGATCGGTGGTACGATCAAGGCGGTTGTCTATATTTCGGGCAAGTTTCTCAACGCCGATCTCGACAAAGCCAGCGAGGATAACGAGCGCCAGCATATCCTGGTGGAGCGGCATGACGGCGTGCGCATCGGCTTCACCCAGATCGCGGGGCTGGTCGCGCGGCGCATCGTGCCCTTCGTGAAGCCGGGGGACATGGTGGCGGCAGGCCAGCGCATCGGCCTGATCCGGTTCGGCAGCCGGGTGGACGTCTATCTGCCTGCGGGTACCGCGCCGCGCGTGGTGTTGGGACAGCGAACCGTTGCGGGCGAGACGATCCTGGGTCAGATCGGTGATCGGCGGGTCGTAGCGGGGATCCAGCAGTGACGGATCACCGCGCCGTGACTGGGCTTCTGCTTGGGAAGAGGCGATCATGAGCCGTCGCCGTCGCGCCATACCGCGCGGACTGCGACGCGGCATCACGCTGCGCATGCTGTTGCCCAATGCGGTGACGGCGATGGCGCTGTGCTTCGGCCTCACCGGCGTGCGCTACGGCATATCGGGGGAATGGGAACGGGCGGTGCTGGCGATCCTGTTCGCGGGCGTTCTTGATGGACTTGATGGGCGGATCGCGCGGCTGCTGCGGGGCGAGAGCCGCTTCGGTGCGGAGCTCGATTCGTTGTCCGACTCGATCGCCTTCGGCGTTGCGCCCGCGCTCATCATCTACCTCTGGTCACTGCATGCCATGCCGAAGTTCGGATGGATCTTCGCGCTGGCCCATGCCTTGTCCTGCGCGCTGCGGCTGGCGCGTTTCAACGCCAATATCGACGCGGACGAGCAACCGCACAAATCTGCCGGCTTCTTGACCGGCGTCCCGGCCCCGGCAGGGGCAGGCATCGCCTTCGTACCGCTCTATCTGTGGCTTGTGACGGGCGAGCCGCTATTCCGCGCCTGGTATGTGGTCGCACCCTGGCTCGCCTTCACGGCTTTCCTGATGATTTCCAGCATCGCGACCTATAGCTGGTCCGCGTTGCGGTTACGCAAACGCATCCGGCTGGAAGCGATCGCGATTGCTGGCTTGCTTGCCGCGTTGCTGATTACCGATCCTTGGCTGACGCTATTGGTGCTGTGCGCGGGCTATCTCGCAACAATTCCCTTCGGCATCCTGTCCTATGCGAAGGTCGTGCGGGCGCGGCGGGATCAGATCGTTCAGACGACCCCGGCCGCCTGAAAGCTCAGGCGCCGAAGGCTGCTCCATGAAGGGAATGTTCCGCTCGCCTCACCCGGGGGCGGCGGATACGGATGTGATAGACCTGCGGCTCCTGCGGAATGGGTTCGAACAGCAGGGCGGCCGCCATCTTGCGATGACAGGTCGCAAACATCCAGGCGATAGTGGTCAGGGCGAAGAGGGCAGAGCCCGAGAAGATCAATGCTGCGACCAGGGTGAACATCGGTAGCCCACTTTCTTTCTTGCCAATTCGTGCGGCCGGTTGAATATCGCTACGAACGGCGGGAAAACGTCATTCGTTCCACTTGTTCCCTCTATGTTCTCGCTGTGCAGGCATGTCAAGCCTTGCATTCACGCGTGCGCCCCGTTAAAGGCGCGGCCCATTCCACATGGGAATCGACATATCCGGTGCCGGGCGGGCCTTTGAGGCCTTCTTCCGGTTCCTGATTCCCAGAGGGCTTAACCGGAAGGAGAAGACATTATGGCGACCCCCGTCGTCACCATGCACCAATTGATCGAGGCCGGCGCACATTTCGGCCACCAGACCCACCGCTGGAACCCGCGCATGAAGCCGTACATTTTCGGCGAGCGTAACGGCATCCACATCCTCGACCTGTCGCAGACCGTGCCGCTCTTCGCGCGCGCGCTCGATTTCGTCTCGGCGACCGTGGGCGCGGGTGGCAAGGTGCTGTTCGTCGGCACCAAGCGCCAGGCGCAGGACCCCATCGCGGAAGCCGCCCGCAAGTCGGGCCAGCATTTCGTCAACCATCGCTGGCTGGGCGGCATGCTCACCAACTGGAAGACCATCTCGGGCTCGATCAAGCGCCTGAAGACCCTCGAGGAGAAGCTGTCGGGCGACACCCACGGCTTCACCAAGAAGGAAGTCCTTCAGATGACCCGCGAGCGCGAGAAGCTGGAGCTGTCGCTGGGCGGCATCCGCGACATGAACGGCATCCCCGATGTCATGTTCGTGATCGACGCCAACAAGGAAGAGCTGGCGATCAAGGAAGCCAACACGCTGGGCATCCCGGTCGTCGCGATCCTCGATTCGAACGTCTCGCCCGACGGCATCGCCTTCCCGGTCCCGGCTAACGATGACGCCAGCCGCGCCATCCGCCTGTACTGCGACGCCATCGCCGCCGCCGCGACCCGCGGCAACCGCGGTGCGCAGCAGGCCGCCGGCGTCGACCTGGGTGCGCTGGACGAGCCCGAGGCCGAAGAGGTCGTTGCCGCCGAAGCCTGATAGAGCGTCGCGCAACTGCAAGAATGACAGGCTAGGGCGCGCTCTTCGGAGACGCGCCCTGCCGCATATTTGAAACATGAAACTTTAGGAGCCGAAACATGGCCGAGATTACCGCTGCCGCCGTCAAGGAACTGCGCGACCGTTCGGGCGCGGGCATGATGGATTGCAAGAAGGCGCTCACCGAAGCCAATGGCGACATCGAGGCCGCGACCGACTGGCTGCGCGCCAAGGGCCTGGCCGCCGCGCAGAAGAAGTCGAGCCGTACCGCCGCCGAGGGCCTGGTGGGCGTTGCCGTCGCCGGCACCAAGGGCGTCGCCGTCGAGGTGAACAGCGAGACCGACTTCGTCGCGAAGAACGATCAGTTCCAGGACTTCGTGCGCACCGTCGCCGGCATCGCGCTGTCGAGCGGCGCGACCGACGCCGAGGTGCTGGCTTCGGAGGCCTATCCCTCCGGCGGCACCGTCGCCGAGAAGCTGGTCGCCAACATCGCCACCATCGGCGAGAACCAGACGCTGCGCCGCATCGCGCAGGTCGAGGTGAGCCAGGGCGTGGTCGTCCCCTATGTCCACAACGCCGCCGCGCCGGGCCTGGGCAAGATTGGCGTTCTGGTCGCGCTGGAGGGCGATGCGCCCGCCGACGTGCTGGAGCCGCTGGGCAAGCAGATCGCCATGCACATTGCCGCGGCGTTCCCGCTGGCGCTGGCCGCCGGCGACATTGACCCGGCGCTGCTGGAGCGCGAGCGCGCGATCGCGGCCGAGAAGGCTGCCGAGAGCGGCAAGCCCGCCGAGATCGTCGCCAAGATGGTCGACGGCTCCGTGGCGAAGTTCGCCAAGGAGAATGCGCTGCTCAGCCAGCTGTTCGTGATGGACAACAAGACGCCGGTCGCCGACGTCGTCGCCAAGGCGGCGAAGGACGCGAGCGCTTCGATCACGCTCAAGTCCTATGTCCGCTTCCAGCTGGGCGAAGGCATCGAGAAGGAAGTCAGCGACTTCGCCGCGGAAGTGGCGGCGGCCGCGGGCGTCTGATCGCTAGCGAGGCGATGAGGTGGGAAGGGGCGCTCGGCAGGGCGCCCCTTTTTCTTTGGCGCCTCGGTGCAAAGGCCGATAATCTTCCGGGATGGCAAGAAAGCAGCACACCACCTCTCTGCCGCCGCCGTTCCTGAAGCGCGTCTGGATGCCCAACGAGCAAAGGGCTGATGAGTTGAACTGGGATCAATATCCCTTCAACCTGCCGATCATCCGCCATGGAGGCCTGGAACTGCAATTTGAAAAGGCGGTCACGATCATTGTTGGCGAAAATGGCACCGGCAAATCGACCCTGTTGGAAGCGATCGCCCATTTGGCCGGGTTCAGTGATTCAGGTGGGGCGCAGGGGATGAAAGCAATTCAACCGACGCCGGTATCCGCGACCGATGCCGGGACGTTGGGCGCACGATTGAGAGGCGCATGGCTTCCGTAGGTTAGAAACGGGTGGTTTTTTCGCGCCGAGACCTTCTTTTCCGTCGCACGCTACCTGGATTTGGCCGCCTATGAATCCTTTGCCAGCGGACCCGATTATCTGTCCGCTTCCCACGGCGAAGGGTTCATCGATTTCTTCAATGAGCGCATGTCGCGCCAAGGCCTCTACATCCTCGACGAACCGGAATCGGCGCTGTCGCCGCAACGCCAGTTCGATTTCCTGAAGTTGCTGCGCCGCATCCAGCGGGCGGGCAATGGGCAAGTCATCATGGCGACCCACTCGCCGATCTTGATGGCGCTGCCCGACGCCGATCTTTGGCAGATCGATTCCTATAGTATCCATCCTGTCGCTCTGGAGGACACGGCCCATTTTCGTCTGTATCGCGAGTTTGCTCTCTATCCGCATGAGACGGTAGAGGCGATGATCGAATAGCAACAATCGCCCTTCCCATCGTGGCCTTGCCCGCCTAATGTCCGCGCCGCTTTCCGCTTCCATCACAAGGATTCTTTCCCGCCCATGACCCGGCCAGCCTTCAAGCGCATATTGCTGAAACTGTCGGGCGAGGTGCTGATGGGGCAGGGGCAGTTCGGCATCGACCCCGAGACCGTGGATCGCGTCGCGGGCGAGATCGCCGCTGCCAAGGATGCCGGCTTCGAGCTGTGTGTCGTGGTCGGCGGTGGCAATATCTTCCGCGGGCTGGCGGGCGCAGCCAAGGGCTTCGATCGCACCAGCGCCGACTATATGGGCATGCTGGCGACCGTCATGAATGCGCTGGCGGTGCAGAACGCGCTGGAGCGGATCGGCTATGATACCCGCGTCCAGTCGGCGATCCCGATGGCGTCGGTGTGCGAGCCCTATATCCGGCGCAAGGCGATGCGGCACATGGAAAAGGGCCGCATCGTCATCTTCGCGGCGGGCACCGGAAATCCCTTCTTCACCACCGATACCACCGCGGCGCTGCGGGCGGCCGAGATGAATTGCGATGCGCTGTTCAAGGGCACCAGCGTCGATGGCATCTACAATGCCGATCCCAAGGCGGTGCCCGACGCGGTGCGCTATGAAGAGATCAGCTTCGACAAGGTGCTGAACGACAACCTCAAAGTCATGGACGCCAGCGCCATTGCGCTGTGCCGCGAGAACCGTATTCCCATCGTCGTCTTCAACATTCGCGAAACCGGCAACCTGGCCAAGGTTCTGGCGGGTGACGGCACGGCGACGATCGTGCAAAATCAGGAGAGCTGAACAATGGCCCAGTATGACAAAGCCGACCTAGAGCGCCGCATGGCGGGCGCCATCGAATCGCTGAAGGGCGACCTGGCAGGCCTGCGCACGGGGCGTGCGAATGTGGCGCTGCTCGATCCGGTGACGGTCGAGGTCTATGGCGCGCACATGCCGCTGAACCAGGTGGCGACCGTTTCCGCGCCCGAGCCGCGCATGCTGTCAGTGCAGGTATGGGACAAGAGCAATGTCGGCCCGGCCGACAAGGCGATCCGGTCTGCGGGCCTTGGCCTCAATCCGATCGTCGATGGCCAGACGCTACGCCTGCCCATCCCGGACCTGACAGAGGAGCGCCGCAAGGAACTGGCGAAACTCGCCAGCAAATATGCCGAAGGTGCGCGCGTCGCCGTGCGCAACGTGCGGCGCGACGGCATGGACAGCCTGAAGGCCGACGAGAAGAAGGGCGAGATCAGCGAGGACGAGCGCAAGCGCAAGGAAACCGAGGTCCAGAAGCTGACCGACAGCACCATCGCTGACATCGACGCGGTAGCGGCGGCGAAGGAAAAGGAAATCCTTGGCCAGTAAGCCGGGGATCATGCGCCATGCCCTTCGCGAAGCGACGACACCCCTGATGGCAACGAAGGTCCGGCCCGATCTGTCGCAGGGCGCCCCGGCCCATGGCGCGCGCCATGTCGCCATCATCATGGACGGCAACGGCCGCTGGGCGAAGAAGCGGCTGCTGCCGCGCGTTGCGGGGCATCGCGCGGGGGTGGAAGCTGTACGGCGCGTGACGCGCGCCGCGCGCGAGCTTGGGCTCGAATGCCTGACGCTCTATGCCTTTTCCTCCGAAAACTGGAAGCGGCCGGCGAGCGAGATTGCCGACCTGATGAGCCTTCTGCGCCATTTCATCCAGTCCGATCTGGACGAACTGCACGCCAATGGCGTGCGGCTGCGCGTAATCGGCAATTACAGGGCGATGGACCCCTCGGTCGTAGCGCTGATCGACGGGGCGATCGCGCGCACGGCGGGGAACAAGGGGCCGATCGTCGCCATCGCGCTGAATTACGGCGCGCAGGACGAGATGGCGCGTGCGGTGCAGGCGCTGGCCCGGCGGGCCGTGGCGGGCGAGATCGCACTGGACGACATCGGCGTCGGCGATATCGACGCTGCGCTCGACACTGGCGACCTACCGCCGCTAGACCTTCTGATCCGTACATCCGGCGAGCAGAGGCTGAGCAATTTCCTGCTATGGCAGGCGGCCTATGCGGAGCTCTACTTCACCGACATGCTGTGGCCCGATTTCGACGAGCGCGCGCTGGCCGCGGCGCTGGACGCCTTCCGCCTTCGCGATCGCAGGTTCGGCGGCCTGTGAGCAGCGAGTTGCGCACTCGTACCGTCGTCGGGCTCGCGCTGATCGCGATGGCGCTGGGCGCACTGCTGTCGGGTGGCTTTCTCTTCTGGCTGCTGCTGGTCGTGGCCGGCGTGCTGATGCAGGGCGAGTGGGGCGACCTGGTCGGTGCCTCTCCCGATCATCGGCGGCTGGCGATGTTCGCAGTGTCGGTGCCGCTCGCGATCCTCTGTCCATTGGCGGCCGGTGTTTCCTGGACGGCATTCACGCTGATGGTGGCCGCTTTCTTTTTCGTGTTGCTGGTGACCCGCTCTTTGCGGTTGGCGCTCGGCTTGCTCTATATCTGTGTTCCCGTGGTGGCGCTGCTGTTTCTGCGCGGTGAGGCGCCCAATCTCTGGGGGCTGCTGCTGGCCTTCTGGGCGCTGTCGCTGGTCTGGGCGACGGACATCGGCGCCTATTTCGCCGGTCGTGCGATCGGCGGGCCGAAGCTGGCGCCTCGGGTCAGCCCGTCCAAGACATGGGCGGGGCTGGGGGGCGGCATCCTCGCCGCCCTGGTGACGGGCTTTCTGCTCCACCGCTTCGCCGGGCTGCCGATGCAACTCGCGGCAGCGAGCGGGCTGCTGGCGGTCGCTGCGCAGCTGGGCGACCTGTTTGAAAGCTGGATGAAACGGCGCGCCGGGGTGAAGGACAGCGGCACGCTGCTGCCCGGCCATGGCGGTGTAATGGACCGTCTGGACGGTGTCGCGGCAGCCGCGCCGCTTGCCACGCTGTTTTACCTGTTGCTGGTCGTTCCGTGATTCGGCGCATTTCGATCTTCGGCGCCACCGGGTCGGTGGGCGTGTCGACTCTGGATCTCGTTCAGCGCGAACCTGATGCTTTCGACGTGGTGGCGTTGACCGCGCATAGCAATGCCGACGCGCTCGCGAAGGCGGCGCGCGGGTCCCGTGCGGCACTGGCGGTGATCGGCGACGAAGCGCATTATGGCGCGCTCAAGGCGGCGCTCGCCGGTTCCGGCGTGGAGGCGGCGGCGGGAGAGGCCGCGCTGATCGACGCCGCGCGGGCGGGCGCCGACTGGACCATGGCTTCGATCGTCGGCTGTGCAGGGCTGCGTCCGACCATCGCCGCGCTGGAGGCGGGGGGATGCGTGGCCCTCGCCAACAAGGAGTCGCTCGTTTCCGCTGGTGCGTTGATGATGGAGGCAGCGGCGGGATCGGGCGCCACGATGCTCCCCGTCGACAGCGAGCATAACGCGATTTTCCAATGCCTTGCGGGCAGTCGTCTGGACGATGTCGCACGCATCATCCTGACGGCGAGCGGCGGGCCCTTCCGGACCCGCAGCCGGGAGGCCATGCGCGACATCACCCCAACGCAGGCGGTGGCCCATCCCAACTGGTCGATGGGTGCGAAGATCAGCGTGGACAGCGCCACCATGATGAACAAGGGGCTGGAACTGATCGAGGCGGCGCACCTCTTTCCCGTCGGTCTCGACCGGATCGAGATACTGGTCCATCCCCAGTCGGTGATTCATTCGCTGGTCGAATATCGCGACCGCTCCACCTTGGCGCAGCTCGGATCGCCTGACATGCGTATCCCCATTGCCCATGCGCTCGCATGGCCGGAACGGATGGCGACGCCCTGCCAGCCGCTCGACCTCGCCCGGATCGGCCGGCTGGAGTTCGAGGCACCCGACGAGGCGCGCTTTCCCGCCCTGCGTCTGGCGCGGCAGGCGGCACAGGCGGGCGGCGCCGTGCCGGCCATCCTCAATGCGGCCAATGAGGTCGCCGTCGCCGCTTTCCTTGAAGGCGCCATAGGCTTCCTTGATATCGCCATGATTGTGGAGGAAGTGCTGGATCGCTATAGCGCGCCTGTGCCCCGCCGTCTGGACGATGTCCTGCACGCGGATGCGGAGGCCCGCGCGATGGCGCGACATGTGATGGAAAGAATGACGGTTTGATCCAGAATCCCGGTTTCCTGTTGACCGTGCTGGCTTTCGTGGCGGTCATAGGGCCGCTCGTCTTCGTTCACGAGCTCGGCCACTATCTGGTCGGGCGCTGGTGCGGGGTGAAGGCGGAGGCCTTTTCCATCGGATTCGGGCCGGAAGTTGCGGCCTGGGTCGACCGGCGCGGCACGCGTTGGCGGATCGGGGCGCTGCCGCTGGGCGGCTATGTGCGCTTCAAGGGCGACATGAACATGGCGAGCCAGACCGATCCGCGCTGGCTGGAGATGTCGGCCAGGGACCGCGCGGAGAGCTTTCCGTCCAAGTCCGTCTGGCAGCGCGCGGCGATCGTAGCGGCCGGGCCGGTGGTCAATTTCCTCTTCGCGATCCTGCTGCTGGGCGGGCTCGCTTATTGGAAGGGCGACGTGGTCAGCGTGCCGGTGATCGAAGCGGTCGCACCTGCATCGGCTGCGGCGAAGGCCGGGCTGCGTCCGGGCGACCGGATCGTCAGCATCATGGAGCGCCCCATCGAGCGCTTCACCGACATCGCGCCGATCGTGTCGCTGCGGCCGGAGGAAGTGCTGCCTTATGTGATCGAGCGTGGCGGGCAGCGGATCGAGATGTCGATCGCGGCAGGTACGCGGATCGAAAAGGACCGCTTCGGCAATATCTACCGCCTGGGTCAGCTGGGCATCATGTCAGGCAAGATCGAGCTGCGGCCCATTTCCCTGTGGGAGATTCCTGTCGTCGGCACTCGCCGCACGAAGGAGATCTTCGTCTCGGCGATGGACGGTCTGGGGCAGATCGTGACCGGCCGGCGTTCCGTCTCCGAACTGGGCGGACCGCTCAAGATCGCCGATATTTCGGGGCAGGCGGCGATGATGGGGCTTGCCGGATTCCTGACTTTCATGGCGCTCATCTCGATTAACTTGGGGTTCATCAACCTCTTGCCAATCCCGATGCTGGATGGCGGGCATCTGCTTTTTTATGGAATCGAGGCGATTCAGCGCCGGCCGGTAAGCATGCAGGTCCAGGAATGGGCCTATCGCTCCGGCTTGGCCGTGCTGCTGGCGATGATGATACTGGTGACGGTGAACGATTTGTCGTCTTTCGGGCTGTGGCAGCGTCTGTCCGGCTTGATCGGCTGAGCCGCATCGGGCAGGGGAAGCGCATTTGGCGGCGTCTTGGGCGCAGGCTGGAATTTTATGTCGAGGTGAACGGGTGACAGCGAAGAACAGCAGCAACAGGCAGCGTCCGATCGTCGCCGCCTTGTTCGCGACGACGATGATCGCGGGCTTGGCAGGCGTCCCCGCGGTCGCGCAGACTGCTGCCTCGCCGGCCCCGGCGCCTGCCGCGCCGCCCGCGGCTATGCCCGGCGGCACGATCCGCAGCCTGACCGTCACCGGCCAGCAGCGGCTGGAGCCCGACACGGTGCTGTCCTACACCAAGCTGCGCCAGGGCCAGCCCTTCACGCAGGAGTCGCTCGACCAGGCGTTGCGCGACCTTTACGAGACGGAACTCTTCGCCGACGTCCAGATCCGCAACGACAATGGTGCGCTGACGGTGGAGGTGAAGGAAAACCCCGTCATCAACCGTATCGTTCTGGAAGGTAATAAGCGCCTGAAGGAAGACAAGATCAGGCCGGAAATTAAACTCGCCCCGCGCCAGATCTATACCCGGTCGAAGGTCCGCGCCGACGTCGCCCGCATCATCGAGCTCTATCGCCGCCAGGGCCGCTTCGCCGCCACCGTCGAGCCCAAGATGGTGCAGCTGGACCAGAACCGCGTTGATATCGTTTTCGAGATCAGCGAGGGACCCAAGTCCAAGGTCCGGCAGATCAACATCATCGGCAACGAGAAGTTCGGCGACGGCGAGCTGCGCAGCCAGATGGTGACCAAGCAGTCGCGCTGGTTCCGCATCTTCTCCTCGGGCACCAGCTACGATCCCGATCGCCTGGCGTATGACCAGCAGAAGCTGCGGCAGTTCTACCTGACAGAGGGCTATGCCGATTTCCGCGTGATCTCTGCCGTGGCGGAGCTGACGCCCGACAAGCAGGATTTCATCATCACCTATGTGGTCGAGGAAGGTGACCGCTACAAGTTCGGCGACGTGAAGGTGGAATCCGACATTCGCGACCTGTCGGGCGACACGCTGACCAAGACGTTGCCGATGAAGAAGGGCGACTGGTACAACGCCAAGCAGGTCGAGGACACGGTCGACACGCTGAGCGAGACGGCGGGCCTGTTCGGCTATGCCTTCGCGGACGTGCAGCCGGACTTCAACCGGTCCAAGGAAGACCTGACGATGGGGATCAACTTCCGCATCGCCAACGCGCCGCGCGTCTATGTCGAGCGGGTCGACATCAACGGCAATACGCTGACGCAGGACAAGGTCGTGCGCCGTGAGTTCCGCCTGGCCGAAGGCGACGCCTTCAACAGCTTCCTCGTCAAGCGCTCCAAGGATCGCATCAATTCGCTCGGCTTCTTCCAGGAAAAGCTGGATGTCGAGCAGAAGCCGGGTTCCGCACCCGACCGCATCGTGCTCGAAACAAACGTGCAGGAAAAGTCGACCGGCGAGCTGTCGCTGTCGGCAGGTTTCTCCAGCCTTGAGCGGTTCATCATCGCGGCCTCGATCACGCAGCGCAACTTCCGGGGCAAGGGCCAGGAACTGCGCACCAGCGTCAATTATTCGAGCTATTCCAAGTCCGTCGAAGTGGGCTTCACCGAGCCCTATTTCATGGACAAGAACATCGCGCTGGGCGGCGACATCTACCGGCGCGATCTCAACAGCTTCCGCTATCTCAACAACAACGACCGCGACACGACCTACGAGCAGAGCACGACCGGTTTCCAGATCCGCGCGGGCGTACCGATCACCGAATATATCTCGCTGGCGCTGCGCTACAGTCTGAATTTCGATGACATCACGCTGGACAGGGACACCTATTATTCCGACCCCGATGGGTCGGGGCCGCTGGGTCTGCAGTGTGACCCGCTGCTGGCCGGCCGCTATCTCTGCGACGCGATCGGCAAGCGGACCACGTCGTCGGTCGGTTATTCGTTGATCTACGACACGCGCGACAACCGCATCCGTCCGACGCGCGGTCAGATGTTTGTGCTGAACCAGGATTTCGCTGGTCTGGGCGGCAGCGTCAAATATGTTCGTACCCGCTTCAATGCCGCGAAATACTGGCCGCTTGGCGCCGGTTTCATCTTCTCGCTGACCGGCGAGGGCGGCTATATCCACTCGCTGGAAGGGGAGCGCCGCGACGCGACCGGCGAACTGGTGGACCGCATCCGCCTGACCGACCGCTTCTTCCTGGGCAATCCGCAGATTCGCGGCTTCGACATTCGCGGCGTCGGCCCGCGCGTAAAGCGCTATTATCTCCAGCAGCAGACCAATGAAGACGGCTCGACCAGCTATGTCCGCCTGGATGACCGCAACAACCGCACCGACGACGCGCTGGGCGGCCGCATCTACTATCTGGCCCGTGCCGAAGTGGAAATCCCGCTGGGTTCGGGCG
Source organism: Sphingobium ummariense RL-3 (assembly GCF_000447205.1). Lineage (GTDB taxonomy): Bacteria > Pseudomonadota > Alphaproteobacteria > Sphingomonadales > Sphingomonadaceae > Sphingobium > Sphingobium ummariense. The sequence goes on along the minus strand of NZ_AUWY01000078.1, from coordinate 30,506 downwards.
CGCGGGAAATGGGCCTGCGTCCCTCGATCTTCGTCGATGCGGGCGCGGTGGCCGGGCTGCGCAATCCGTCGGTCATCAGCCATTCCCCCGGCGTCTGCGCAGACGTGTCGACCGGCGCGCGCACGCCTGCCGTCAGCGACGGCGTGTGCCCCGACACCAATCCGGACCCGAACACGAGCTCGCACACGCTCATCATCGGACCGTTCGAGGAAGAATATCTCGGCGACACGCTCAAGCCGCGCGTCGCCGTGGGCTTCGGCGTGAACTGGAACTCGCCCTTCGGCCCGTTCCGTATCGACATTGCCAAGGCCCTGCTCAAGGAGCCAGGGGACGACGCGAGACTCATCACCTTCAACGTAGGGACTCAATTCTGATGAAGACGATTATCAAGGCTGCGGCGCTGACTCTCGCGCCGCTCACCGCACTGGCGTTCACCAGCGCGCCGGCCGCCGCCCAGTCGAAGACCGGCATCGCCGTGGTCGACCTGCAGCGTGCGGTCGCCACCAGCGCCGCCTATACCGCTGCGCGCACCCAGATCCAGACGACCTACAAGGCGCAGATCGACAGCTTCACCGCGCGCAAGAACGCCATCGACGCCGACCTCAAGACCAAGGGCGACGCGCTCCAGGCGGCGCTGAAGGCGGCGAACAACAAGCCGACCCCGGCGATCGAGACCCAGTATCAGCAGTTCCAGCAGTCGCAGCAGAGCGCGCAGACCGAACTGCAGACCCTGAGCCAGCCGATCGCGCTGGCAAACGCCTATGTCGAGGAACAGATCACGGCGAAGCTTTCGGACGCGCTGAAGTCGGCCATGACCAAGGCGAAGGTCGACCTGGTGCTCGCCCCCGACGCCACCGTGTCCTACCAGCCGACCGTCGACATCACCCAGTCGGTCGTGACCGAGCTGAACACTCTGGTGCCCAGCGTAGGCATCACGCCCCCGGCCGGCTGGCAGCCGGGCCGCCAGGGCCAGGCGCCTGCCGCCGCTGCCGCGCCTGCCAATCCGCAGCAGCCCAAGTCGCGCTAAACGCCGATGACGGATCAGGTTGACGCGACGGCCGCCGTCCTTGGCCCCTTGGACATCCGGGGGGTCATGGCGGCGCTGCCGCACCGTTATCCGATGCTGCTCGTCGACCGCGTGGTTTCGATCGTGCCGAGCACGTCGATCCACGCGGTCAAGGCCGTGTCGATCAACGAGCCCTTCTTCCAGGGGCATTTTCCCGGTCGCCCGATCATGCCCGGTGTCCTGATCGTCGAGGCGATGGCGCAGGCAGCGGGCGTGCTGACGGTCCAGTCGCTCGGCCTCGCCAATTCGGGCAAGTTGGTCTATTTCATGAGCATCGACGGCGTGAAGTTCCGCACGCCGGTGGAACCGGGATGCCTTCTCGACCTGCATGTCGAGGTGGCGCAGATGCGCGGCGCGGTCTGCAAATTCTCCGGCAAGGCGATGATCGAGGGCAAGCTGCACGCAGAGGCGAACTTCGTGGCGATGATCGCCGATCCGCCGAAGGGCTGATCCTTCCCCTTGCTTTCGGGGCGCAAAGCCTGTAACCGCGCGCCTTCGCAATTTTTTCGCATCCATCGGCCGGTCGGAAACCGGCCCATACCGGAGCAGACCCATGAAGGCCGATACGCACCCTGACTACCACTTCATCACCGTCCAGATGACTGACGGCAGCACCTTCCGCACCCGCTCGACGTGGGGCAAGGAAGGTGACACCATGGCGCTGGATATCGACCCGAAGTCGCATCCGGCTTGGACCGGCGGCACCCGCCAGCTTGAGCAGGGCGGCCAGGTGGCGCGCTTCAACAAGCGTTTCGGTGGGCTCACGCTCAAGAAGTGAGATCGTCCCGGGAGGGAATGGAAAGGGCGCCCGCGAGGCGCCCTTTTTGTTTTGGCGGATTGGGGTGGGAAGGGGATAGGCGCGTTTCTTTCCTCGGTTCGCCTTGAGCGAAGTCGTAGGGCCACAGGCGTAGCCACTTCGTTCCCCTCAGTGGAAGCTTCGACTTCGCTCAGCCCGAACGGCTCCTGTATAGCCCCCATCTGCCGAGGGCGCCATCAGGTGCCTGCCCGCTCCTCATCCAGGAATGCCGCCACGTCGCTCAGCACCACGTCCTTCGACAGGAAGGTCTGGCCGATCCCGCGCGCAAGGAGGAAGGGAAGGGTGCCGGCCGCCATCTTCTTGTCATGCAGCATATGGGCGACCAGCGCCGCGCCGTCGCCCCGCACATGGGCACTTGCCAGATCGTGCGGCAGGCCCACGGCCTTGAGGTGGGTGGCCACGCGATCCGCATCCTCCGCCGGACAGAGACCGAGGCGTGCGGAGTAGCGGAAGGCGAGCGCCATGCCCGCCGCCACCGCTTCGCCGTGCAGCAGTCTGTCGGAGAAGCCGGTGTCGGCTTCCAGTGCATGGCCAAAGGTGTGACCGAGATTGAGCAGCGCCCGTCGGCCCGAGGTTTCGCGCTCGTCGTCGGCCACGATCGCTGCCTTGGCCCGCACGCTGCGCTCTATGGCATAATGGCGCGCGTCCTTTTCCCCCGCGAGCAGTCGTGTCCCTTCCGTTTCGCACCATGCGAAGAAGGCGGGATCGTCGATCAGGCCGTATTTCACCACTTCCGCATAGCCCGCCCGCGTCTCGCGCGGTGGCAGCGTGTCCAGCGTTGAAGGATCAATGAGGACGAGGGACGGCTGGTAGAAGCTGCCGACCAGATTCTTGCCCGCCCGGCTGTTGATCGCGGTCTTTCCCCCGACCGAGCTGTCGACCTGCGCCAACAGCGTGGTCGGCACCTGGACGAAGGCACATCCGCGCTTCAGGATCGATGCGGCGAAGCCGACCAGATCGCCCATGACGCCACCGCCGAGGGCGACGATATGGTCGCTCCGCTCGACCTCCAGCGCCAGCAGCGCATCCAGCAGCCGCTCCAGATGCGTCCAGCTCTTGCTCTGTTCTCCGGCGGGCAGGATGATCGGCTCGACCGAAATGCCGTCCGCGCGCAGGCTGGCGTCGAGCCGAGGCAGCTGGCTTGCGGCGACATGATGATCGGTGACCACCACCAGCCGGCCGCCCCGTGCGAGCGGCGCCAGAAAAGCGGCGGCGCGATCCAGCACGCCCTGTTCGATGACGATGTCGTAGCTGCGCGCGCCCAGCGCCACGGGCACTATTGCCATGCCGAAAGTTGCTCCATGATGCGGTCGACCGCGACTTCGTGCGGCGCGGCGATGCTTTTGACGTGAATGGGCGCCTGCGCGTAGACGGGATTGCGCACCGAGGCGAGCTCGGTGAGCACCACGCGCGGGTCCTTGCCCTTGAGCAGCGGCCGGCTTTCCCGGCGGGACACGCGGTCCACCAGCACGTCGATGTCGGCATCCAGCCATATCGCCGTGGCCTGGCCGAGGATCAGGGTCCGCGTCTCCTGCTGCATGAAGGCGCCGCCACCAGTGGCGATGACTTTGGGCGCGCCATCCAGCAGGCGGGCGATCACGCGCCGTTCCCCGTCACGGAAATGCGCCTCGCCATAGCGTTCGAACATCTCCGCTATGGTCATGCCGGCGGCCTTCTCGATTTCCTCGTCGGCGTCGACGAAGCTGAGGCCCAGGCGCGCGGCGAGACGGCGGCCGACGGTCGATTTGCCCACGCCCATCATGCCCACCAGGACGATGGGGCCGCGCTGACGGGCCGAGCCGTTGGATTTGCTGTTTCGCTGCATGGCCTGCGGGGCTATACAGCCAGCCGTCACTGAGGCAAATCGCATCTTTTCCGCAATTTCCGGGCCAGGCCCAGAAGGACCCATGAAGAACCGTCGCTCCGTCAGCAGTTTCGAAGGCGCCTCGCGCCGTCGCCGTTCCTCCCTGCCGATCGTCCCGGTCGTCGCGATCATCGTCCTCATAGGGCTGATTGCCCTGTTCTGGTCGCGCGGCGGCGAGCGGCCGCAGCAGCGCGTCGAGAAGGTGATTCCGGCCGAGAAACTGGGCCAGTAAGCGCAATGGGGCAGCGGCGGGGGAACATGAAGTGGGCGGTCGGCACGCTTGCGCTCGCGCTGGCGCTGCCAGTCGTCGCGCAGGAGGCGCCGGAATCCCTGCTGCCGCCCGGCTTCGGCGACGCGCCGGACACACCCGCGCCTGCGCCCGCGCCGTCAGCGCCGCAGCCGGGGCGCCCGGTGCAGATCGTGCCGCCGTCCTTCGGAACCTCCCCCGGAACGCCGCCGCCAGATCTGGCGGCCCTCGCGCAGAATGCGGCGAATGCGGAGGAGGAGCAGCTCAGCCCCGAGGAACTGGCGGCGCAGAAGGCGAAGTACGACCTGCCCGACAGCGCACGGCGCTCGCTCGACCGGGTAGGGCCGCTGACGCCCGCGACGCGGGGCATGGAAGCCGATGCCTTCGGCGGCCAGTCCGGCCGCTTCCTGGCGACGCTGATGCGGGAAACCCGCGCGCCGATCGTGTCGCGCTGGGCCTCCATCCTGCTACGCCGTGCCCTGCTGAGCGCCACCGACACGCCGCGCGACATCGACGGGGCTGATTGGGTGGCGGAGCGCGCCTGGTTGCTGCTGCGCATGGGGGAGGCGGACAATGCCCGCCTGCTGATCCAGAGCGTCGATCCCGACCGCTACACGCCCCGCCTTTATGCCATCGCGATGCAGACCTATCTGGCGACCGCCGATCCGGCTGGGCTGTGCCCGCTGTCGGCCGGCGCGCTGCGCTTTAGCAAGGAGCCGGGGTGGGAGATGACGCGGGCGATCTGCCCGGCGCTCTCCGGCGATCAGGGGACGGCCAGCGGCGCGCTTAACCAGGCGCAGCGGCGCGGGACCGCGCGCGGCATCGACTATCGCCTGGCCGAAAAGGTGGTGGGCACCGGCTTCAATGCGCGGCGATCGGTGAAGATCGAATGGACCGGCGTCGATCGGCTGACTGCCTGGCGCTTCGGTCTGGCGACGGCGCTGAACGTGGAGATTCCCGAGGAACTGTACGGGACGGCCGGTGCCCAGGTGCGGGCATGGGAAGCGCGCGCGCCCGCGCTGCCGGCCATTCGCCGCCGGGCGGGAGCCGAAGTCGCCGCCCGGCTGGGCGTCTTCTCCAGCCAGGCGCTGGTCGGCTTCTACAGCCAGCTCGGCGCTGATGGAGACGCACCCGACGATGCCGCCGACCGGATCGAGGCGCTGCGCAATGCCAGCGCGGGCGCGACGGTGGGTCAACGCATCGACGCAATGAACCGGCTATGGGGCGATGCCGCGGCGCCCGATTATGTCGGCCTCATCACTACGGCCCGTGCCGCCGCCGCCTTGCCGGTCGCGGAAGCGAAGGCGAGTGATGCCGCCAACCTGGTCGCATCGATGCTGACCGCGGGCTATGATCGCAACGCGGCACGTTGGTCGCGCGCGGACGGGCAACTGAGCGGGGAGGGCGCCACGCGCTTCTGGGCGCTGCTCGCCGTGGGGGCGCCAAGCCCGGTGGTCGACATCAGCAGCGGGCGTATTTCCTCCTTCATCAACGACGCCGGGGCGGAGAAAGGGCGGATGCTGATCGCCGCACTCGCCGGTCTGGCGCGGCTGTCGGGCAGCGAAGCCCAGTCGCTGGCGCAGGACAATGGTGTCACGCTGGCGGCGAACAGTCGGTGGGCGCGCGCGATCGACGGGGCGGCGCAGCGGGGCGAGCAGGCAACGGTGGCCCTGCTGGCGGCGGTAGGCATGCAGGCGGCAGAATGGGGACGCCTGCCGCCTGGACATCTCTACCACGTCGTCGCGGCGCTCCATCGCGTCGGGCTGGACCCCGAGGCGCGGATGATCGCGGCGGAGGCGATCACGCGAGCCTGACGATGAGTGAGGACGCCGCCCTCATCGACCGCTTCCTGGAGATGATGGCGGCGGAGCGCGGGGCGTCGCGCAACACGCTGCTCGCCTATCGTGCTGACCTGGAGGGCGCGGCGGCATTGGCCGGGGGGCTGGCCTCTGCCGATGCCAAGGCGCTGGAGCGGCTGTCCGACGGTTGGGCGACGCTCGCGGCTTCTTCCGTGGCGCGCAAGCTTTCGGCGCTCCGGGCTTTTTTCGGCTTTCTGGAGGAGGAGGGGCTTCGTCCCGATAATCCTTCCGCTGCGCTCGTCCGGCCGGTGACGCGCAGGCCCCTGCCCAAGATCCTCTCGACACAGGAGGTGGAACGGCTGTTCACGCTGATTGCCGAGCGGCTGGAGGTCGAGCATCCCGCGCCGATGGACCTGCGGCTCGCCGCGCTGATCGAACTGCTCTACGGATCGGGATTGCGCGCGACCGAGTTGGTGTCGCTGCCGCGACGGGCGCTCAATGCCGACCGGCCGTTCCTGATCCTCAAGGGCAAGGGCGCGCGCGAGCGGCTGGTGCCCATATCCGACCGGGCGCGGGCCGCGATCGCCGCCTGGATGCCGCATGTGCCGGCAGAGAGCATCTGGCTCTTCCCCTCGGGCAGGAGCCATCTCAGCCGGATACGGCTCTACCAGATCGTCAAAGCGCTGGCTGCCGCAGCAGGGATCGCCCCGGAAAAGGTCAGCCCGCACGTCCTGCGCCATGCGTTCGCCACTCATCTGCTGGAAGGCGGGGCAGACCTGCGGGCGCTCCAGTCGATGCTGGGCCATGCGGATATCGGCACGACGCAAATCTACACCCATGTCGATTCGCGGCGGCTGGTTGAGCTGGTGAACAGCCGCCACCCGCTGGTCGGCATGGCGCATCGGCGCGTTGACGGCGACGCGTCGGCACCGTAACGCGGCGCCATGGTCAGCTTTCTGGAATTCGAAAAGCCAATCGCCGAGCTGGAAGCCCGCATCATCGAACTGCGGCAGACAGCCAATGCCGGCGATATCGACATCAGCGGAGAAATCGACACGCTGGAAAAGCGCGCGGCGAAGATGCTGGCGGACAGCTATGCGAAGCTGACGCCGTGGCAGAAGACGCAGGTGGCGCGCCATCCCGAGAGGCCGCACTTCCGCGATTATGTGGCGGGAATGTTCGACAATTTCATGCCGCTGGCGGGCGACCGCGCCTTTGCTGACGACCAGGCGATCCTCGGAGGCTTCGCAACGCTGGACGACCGGCGCGTGGTGGTGATCGGCCATGAGAAGGGGGACGACACGGCGAGCCGTGTTCGCCACAATTTCGGCATGGCCAAGCCCGAAGGCTATCGCAAGGCGATCCGCCTGATGCAGCTTGCCGACCGCTTCGGCCTGCCGGTGGTGACGCTGGTCGACACATCCGGCGCCTTTCCCGGCGTGCAGGCCGAGGAGCGCGGCCAGGCCGAGGCGATCGCACGATCGACCGAGCAATGCCTGGCGCTGGGCGTCCCGATGGTGGCTGCGGTCGTCGGAGAAGGCGGGTCGGGCGGCGCGGTGGCGCTCGCGGCCGCAAACCGCGTGCTGATGTTCGAGCATGCGGTTTATTCCGTGATCTCGCCCGAAGGCTGCGCCTCCATCCTGTGGCGCACCGCTGACAAGGCGAGCGAGGCGGCCACGGCCATGCAGGTGACAGCGCAGCATCTCAAGAGCCTGGGCGTCATCGACCGGATCGTGCCCGAACCGGTGGGCGGTGCCCATCGTGAGCCGGTGCAGGCGATTGCCAGCCTGGGCGCAGCGATCGGCGAGGAACTTGATTCGCTCGCGGGCCTCAGCCCGGACGCCCTGCGGCAGGGGCGCGCCGACAAGTTCCTGGCCATCGGCGCCTGAAGGGAACGGATTCTTCCGGAGCTCGTTACGGTACGGTAACAGCAATGCTTTGGGGAGGAAGGATGAGGCGAGCGATTTTCCTGTCTGGCGTAGGCGCGGCGTTGATGACCCTGGCTGCCGCGCCTTCCGTGCTAGGGCAGCAACGCGCGATTCGCACGGTTTCTTCGATCAGCGCGCAGGACAAGGCTGCTGGAGCGAAGCAGCATCCTGAACTGCTTGCGGAGTTTGGGGGCGCCTATGCCGGGTCCCAGGCCCGCTATGTCGAAGGGGTGGGGCGGCGGATAGCCGTGCAGTCGGGCCTGTCCAACGCGCAGAGCGACTTCACCGTCACCTTGCTCAATTCGCCTGTGAACAATGCCTTCGCCATTCCAGGCGGCTATGTCTATGTCACGCGCCAGTTGATGGCCCTGATGAATGACGAGGCGGAACTGGCCGGCGTGCTGGGCCATGAGGTCGGCCATGTCGCTGCCCAGCACGGGCAGCGGCGGCAGCAGGCCGCGCAGCGCAACGCGATCGGCGGCGCACTGCTGCAGGTGCTGACCGGCGCGCTGCTCGGCGATTCGGGCTTTGCCGGACTGCTTCAGAAGGGCATCGGCACCGGCACTCAGCTGCTGACGCTCAAATTCTCCCGCACCCAGGAATATGAGGCTGACGATCTCGGCATCCGCTATCTGGCCTCAGGCGGCTATGACCCGCGGGCGCTGTCGGACATGCTCGCCTCGTTGGCGGCCCAGAGCAGCCTCGACGCCAGGGTTGCGGGGAGCGCGCGATCCATGCCCGAATGGGCGAGTACGCACCCCGACCCGGCATCGCGCGTGACCCGCGCAGCCCGGCAGGCGACGGCGACTCGCGCGACCAGCACGGTGCGCAATCGCGAAGCCTTCCTGGCGGCGCTGGACGGGGTACTCTATGGCGATGACCCCAAGCAGGGCGTGATCGAGGGCAACCGCTTCCGCCACCCGGATCTGCGGCTGACCTTCACCGCGCCAAACGGCTTCGGGATGGAAAACGGCACCGACGCCGTGTCCGTCACCGGATCGGGCGGACAGGCGCAGTTCGGCGCCGCCCGTTATGCCGGCGACCTCTCCGCCTATGTCGATTCGGTACTGGCGGGACTGGCCGGCGAGGGCGGTCGGGTTCCGGAGGGACAGATCAACCGCACCACCGTCAACGGCCTGCCGGCTGCCTGGCGGACGGTGCGCGCCAGCACCCAGTCGCAACAGGTGGATGCGACCGTCTTCGCCTATGATTTCGGCGGTGGACGGGCCTATCATTTCCTGCTGCTGACGCCGGCGGGGAGCGGCATCGGCCCCTTCACGCCGATGGTGCAGTCGGTGCAGCGGCTGTCGGCCCAGGAGGCCGCCGCCATCAAGCCGCGCCGCGTTCGGGTGGTGACTGTAAAGGGGGGCGACACCGTTCAGTCGCTGGCCCGTCAGATGGCCTATACCGATAATCAGCTGGATCGTTTCCTGACCATCAATGCCCTGTCGCAACAGTCAGTCCTGCGGCCGGGGCAGAAGGTGAAGGTCGTAAGCTGGTAGGATTGCCCGGCTTCGGTGCGCCAAAAGAAAAGGGCGGCAGACTTGCGTCCGTCGCCCTTCCATTCGTCCCTCGCGGGCGATTACTTCAGGTTGCCACCAACGTTGTTGAAGGTGCTGCCCAGCTTGGTGCCCAGGCTGGTCATCGCGCTGATGGCGGCGACGGCGATCAGGGCCGCGATCAGCCCGTATTCGATGGCGGTCGCGCCCTTGTTGTTCTTCAGCATCTTACGGATGAACTGCATGTGATGTCTCCTTGACTAACATTCTACTACCCGGCCGCCCCGCTTGGATGTCTAAGGTCAGCGAGCACCGGATTAATCTGGCCCGGTTGAAAAAGACTTAACCGCGCATCCGCACTGTCAGATTTTCATGGTTAATGGGCGAGAACCTCGTTCGAGACGTTGTTCCACATTCCGGTGGTCTTGTTGGCGACGCTCGTCAGCGCAGCGACCATGGCGAGCACGATCATGGCGATGATAAGGGCATATTCGACCGCGGTGGCGCCCCGCTCGCACCGCAGGAGGCCGCATCTGGCCAAGATGTCGAGCAGCACGCGCATCGGATCCCCAGTTCGCTAAAGACAGTCCCCGCAAGACCTGTAAAAGAGCCGCAGTTAACAAAGCCCTTTCTTCGGACCGATATGCACAGTTTTTCTCCCTTGCTGGTTGTCGCCGTCGCGCTGATCGATCCCGACGGGCGCGTGCTGTTGCAGCAGCGCCCGCCCGGGAAGCCGATGGCCGGATTGTGGGAGTTTCCAGGCGGCAAGATCGAACCGGGCGAAACGCCTGAGTTGGCGCTGATTCGCGAGCTGGAGGAGGAACTGGGGATTCGCACCCATGCGAGCTGCCTCGCGCCCGCGACCTTCGCCAGCGAGGCGCTGGGCGAGCGGCACCTGCTTCTGCTGCTCTATGTCTGCCGCAAGTGGGAAGGGATTCCCGAGGCGCGGCATGCGACCGCGCTCAAATGGGTCCGGCCCGCGCAGATGTATGCGCTGGACATGCCGCCGGCGGACCTGCCGCTGATCGGATTGCTGGATGCGCTGATCTAGCGGGAAGGGGGCCGGCGCCGGATGCCGGCCCGCGGCAGGCTCAGCCCTCGGCCGGCTCGCTCTGAAGCTGGATATAGTTCTGGACGCCCATGCGCTCGATCATTTCGAACTGGGTTTCCAGCGTGTCGATATGCTCTTCCTCGCTTTCGAGGATATATTGGAGCAGGTCGCGGCTCACATAGTCCCGCACCGTCTCGCAATAGGCTATGCCGTCCTTCAGCGCGGGCAGCGCTTCATATTCCAGGTCCAGGTCGGCCTTCAGGATTTCCTCCACCGTCTCGCCGATCTTCAGCCGGCCGAGCAGTTGAAAATTGGGCAGGCCGTCAAGAAACAGAATGCGCTCCGCCACCTTGTCGGCATGCTTCATCTCGTCAATCGACTCGTCATATTCGAACTTGGCGAGCTTCTTGATGCCCCAGTGGTTGAGCATGCGATAATGCAGGAAATATTGGTTGATCGCGGTGAGCTCGTTCTTGAGCACTTCGTTGAGATAATCGATGACCTTGGGATCGCCCTTCATGGCCTATGCTCCGGCTATTGGTGGAATGCCGGGCATTATACGGCCGGATCGATCGATGTTAAGGAAAAAATCCTTGCGAATCCGGTCATTATTTTAAGTTATTGCGAAATGTTCGCGATCGCTTGTCGCGTTTGATTTGCAATCGTCAGACGGAGGCGCGCTCGGCGGCGATGATGCTGCGGGCGAAAGGAACGCACTGTCCACATTTGGGGCGGCGCCCGAACCGGGCATAGGCGCTGCAGGGCGTATCGGCGCCGTTGCGCACCGCGTCCTTCAGGTCTCGTTCCCTTATCGCATTGCAGACGCAGACAACCATGAAGCTCTCCTCGCCACGGGAGATAGCGTAACTGATAACAGGTCGCAATAGCTCTCAATTGTTTTTGCGAATCTTTTGCGGTTTAAGGTGCATGAAGCTGCGCCAGACCCATTCCATCGGCCCCATGCGGAAGTGCGCGAGCCACAGCGGTGACCACAGCAGCATGATCGCCCATGCGCCAAGGACGAATGGCAGCAACAGCGCCGGCCGCACCTGGGCGAAAAGGCCAAGCCCCCAGCCGTAGAAGATCGCGGTCATGAGGAGACTGGTGCCCAGATAGTTGCTGAGCGCCATCCGGCCGGCCGCGGCGATCCGGTCGACGATGGGCCGCTGTGCATGGCGGGAAAGCAGCCAGAGGATCAGCGCGGCCCAGCCGACAGAGAGGGGAATTCGGAACGGGAACGACCAGGCCAGTGCGCTACCGAAGGCCGGCAGCGGCGCGAAGCCCCCCAGGACGACCCAGGCGGCTAGCGCGGCCATCGGTGGCAAACCGATCAGGAAGCAGTGGCGCGCGGTGCGGCGATATTGCTCCGCGTCCCAGCGGCCGATCAGGAACCCGCCCTTCAGCATCGCCATGCCCAGCAGCATGAAGCCCAGCGCTTCGAGCGCGGTGAAGGAAAAGCTCCAGAACCATTCGCCGGGAAAGCCGGCAAGATGATACGCGATGATACCGCCGATGTCGCCGCGATAGGTGGCGATCTCCATTTGTGTGGCGCCGCTGCCGGGGCCGGAGAGCGGCGCGATGAACGCCTGGAACCCGTCGCGCAGCGCGGCATCCGCCCCCGGAGCGGCCGCGGCATGCGACCAGGCGTAAAGGCTACCGATGAAGGCGGCGCACAGCAGGAAATGCAGCAGGAAGAGGAGGAAGGCCATCTTGACCAGCGCCGTCGGTTCCTGCCGGACGAACAGCAGCGCGGCGAGGCCGACAATGGCATAGAGCATCAGGATGTCGCCCCACCAGAGGAGGACATGATGGGCGAGGCCGATCAGAAACAGCCAGGCGCTGCGGACCACCTGCGCACGCCGGCCGCTGCGCCCCGCCATCTCCTCCCGGTCGATCAGCAGCAGCATCGAAGCGCCGAACAGCATCGCGAAGAGCCCCCGCATCTTGCCGTCGAAGAAGAGGAAGCTCGACAGCCAGAACAGGATGTCGCCCGTCTGCGGCGTCCCGGCTACGGCGGGGTTGAAATAGGCCATTTGCGGTAGCGCAAATGCGGTGATGTTCATCCAGAGGATGCCCATGACGGCACAGCCGCGCAGCACGTCCATGGCGGGGATGCGGGGCGACGCGGCGGCGATCATGATAAGGCGGGGTCCTCGATCCATCTGGTCAAGCGGCAGGCGCTCTGCCAATGGGCCTAGCCATGAACAGCCGCCGCAAGCAACGGATAAGCGACGCCTTCGGCGCGGCGGCCGACCGCTATGACGATCATGCCGGGCCGCAGCGGCTGGCGGCGCGGATGGTCGCCGATCTGGCGCAGCGGCAGAAGCCGGACGGGGTGACCCGGATATTGGAGATCGGCTGCGGCACCGGCTTCCTGACGCGTGACATCCCTGCGCGCTGGCCGGGTGCGGAACTGGTGGTAACGGATATTTCTCCCGCTATGCTGGCGAAGGCATCCTCCGATGGCCGGGTGGCGGGCACCTTCCTGGCCATGGACGGCGAGGTGCCGGCCTTTGCCGGCGCATGGTTCGACCTGATCCTGTCCAGCCTGACCTTCCAGTGGTTCGACGATCTGGAAGGCGCGATCGGGCGCCTGGTCGGGCTGTTGCGGCCGGGCGGAAGCCTGATCTTCTCGACCATGGGGCGCGACAGCTTCGCGCGGTGGCGGGCGGCGCATGAAGCCTGCGGATTCTCGGCGGGCGTGCCCGTCTATCCGACACTGGACGATCTTCTCGCTATACTGGCGGGATACGGCGATGCCTTCGCCTTCGGCGAGACGCTGGCGCTGGAGTGCGCGGGCGCGTGGGGCTTGCTCGCCCATCTCAAGGGAATCGGGGCGGTCGTGCCGGGCGAGGGGCGTAGCCCGCTGAGTCCGAGTAACCTGCGCCGGGTGATGGCGAGTTTCGAGGCGGTCGGAGGCAATGACGCCTATCAGATCCTGTTCGGTCGGGTGACGCTGGGCGCTTGACGTGCCGCCTTGCGAATCATCAGCTTCAGCCCCGACCAGACCGCATCGACGGCGCAGACCTTGACGTCGACCAGGTCGGTCGTGGGCAGGATCGTCGCGCGGATGACATCCTCGCTGATGTCGGTTTGCACTTTCGACGCCTTTTTGGGCCAGCTAACCCACAGGAAGCCCGTCGGCGCCAGCAGCGGCCGAAGCATGACGATCTTCGCCTCCATGTCCGCGCGGTGGGTAACGAAGATATGGCCGGCATCGATCGGCGGCTCCGGCAGCGGCAGGAGCACGACGCCGCTGTCGCCGATCTCCTTCGCCACGCTTCCGGGTATGCCGTCCCACCAGGCGCGCTGGCCCGGCTTGAGCGATAGCTTCTTCGCCAGCGGTGTGCCGGAATAGCCGGCGGTCATGCGCGCGTCTGACCGGGGTGGCGCGCCGCGATCCAGGCGATCGGCAGGCCGACCAGGATGCAGTGCGAGAAGATCTGGTTGCCGACGCCCCAGGCGATCCGGCCAAAGGTGCGGCCGGCATAGATGTCGGGTAGCCAGAGTTCCGGCCAGCGTAGCGGCTGGATGATCCAGTACATGACCAGCCAGAGCAGCAGGCCGTAGAACAGGCCGGCGGCTATCGAATGCTGCCGCAGCGCGGGCACCTGTCGCGCCACGGCCATGTAGGCGGCCGCCATGCAGGCCATGATCGCGAAATGTACGGCCAGGCCTATGGTTGCCCAGAACCAGGCGGGATCACCCTTCGCGCCGTCGCCGAAGGGGCCGCTCGCCACGAACTGCAGCACGGCGACGGGCCCCATGTCCGCCATCCCGGCGAACAGGAAGGCGGAAAGGATGTCGAGCGTCCCTGCGATCAACGCCGCCTGGATGATCCTATCGCGCATTACCTGCATCTCCCCTGTCGTCCGGGGGCGATCATGCCAGATTTCGGGGCGTTTGTCCCGCCGGTGCGCGAGTTGGCTACAGCTCCGCGTCCATCAGCTTCGGGAAGAAGCCTTCATGCGCCGCCCGCAAATCGTGCAGCGTGGCCCAGCCGATATTCTCCTCCGCGTCGCCCACTGCCACGGCATCGCCGCCGGTGGCGCCGATGCGGGTTGCCGGGACGCCGGCGGCCTCGGCCCGGGCCAGGATGGTTTCGGCATGGCCGGTCACGACATAACGGCCCTGGTCCTCGCCGAACATCTGGGCGCTCAGCGGCGTCTCGCTTGCCCAGTCAGGTGCAATGGTGGCGCCGATCCTGCCGGCGAGCGCCATTTCGGCGACCGTCACGAGCAGGCCGCCGTCGGATATGTCGTGCACGGCGGTGACTTCGCCCGCCGCCACCAGCGCGCGGACCAGTTCAGCGGCCTGCCGCTCGCCGGCCAGATCGACCGCCGGAGCGTCGCCGTCTTCGCGGCCGTGAATCTCGCGCAGCCAGATCGACTGGCCCAGATGGCCGGCGGTGTCGCCGATCAGGACGATGTCCTCCGCTTCGGCCTTGAACGCCACCGTCGCCATGATGTCGATGTTCGGGAGCAGCCCGATGCCGCCGATCGCGGGCGTGGGCAGGATGGCGGAGCCGCCGCCGGTCGCCTTGGATTCATTGTAGAGCGAGACGTTGCCGCTTACGATCGGGAAGTCCAGTGCCCGGCAGGCGTCGCCCATGCCCTCCAGGCAGCCGGTCAGCTGCGCCATGATCTCCGGCCGCTGCGGGTTGGCGAAGTTGAGGCAGTTGGTGACGGCGAGCGGGGTCGCGCCGACGGCGCTCAGATTGCGATAGCATTCGGCAATCGCCTGCTTGCCGCCCTCATAGGGATCGGCATAGCAGTAGCGCGGTGTGCAATCGGTGCTGATCGCGATGCCCTTCTGCGTCCCGTGCACGCGCACCACTGCCGCATCGCCGCCGGGGCGCTGCACCGTGTCGGCGCCAACCATATGGTCGTACTGTTCCCAGATCCAGCGGCGGCTGGCGATGTCGGGCGATCCCATCAGCGCCAGCAGGTCGGCGCCGATGTCGGCGCTTTCCGGCAGCTCGCCCAGCGGCTTGACGGCTGCCCATGCCTTATAGTCCTCGCGCGGCAACGCCGGCCGGTCATAGAGCGGCGCGTCGTCCGCCAGCGGCGCGAGCGGGATGTCGCACACCGTCTCCCCCTTGTGGACCAGCACCATGCGGCCGGTATCGGTCACCTCGCCGATCACCGCGAAGTCCAGTTCCCACTTGCGGAAGATCGCCTCGGCAAAGGCTTCCTTGCCCGGCTGGAGCACCATCAGCATGCGCTCCTGGCTTTCCGAGAGCATCATCTCATAGGCGGTCATGCCGGCCTCGCGCTGCGGAACCTTGTCCATGTCGAGCCGGATGCCGACGCCGCCCTTCGACGCCATCTCGACGCTGGAAGAAGTAAGGCCCGCGGCGCCCATATCCTGGATCGCGACGATCGCGTCCGAGGCCATGAGTTCGAGGCAGGCCTCGATCAGCAGCTTCTCGGTGAAGGGATCGCCGACCTGAACGGTGGGGCGCTTTTCCTCCGAATCCTCGCCGAAATCCGCGCTCGCCATCGTCGCGCCGTGGATGCCGTCGCGTCCGGTCTTGGATCCCACATAGACGATCGGATTGCCGACGCCTGAGGCCGCCGAATAGAAGATCTTGTCGGTGTCCGCGACGCCTACGGTCATCGCGTTGACCAGGATGTTGCCGTCATAGGCGGGGTGGAAGTTCACTTCTCCGCCCACCGTCGGCACCCCAACGCAATTGCCATAGCCGCCGATGCCATGCACCACGCCGCTGATGAGGTGCTTCATCTTCGGATGGTCGGGGCGGCCGAAGCGCAGCGCGTTCATGTTCGCCACAGGGCGCGCGCCCATGGTGAACACGTCGCGCAGGATGCCGCCCACGCCGGTCGCCGCACCCTGATAGGGTTCGATGTAGCTCGGGTGGTTGTGGCTCTCCATCTTGAAGATCGCTGCCTGACCGTCGCCGATGTCGACTACGCCCGCATTTTCGCCCGGGCCGCAGATGACCTGCGGGCCGGTGGTGGGCAGCTTTTTCAGGTGGATGCGGCTCGACTTGTAGCTGCAATGCTCTGACCACATGACCGAGAAGATGCCGAGTTCCGTCAGGTTGGGCTCGCGCCCCAGGGCCTTGAGGACGCGGTCATATTCTTCCGGGGAGAGGCCGTGTTCGGCGACGGTTTCCGGGGTGATCTGGGGGGCGCTGCTCGACATGAGCGCGCCTTTAGACGGGTGGCGCGAAGGGCACAACCATGTTGCGCGTCGCCGCTCCGCCGAAGGACGAAGCGGCGCATCGCGTGGTCAGGCGGAGATGGGCTCCAGATAACGGTCGGCGACCTGATTGCGCGACAAATGCGGGTGCAGCGCGACCCGCGCCGCATCATAGGCCAGATAGAGCGCCTCGTCAGCGAGCGGCGGAATGGTGACTCCCTCCTGCCGGTCGAAACCCACCAGAGCGGCATCGACCAAGTCGCCAACCTCCATCACGAAACCATCGGGAAAGGCGTCGACATCTTTGCCTGAGCGCTCCCAGATCTCGGTGCGGGTTGCGCCGGGCAGCACCGCCTGGACATGGACGCCACGGTCGCGCAGCTGGTTCGCCAGCGACAGGGACAGGTTCAACAGATAGGCCTTGGTGCCGCTGTAGACGCCGTCGAACATCTCTGGCGCCAGCGCGAGCACCGAGGCGATGTTGACGATGGCGCCCGCGCCGCGTGCCGCAAAGGCGTTGCCGGCTGCCCGCGCGAGCAGCGAGGGCGCGGTGATGTTGAGAGACAGGATGCGGTCAATCGCTGCCGTGTCATTGTCCAGCAGCCCGCCGTGCAGCGACATGCCGGCGTTGTTGACGAGAAGTGAGATCGACGCGTCGCTTTCCAGCCGGGCGATCACGCTGTCGAGTTGGGCGCGATCGGTGAGATCGGCGGGCAGCACGTCCACCTTCACGCCATGGTCGGCCGCCAGCCGCTGCGCCAGCGCTTCCATGCGCGTCGCGTCGCGCGCTACCAGAACCAGGTCATATCCGCGCTCGGCCAGCCGATCGGCATAGGTCGCGCCGATTCCGCTCGATGCGCCGGTGATGAGGGCGGTCCCCTCTGCAGTTGCGTTCTTCATCTTGCTTCTCCGCTTTCAAAGACCCGTTCATCGAGTCACTTGCAAAAAAATAGTGAGTCGCTATCTTTGTGCAATGGACAACGAAGAATATTTTTCCGGGCAATGCCCCATCGGTCGCGCGGCCGCTCGGGCAGGGGACATATGGAGCCTGATGATCTTGCGGGATGCGGGGCGGGGAATGACTCGATTCGAGCAGTTTCGCCTCAGCTTGGGCGTGGCGCCCAACATCCTGACGCGGCGGTTGCGTGCGCTGACGCGGGATGGCTTGCTGGAAAAGCGGCGCTATTGCGAGCGACCGCCGCGGGACGAATATGTGCTCACGCAGGCGGGGCGAGACTTTCTGCCGATCCTCCATGCGCTCGCCGGCTGGTCGGCGCGCCATTGCGGCGGCGGACTGCCGATGAGCCGCGTGGAGGATGTCGAAACGGGTCTGCCGATCGATCCTGTCGTGATCGACCGGCATACGGGCGTGCCGCTCGGCGAGAGGCCGCTGAGGCTGGTTCAGCCGGAAAAGTAGGCAGGCCGCCGGCTTCCTGGCGAGCAGGGAAGGGCAAGGGCTCTCCTGGCAGGCGCTGCTCCCCAACAAAAATGGCCGGTCCCGGCGGGACCGGCCATGCCATGGGAATTAAAGTAGCCCAGGATCAGACGTGGCAGCTCTGCGCAGCCTTGCCGGCAAAGGCGGCGGTGACTTCGGTGCCGCTGCCGCTGACTTCGTAGCCACCGTCGGCCTTGAACGGCTGGCCGGCCTCGGGCGCGGTCAGCTTGGTCGGCGAACCTTCCTTCGTAGTGCGCACGATCGCCGTCTTGTCGTCGCTCATGAAGTCGACGAACAGCAGGCTGTTGTCCTTGCAGCGATACTGGCGGCTGACCTTGACCGAGGGGGGGAGCTCGACCGGCGCGGCGTTCTTGAGCTGCTCTGCCATCGGATCGGCGGGACCGCCGACGACTTCGGGCTGGTCGTTGTTGTTGCAGGCCGAAAGCAGGCCGAGGGCTGCAATGGCAGCGAGGGGGAGATACTGTTTCATAGCGATCCTTTATGTGCACTCGCAACAATATGCGTCAACGCAAAACTGCGCAAATTCCGCCAGCCGAGTGCAACGGCGTCATGACACTATGGTGACGATGGCCAAAATCGCTTTTTCCGTAACGGGCACGAAAAGAACAGGCGGGCGGGCACGACAAGCCGCTTGACCGTTCGCCCGGCCAGGGTCAATGCAGGCGCATGGCCGAGGACAGCACCATACCGCAGCAGGATTTGACGCAGATGTCGTTCGAGGACGCTCTGCGCGCGCTGGAAACGATCGTCCGGCGGCTGGAAAGCGGAGACGTGCCGCTCGACGAATCCATTTCGCTTTATGCCCAAGGCGAAGCGTTGCGCCGCCAGTGCATGGAAAGGCTCCAGGCCGCCGAGGCGCGCATCCAGAAGCTCACCCTGGACCAGAGCGGCGCCGTCACCGGCGCCCAGCCCTTCGGCGCGGACTGATGTCATGGCCGGGGGCGCGGGGGCGCTGGTAAAGGCGCGTGCAAGCGCCGTCGCGGCAGAGATCGACAAGGCGTTCGACAGGCTTCTGCCGCTGCCCGACGATCCGCGAAGGCGGCTCTATGAAGCGATGCGCTACGCGGCCATCGGCGGTGGGAAGCGGTTGCGTCCGCTGCTGGTGCAGGCGACATGCGACCTGTTCAACATCTCGCGCGACTGTGCGCTCCGGGTGGGGCTCGCGGTGGAATGCATCCACGTCTACTCGCTGGTGCATGACGACCTGCCGGCGATGGATGATGACGATATGCGGCGCGGCAAGCTCACGACGCACAAGGCTTTCGACGAGGCTACCGCGATCCTGGCGGGCGACTGCCTGCACGATCTGGCGTTCGAGATTCTGGCGAACGAGGAGACCCATCCCGATCCCTTCGTGCGGGTGGAACTGGTGACGGCGCTCGCGCGCGCCAGCGGTCCTGCGGGCATGGCAGGGGGCCAGATGATGGATCTGGAAGCGGAAAACGCGCGCTTCGACCTTGCAACCGTCACCCGGCTCCAGACGCTCAAGACCGGGGCGCTGATCAGCTTCTGCATCGACGCTGCGGCCATCGTGGCGCGGCTGGCGCCGGAAGGACGGCGGGGCCTGCACGGCTATGCCCGCGATATCGGCCTTGCCTTCCAGATCGCGGACGACCTGCTCGACGTGGAAGGCGATCCGGTGCTGGCGGGCAAGGCGCTGGGCAAGGACATGGCCGCGGGAAAGGAAACCTTCGTTTCCCTGCTGGGCGTGGATCGCGCCCGGGAGCAGGCGGCGCTGTTGGTGGCGCAGTCCAAGGCGCATCTGCACGGCTTCGGCGCGGAGGCCGATCTGCTGCGCGCGATCGCCGACTATATCGTGGAAAGGGATCGATAGACGATGAGCAAGCAGCGCGTTGGCGTCTATCCCGGCACGTTCGACCCCATCACCCTGGGGCACATGGACATCATCCGCCGGGGCGCGAAGCTGGTCGACAAGCTGGTCATAGGCGTCACCACCAATATCGCCAAGTCGCCGATGTTCTCCGACGAGGAGCGGCTGGAGATGGTGCGCCGCGAATGCGCCGGGATCGATACGGAGATCGTCGTCACGGGCTTCAACTCGCTGCTGATGGACTTCGCCGAGTCGCAGGGCGCCAGCGTCATCATCCGCGGCCTGCGCGCCGTTGCTGACTTCGAATATGAATATCAGATGGCGGGCATGAACCAGCAGATCAACAGCCGGGTCGAAACCGTTTTCCTGATGGCCGACGTGTCGCTGCAGCCGATCGCGTCGCGCCTGGTCAAGGAAATCGCGCTCTACGGCGGGCCGATCCACAAGTTCGTCGGCCCCACGGTCCGCGAAGAGGTGGAGGCGCGAGTGGCTGCGCTGGGGCGCAAGGGCGCCGTCTGACGCGCTCAGGCTGCGTTCAGTTGCACATCCTAGAGAGCGCGCTATCAGGGCTGCGTGGCCTTTACCGGCGGATATAGGGATTAGGGATTCATGCGTTTGCGTTCAGCGCTCAAGACCGTCGCGATCGGCCTGGCGGCTTATGCCTCGATCGGTGCCGCGCTGGCCCAGGGCGGCGGTGGCGGCGGCAACAATGCCGAGGAGATGAAGAAGGCGGAGGCCGCTATGCGCGCCGAGCAGAACGCCAAGCAGCTGGGAACGCAGCTGACGCCGCAGCTGCCGCCGGCCACCGTGCCCGCCGACCCGCAGAACATCTGGGATCTTGACCTGTCGAGCGGCGGCCGTGTTCGCATCCAGCTGCGTCCCGATGTCGCGCCGGGCCATGTCGAGCGGATCAAGGAGCTGACCCGGCAGGGCTTCTACAACGGCCTGAAGTTCCACCGCGTCATCCCCGGCTTCATGGCGCAGGGCGGCGACCCGAAGGGCGACGGCACGGGCGGGTCGCAGCTGCCTGACCTCAAGGCGGAATTCAACTGGCTGCCCCATGTGCGCGGTGCCGTTTCCATGGCCCGCGCGCAGAGCGAGGACAGCGCCAACAGCCAGTTCTTCATCGTTCTGCTGCCGCGCATGCAACTCGACAAGAAATACACCGTCTTCGGGCGCGTTATCGAAGGCATGCAATATGTCGATGCCATCGCCACGGGCGAGCCTCCGGCCAACCCGACGACGATCCTCCAGGCTTCGATCGAGAGCGATGGCAAGCCGCCAGTGACGGCGCCTGTTCCCGGCCCGTCCGCGCCGCCCGCGCCGTCGATCCTGCCGTCCGCCCCGTCGACGCCGCCGGCCCAGTAAGCGCCGCGCCGCGGCCGTTGCCATGCGCATAGACCTGTTCGATTTCGACCTGCCGCCTGATCGCATAGCCCTTCGACCGGCGTCGCCGCGCGATTCGGCGCGGATGCTTCTGGTGGACGGCGACCGGCCGTTCCAGGACCGGACGGTGCGCGACCTGCCGTCGCTGCTCCGGCGGGGGGACGTGCTGGTCTTCAACGATACTCGGGTCATTCCCGCGCAGCTGGAAGGGATGCGGGGCGAGGCGCGGATCGGCGCGACGCTGCACAAGCGGCTGGGGCTGCGCCAGTGGCAGGCCTTCCTGCGCAACGCGAAGCGGGTGCGGGAAGGGGACCGGATCGATTTCGGTGCTGATGTCACCGCCATCGCCGGGCCCCGGGACGAGGACGGCTGTGTGACGCTGGATTTCGAGGGCGACGAGCCGGTCGAGCTGCTTCTGGAACGGGCCGGCCGGATGCCGCTGCCCCCCTATATCGCCAGCAAGCGCCCCACCGATGAGCGCGACCGCAGCGATTATCAGACCATGTTCGCGCGGGAGGACGGCGCGGTCGCCGCGCCCACCGCCGCCCTCCATTTCACGCCGGAACTGATGGCCCGTCTGGTAGCTGCCGGCATCGGATCGGAAACGCTGACCCTGCATGTCGGAGCCGGCACCTTCCTGCCGGTGAAGGCGGATGATACCGATGATCACAGGATGCATGCCGAATGGGGCCGCATCGACGCGGCCACCGCCGATCGCCTCAACGCCGTTCGCGCTTCAGGCGGCCGGTTGATCGCGGTTGGCACAACCTCGCTCCGCTTGCTTGAAAGCGCGGCGGACGAAAGCGGCATCATCCGGCCTTTCGCCGACGAAACGCGTATCTTCATCACGCCGGGCTATCGGTTCCGCGCGGTGGACGGGCTGATGACGAATTTCCATCTGCCCAAATCGACGCTGTTCATGCTGGTATCGGCGCTGATGGGGCTGGAGCGGATGCACGCAGCCTATGCCCATGCGATTGCCCAGGGCTACCGCTTCTACAGCTACGGGGATTCGAGCCTTCTGCTCCCCTGAGGCGGCCTCAGCTTCGTCCGACGAACAGGAAGCCCACGGCCGCCAGGATGCAGGCGAAGGCCGCGAGATGGCGCCAGTGCAGCGGCTCGCCCAGCACCGTCACCATGAAGCCGCCGAACACCACGAGCGCGATCGCCTCCTGCGCCACCTTGAGCTGCCCCGCACTCCAGCCATGGGCATAGCCTATCCGGTTCGCAGGCACCGCCAGGCAATATTCGAACAGGGCGATGCCCCAGCTGATCAGGATGACCAGCAGGATCGGTTTTCCCATCCCGCCCTTCAGGTGCCAGTACCAGGCGATGGTCATGAACAGGTTGGAAGCGATCAGCAGCAGGATGGTGGGCATGGCGTACTCGGCATAGGGATGCGCTGCACTAGGGTCGCTGGGTGGAGGAAGGCAAGCGGACATGGAAAAGGCCCGGCATTGCTGCCGGGCCTCTCCATCATTTAAGCCGTGCGTTCAGCGACGCCGATTGTCGTAGCTCGAACTGCTGCTGCTCGCATAGCCCTGGCCGGCCCAGCCGTCGCGGTCCTCGTCCCGGTCGCCAAACAGCGCGCTCTGCTCTCGCTCCGTGCGCCAGGCGTCCTGCGCCTGGGCGGCCGTCCTTTCCAGCGTCACCCTTGTCGCATCGACCGACTTGATCCAGCTCGACGGGATGGAGTGGTGCACACCCCCTGCATCTTCATCGCTTTTCGTCAGGATGATGCGGTCGCCGCGCAGCATGTCGACGGTGCCGACATGCTCGCCGTCGCTGCCGACCACCTCCATATGCTCCCGCACCTGCTGGATCGCCTGGCGCTGCTCGCTCCGGCGGGTACGCCAACTGCCGAACTCGCTGTTGAAGCGGTCGCGATTTTCGCGCTGATACTCGGCATAGTCGCGGTCCAGTTCGTCGATCCGCTGCTGACGCCATGCATGGTAATTGCTGTCATGGTGCGCCCCATAATCCTGCTGCGGTCCATAGGCGCGGACGCGATTGCCATGATCCTCGCTGCCGAAGCCGCTGCGTTCGCCCGTGTAGGGCGCATAGCCGCGCCCAGGCAGATAGCCCCTGCCGCCGGCGGAGGCGAATCCGATACGGCTCGACTGATCGCGCGGGTCGCCATAGGGGCGATCGTAATATTCGTCATATTCGCGGCGACGTTCGGCCTCCTCATCGCCGAACCAGCTGCGGATCTCGTCGCCGGCGCGGTCGAAGAACCCGCGGTCCTCCGGGTCATAGCCGTCCGGTCCCCGGCGATAATCGCCACCGCCGAACTGCCCGCGCGTGCCGTAGCGGTAGCCGCGGTCGTCGCGCCAGTCCCGCGACGCGCGGCTGCGGCCCGATCCGCGGTCCCAATCGCCGTAGTAACGATCATCGCCACCGTAGCGGCGTCCGCCTTGGTAACCCATAGTCACTCTCCTTGATCCGTTTCATCGGCGGCGCGGCAATGGCGCCGTCAGCACACCAATGAGTGATCGAGCCCATCGTTCCGGGCGTTTCGCAGGGGTAACATCCGGCCTGTGCCCCATCTTGCCGCTCGCGGATTCCGCCGCGGCCGGCCCGTTGGGAGCGCGCAAAAAATTACATCGGGGGCGTTGCCAGCCGCAAATCGCTCGCCTATAGGCAGCGCTCCGTTGGGGCCGTAGCTCAGCTGGGAGAGCGCGTCGTTCGCAATGACGAGGTCAGGGGTTCGATCCCCCTCGGCTCCACCAACATTCCGGATTTTACAGTTGCCCGCCGTGCGATTGCCCCTAGGAAGGGGCGATGACGCAAGCGAGCGACGCGGGCCGCCCGGCCGCGACCGTGGTGGTTGTGCGGGATCGACCTGGACTGGCACCCGATATCCTGATGATGGAGCGTGCAGCGACCATGGCGTTCGCGGCGGGGGCGCTCGTTTTTCCCGGCGGTGCGGTGGAAGAGGGGGACTGGACCCTGGCCGAACGCTTCGCCGGACAGCTGGCGCTAGACGATGCTGCGGCTCGGGTGGCCGCCATCCGTGAGACGCTGGAAGAGAGCGGGTTGGGCATCGGTCTCCAGGGCCTGACGGACGCCGCGCAGCCTCTGTCCCTGCGGGCATCGCTGTCGACCGGAGAGAGCATGGGCATGCTGCTGGAGCGCCATGGCCTGGGGCTGGCGCTGGACGAGCTGGTTCCCTTCGCGCGCTGGCACCCCGCCGACGCAGAGCGGGTGCAGCGGATCTACGATACCCGCTTCTATTTGGCGCGCATGCCCGAAGGGCAGGAGGCAAGCGCTGATGGAGCGGAGGCCGTGCGGCTGTTCTGGTACAGCGCGGCCGACACGATCGCGCGCTGCGACGCGGGGGAAGGGCGCATCATCTTTCCTACCCGCCGTAATCTCGAACGGCTGGCGGGCTTTAACAGTTTCGACGAACTGGCGGCCCATGCCGCGTCGACCCCGGTGGAGGCGGTTCGCCCATGGATCGAGCAGCGCGACGGCCGGCCGCATCTCTGCATCCCGACCCATCTGGGCTATCCCGTCTGTTCGGAACCGATTGCCACCGTTTCGCGTGGTTAGGCCATGCGCCGCCTTCACATCCTGCTCCGTCGTTCGCTGGTCCTTGCGGTACTGGCCGCACTGATCTTCATCTCCTATGCGGTCCTCAGGCAGAGGCCGCAGGATCTGCCCTGGACGGAGCTGGATCTGGCGGAACCGATCGGACTGTTTACCGGGCGCAAGCTGGCGGCGCTTACCGGGGAGCCCTCCCAGTGCCGTGCTCTGCTGGACCAGGCGGGCGTCGCCTATGTCGTGATGAAGCCCGGCGGGGAACGGCATTGCGCCTATTCCGACGCCGTGCGGCTGGAGAGCGGGGCAGGCGCTATCGCCCTGTCTCCCGCTTCCGTCGCGCCGTCCTGCCCCGTCGCCGCTGCCTTCAAGCTGTGGGAATGGCAGGTGGTGCAGCCCGCCGCGCAGCGGATATTCGGCCAGCCGGTGAAGCGGGTCGAGCATTTCGGCTCCTACAGCTGCCGCCGCATGTACGGGCGCAGCAGCGGGGATTTCAGCGAGCACGCAACCGCCGACGCGATCGACATCGCCGCCTTCGTGCTGGCGGACGGGCGCCGGATCAGCATCGTCGGCGACTGGAAGGGGGATGGCAAGGATGCGGCTTTCCTGCACGAGGCGCGGGACGGCGCGTGCCGGCTGTTTTCCACCGTGCTCTCGCCGGACTACAACGCCGCGCATCGCGACCACCTGCACCTCGACCAGGCGGAGCGGGGCGCGATGGGCGGGCGGGCCTGCCGCTAGGCCGCAGATCCTTCTGCGGGCAGGCCGCCGGAGGCGAAGCGGCTCTGCCGCAGCGGCGGACGATTTCCTAAGCCTGCCCCATGCAGATCGCGATCCTGACCTTCGACGGCTTCAACGAGCTGGATAGCTTCGTCGCTGCCGGCATCCTCAACCGCCTGCGCAGCCGTGGCTGGGAAGCGCACATCGCCGCGCCCACGCCGGAGGTGCGGTCGATGAACGGCGTGGTCGTGCAGCGGCAGAACCCGCTGGAGTTCGCGCGCGAGGCCGATGCGGTCCTGATCGGCAGCGGCATCCGCACGCGGGAGGTGGCGGCGGACCCGGCGATGCTGGCGCGGATCGCGCTCGATCCTGCACGGCAACTGATTGGAGCACAATGCTCGGGCACGCTGCTGCTGGCGCGGCTGGGGCTGATCGGCGGGCTTCCGGCCTGCACGGACCTGACGAGCAAGCCCTGGGTGATCGAGGCGGGGGTGGAAGTGATCGACGCGCCCTTCGTCGCGCATGGCAATGTCGCGACGGCAGGCGGGTGCCTGGCCTCGCCCTATCTCGCCGCCTGGGTGATCGCCCGGCTCGCCGGGCAGGGTGCAGCGCGGGAGGCGCTGCACTATGTCGCGCCGGTGGGAGAGAAGGACTCGTTCATCGCCCGTGCGATGGCGGCGATCGCGCCCAGCCTATTGGCCGAAGCCTGAGCCCCGGGCGATGGCGACGGCCTCGCGCGCGGCGGCGAGCAGGGCGCCGCTCTTCGCCTCGCATTCGCGTTGCTCATAGGCGGGGTCGCTGTCGGCGACGATGCCCGCGCCAGCCTGAACGTGCATGGTCCCGTCCTTCAGCACCGCGGTACGCAGCACGATGCAGCTGTCCATATTGCCGTCCGGCCCGAAATAACCCACCCCGCCGGCATAGGCGCCGCGCGTCTCGGGCTCCAGCTCGGCGATGATCTCGCAAGCGCGGACCTTGGGCGCGCCCGATACGGTGCCGGCGGGGAAGCCGGCGAACAGGGCGTCGAGCGCATCCTTGCCCGGTGCCAGGCGGCCCACCACGTTCGATACGATGTGCATGACGTGGCTGTAGAATTCGACGGTATAGCTGTCCGTCACTGTGACCGTCCCGGCGGCGGCGACGCGGCCGACATCGTTGCGGCCGAGGTCGAGCAGCATCAGATGCTCGGCCCGCTCCTTGGGATCGGCCAGCAGGCTTTCGCGATTGGCGGCGTCCTCGACCGCCGTCTTGCCGCGCGGACGCGTGCCGGCGATCGGGCGGATCGTTACCTCGCCATCGCGGGCGCGAACCAGGATCTCGGGGCTCGAACCGATCAGCGCGAAGCCGGGCAGGTCCAGATAATAGAGGAAGGGCGAGGGATTGATCCGCCGCAGCGCGCGGTAGAGCGCGATCGGCGGCAGGGTGAAGGGGCTGGTGAAGCGCTGCGCCAGCACGACCTGGAAGATGTCGCCCGCGACGATATAGTCCTTCGCCTTGCTCACCATCTCGCCATAGCGGCCGGGCGCCAGCACCGGGGTCACCTCCACATCGGCGATCTCAGCCGGAGCGGGCAGGGCCGGAATCGGCGCTGCAAGACGGGCGGCGGCGGCGTCGATGCGGTCGAGCGCGGCGGCGATGGCCTTGTCGGGATCGGCGAAGCTTCCTTTCCACACCGGCGCGACGAGGTAAAGCGCGTCGGCCAGCCGGTCGAACACCAGGATGACCGTGGGCCGCACGAACAGCATGTCGGGCAGGTCGATGGGGTTGGGCGCGGGACGGGGCAGCTTTTCCACCAGCCCCACCGTCTCATAGCCGAAATAGCCGACCAGGCAGGCGAGGGCCGGGGGCAGGGCGGGATCGAGCGGCGCGCGGCATTCGGCGACCAGGTCGCGCAGCGCGTCGAGCGCGCCCGTGCCAGCAGGCTGGAAAGCTTCACGGTCGCTCGCCCATTGGCGGTTGATCTGCGCTGTCGTGCCCTCGGCGCGGAAGACAAGGTCGGGGGCAAGGCCGATCAGGCTGTAGCGGCCGCGGACCGCGCCGCCCTCCACCGATTCCAGCAGGAAGTCGCCGCGATCGGGCTCGAACAGCTTGAGCGCGGCGGAGATCGGCGTGTCGGTGTCGGCGATCTGCCGGCGCCAGACCAGCGCCGATTCGCCGGCCGCCAGGGCCGCGCGCGCGCTGTCGACGCCGTCTCTCCCCGTCGCGTCGCCCATCTTATTGGCCGCTGCCGTTGGCGGCGGTCAGCGCCCCCTGCACGCGGGCGGCGGCATCGGCCGTGCGCTTGACGTTCAGTTCCTTCTCGACGGCGCGCTCGAACTGCTGGCCATATTCCTGGCCGACGACCTCGCCGAGCTGGGTGCGGACCTGTTCGAGCAGCGCCTTGTCGCCGCCGGCATCGCCGCGCTTGATGGCGTTCAGCTGCACCACGAAATAGCCCCGGTCGTTGCCGATCGGCAGCGTCTTCACGCTGTTGGCGGCCATCTGGAACAGCATGGCGACCTCGGCGGGCGGGCGCTGGCCGGAACGCAGGATGTCGGCGCGGCGGCCACCCAGCACCTGCGGCGCGGGCAGCTTCACGCCGGCGGCGGCGATCGCATCGGCCATCTTGGTGCCCTTGGCGACCTTCGCCTGGATCTGTTCGGCGAGCGCCTTGGCCTTCAGATTGCCCTGGTTGAGCTTGTACTGAGCCACCACCGCGGCCTTGACCTTGGAGAGCGGGGGCGGGGCCGCGGCGATGATCTCGGCCGGCGCGGCGATCGCATAGCGCTTGTCGGCGACGATCGGGACCAGCTGTGCGTCGTCGTCCTGGCTCATGGCGAAGACGGGCGCGAGCAGCGCCTTCACGTCCGCCGTCGGCTGGTAGGCGACATTCTCGACCTGGCGGCCGGCGGCGAGCAGCGGCGGCGTCACCTCCAGCGCCAGGCCATTGTCCTTCACGACTTCCTCGAAGCTGCCGCCATCGGCGATCTGGTCCTCGATCTTGCCGGTGAAGTCGGTCAGCAGCTGCTTTTCCTTCTGCGCGCGCAGGGTGGTGACGATTTCGCCGCGCACGGCGGCCAGCGCGCGGGCGGGCGTCTCCTGGATGCCAGTGACGCGCAGGATCACCCAGCCGAGCGTGCCGCGCTGCGGCCCGACCAGTTCGCCCTGCTTCGCGGCGAAGGCGGCGTCGGCAATGGCGGCGGAGGTCGCGCCGGCCAGCGCCTGCTTGCTTTGCTCGGTCAGCGTCGATGCCGACAGCCCGGCACCCTGCGCGGCGGCGGCGAGCGACTTGCCGCCCTTCACCTGGTCTGCGATCGCCTGGGCGGCGGCCTGGGTCGGCAGGATCAGCTGTTCGAAGCTGCGGGTCTGCTTGGCGGCGTAAGCGGCCTTGTTCTGATTGTAATAGGCCGCGATCTCCGCATCCGTCGGCTGTGCGGCCTGGGCGAAGCGCTCGCCGTCGATCACAGCGTAGCGGATCTTGCGCTGTTCCGGGATGGTGAAGCGATCGGCGTTGCGCTTGTAATAGTCGGCCAGCTGGGCGTCGGTCGGGTCCTTCTCGTCGAGGAAGGCGACGGCCGGGATCGCCGCGATCGTGCCCTGCCGCGCTTCGAGCAGCAGCGAGGCATAGGGCAGCGCCAGGCTGTCGGACAGCTTCACACCCAGGCCCAGCGGCGCCATCATCTGCTTCTGCAGGATTTCCCGGCTGATGTCGTCACGCAGCGCCTGCTCGGTGATGCGCTCGCGCAGCAGCAACTGGCGGAAATTGTCCTGGCTGAAATTGCCGGCAGCATCCTGGAAGGCGGGGATCTGGGCGATCTGCGCATCCACCAGGCGCTTGGAGATATGGATGCCCTGGTCCTTCGCATATTCCTTCAGCGTCAGGGCGCCGACCATCTGGTCGTAGATCTGCTGGACGCCGCCCTGCGCGAAGAAGGCACTGATCTGAAGGCCCGGGTCGGAACGGCGGGCGTTTTCGAACACGCGCTGCGCCCGGTCCTGCACTTCGCTGAGCGTCAGGCGCGCGCCGCCAACCTTCGCCACCGTCTCGCGGTTGCCGGTCACGCCGCCGAAGCCGCCGCTGCTGATGTCGCCCAGGATGAAGGCGGCCGCGATCACGCCCAGGAACAGGATGGCGATCAGGGCGCCGAATTTGGAGCGGATGAGGCGGCGGAAGACAGAGAGCATGGACGGGTCCGGTACAGCGGATTGAATGGCGGCCCGCTTTAAGGGCGGATCGACCCGGCGGCAAGTGCGGCTTGGCCCGCTGGTGCTGGACAAATGCGGGAAGGCCGTTCATCGCGACCGGGTGCAGCAACGATAACAGGGGAATGACGGACGATGAGCAGGCGCAAGCTGGTGGTCGGCAATTGGAAGATGAACGGGATGAGGGCCCATCTGGACGAGGTGGAGGCGATCGGGCGGATCGCGGCCGAGCATCCCGCGGTCGAGGTGGGGCTGTGCCTGCCTGCCACGCTCATCATGGCCGCCGATGCCCTGCGCGGTGCGGCCTTCATCGGCGGGCAGGACAATCACTGGAACGCCAGCGGCGCGCATACCGGCTGCCTGTCGGCGGAGATGCTGGCGGAAGCCGGTGCGCAATGGGTCATCGTCGGCCATAGCGAGCGGCGCGACGCGCAGGGCGAGTCCGACGCCGAGGTGGCGGCCAAGGCGGCGGCGGCCCATGCCGCCGGGCTCAAGGTGATCCTGTGCGTGGGCGAGAGCCTGGAGGTGCGCGACGCCGGCGGCGCGGAGGCGGTGGTGTCGGCGCAACTGCTCGCCTCGCTGCCCGAGGGCGCGGCGGCGGACTGGCTCGCCATCGCCTATGAACCGATCTGGGCGATCGGCACCGGGCGTATACCCACGATGGAGGCGGTCGCCTCTATGCACGCTGCCTTGCGGGCGGCGCTCGCGACCCGGATCGGCAGCGAGGCGGAAAAGATGCGTATCCTCTATGGCGGATCGATGAACGGCGACAACGCCGCCGACCTGATGGCGATTGCGGACGTGGACGGCGGGCTGGTGGGTGGCGCCAGCCTCACCGCCGCCAAGTTCGGGCCGGTGATCGCGGCGGCGGGGTAGGGGACGGGGCAGCTAACGGCCAGAGGCGGACATACTATCCTCCCCTGTAGGGGGAGGGGGACCACGAAGTGGTGGAGGG
>NZ_AUWY01000077.1 GCF_000447205.1 Sphingobium ummariense RL-3 | reverse complement strand
CCAGGGGAGGATGAAAGCTGACGTCCGCTCCCCACCCCTGGTAACCCTCGCGCCATTGTCAGCCCCCCCTCTCAAACCCGCAGACGGGATGCGCGAAGCGGCGCCGTCTTCATCCCACACGGCATCCCGCCATCATTCAGAGAGGGAGGATATCCATGAACGCCACTGAAAAGCGCATGCTCGATATGCTGAAGAAGGGGCGCGACCATTATGGCGTCGTCGCGGTCAAGGCCGAGTTCGAGGCGGAAGGCACGCGGCCCGACGAATTGCTGCGCCTGCTGGAACTGGCGCACCGCGCCGACCTGAAGGTCGCGCTCAAGATCGGCGGCTGCGAAGCGGTCTCGGACCTGCTCGCCTCGCGCCTTTACGGGGTCGACTATATCATCGCCCCGATGGTCGAGACGCCCTATGCGCTCTCCAAATTCGCCGATGCGCGCGACAAGGTCTATGGCACCGGCCCCACGGACACGCAGTTCCTGTTCAACCTGGAGACGCAGGCGACGCTGGAGGCGCTCGATGCCATGCTGCCGATCGCGCGCGAGCGGCTGGACGGTATCGTCTTCGGCCGGGTCGATTTCACCCTGTCGCGTGGCCTGCCGCGCGGCGCGATCAACGATCCGCAGATCAGCGATGCGGTGCTGACGGTCGCAGAGGCCTGCGTCCGCGCCGATCTGGACCTGGTCGTCGGCGGATCGGTCGCTACCGAGGCGGCCCCCGCGCTGCGTTCGTTCCGCAAGGTGCGTCTGGACCGGTTCGAGACGCGCAAGATCGTGTTCGACGGCGCCGCCGCGGAACTGGCCGATTTCGAGGACGGCATCGCCAATGCAGTGGCATTCGAGCTTGCCTGGCTGGAGAACAAGCGCGCCTATTACCAGCAGATCGCCGACGAGGATCTGAAGCGCATCGGCATGATGCGCGAGCGGGCGGCGAAGGCGCAGGCCGGCGCGATCACGTCCGTCGCCGCCTGACCTCCCGATCTTGAAGGAAGGGCGCGGACTGGCGGCGGATGCCGCGCCGCGCCCTCCCCTGCCGGCCGCCGCGCTGTTCGAAGCGCTTGCCGAGCCCATTGGATATCTTCTTCGCATGACTTCCCTTCGACCGATCCTCCTGGCCGGCGGCGCGTTCGCGCTCGGCTGCCTGACCCTGCCCGCCGGGGCGCAGCTAGCCTCTCCCCTCGGTGCCGGGGCGCAGCCCGACAACGCGACCGCAGCCGCAGCGCGCGCGCAGACGGAGGTGGCCGTGCCCGGCCCGGCTGCGGCCGCGCCCTTCCAGCCCGCCGTGATCGACAATGGCGCCGCACAAAGGCCGGCCCCGCCCGCGACCGACACGCCCGTGCGCACCGAACCGCCGGTGCCGCCCGCACCGCCGAGCGAATTCGAGGCCTATGTCTCCGGCGTCGTGGGCAAGCCGCTGCGCCGCTTCGGCGCCGAATTGCTGGTTCCCGAAGCGCGCGACTTCACTGCGCCGTCCACCGTGACGGTGCCGGACGACTATCGCATCAATCCGGGCGACCAGCTTGCCATTGGCCTGACCGGCGCGGTGCAGGCGTCCAACCTGACGCTGACCGTCGATGGCGAGGGGCGGATCTTCGTCCCCCGCGTCGGTGCGATCATGGTGGGCGGCGTACGCTATGGCGATGTCCACGACGTCATCGCGCGGCAGGTGACGCGCCAGTATCGCAGCTTCGACCTGGAGGTGTCGGTCGCCCGGCTCAAGGGGCTGACCGTCTATGTGACGGGTTTCGCGCAACGGCCGGGCGCCTATACGGTGTCCAGCCTGTCGACGCTGGTGAACGCCGTTCTGGCGGCCGGCGGGCCGAGCGAAGGCGGCAGCTTCCGCTCGATCCAGCTGCGGCGCGGCGGCAAGCTGGTCTCCGACTTCGACCTCTACGACCTGCTGCTGCGCGGCGACAAGAGCGGCGACGCGGCGCTGCAGAATGGCGACGTCATCCACATCACCCCTGCAGGAGCGCAGGTCGCGGTGATCGGCAGCGTGAACCGGGAGGCGATCTTCGAGGTTGGCGCGGGTGAGACGGTGGAGGATGCGATCCGCTATGCCGGCGGCATCTCGACCGTGGCGGACGGCAGCCGGGTGATGCTGTTCGATTCGCTCGGCCGGCGGGAAAGCGGCTGGCAGGAGCTGACCCCCGCCGACGCGCAGAAGCGTGTGGCGCATCGCGGCGATGTCGTCCGGATTCTGTCCGACATCGGCATCGCGCGCCCGGTGGGGCAGCAGCCGGTGCTGGTGACGATCAGCGGCGAGGTGGCGAAGCCCGGCCGCTATTATGTCGCACCGGGCACGCGGCTGGCCGATGTGGTGGCGCGCGCGGGCGGCCTGACCGGCGACGCCTTCCCCTATGCCAGCGTCATCACCCGCCAGAGCGTCAAGGCCCAGCAGCAGCAGAGCTATGACCGGGCGCTCAAGGACATGGAGCTGCTGCTGTCGACCCAGCCGCTGGTGTCGGTCAACCGCGCCCAGCTCGCCTCCAGCGGCAACCAGGCGCTGATCCGTTCCGTCGTGGATCAGCTGAAGGGCCGCGAGCCGACGGGCCGGCTGGTCTTCCCCCTGCCCGTCACGGCGACGCAGCTGCCCGGCGACCTGATCGTGGAGAACAACGACGCCGTTTATGTGCCGACGCGGCCGGTCACGGTCGGCGTGTTCGGTGCCGTCGCCAGCCCCGCCTCCTTCGCCTATCGCGAAGGCATGTCGATCGAGGAAGCGGTGCGGTCGGCCGGCGGCATCCAGAAGCTGGGCGACAAGAGCGAGATCTTCGTCGTGCGCGCCAACGGCACCGTATTGTCGGACGGGCGGCGGACGCTGCGTGCGCGCGCCCTGCCCGGCGACCTGGTGTTCGTGCCTGTCGATGCCGATCGCGGCGAATTCTGGGCGCGGCTGCGCGACATCACCGGCAGCCTGTTCGGCGCCACCGTGGGCGCGGCCTCGGTCGCGGCGCTGACGCAATGAGCCGGATCGCGCAAGTCCGGGGCTGGATCGCCGACCAGGGGGTGCGGCGCCGGGCCTATGCCGCCGCCGCGCTGCTGCTGGCGGTGCTGAGCATCGTGCCGCAACCCTATGTCGCGCGCGCGAAGATCGTGCCGCAGGATCCGGGCAGTATCGGCCTCAGTTCCATGATGAACGCGCTGGGCGGGCAGCTCGGCGGCTTCGCCGCGCTGCTCGGCGGGGCCAAGCAGCCGATCGACCTGTATCTCGCCGTCGCCCGCAGCGAGGAGGTGGACGAGACCGTCATCCGCGCGCTGAAGCTGGAGGCCGCCTATGGCTCGGCGCGCAAGGCGCGGCTGGCGCTGGCGCGCAAGGTCGACGTGCATTCGCTGACCGGGGGCATCATCGAGGTGGAGGCACGCACCCACGACCCGGAGGAATCGCAGGCGCTGAGCCAGGCCTATGTCGCGGCGATCACCGACCGGCTGAACGCGCTGGGCCGCGACCGCGTGGTGCGCAAGCGGGGCATCGTGCAGGCGCGCTTCAAGGAGGCCGCCGGCCGCGTGGCCCAGGCGGAAGCCGCGCTCAACGCCTTCCGCAGGGCCAATAATCTCGCCGCGCCGGAGGCGCAGCTGGGGTCGGAACTGTCGCTGCGCGCCGGCCTCCAGGCACAGCTCCAGGCGAAGCTGGTCGAGCTGCAAACGGCGCAGCAGTTCCAGGGGCCGGAGAATCCCGCGCTGGTCGCGCTCCAATCCGACGTCGCCTCGCTGCGCGCGCAGATCGCGCGGACAGCCGCCCCCAGCACGGGAGCAGCAGGGCCGAACGTCGCGGGCCTTTCCGAAGTTTCGGGGCGCTATCTCGACCTCTATCGCGACTATCGCTTCGCCCAGGCGCTCTATGAGGTCTATGCGCGCTCGTCCGAAGAGGTGACGGTGGAATCGCTCGCCGCCGAAACCGCCTCCGACGCACAGGTGATCGAGGCGGCGCATGTCGACGCCGACCGGAAGTTCAACATCCCGGCCGTGGCGCTGCTGGTGCTGGTCGGGGTGCTGGCCTTCTTCACCGAGATCTATGCGCCGGCGACGGGCCTGCGGTTGCCGCTGCTCGCCTATCGGGGCCGGGAGCCGTGAGCGCGCAGGCGCCTCGGCGCGACCTGCCGCTCGCGGAATATGGGCTGGCGCTGGCCGTATTGGCGAGCCTCGGCTGGACCGTCGCGACCTTTCGCGAGACCGGCTACCTGCCCCAGCCCTTCGTGTTCGACACCAATGACAGCCTGATGGACTGGTTCAACCCCGCGCTCTGGGCGAATCGGCCGGGCGCCTATGACGTGTGGGGGACCATCTATCCGCCGCTGTCCTTCGTCTTCCTCGACCTTTTCAGCCTGCCGGGCTGCCAGATCGACAGCCCCTTCCACGCGCGCGACTGCGACTGGCTGGGGCAGGCGGCGATCGGCGCCTGCTACCTGCTGAACGTCGCGCTGCTGTGGGTCGCCTTCCGCCGCAACGATCCGCGCACGGCGATCCCGCGCACGGTGGCGATGGCGCTCGGCCTGCCGCTGCTCTTCACGCTGGAGCGCGGCAACCTGATCCTCCCCTGCCTGCCCGCCTTCATCCTGGCGTTCGGCCCGGTCAGCCGTTCCCCCTTCGTCCGGGCGACGGCGAGCGCCGTGGCGATCAACTTCAAGCCCTATCTGCTCGTCCCCATGGCCGCGCTGGCGCTTCGGCGCGAATGGCGGCCGCTGGAGCTGGCGGGACTGGCGACGGTGATCGTCTATCTGCTGACGCTCGCCTGGACAGGCGGCGGCACGCCGATGGAGCTGGCGTCCAACACCGCGCACTGGATCGTCTACCAGGGCGGCCAGCTGTGGAGCGAGGTCAATTATTCCACCAGCTACAAGTCGCTGATGATGCTGCGCACCGCGCCCGTGTCGCTGCTCAGCTTCGTACCGTCCCGCCTGGTGGAGGGGATCGAATGGACGGTGCCCTTGCTGATCCGCGCGAGCCAGTGCGTCGTCCTCCTCTGCGCGGCGGCGGCCTGGCTGCAACCCGCAGCGCTCGGCCGCACCCGCCTCGCGCTGCTGCTGTTCGGCGCCTATCTCATCACCCAGTCGCCGGGTGGTTATACCCAGGTCTTCCTGCTTTTCCTCGTCATGCTGGAACCCTGGCAGGGCGCCGGGCCTCGCGTTGCGATCGTCTGCGCCTATCTGCTCTGCCTGGTCGGCGACATTCCGATCGCCACCATCATCGACATGAGCGCCAACAGCTGGCTGAGCGGCCGTCCCGTCACGCCCAGCTTCGGCTTTACCGTCGGGCATTTCGTGCGGCCCGGCCTCATCATCCTGATCGTCTGGGCGCTTGCGCTCGACAGTCTGGCGCAGTTCGTCCGCGCGCATCGCTGGCAGCGCCCGACGCTGGGACTGAGCCCCGCATGATCCCGCAGGACGACCTCAGCGCCATCGACGCCGCGCTCGCGCCGCTATGGCCACGGCTGGACGGCGCGCGCCTGTTCTTCACCGGCGGCACCGGCTTCATCGGGCGATGGATGCTGGAAGCGCTGGCGCGCGCGCCCGTGCGCGTCGACGTGACTTTGCTCAGCCGCGATCCCGCCGGTTTCGCCGCGCGCGCGCCGCATCTGACGCAGCGGTTCCGCCTGCTGACCGGCGACGTGCTGGCCTGCCCGGTGCCCGATGGCGATTTCACCCATGTCATCCATGGCGCGACCGACGCCAGCGCCTGGCTGACCGCCAATGATCCGCGCCGGATGTTCGACACGATCCTGACCGGCACGCGGCATATGCTCGATCTGGCGCACGACCGCCGGGCGCGCTTCCTGTTCATGAGCTCGGGCGCGGTCTATGGCGCACAGCCGCCGGAGATCAGCCATGTCGCCGAGGACTGGATCGGCGGTCCCAGCCTGCGCGATCCCAAATCCGCCTATGCGGAAGGGAAGCGCGCGGCCGAAACGCTTTGCGCGATCTACGGCCACCAGTTCGGGGTGGATACGGTGACGGCGCGCATCTTCGCCCTGCTCGGCCCCCTCCTCTCGCTCGACACGCATTTCGCGGCGGGCAATTTCATCCGCGACGCGATGGCCGGCCGCACGATCCGGGTCGAGGGATCGGGGCAGGCCGTGCGGTCCTATCTCTACGCCGCCGACCTCGCCGTCTGGATGTGGACGCTCGTCCTCGCAGGCGCGACGGGTACCGCCTATAATGTCGGGTCGGAGGAAGCGGTGTCGATCGCCGACCTCGCCCGCCGCACCGCGCGGGTGCTGGGCGCTCCCGACGTCGAGATACTCGGCCGGCCCGATCCCGGCTGGAACCCCGGCCGCTACGTCCCCTCCACCGCCCTCATTCGCCAGTCGCTCGGCGTGGCCCCGACCGTCGACCTCGACGAGGCGATCCGCCGCACCGCCCTTTCCAACGGATGGACCCCATGACACAGATGAAACTCTCCCTCTGGCTCGCCGACTGGCTGGCCGACCACGGCATCGAGCAGGTCTTCATGCTGACCGGCGGCGGAGCGATGCACCTCAACCATGC
The DNA here is from genome assembly GCF_000447205.1 of Sphingobium ummariense RL-3. Taxonomy (GTDB): domain Bacteria; phylum Pseudomonadota; class Alphaproteobacteria; order Sphingomonadales; family Sphingomonadaceae; genus Sphingobium; species Sphingobium ummariense. The sequence goes on along the minus strand of NZ_AUWY01000077.1, from coordinate 12,298 downwards.
GATGGGCACGCATCCGCGCCTGCGGACCACCTTCACCCATCATGAGCAGGCGCTGGCGATGGCGGCGGAGGCCTATGCGCGGCTGACGAACAAGCCGGCGGTGGTCAACGTGACGTCCGGCCCGGGCGGCACCAACGCCATCACCGGCGTCTACGGCGCTTATGTGGATTCGGTCCCGATGCTGGTCATTTCCGGCCAGGTGAAGCGCGAGACGACGGTGCGCTCGACCGGCCTCGCGCTGCGCCAGCTCGGCGACCAGGAACTCGACATCGAGGAGCTGGTGCGGCCGATCACCAAATATGCGGTGATGGTGAACGACCCGGCGGAGATCCGCTATCATCTGGAGAAGGCGCTGCACCTCGCCACCACGGGGCGGCCGGGGCCGGTGTGGGTCGACATCCCGCTCGACGTGCAGGCGGCGAAGATCGATGCGGCGGCGCTGCACGGCTTCGACCCGGCCGAACTGGACGAGCCGTGGCGCGGCACCGACGTCGAAAGCGCGGCACACGAGATTCTGGACCGCATCGCGAAGGCGCAGCGGCCGGTGATCTTCGCGGGCAGCGGCGTCCGCCTGTCCGGCGCGCATCGCGACTTCATCGCCCTGATCGAGCGGCTGGGCGTGCCGGTCGTCACCGGCTGGAACGCGCATGACGCGCTGTGGAACGACCATCCGCTCTACGCAGGGCGGCCGGGGACGGTGGGCGACCGGGGCGGCAATATGGTGACGCAGAGCGCCGACCTGCTGCTGGTGCTGGGCAGCCGGCTCAACATCCGTCAGGTGAGCTACAACTGGAAGAGCTTCGCGCGCGCCGCCTACAAGATCTGGGTCGACATCGATCCGCTGGAGCTGCGCAAACCGACGGTGAAGCCCGACATGCCGGTGGTGGCGGACCTCGCCGATCTCATCTCCGCTTTGCTTGCCCAGCCCTATGCCGGGCCGAGCGGCGCGCACCGCGAATGGCTCGCCTGGGCGCGCGAGCGCGTCGCGCGCTTCCCGGCGGTGCTGCCCGAATATCACGAGCATGGCCCGGCCAACCATCCCTATGTGGCGATGCAGGCGCTGTTCGACGCGCTGGATGCCGACGACGTGGTGGTGACCGGGAACGGCAGCGCCTGCGTGGTGAGCTTCCAGTCGGCGCATCTCAAGCAGGGGCAGCGGCTCTGGACCAATTCGGGCAGCGCCACCATGGGTTATGACCTGCCCGCCGCGATCGGCGTGGCGGCGGCGACCGGCGGGGACAAACGGGTGATCTGCATCGCCGGCGACGGCAGCATCATGATGAACCTCCAGGAAATGCAGACCATCTCCGGCTATGGCCTGCCGGTGAAGGTCTTCCTCATCAACAATTCGGGCTATGTCTCGATCTTCCAGACCCACCGCAATTTCTTCAACGGCGTGGAAGTGGGCGGCGGCCCCAAGAGCAACGTGACCTTCCCGGATTTCGCCGCGGTGTCGGCCGCCTTCGGCTTCGCCTATGCCCGGGCGGAAGGACATAACGACCTGCGCGAGGCGATCGCCACAACACTGGCCGCGGACGGCCCCGCGCTGTGCGAGATCATCGTCGACGAACATGTCGCCTTCGCGCCCAAGCTGGGATCGAAGGCGCACCCCGACGGCCGCATCACCTCGCCGCCGCTGGAGGATCTGTCCCCCTTCCTCCCGCGCGAAGTGCTGCGCGAGAATATGGCGATCCCGCTGCTGGAGGAATCCTGAGGGGCGATTGCCGGCCAGGAGGAGACCTTGTTCCCCCTCCCGCCCGCGGGAGGGGTTAGGGGGTGGGCCAACGCAACGGTCGGCAGGCCCACCCCGCTGCGTCTAACTCCGACGCTCCGTAAGTCTCGCTGCCCCTCCCGCATGCGGGAGGGGAAGGGGATAAACATATGGCCACTCCCCACCCGAAGCGGACGCGCGCAGCGTGGAAGGCCCGCCACCGGAATCCCACAGGTTGCCCCCGCGCCGCTTCGTCGCTATGTGCGCGGACAACATATCCCATCACCGGACAGAAAACGTCGCATGCTTTTCACCTTCCTTCTCGTCGTGCAGGCCATCGTGGCCGCGCTTCTGGTCGCCGTCATCCTGATGCAGAAGTCGGAAGGTGGCGGCCTGGGCGTGGGCGGCAGCCCGGCGGGGCTGATGTCGGCGCGCGGCGCGGCGGATTTTCTGACCCGCTCGACCACAGTGCTGGCGACGATCTTTGTCAGCCTGTCGATCGTCATGGCGGTGATCGCGTCCGTGCGGCACGCGCCGAGCGACATCGACACCTCGCTTGTGCGGCAGGCGCCTGCCTCTTCCACTCCCGCCCCGGCTACGGGCAATGCCGACCCGCTCGGCGGCGCGGCGGACAGCACGGCCAATGGGGCAGCCAGCGCTCCCGCCGGCAACGGCGCGGTCCCGCTCGCCAACTGATCTCATCCATCGTCGATCTTTTTTGCTCGCGTGCGGATTCGCGCGCTTGCCCAACTCGTTCCTAAAAGGCTAAGCCTCCCCTCCCATGGCGCGGTATATTTTCATCACCGGCGGCGTGGTCTCCTCGCTTGGCAAGGGCCTGATGGCTGCTTCCCTTGCAGCTCTGCTGCAGGCGCGGGGTTTCCGTGTGCGAATCCGGAAATTCGACCCCTATCTCAACGTCGATCCGGGCACGATGAGCCCGTATCAGCATGGCGAGGTCTATGTGACCGACGACGGGGCTGAAACCGACCTCGACCTCGGTCATTATGAGCGCTTCACCGGCGTTTCGGCGCGCCAGTCGGACAATGTGACGCAGGGCCGGGTCTATCAGACCATCATCACCAAGGAGCGCCGCGGCGACTATCTGGGCGCGACGGTCCAGGTGATCCCGCATGTCACCGACGAGATCAAGGCGTTCGCCACTGCCGATACCGACGACCTCGATTTCGTGCTGTGCGAAATCGGCGGCACGGTGGGCGATATCGAGTCGCTGCCCTTCATGGAGGCGATCCGCCAGCTTCATAACGATCTCGACCGGGGCCAGTCGATCTTCGTCCATGTGACTTTGGTGCCTTACATCGCGGCGGCGGGCGAGCTCAAGACCAAGCCGACCCAGCACAGCGTGCGCGAACTGACGTCGCTCGGCATTCAGCCCGACATATTGCTCTGCCGCTGTGAGCATCCGTTGCCCGACAGCGAGCGGCGCAAGATCGCCCTGTTCTGCAACGTCCGGCCCGAGGCGGTGATCCCGGCGCTCGACGCCAGCAGCATCTATGCCGTGCCTGCGCAATATCATGCCGAGGGGCTGGACGACGAGGTACTGCGCGCCTTCGGCATCGCGGGCACGCCCCAGCCCTCGCTCGACCGCTGGTTCGACATCATGGACCGCCAGCAGAACCCGGAGGGCGAGGTGACGATCGGCGTGGTCGGCAAATATGTCGGCCTGCCGGACGCCTACAAGTCGCTGCACGAGGCGCTGACCCATGGCGGCTTCGCCAATCGGGTGAAGGTCAACATCAAGTGGATCGACGCCGAGCTGTTCGAGGAGGAGGGCGCTGACATCGCGGCCCGGCTGGAACCGATGCACGGCATCCTGGTGCCCGGCGGCTTCGGCGTGCGCGGCTCCGAAGGCAAGATCGCCAGCGTCCGCTTCGCGCGCGAGCGCAATGTGCCCTTCTTCGGCATCTGCCTCGGCATGCAGATGGCGTGTATCGAGGGCGCGCGGAACACCGCGGGCATCGCCCACGCCTCCACCACCGAATTCGGCGAGACGAGCGAGCCGGTCGTCGGCCTCATCACCGAATGGATGAGCGCGGAAGGTCTGCAGAAGCGCACGGCGGAGACCGACCTTGGCGGCACGATGCGGCTGGGCGCCTATCCGGCAAAGCTGGACGGCAACAGCGTCGTCGCGGGCATCTATGGCAGCACCGAGATCAGCGAGCGGCACCGCCATCGCTACGAGGTCAATGCCGGCTATCGCGAGCCGCTGGAAAAGGGCGGCCTGATCTTTTCGGGCATGTCGCCGGACGGCACCCTGCCGGAGATCGTGGAGCGGCCGGATCACCCGTGGTTCGTCGGGGTGCAGTTCCACCCCGAACTGAAGTCCAAGCCCTTCGACCCGCACCCCCTGTTCGCCAGCTTCATCGAGGCGGCATTGAAGCAGAGCCGGTTGGTCTGATCCCGCCGCAACAAATCTGCATTACGCAAGTCACGGAAATGTCAGCAATCTGAAACGGCGCTGACGCTCCTCTTTCCTAGGCGCGGTCCCAACGAAAAAGGGACTCGCCATGACACGCTTCTTCGCCTGCTCGATCAGTTTCCTCGCGCTTGCCGCCAGCGCCGCCGCCCATGCGCAGCAGCCTGCGGGCGAGGAAGCCGACGCCATCGTCGTTTCCGGCCAGCGGGCGCAGCAGCAGCGGTCGATCGAGGAAAAGCGCAGCGCGCTCGGCATCGTCGACGTGACTGCCGCCGACGAGATCGGCCAACTGCCCGACAAGAACGTGGCCGAGGCGGTCGAGCGCCTGCCGGGCGTCGGCGTGCAATATGACCAGGGCGAGGGGCGCTATGTCGCGGTGCGAGGCGTGCCCTCCAGCCTCAACGGCTATACGCTGAACGGCTTCGAGATCGGCAATCCCGACGGCAACACCCGCGCCCTGCCGCTCGACATCCTCTCGGGCCAGCTGCTGAACCGGGTCGAGGTCGCAAAGGTGAAGACCGCCGACATGACCGGCCAGGGCATCGGTGCGACCATCAATTTGGTGACCCAGACCGCCTTCGATTTCGACAAGCCCTTCATCTTCCAGGCGAACGGACAGGTCGGTTATCAGGAGCTGCGCAAGGGCGACCAGCCGGTCAAGGGTGACGTCACCGTCGGCACGCGCTTCGGCGCGGACGAGCAGTTCGGCATCCTGCTGGGCGCCAGCTATTCCGACCGGACCTATACCAGCTACGGCATCTACCCTGACGACTGGGCGCCGGACGCCGATGCCGCCCGCGGCGCGGTGCCGGTCAACATCAAATATACCGATTACCGCCTGCGTCGCGAGCGGATCGGTGCATCGGGCTCGCTCGACTGGCGTGGCGACCGGACGCAACTCTATGTTCGCGGCGTCTATTCGAAGTTCACCGAGGACGAATATCGCCAGCGCTTCCGGCTCGATTTCTCGAACATCGACTGGGATGCGAACGGCCTGACCGGCCTCGCGTCCACCAGCGAGCAGCGTTCCGACCTACGCACCGAATATAAGGAAAAGTCGGTCCTGTCCTTCATGGCGGGCGGCAGCACCGAATTCGGCGACGACTGGAAACTGGATTTCGGCGCGGCGCGTACCCGCAATGAGGTAATCGAGCCCAATCAGCTGTGGCAATTCCGCGGCAATCCGGGTGACGTTGCCGTCGACTTCACCGACAAGCTGTTCAGCGCGGTCCCGGTCGATGGCTATCTTACCCCGTCCGAACTGGGGTTCCGCCAATATACGGCGCAGGACGAATATGGCCTCGAAAAGACCTGGCAGGCGCGGGCGGACCTGACCCGCAAGCTGCCGACTCTTGGTGACAACAGCTTCGTGAAGATCGGCGCCAACGGCCGCTGGACGGACAAGCGGTTCGATTCCGCCAACGCGGCCTACACCCGCGGCTCCGCCGCCAACCGCTTCACGCTGAACGGCCTCGCAGGCGAGGATGTGATCGTCAAGCTCGGCAACGGACACGACTATTTCCTCGGCCCGGTGATCAGCGAAGAGCTGATCAAGGACTATACGGAAGGCAGGCTGGGCGGCCCGCAGTTCGTGCTCGACACCGCCTCGACGCTCGCCAACGACACGCTGGGCGACTTCAACCTCGATGAGAATGTCTTTGCCGGCTATGCCATGACCAACCTCGATTTCGGATCGGTCGCGGTCACGGCCGGCCTGCGTGTCGAGCGGACGGAACTCGACATCACGGGTTTCCTGCTGGAGGACGATGTGGTGACTCCGGCGCAGGGCAAGCGTCGCTATACCGACTGGCTGCCCAGCCTGGTGGTCCGCGCGACCCCGTCGGACAACACGGTGTTCCGACTGGCCTATTCGCGCAGTGTCGGCCGCCCGCAATATGAGGACCTGTCGCCGGGCGGTGAGGTCAGCGTGGAGGGCGAGAACGAGCTCAGCGTCAGCTCCGGCAATCCCCAGCTCAAGCCCTATGTCTCCGACGCGGTGGACCTGACCGGCGAATGGTATTTCGCGCCCGGCGGGATGCTGAGCGTCGGTGCCTTCGCAAAGTTCATCAGGAACCCGATCTTCACCCAGAGCTTCACGGTCTTCGACGGCAGCTTCGGCGGGCAGACCTATGACCGGATCGATTTCAGCCAGACGCGCAACGCCGAAAGGGGCGACATCATCGGCCTGGAAGCTGCCTATCAGCAGCAACTCTCCTTCCTGCCGGGACTGCTGTCGGGCCTGGGGGTGAACCTCAACCTGACGCTGATCGACGCCAGCCTGCGGATGCCCGACCGCGGCAGCATCGACTTCCCCGAACAGTCGAAGCTGCTCTGGGGCGCGCAGCTCTTCTACCAGAAGGGGCCTGTCGAGGCGTCCGTCGCCTATCACCATACCGGCCGCGCACTGATCTCGCCGGGCGACCAGGCGTTGACCGACACCTACAACGACGACCTGCGGCGGCTGGACGCGAAGATCGGTGTCGACCTGACGAGGAATGTCCGCCTCTTCGCCGAAGGCCAGAACCTGACCGACGAACCGACCCGCCAGTATCAGGGCGGGGTGCGCGACTGGGTGGTCCAGAACGAACGCTATGGGCGCACCTTCTACGTCGGGGCCTCGGTCCGGTGGTAAGGCGGTTCGCTCTGATGCTTTCCCTGCTGGGTAGCGGCACGGCGCTGGCTCAGGATGAGGCCGCCTCGCCGCCGCCCGCGCCCGTCGCGCTGCGCATGGCCGGACCGGAAGCGCGGCAGGGCGCGGCGTCGGACGGCACCTATATCTACGCGATCGACAATGACCGGATCGGCAAATACCGGATCGCCGATGGCCGGCGCATTGCGGGGTGGCAGGGCGAGCGGCGGCTGTTCCCGCACATGAACAGCTGCACGGTAGTCGGGCGCGAGCTGGTCTGCGCTGCGTCCAACTATCCCGCCGTGCCCCAAACCAGCGCAGTCGAGGTCTTCGACACGACGACCTTGAAGCATGTCCGTTCCGTCAGCCTGGGTTTCGGCCCGGGGTCGCTGACGGTGATGGAGCGCCATGGCGGCAAATGGTGGGCGGTCTTCGCCAACTATGCGGGCAAGGGCGGCGAGCCGGGTCGCGACCAACGCTACACGCTGCTGGCACGGATGGACGACGCCTTCCGCATCGAACGGTCCTGGACGTTTCCGGCCGACGTGCTGGCGCGGATGGCGCCATACAGCTGTTCGGGCCTCAGTTGGGGCGAGGACGGGCTGATCTACGCCACCGGCCACGACCGGCCGGAAGTCTATGCGCTGAAACTGCCGGAAGCAGGATCGGTGCTGGAGCATGTCGGGACGCTCGGCATCGCCGCGCCCGGCCAGGCGATCGACTGGGACCCGAAGGCGCCCCGCCGGCTGTGGGCGATCGACCGCAAGAAGAATGAGATGGTCGCGAGCGACATGCCGGTGGTGGTGCGGGAAGGGCAGCGTTGAACCGACGGCCGCAGGACGGCTTCAATCCGCCAGCAGGTTGAGCGTCCTTGTCATCAGCGCCAGGAAACGCCCTTCATCGACCCGTGCCGAGGGATCGTTCCAGCTGGCGCTGACCGCGTACCAGCTGCCGTCCTTCGCCTGCGCGAGGAAATTCATCGCGAGCACCCCGGGCTCCGACCCGCCCTTGTAGCCTAGCATCCGCCAGCGGGCCGCATCGGCGGGCGCGACGCCTTGGTTCACCGCCAGGATGGGCAGCGCTTCCCCGCCGTTTTGCCGCAGCCAGTCGAGCAGGCGGATCTCGTCGGCCGGTGAGGCGAACCATTCTACCGTGTCGATCGCCACCGGCGTTTCGGCGACGCTGCCCACGTCGATGGCATCGGTACCCAGCCGCCCGGCGCTGTCGGCCAGCAGCGTTCGGCGCTCTGCGGGCGAGGCGGCTTCATAGCGCGTCCTCAGATCGGCATTGGCCGGCATCTTGAGCGCGAAGGCTTCGGCGGTGGTGAGCACGGGCGGCGCTTTCTCCGCCTCCGCATGGCCGGTGCGCGCCAGTATGGCATCCACCTTCGCCCGCCCGAGCGCGAGCAGCAGCGTGTCGGCGGCGCTGTTGTCGCTTTCCGCCGTCATCGCGGTGGCCAGGCTGTGCAGCGTCATCGGCGCGCCGTCAGGCCAGCTCATCAGGCGCCCGGAAAAGCTCTTGGGGCCGAGCGGGACGACGTCGCTCCAACGGCGTTCGCCCGCCGCGACGGCGCGGGCCAGTTCGGCAAGGATCAGCAGCTTGAAGGAGGAGCCGGTCGCCATCTGGCGATCCGGATCGCGCGCGGCGATCATCTGCGGCCGGGTCTCGCCCAGCTTCGCGACGGCAAAGGCGCTGCGGCCGGGTAGGGCGGCGATGTCGGCCATCACCTTGTCCAGGCTGTCGTCCGCCTGCTTCACGCCGACGACATGCAGGCCGACGACGGGATAGGGTGGCTGCGGCGCCACGACTAGCGTGAAGCCCACCGTGGCCCGCTCATAGCGGATTTCGACCTGCCCGGCCGTGGCGCTGGTCTGGGTGACCGCACCCAGCGCCTGCGGTGCGCCATGCTGGCGCCTCAGGTCGGCGGCCAGCGCACGCCAGCGGTCAATCGGCACGGCGTCCAGGAACAGGCCGGAAAAGAAATCCTCTTCCCCGCCGGGGGCTGCGAGCAGGCGGACCAGCTGCTCCGCCCGCGCGCGATAGGCGGGCGTGGGGCTGGCGGCGCCGGCGGCGGTCGGGAACAGCGCGAGCCAGACCAGCGCGGCCAGCGCCAGCGCCTTCATGCGTCGATCGCTTCCTCGTCCAGAGCGGCGGCATTTTCCTGGATGAAGGCGAAGCGATGGGCGGGATTGTTGCCCATCAGACGGTCCACCAGGTCGCGCACCTGCTGCCTGTCCTCATAATCGTCGGGCAGGGTTATGCGGATCAGGCTGCGGGTCTTCGGGTCCATGGTGGTTTCGCGCAACTGGCCTGGGTTCATCTCACCCAAGCCCTTGAAGCGGCTGACCTCGACCTTCTTGCCCTTGAACTCTGTGCGCAGCAGTTCCTCGCGATGCGCGTCGTCGCGGGCGTAGAGGCTCTTGCCACCGGCGACCAGCCGGTAGAGCGGCGGCTGGGCGAGGAACAGGTGCCCGCGCCGCACCAGTTCCGACATTTCCTGGAAGAAGAAGGTCATGAGCAGGGTCGCGATATGCGCGCCGTCCACATCCGCGTCGGTCATGATGACGATGCGCTCATAGCGCAGATTGTCCGGGTTGCAGTCCTTGCGGGTGCCGCAGCCCAGCGCCAGGATCATGTCGGCGATCTCCTGATTGGCCAGGATCTTCGCCGCATTGGCCGACGCGACGTTCAGGATCTTGCCCCGCAGGGGCAGGATCGCCTGGGTCTTGCGGTCGCGTGCCTGCTTGGCGCTGCCGCCGGCGCTGTCGCCCTCCACCAGGAAGATTTCGGAGCCTTCCGGATCGTCGTTGGAACAGTCGGTCAGTTTGCCGGGCAGGCGCAGCTTGCGCGCGCTGGTTGCGGTCTTGCGCTTGACCTCCTTCTCCTGCTTGCGCTTCAGCCGCTCGTCCATGCGGTCGAGCACATAGGCGAGCAGCGCCTTGCCGCGCTCCATATGGTCGGACAGGAAATGGTCGAAATGGTCGCGCACGGCATTCTCGACCAGCCGCGCGGCCTCCGGGCTGGTGAGGCGATCCTTGGTCTGGCTCTGGAACTGGGGATCGCGGATGAAGACCGACAGCATGATCTCGGAAGAGGTCATGATATCGTCGGCGGTGATGTCTTTCGCTTTCTTCTGCCCGACCAACTCGCCAAAGGCGCGGATGCCCTTCACCAGCGCGGCGCGCAGCCCCGCTTCGTGCGTGCCGCCGTCGGGCGTGGGGATGGTGTTGCAGTACCAGCTGTAGCTGCCGTCCGACCAGAGCGGCCAGGCGACCGCCCATTCGACCCGGCCGGCGCTCTCCGGGAAATCCTGGCTGCCGGAAAAGAAGGCGCTGGTCGCGCATTCCCGGTCGCCGACCTGTTCCTTCAGATGATCGGCGAGGCCGCCAGGAAACTGGAACACCGCCTCGGCCGGCGTGTCGTCGGAGATGAGCGAGGGATCGCATTTCCAGCGGATCTCGACCCCGGCGAACAGATAGGCCTTGGACCGGGCCAGGCGGTGGAGGCGGGCTGGCTTGAACTTCTGCTCGCCGAAGATCTCCACATCGGGGATGAAGGTGACCGACGTGCCGCGCCGGTTGGGGGCGGCGCCCACCTTCTCCAGCCCGCTGGTCGGCAGGCCCCGGGCGAAGCTCTGGCGGTAGAGCTCGCGGTTGATGGCCACTTCGACCACCGTGACGGTGGAAAGCGCATTCACGACGCTGATGCCGACGCCGTGCAGGCCGCCTGACGTGGCATAGGCCTTGTCGGTGAACTTGCCACCGGAATGGAGCGTGGTGAGGATCACTTCCAGCGCAGACTTGTCCGGGAATTTGGGGTGCAGCCCGACCGGGATGCCGCGTCCGTTATCGATGATGGTCAGACGGTTGCCGGCTTCCAGCACTACCTCGATGCGGGTCGCATGGCCGGCCACCGCCTCGTCCATGCTGTTGTCGAGCACCTCGCTCGCCAGATGGTGCATCGCCCGCTCGTCGGTGCCGCCGATATACATGCCGGGGCGGCGGCGGACGGGTTCCAGCCCTTCCAGCACCTCGATCGTGGAGGCGTCATATGTGGAGGCGGCGCTGGGCTGGTTCGCGAAGAGATCGGACATGGCGACATGCTATAGATGGAGGCACTCCGGGCGCAAGCGGGCCGCAGGAATCGCCGAGCCGAAAAAAATCTGTCTCGATAGTGAAACAAATTCAGAGGCCTGATCGTTTGTGGGGCGCAAACGCAGATGGAACAGTCCATCAAAGGCGAGGAGACGAATAATGAAGTTTACTGCTTTCGCCCCGGCAGGCGCCGTGCTGGCGCTCGCTCTCGCATCCCCTGCCATCGCGCAGGACGATGCGGGCGATGTCTGGACGGGGCCCTATATCGGCGGCACGCTGGGCTATAACTGGCAGCCCAACAACACGGCCAACGACGTTGAGCAGGTGTATTTCGACACAAATGGGGACGGCCAGTTCGGCGACATCGTGCGCACTGGCACCGGCGGCAACGCCTTTGCGCCGGGCTTCTGCGACGGCAAGCGGATCAGCGCGACCGAATGCAGCTCGATGGACCGTGAAGGCAAGGCCGCTTGGTCGGTCATGGCTGGTTATGACCGGCAGTTCGGCAACATCGTTCTCGGCGGTGTGATCGAGGGCGGCCAGTCCTATGGCAGCAACTATGTGACCGGCTTCAGCACCACCCCGGCCAGCTACACGCTGGTCCGCCGGCTGGACTGGGAAGCCGCTGCCCGGCTCCGTGCGGGCTACAGCTTCAACCGGACGCTGGTCTATGCCACGGGCGGTCTCGCCTATGGCAAGTTCAAGAACAGCTTCCTGACGACCAACACCGCCAACAGCTTCTCCGAGGACAACCGGACCGAGGACGACTGGGGTTACACCGTCGGCGGCGGCATCGAGCACAAGGTGAGCGATAATTTCTCGATCGGCGTGCTCTATCGCTATACCCGCTTCAACCCGAACGACTATCGCGTGACGGCCACCCAGGGCAGCGCACCGGCGACCAACCCGTTCGTCAATCCGGCGACGACGTCGGGCCAGACGGTCATCGGCCGCAGCAACGAGCAATATACGACCCAGAGCGTTCGCGCGACGGCCAGCTTCCGCTTCTGATAGCGGGCTCATTATGGAAAAGGCCGCCAGTTTGGCGGCCTTTTTCTTTTGTGGCGATCTTTCAGCGGACTCGCGGCCCGCCGAAGGGCAGCGGCGGCGGCGGACGCCGCGTGCCGCGCGGCAGCTGCGCCTGATAGGCGCGGCCGCAATGCTCTACGCAATAGGGAAAGCCGGGATTGACCGGCTCGCCGCAGAAATGGAAGTCCGGCTCGCCCGGATGTCCCATCGGCCATTTGCAGATCCGCTCGGTCAGGTCGAGCAGGCTGGTCTTGTCGGCGATCTCCGGGCTCGGCTTCGCGGGCACCAGGCGGCGCGGCGGTGCGGGCGGGATCGGCGCCTGCTGGTCGCCGGGGCCCTGGCGCAGGAATCCGCCGGGTCCGACAGACACGATGCGGGGCTGCGGTGCGGCCACCGGCTCC
>NZ_AUWY01000076.1 GCF_000447205.1 Sphingobium ummariense RL-3 | reverse complement strand
CACCGGGGCTTCCGCGACAGGTGCGGCGGCTGGCTTGGGTGCTTCCACCACGGGCGCGGTTGTGACGGGGGCAGGCTTGCGGGCAGGTGCCGCCTTCTTGGGCGCCTCGTTCGCCTTCACCGGCGAGGGGCGCGACTGAAGGCCCAGGCGGTGCGCCTTGCCGATCACCGCATTGCGGCTCACGCCGCCCAGCTCGTCGGCAATCTGACTGGCGGTCAGCCCCCGTTCCCACATCGCCTTGAGCTGATCGATACGCTCATCGGTCCAGGACAATGAAAAACTCCTCACATTCTCAGATATGCACCCTATATGGGGAAGCATCCGCGCGGGTGCAAATCCGTACCGGTGCCCTTGTGGCGCTTGCCTCCAGCCGATAGTCGATCCGCCCATGAACGACCAGTCCAAAATCACGTCGTCCACCCCTGTCGCAACGCCCTTCCACGAGCCGGGCGAGATGGTCATCCGCGCCATCAACTGGGCGGGGATGCGCGCGCTCTACCGCAAGGAAGTCCGCCGCTTCATGAAGGTGCAGCTTCAGACGATCTGGGCGCCCGCCGTGACCACGCTGATGTTCCTGGTGATCTTCACCGTGGCGCTGGGCGGCGCCAACCGGCAGGTGCTGGGCGTGCCCTTCGCCGACTTTATCGCGCCCGGTCTCATGATCATGGGGATGATGAACAATTCCTTCGCGAACAGCAGCTTCTCGCTGCTTGCGGGCAAGATGCAGGGTACGCTGATCGACTATCTGATGCCGCCGATCTCGCATGCGGAACTGCTCTTCGCTCTGGTCGCGGCGGGCGTGACGCGCGCCTTCGCCGTGGGCCTCGCTCTGTGGGTGGCGATGGCGCTGTGGCCGGGTGTGCATGTGATGCCCGCCCATCCCTGGGCAATCCTCTGGTTCGGGCTGATGGGGGCGGGGCTTACCGCCTTCATCGGCGTGTTGACGTCGATTTGGGCGGAAAAGTTCGATCATGCCGCAGCCATCACCAATTTCGTGATCGGGCCGATGACCCTGCTGTCGGGCACCTTCTATTCGATCGACCGGCTGTCTCCGCTGTTCCAGGCGATCAGCCAAGCCAACCCCTTCTTCTATGCGATTTCGGGATTCCGCTACGGCTTCGTTGCCGCGGCGGACGGAAACGTCCTGGTGGGCAGTCTCGTGCTGGTGACGCTCAACACGGCGCTGGGCGTGCTGTGCTATATGCTCCTGAAGAAGGGCTGGAAGCTGAAGGCCTAGAATTGTTCCGCTAAAGCAGCCCGGCCAGGATCGGCACGACCTGTCCCAGAAGCACCAACGCGCCCGCTGCCAGCATCCAATGGTGCGGGCGCGGGATCGACCGGACGGCCGACCCCGTGTCCCATTTCTTCACTTTTCGGTACCTTTTCCGCCGACGCGAGAGAGGGTGAAGCCGGCGTTTTGGGCTTCCTGAATGGGGTATATGTTGCGCAGGTCGACGAGGGTTGGCTGGTTCATGGAGGCGGCGAGGCGCTTGAGATCGAGGGCGCGGAAGGCGTCCCATTCGGTGACGAGGACGAGCGCGTCGGCGCCTTTGGCGGCCTCATAGGCGTCCTTTGCCATGGTGACCTGTGGCATCAGCGGTGCGGCGACGTCCATGCCCTCGGGATCATAGGCGACGATGGTGGCGCCGGCATCTTCGAGCGCCTGGACGATGGCGATGCTGGGGGCGTCGCGCATGTCGTCGGTGTTGGGCTTGAAGGTGAGGCCGAGCAGGGCGACGGTCTTGCCGCGGGCCTCGCCGCCGAGCGCCTTGACGATCTTGCGGCCCATGGCGCGCTTCCTGAGGTCGTTGACCTGCACCACCGTCTCGACGATGCGGATCGGGGCGTCATGGTCCTGGCCGGTCTTGACCAGGGCCAGCGTGTCCTTGGGAAAGCAGGAGCCGCCATAGCCGGGCCCGGCATGGAGGAACTTGGAACCGATGCGGTTGTCGAGGCCAATGCCGCGCGCCACGTCCTGCACCTCGGCGCCCACCGCCTCGCACAGGTCCGCCATCTCGTTGATGAAGGTGATCTTGGTGGCGAGGAAGGCGTTGGCGGCATATTTGATGAGTTCGGCGGTGCGCCGCCCGGTGAACATCACCGGCGCCTGGTTGAGGTTCAGCGGCCGGTAGATCTGCGCCATCACGTCGATCGCGCGCTGGTCGCCGGTGGTGCCCACCACCACCCGGTCGGGCCGCTTGAAATCGCCGATCGCCGCGCCCTCGCGCAGGAACTCGGGGTTGGAAACCACCGCGATCTCCACGTCGCTCCGCGCCTCGCGCACGATCCGCTCCACCTCGTCGCCCGTGCCGACGGGCACCGTCGACTTGGTCACGATCACCGTCGGGCCATCCACCGCCGCCGCGATCTCCTTGGCCGCCGCATAGACATAGGACAGGTCCGCATGCCCGTCTCCCCGGCGCGACGGCGTCCCCACCGCGATGAAGATCGCGTCCGCGCCCTTCACCCCCTCGCCAAGGTCCGTCGTGAAGCTCAAGCGGCCCGCCGCCGCATTGCTCCCCACCAGATGGTCCAGCCCAGGCTCGTATATCGGCATCCGACCCGATTCGATCGCCGCAATCTTCCCCGCGTCCTTGTCCACGCACACCACGTCGTGACCAAAATCCGCAAAACACGCCCCTGACACCAAACCCACATAGCCCGTGCCGATCATCGTGATTTTCATAAGAAGTTCCGGCTCCCGCTCGATGAAGACTGCAACAGTCCTCTAGCATAGGTTCGTAACATTACAATTCGCCGCATTGCAGCAAGACATTTGTCGGCGTTCAGTAGCTGGTTACCATTTTCTGCGAGAGTCCATTGGGCAGGTACGGGAAGGCAAAGGAACGGTTTCATGAAGGTTGCGCTGGTGTTCGGTACCCGGCCGGAAGCGATCAAGATGTTCCCGGTGGTCCACGCCCTGCGTGCCCGGCCAGGCATCGACACGCGCGTCATCGTGACGGCGCAGCATCGCGGCCTGCTCGATCAGGTGCTCGCCATTGCCGGGGTCGTGCCGGACATCGACCTCGACGTCATGGTGCCCAACCAGACGCTCGACGGGCTGACGGCCAAGCTGATCGTCGAGCTGGGCAAGGCGTTCGACGCTGAAAAGCCCGATCGCATCCTCGTCCATGGCGACACGCTGACCACGATGGTGGCGAGCCTCGCGGCCTATTACCGCAAGATCCCGGTCGGCCATGTCGAGGCGGGCCTGCGCAGCGGCGACATCCACCATCCCTGGCCGGAGGAAGTGAACCGCCGCGTCGTCGCCTGCATCGCCGACATGAACTTCGCCCCGACCCAGGCCGCCGCCGAGGCACTGCGCGCGGAAAATCGCGATCCCGCCAGCATCCACATCACCGGCAACACCGTGATCGACGCGCTGCTCGCGACCCGCGACCGGGTGGTGGCCGATCCCAGGTTGGCGAGCGGCCTCGATCATCTCGCCGCACGCTTCGCCGGCAAGCGGATCGTCGCCGTCACCAGTCACAGGCGGGAGAATTTCGGCGGCGGCATGGAGGCGATCGCCCGCTCGATCGCCGACGTCGCCGCCCGCCCGGACGTGGCGGTGATCTTCCCCGTCCACCCCAACCCCAATGTCCGCCCGGTCATGGACGCCGTGCTGGGCGACCTGCCCAACGTCGCGATGATCGAGCCGCTCGACTATCCCCATTTCGTGCGGTTGCTGGACATGTGCCACTTGGTCCTCACCGACAGCGGCGGCGTGCAGGAAGAAGCCCCTTCGCTCGGCAAGCCCGTGCTGGTGATGCGCGAAACGACCGAGCGACCGGAGGGCGTGGAAGCCGGCACGGCGAAGCTCGTCGGCACCGACCGCGCGCTGATCGTGCGCGAGGTGCTGGGCCTGCTGGACGACGAAGACGCCTATGACGCCATGGCGCGCGCCCACAATCCCTTCGGCGATGGCCAAGCGGCAGAGCGGATCGCCGATGTCATTGCGGGCACATAATAAACGCGACGCATCGGCCCCGACCTGCTAGGGATCGGCCATCGCCGCGAAATTCCGCCTGCAAGCCTTCGCCCCGACCGAGAGACCATCGCGCTCCCGCTTGCCAAGCAAGGAGCGTCCCCATGTCCCCTTCATGTCCTTTCCACGCCATCGGTTCCGCCGCATGAGCCGCGCGATCAACCTCGATGCCGCCGTGGCCGATGTGGAGGCGCTCTGCGCCAAGCACAATGTCGCCATCTCGGTGATCGAGCCGCTCACTTCGGGCGGCACGCGCGTCGTGCTGCTCAATCCAGACGGGGCCGATCGGGTGCGTACCCTCATGAAGGCGAAGATCATCACCGCCACGGTCGTGCGGTCGCCCATGCACATGGCGCGCCAGCCCGTGCCCCGCTACCGCTAGAGCGGATCGACATTTATTGTAGCCAGATCATGGCGGCGGCGAGGTGTATGAAGCCGGTGAAGTGGATGGTTCGGCGTTCATATCGGGTGGCGAAGCGGCGGTAGTGCTTGAGCCTGTTGAAGCATCGCTCGATCTGGTTGCGATGCTTGTAGATGGCGACATCGTGGGGGATTACGGCCTTGCGGCAGCGGTTCGACGGGATCACCGCGATGGCGTCCATATCGGCGATCAGTGCGCGTAAGGCATTGCTGTCGTAGGCTTTATCGGCAAGCACGGCCTCGGCCTGCAGGCCGTTGAGCAAGGCCGGTGCAGTGGTAATGTCGCCGACCTGGCCGGCGGTGACGATAAAGCGCAGCGGCCGGCCGAACGTGTCGGCGAGCATGTGGATCTTGGTGGTCAGCCCGCCTCGGGAACGCCCCAGCGCCTGGTCGCAGGCCCCCCTTTCCCGCTCGCCGCCTGCTGGTGGGCACGAACGATGGTGCTATCGAGCATCAGATACTGATTGTCGCGGTCGGCCACCAGCGAGGCAAACACTCGCTCCCATACCCCGGCATGGCACCAGCGGCTGAACCGCCTGTGCACCGTCTTCCACTTGCCATAGCGTTCCGGAAGATCGCACCAGTGGGCGCCCGACCGTAGCACCCACAAACAACCGTTCACGAACAATCGGTTATCCGATCCCGTCCGGCCACGATCCCCCGCCTTGCCAGGCAGCAACGGCTCGATCCGCTGCCACTGCCCATCGCTCAACTCGTATCGCTTGATGCCCATCACCCGCTCCGTGCCATAACACGGAACCCCATGAATCAGACAGCCTCTCGCTTGGGAATCCTAAATGTCGATCCGCCCTAG
>NZ_AUWY01000075.1 GCF_000447205.1 Sphingobium ummariense RL-3 | reverse complement strand
GTAAGCGTGGTGAGCAGGCCGCCTTGCGCGAGATCGGTAGGATAGGCTGATTGCGGCTCTTTTGGGGAGCGGCGGTTTTGGACGATAGCGAGGCTGATGGGGCGAGTAGTCATACGAGCGGTCATATGACCACTCGGATTGAGGTCGTTGGCCGGATATCGGGCCGGCGGCGCTGGACGGTGGAGCAGAAGCTGGCGATTCTGCGCGATGCGTTCGGTTCGGGCGGATCGGTCCTGGATGCTTGCGAACGGCACGAGGTTGGCAGCGGCCAGATTTACACATGGCGGCGGCAGGCGATGTCGGGCGAGTTGACCGGAGTGCAACTGCCGGCACTGACATCTTTCGCCGAAGTTGAAGTGGCCGGGCCGCCGATGCCGGCCACAGCGCCACCTGAACCGACGCTCACATGTGGCCAGATCGGGATCGAGCTTCCGTCGGGCGTACGTCTGACCGTGGATGGATCTGTCAACACCGATGCGCTGGTACGCGTGCTCGCGGTCCTGACTGCCCGATGATCCCGCTCCCCGGCTTTGCGGGCACAGGCTCCACCCGGATATTCCTGGCCTGTGGCGCGACCGATATGCGCAAAGGGTTCGACGGGCTGGCGGTGATGACGCAGCAGGTGCTTGAGCAGAGCCCGCATTCGGGCGCCCTGTTTGCCTTCCGGGGCAAGCGCGGCGATCTGGTGAAGCTGCTCTGGTATGACGGTCAGGGCCTGTGTTTGTTTTCCAAACGGATGGACCGAGGCAAGTTCGTCTGGCCGACTACCAAGACGGGCAAGGTGATCCTCAGTGCGGCGCAGCTATCGATGCTGCTAGAGGGCATTGACTGGCGCCGGCCGGAACGCACAGCAGCACCATGTTTGGCCGGCTAATGGCGGATTACCGTTGTTTTTGTGGCGCAAAGAGGCACTTTATGCTAGCGGTTCGCCGTGTCGGACGCTGCTTCTTCCCTCCTCGACAAGGACGCCCGGATCGCCGAGCTGGAAGCGGCCTTGGCGGCACGCGACAGCCTCATTGCGGCCCTTCGCGTTCAGCTTGCCCAGCTTCGCCGCATGACCTTTGGTCAGTCCTCCGAGAAGCTGTCCCTGCAGATCGAACAGCTGGAACTGGCGCTGGAAGAACTGGAGGGCGAAGCCCAACTTGCCGGCACGCGTTCGTCCTTTGCGGATCGCAATGAACGCCCGGCACCGATCCGGTCGTTGCCGGCGCATCTGCCGCGCGAGGAGCGTCGTATTGAACCGGCGGCCGGCACCTGCACCTGTCCCGATTGCGGCGGCGCGCTGCGCCCGCTGGGCGAGGACAGCGACGAGATGCTCGACGTGCTACCCGTGCAATGGCGCGTCATGCGAACCGTGCGTCCCAAGTATAGCTGCCGCTCCTGTGAGAAGATCATTCAGGCGCCGGCGCCGCCCAAGGCGATTGCGCGCGGCAAAGCCAGCTTCGCAACGCTGGCCCATGTGGTGGTGAACAAGTTCGATCATCATCTGCCCTTGTATCGGCAGGCCGAGATGATGGCGGCACAGGGCATCGATATCGATCGCTCGACCTTGGCCGGTTGGGCCGGACAGGCCGCCGCGCTGCTCGATCCCATCGTCAGCCGTATCCGCGAGGAAGGTCTCAAGGCCGGCAAGATCCACGCCGATGATACACCCGTGCCGATGCTCGATCCCGGCAGGGGAAGGACTGCCACGGCCAGGCTGTGGGCCTATGTCGTCGATGATCGGGCTTCAGGCGTCGCCGGCCCGGCGCTTGTTTGGTACAAGTTCACGCCCGATCGCAGCGGCATCCATCCGCAGACCGAGCTCAAATCCTTCTCCGGCCTCCTTCAGGCCGACGGCTATGCCGGCTACGACAAGCTCTACGAGGACGGCCGGGTGAGAGAGGTCGCCTGCTGGGCGCACTTCCGGCGCAAGATCTTCGAGAACCACGCCACTAGCCCAACGCCGCTCACGACCGACCTTTTGGAGCGGATTACGCAGCTATATCGGCATGAGGCCGATATTCGAGGGCAACCGCCCGATGTTCGGCGTCAGCACCGGCAACGGCATTGCAAGCCGCTGGTCGATGACTTGCGCACCGCCATCGACGACGCCTTGCGTCGCCTGTCGCCAAAGTCGGCGATGGCCAAGGCACTCGCCTATGGCCGCAAGCGCTGGACGGCGCTGACCCGCTTCCTTGATGATGGCTACGCCGAGATCGACAACAACATCGCCGAACGGGCGATCCGGTCCATCGCGATCGGCCGCAAGAACTGGCTGTTCACCGGCTCGAAGGCCGGTGGCGAACGCGCCGCCGCCATCTATTCCATCATCGAGACGTGCAAACTCAATGGCGTCGAGCCGCAGGCCTATATCGCCGACGTCGTCGAGAAGATCGCCAGCAACTGGCCAGCCTCGCGCTGGGACGAGCTCATGCCCTGGAACTGGACAGCCGGCGGCACGCCCGTCAGCATGGCGGCATGACCGACCAGATCGCCCGGATTCGCATCACACTCGACGACATCAAGCCCGCCATCTGGCGGCGGGTCGAACTGCCCATCTCCAACAGCCTCAAGACCCTGCATCTGGCGATCCAGGCCGTTATGCTGTTCGAGAACTACCACCTGTTTCGCTTCGATATCGGCGAGGCCAGCTACGGCATCCGGTTCGACGATGACTATATGGACCCGCCGACCCGCGACGCCGGCAACCAGCGGCTCACCAAGCTCATCGAGCGCGGCGTCACCGCCTTCTCCTACACATATGATTTTGGCGACGACTGGCGGCACAGCATCGTCATCGAGGAGGTTCTCTCCGCCGATCCGGCCTTGCATTACCCCCGGTTCGTCGACGGCGCGCGCCGCGCACCACCCGAGGATGTCGGCGGTCTCCCGGGCTTCGAGGAATTTCTTGAAGCCATGGCCAAGCCGCGCCATCCGGAACGCAAGTCAGTGCTGCAATGGTATGGGCGTCCCTTTGATCCCGACGACATCAGCCCCGACGAAATCCACACTCGCATGGCCACGCTCGCCAAACGCAGGGCCTCCGGCAAAGCCGCTCACACCATCAACGAGGCCTGATCATCACTGCGGCCCTCAGACCACGCTTACGCAACAAAATTGGCGGCGTGGCCTGCTGCCGGTTTGGTGGACACCGAGATAAGGTGTTTTCACCTATTGGAGAGCAGGTATGCAGGCTCGCCGGTGCTCAAGCGAGAATCATCAGCGTGTCGCCGCCGATCGGGCGGTTGAAGTAAAGTGGCGCTATCCCGCAGCGCGCCAGTCTGAACTGATGGGGTCGTCTAATCGCCACTCCTGTTGCAAGCAGATTTTGAGCTGACCGTATGCCGGGTTCAGGGTCGTCTTCGCGGTCGGCATGGGCCACCGCACGGTGGGTCTTCGGCGGACGGAACCTTCCTATGTGGACGGCGCACTCGGCAGAAGCCGGTGCATCCCATCAAGCGGAATGGTTCAGCCCACGTCCCGGCAGGGACGGATCCGTTCGCTGACTGCTCGCCGGCGGAGTTGCTAGGCTGGCGCGCCAGCGGTCTTGTCGAATAGCTCCCCTGACTTGAGCATGGCATGCATCACAACCGAGAGCTTCCGCGCCACCGCAACTGCGGCGCGCTTGAAGCCGACGCGTTCTCGGAGCTTGAGGCCCCAGTCTCGCAAGGTACTTTCAGCCGAGCTGCGGGTCAGGATGACGCAGGCCGCTTCGTACAGAAGGTTTCGCACTTGGTGATCGCCGCGCCTGGAGATGTGACCATTGTAGTCTACCTGTCCTGATTGGTATCGTCGTGTGGTCAGGCCGAGCCAGGAGCCAACGGATCGCGAAGTTCGGAAGTTGGCGGGATCTTCCACGGCCGTCGCAAAGGCGGTCGCAGTAACGACGCCGACGCCTGGGATAGACATCAGCAGTTGGCAGGCCTCGCTCTGACGCGCATCCCCAATCAGGCGCCGCGTAAGTTCAGCGGCGCGCATACGCACGCTGCGCCAAGCTTCGAGCAGCGGTAAGATGATGCCCGCCAAGTCCGAACTCTCGCTCAATTTGGCGCATACGTTTGCGTCGAATGTACTGCCCTTGCCTGCAGGTACGGCGAGGCCGAACGTCTTCATCAAGCCGCGGATTTGGTTTGAGATCTCGGTCTTGATCCTGACCAACTTCGTGCGAGCTGCCACCAGCGTTCGGGTCAGCATGCTGCCGAAGCCGTTTACCCGAACCTCTCGATAGAAGCCGACTTCCGCCAGATGCGCTAAGCCGTCTGCGTCGTTGGCATCGGTCTTGTTGGCAGCCATGTCCAACGCCGCTTTGGCGTGACGCGCATCGACGCAAATAGCTGGCAATCCCTCAGCCTGGAGAGCGTGGAAAAACCAGACCGACAAAGGTCCAGTCTCGAAGATAACTCGCTCTGGTTCTTGGGCATGCTTGCGGACCATTTGGGCAATGGCCTCCGGATCTGAGGCGCACTTGCCTCGCCAGACCCGCTTACCGTCGCGCCGAACCGAGATCGCAGTATCTTTCATCGATACGTCAAGGCCGATATATTCTCCCATGGCTGTTCTCCCTTAGTGCCTGACTCAGAAGTTCCTCAAGCGTAGCAATACCTTGCAGTTCTGAGGGTGAGCATGCGGATGGAGGCTATCGTTGTCCATGCCGTGGAGGATGCGATGGTGGTTTCCCAATCTTTGGCGAGGCGGCGGCATCGGCCAAGCCATGCGAAGGTGCGTTCGACGACCCACCGCCGCGGGAGAACCTGGAAGCCCGTCGCCTTGTCCGAACGCTTTATGATCTCGATCGTCCAGGCCCCTGATCCGGCGAGGGCAGTACGGAGCTTGTTGCCGGCATAGCCCCCATCGGCAAAAACATGTCGCAGCCACGGGAAGCGTTTCCGCACGGCCTTGAGGACATCGACGGCACCGTCGCGGTCCTGGATCTCGGCGGTGTGGACGAGGACGAAGATGAGAAAGCCGCAGGTGTCGGTCAGGATATGCCGCTTGCGGCCCTTGATCTTCTTGCCCGCGTCATACCCGCAAGGGCCGCCGCTTTCGGTAGTTTTTACTGACTGGCTGTCGATCACACCGGCGCTCGGCGAGGCTTCGCGCCCTTCGATCTCGCGCAGGTTCATCACCAGCATCGTGTTCATGGCCTCGAGCAAACCGGTGTTGCGCCAAGCGTAGAAATAGCGCTGCACCGTCGAGACCGGCGGAAAGCATTTGGGCAGAAGCCTCCAGGCGCAGCCGCTGGCTGCTATGTAAAGCAAGGCATTCACCACCTCGCGCATGTCTGTCGTCCGACGACGACCTCCGCGCTTGGCCGGCGGGATGAACGGCTCCGCCAAAGACCACTCACGGTCCGTCATATCGCTGGAATAGCGCAATCCTTTCCGGCTATGCTCCTGCCGGGCAATACCAGTCCATGTCATTGATCACTCCATCTCTCGCAGGACGGACTGAATCACAACATACTGGTATTGCTCAACAACTTTCGAGGCGGGCTCTTAGATGCTTGGGCCCGGCATCGCGTCGTGAGCCCGTATTTCCATCTTATCGGGGAACAGCCACCCCCTTCCATGTCTAGCTGACCAGGGCCGACTCGCTTCCCGCGATTACCCCATGTGGATGCCCCCTTCATCCGGCATCGTATGATGCCTGACCGGCGCGATGCTGCGCTGGAGATGGAGGAGCACATGACCGACGTTCACATTCTCGCGATCGACCTAGCCAAGCGCAGCTTCCAGATCTGCGCCACCGCGGCGGGAGGGGCGGTTCTATTTAACCGGATGATTTCGCGCGCGAAGCTCGAGACGGTTCCGCGCGAGCAGACACCTTGCATTGTGGCGATGGAGGCGTGCGCGACGAGCCATTTCTGGGGACGGTTTGCGCAAGGCCTTGGCCACGAGGTGCGGCTGATCCCGCCGATCTACGTGAAGCCGTTCGTCAAACGACAGAAGAACGATGCGGCGGATGCGGCTGCGATCGCCGAAGCCGCGCTGCGGCCGAACTTACATTTCGTGGCGGTCAAGAGCGCGGAGCATCAGGCCCGCGCAGTCGCATTCCGGACCCACCAGTCCTTTGTCGGGCAGCGCACCCAACTGATCAACGCCCTGCGGGGACATCTTGGCGAGTTCGGGCTCGTGGTTGCGCAAGGGCCGACAGGTCTCAAGACCGTCGCTGGCATGATCGACGACAACGCGACTGAACTCCCTGACGCTGTGCGCGATATCGTTCGTCTTTACCTCGATCAGATCGCGGTGCTCACGCAGAAGATTGACGATCTGCACTTCAAGCTGCGCGCCGCGATCAAGGTCGACGACGCGATGCGTCGGCTCTGCACAGTGCCGGGAGTCGGCCCGGTGACCGCGGGTGCGATAATGGCATTCGCACCCGATTTGCGCGCCTTCGCCAGCGGCCGAAACTTCGCCGCCTGGCTCGGCTTGGTCCCGCGGCAGCGATCGACCGGCGGCAAGACGCGACTCGGCGGCGTAAGCAAGATGGGCCAGGCCGATATCCGCAAGCTGCTGATTGTTGGCGCGATGAGCAGGATCCGCTGGATCATCCGGCGCGGCGTGTTGCCCGACAGTTGGCTCGGCCGCATACTGGGGCGCAAGCCGCGCATGGTGGCGGCCGTCGCGCTGGCCAACAAAATGGCGCGCATGACTGGCGGGGATAGCGCGTTCAGGCGCGGCCACGAAGTGAAGTTGATCGCTCCGCGTTACGTGAAGCCGTTCGTTAAGCGGCAGAAGAAAGACGCGGATGCCGAAGCCATTGTGATCGCTGCACAACGACAGAAATGCGTTTCGTCGAGCCCAAGTCTACGGAGCAGCAAAGCCGTACCATCCTGTTTCGCGCTCGAGAACGGCTGGCCAGCATCATGCGATACCAGTCGAAGGGAGGCATCTACCGCATCAGTCAAATTGGGTCGACCAACAACCGCAGCTAACGCAGAGAGATATGCACTGTCGGCCCGCGCACAGGCTTTTTGAGCAGGTTATGAAATATCAAAAATCGTTACTCAACTTCACGAATCATCACAATGGTAACGATGCGAGCGGCGATCTACATCCGGTGCATCAAAAACCAACAGAGGTTCACATGGCACAGGACAAACTCTTTACGCCGCTCCAGCTCGGAGCGCTTACCCTCAAGCACCGTGTTGTTATGGCTCCACTCACCCGTATGCGCGCCAAGCAGCCAGGTAACATTCCGTATGAACTCAATGCCGAGTATTACGGACAGCGCGCGAGCGAAGGCGGGCTCCAGATCAGCGAAGCGACCGACATCACGCCCCAGGCGCATGGTTATCTTTGGGTGCCTGGCATTTATTCGGACGAACAGATTGCAGGCTGGCGCCTCGCGACCGAGGCCGTTCACGCAAAGGGCGGCTTTTTCTTCAATCAGATTTGGCATGTCGGCCGCGTTTCGCACTCGACGATGCAGCCGCAAGGTGCGCTCCCGATCGCACCTTCGGCGATCGCAATTGTCGGCGACCACATGGACGCTGACGGTAAACCCGTTCCGTTCGAGACACCGCGCGCGCTCGAAACTGGCGAAATCGCGGCGATCATCGACGACTTCGTCCTAGCGGCCCGTAACTCGCGCAGTGCCGGCTTCGATGGTGTCGAGATCCATGGCGCAAATGGCTATCTGCTGGATCAGTTCCTGCACGACGGCAGCAATCAGCGCACCGACGAATATGGCGGGTCGATCGAAAATCGCTCGCGCCTTCTCCTTGAAGTCGTCGACGCTGTGGCAGCGGCAATCGGTGCGGATCGCGTGGGGGTTCGGCTGTCGCCCTGGAGTGGCATCCTCGACATGCAAGATTCGTCCGGCTTGGCTCTTTGGGAATATGCGATCGCAGAACTTGGGAAGCGCAACATCGCATATCTTCACCTGATCGAGCCGCGCTCCGACTTCACCAATGACGAGAAGCCGCTCGACATGGAGGCTCCGGACGTTGCGTCGCTGTTCAAGAAGACGTTCGGCGGTCCCATCATTTCTGCCGGCGGTTTTGTCCCGGAAACCGCGGCATCGACCGTGGCCTCAGGAAAGTCAGATGCCGTCGCCTTTGGTCGTCCGTTCATTGCGAACCCGGACCTACCGGAACGCATTCGTAAAGGGGCGCCGCTGAACAAGCACAACCGAACGACCTTCTATGGCGGCGGAGCCGAAGGTTACACCGATTATCCGTTTCTGGTCGACGCGCAGGCGGCCTGACAAATCGGGAGGCCGGGGAAACCCGGTCTCCTGCGCGGTGGAGAATTTTCATGGCATATAAGAGCATCAATCCAGCGACTGGTGAGATCGTCGCGGAGTTCGCCAACCACTCTGCGGAAGAGATCGAGAATGCCCTTTCCCGGGCAGCCGCGGTCTATAGGTCGGGTTGGTCGCAAGGACCGATAGAACGACGGCTCGAGACGCTGTCACGGCTGGCTGACCTTATTGACGGCAGGTCGGAGGAGCTCGCGACAGTGGCGGTGCGCGAAATGGGCAAGCGCATCTCCGAGGCACGATCGGAAGTTGCCGGGATCGCCAAGATTGCACGCCACTTCGCCGGCAATGCTGCGACGATGCTCGCGCCGGAAAAGATCGATACCGATCAGGGTGATGCCTGGATCGAATACCATCCGATCGGGGTCGTTCTCGCAATCGAACCGTGGAACTTCCCGTTCTATCAACTGGTGCGCGTCGCTGCTCCTGCGATCGCAGCGGGCAATCCCGTCTTGGTCAAGCCGGCGGGGATCGTACCGCAATGCGCAAAGTTGATTGAAGAATTGATACTCGAGGCGGGCGCTCCCGAAGGCGTCTGGACCACGATATTTGCGAGCAACGACCAGATCGCCGCCCTGTTGCAAGACGACCGCGTCCAAGGCGTGACCCTGACCGGTTCTGAACGGGCGGGCAGCATCGTCGCGGCGGAGGCGGGTCGCAACCTCAAGAAGTCGGTGCTTGAATTGGGCGGTTCGGACATCTTCGCGGTACTGGACGATGCCGATCTCGATCGCGCAGCCGAAGTCGGTGCGGCGGGCCGGCTGGCAGCGGCTGGTCAGGTTTGCACCTCGGCCAAGCGCTTTCTCGTGCACGAGAAAGTGGCCAACAGCTTCATCGCGAAGCTCACACAGCGGTTTCGAGCCATACGCGTGGGAGACCCTATGGATGAAAGTGTCGATCTTGGCCCGCTCGCCTCGGTGGCCGCGCGCGACAATCTCTCCGAGCAGGTTCGCAATGCGGTTGCGGCGGGAGCCCAGGTCCTCCACGGCGGCAACCCGATCGCGGGCGAAGGTGCTTATTATGAACCCACGATCCTGACCGATATCACGCGTGACAACCCGGCCTATTTCGAGGAGTTTTTCGGGCCGGTCGCACAGCTCTACGTTGTGCGCGACGATGATGAGCTCGTCGCGCTCGCGAATGATTCACCCTATGGCCTGGGTGGTTCGATCTTCTCGGCCGACACCGCGCGCGCCAAGGCGCTGGCATCGCGAATTGAAACGGGCATGGTCTGGATCAACGCCATGACCGGCAGCGGACCCGAACTGCCATTCGGCGGAGTGAAGCGCTCGGGCTATGGCCGCGAACTCGCCGAAAGCGGTATCAAGGAACTGGTCAACCAGAAGTTGGTCGTGATCGCGCCGACCACACAGGCCGCGTGACCGGGCTCGTCGGGAGAGCGGACTAACCATACCGCTCTCCCGGTTTTTTGGCACTTTCAGTTCCGCTTCTCGGACGAGTCCCATGCGACTGCTCCAGGGTCTGCTGAATGACCCATCCGAGACCGGCGATCCTATAGCGTCTTATCCACGCCGAGGCGGCCTGCGCCGCCAGCGCCCCAGGAGACCTAGTCATGTTTCGGCCGTCGCCACGTAAGCAGCGCCCGTTCTGCGCCCCCCGGCCTCGTCCGACTGGCGAAAAGGGGGGCTTCTTATGGGGTGCAATCGCTGCGTTGATCTGGGGTGGATTCTTCGCCTGGTCGAGCGTCGGGACGAGCGCGGGTTTCGATGCAGCGGACCTCGCGTTCCTGCGCTACGGAACCGCCGGTGCGGTGATGCTGCCCTGGCTATTGCGCAAGGACATAAGATCGCTCGGTGGTGTAGGCTGGTTGCGGGGCGCGGCGCTTGCACTGCTCGCAGGCCCCTTGTTCGTGCTGGTTGGCACGACTGGCTTTGCGTTTGCGCCACTGGCGCACGGAGCGGTAATCCAACTCGGCACGTCGACGCTGGTGGGGATCGTCCTCGCCGCCATCTTTACTGACGAACGTGTCGATTTCAGGCGCGCCTTCGGGCTTGCGTTGATGATTATCGGGCTTGGCATCACGGTCGGGCCCGGTTTCCTTGGCGGCGGCTCGGAGGCCTGGAAAGGAGACCTGCTTTTCGCTGGCGCCGGGCTCATGTGGGCGCTCTTCACGCTGCTGCAGCGTCGCTGGGCCATCGACCCCATGGCCGGCACGGCCGCGATCTCGGTCCTCGCGCTCCTGACCTACGCGCCGGCCTATCTCCTTGTTCACGGCCCGCAGGCCTTGATTGCTGCCGATCCACGGATGCTGTTTCAGCTCACTATCGTGCTGGGCTTGTTCTCGGGGATAATCTCGCTTTTCGCATTCGGACGCGCGGTTTCCAGCCTTGGTGCCGCGCGGTCCTCGCTTTTTCCTGCTCTGGCACCGGGCGTTGCCATAATCCTTGGCGTACCGCTGGCGGATGAAATCCCGACGTTGCCCCAGGTCGGCGGTCTGATCATCCTCACCGGAGGGCTGCTTCTGTCAATCAGGCAGCCTCGTTCGCGATTGAAGCCGCCGACGGAGTGCGTTCGGCGAGGGGAAAGCGAGGCCTTGGATTGCTTTGTCAGAGGCACTGAGTCCGACAGTCACCCGTGCGAAACGACGCCGTCGCGCGCTGACGTCCCAAAAAATCAGTCCGTCAATTGTCCGCCAGGCAAGTCGGGCTTGGGCGATTTCTGTTTCAGCCGCGTTTGCGCACGGATCGCAGGCCCCTTCGCTCCAAGACAGATTGCCCTCGGAATACCCATTTGGCGTGCTTTAGCGATGATCGCGGTTCTCTCGCATTTGCCCGTTGCGAAGGCCCGAAGCCAATGATGCAAACCCATGACCTCGCCGGCGCCCTTGCGTGGGAGAAGTCGCTGGGACTCACGACCTGCCTTGGACGTGTCCTCATTGTCAGTGACGATCATGACCTTCGAAGCGGGATTGCACGCTTCCTCGAGCGTCACCGCTGCCAGATTGTCGAAACCGACGGGGACGATCTGCTCCGGCAGTTACAAAAGGGGCGATTTGCGCTCGCCGTTGTCGATTTTCCTGCGCTCGGTCCAGCGGGATATGCGCTGTTGAGCCGCATCCGCCTTCAGACTTGCGTGCCATTGATCCTCATCAGCGACCAGAACCGGGCGGATATCGACTATGTCGTCGGCTTGGAACTCGGCGCTGACGATGTGCTGGTTCGGCCGGTTCGACCCAATGAGCTGCTTGCGCGCGCACGCGCCATCCTGCGGCGTCAGGAGATCGGCAGGAGTGCGGTCGGATCGCAAATCTTGCGCGGCTTTCGTTTCGACGGATGGGAGCTTCACTCCCGGCAACGATCGCTTTCTGACGCCGAGGGTACGTCCGTTGAATTGACAAAGCGCGAGTTCACGCTGCTCTCCGCCTTTCTGGAAGCGCCCCAACGCCCGTTGAGTCGCGTGCATCTGATGCACGCGACGCGGACGCACGAAGATATTTACGACCGCAGTATCGACGTCCAGGTGCTCCGACTTCGGCGCAGGCTGGAAAGCCGCCCTACCTCGCGAAACTGGATCCTGACGGTGCGCGGGATTGGCTATCGGTTTGAGGCCCGCGTCGAGACCTTGTTCTGAGGCCTGCTGCGGTCGCGCGTTCAGGCTCATGTTCCAACGACCCCCTCGCGGCCTCCGGCACCGATGCGAACACGGCCTCTTGACCGGCCTCCCAGAGCGACGGATGGGTTATTGCGATCCTGACGCATAGCGCTTCGCTGACAGTTTCAGCGCTCCGCTCGGCTCCTCGCAAGGTGCCGCAGCTCGCCATGTCATCAATTCTACCATTTTTACCAAGAGCATCTATGATACTGCCAAGCGATTGATACGCTGTGCCCGTCGCGGCGCAGCAGCGGCAGGCGGATTGGGATGCAATGAGCGACGACATTCTGACGACGACGCAAGCCGCCAGATTGCTCGGCGTTTCGGTGCGTACGGCGCAGCTTCTGATCGAGGGAGGCTCGCTTCCGTCCTGGAAAACGCCCGGCGGTCATCGCCGCGTCTACCGGCGCGACGTCGAAGCTATTATCGCCGGGAACCCGGCAACCACCGAGCGCCCCTCGGCCATCCTCGTCGTGCTTGCAGGTGGCGCGCTGCGCGAGGAGATCGAAAGCGCGGCATCGTCGTTCCCCGAATTTACGATCGTTTTCGCGGCAAACCGCAGCGCCGCACTTCTGGCGATTGGCGAGCGCAAGCCTGCCGCACTTATTTTAGGAGGCAGCGACCCCGCGCTGCTAGCCGGCTTCGTCGCGACAATCGCCGACGAAACCGATTTGGCTGCCGACCATGTCATTCTCATCACCAAGGATGGATTGCCCCGCGAGATGGAGGTCGCTGGCGTAAAGGTGGTGACGTCGGGCCGGGAAGCCGTTGCCGCAATGCGCGAGCTTCTCTCCGATCCGCCCCAAGTCCTGGAAGCAGCCAACAACCTTCCCTATCCTGTCGCGCTTAACGAACAGCAGCGCCTTGTCGCTCTCGAGCGATCAGGTCTCATCGACAGTGCGCCCGAAGAAACCTTCGATCGTATCGCTTGGCTCGCCGCCAATAACCTCGAGGCGCCGATCGCGCTCGTCACCTTGCTGACCCCGACGCGGCAATTCTTCAAGGCCCGGATTGGTCTCGACATGACCGACACGCCGCGAAGCTGGGCGTTTTGCAATTACACGATCATGCAAAACCATGTCTTCGCCGTCGAAGATCTGAGCCAGGATCCGCGATTTGAGAAAAATCCGGCCGTTGCCTGCGACGGAGGCTTCCGTTTTTACGCGGGCGCTCCAATCCGTGACGACATGGGCTTCGCCGTCGGTTCGCTCTGTATCATCGATTTGACTGCACGACGCCTTAATCAGCGCCAGACTGAAACTCTGGCCGCGCTCGCGCATCTTGGCGGGGTCGAGCTCCGGCTGCGAGAAGCCAAGCGGCAACTTCAGGACCCAAAGCGCCAAATCGGGCGATCGAACCCGAAGCGCGAAGCTGGAACGCCAGTTCCACCGCCCGGACGCTGAATCCTTTTCGCTAACGGACACGCTTTGGCCGCGATGCGCCCGGCCGCGCCCCTGATTGCTCGTTACATCTGAAACTCCATCTGGCTCCCGTGCAGCGAATGGGAAACGCGCGAGCCCCATAGGACTCCATCGCGGCATGGACCGCATCGTGACAGTCCAGTGGTGCCCGATATGCTTGCAGACAGTCTTGTGCCCTTTCTTGCTACGGCAGTCATGCCCACCGTGACGCCTGGACTGGACACCGCGATGGTGATCCAATCGGTGGCGACCTACGGCGCCCGGCAAGGCCACTGCACGGCCGTGGGCATCGCCATTGGCTGCCTTTGCCGGGGTGCCACGGCTGCCTTCCGGCTGAGCGCAATGCTCGCGCGATGGCCGCTCGCGTTCGATCTACTACGGGCTATTGGCGCATTATATATAGGCTGGCTCGGGGTAGGGTTGCTGCGAAACCCTCGCCAGACCTTTGACGCATATGTCGCTGGTCGCGCCGCGTCGGCGCGCGCCGGCGACGCTCTGCGTACGGGCTTTCTAACGAACATTCTCAATCCAAAGGTCGGTCTCTTCTACCTGATGTTGCTCCTCAGTTCGTCCCGCGCGCCGGAAACCAACTCCACGCCCTGGCACTTGCGAGCGTCCACATCCTGACGGCGCTTATCTGGTTCGTCTCGCTCAGCGCCCTGACCAGCGCGATCGGTCCCTGGCTCCGCCGCTCCGACGTGATCACAAGGCTCGATCGCATATCCGGCGCCATCTTCCTCATCCTCGCGGTCCAGCTTGGCTTGGCCTGGCGCGTCCAATTCTGAAAGATTTCCTCATGCACAAAATATTTGCCCGCCGTCTTGGCCGCGCGATGATTCTTGTCGCGGCCGCAGCATTGCTGTTCGATGGCTATATGCAATTCACCTCGCCGCCGCCGATGGTCGCGGCCCTGGAGCATATCGGCTATCCGGCCGATGCTGGCCCGTTGCTTTCGCTGCTGACGCTCGGCTGCGCCCTGTTGCTTGCGTTTCCCGCGACGAGTTTCGCCGGTGCGGTCTTAACGACGGCTTTTCTTGGGGGCGCGATTGCCGTTCACGTGCCTGCGAGCGGCCTCGGATCGCCGCCGCAGTTCATCTCGGTAGGGATCGGCATCCTCGTCTGGGTAGGACTTGCCCTCGCTGAGCCCGGAATATTCGCGTTGCTCGGGTCACGCAAACCTGTCCCCGCCCCCCGCTAGGTCCGCAAAGAGGCCACACACACGCGCCGGTGAAGATACGACATCCGGATTTACCGCTCTCCGTCGGGCTCCGTGGCGACGAGGTTCCAACCGCCGATATGGTTATAGATGGCGTCGCGCAAATGTCCGACCTCGCGGTTAAGGTCGCTCAGGGCGGCCGGACTCTGGCCCGATGCAGCCAGCAGGGCGTCACCCAGGCACCCGGCCCGCGCCCGGAGCGCCCGGCCCGCATCGGTCAGATCGACCACGACCTGGCGCTCGTTGGCTGGATTCCGGTTTCGACGAACGAGGCCAGACGCCTCGAGACGCTTCAGCAGCGGCGTCAGGGTGCTCGACTCAAGCGCGAGTTGCTCCGCGATTCTCCCGACCGCCTGCCGATCTTCGCGCCAGAGAATATTGAGTACCAGATATTGGGGATAGGTCAGTCCAAGCGCGTCGAGCAGCGGCTTATAGGCGCGCTGGATTGCGATGCCCGTCGAATAGATGGCGTAGCAAAGTTGGTCCTCCAGCGGGACCGGCGGATTTTCCTCGACCACGATAAGCTCCTTTCGCGCAGACATAGCAGATCAAATCGCAACAATAAATATCGCGATATATTTTTCTAGACAGGCGTCGCAAGTCGCTCTATCGAGGCATATCGCGATAACTATTATCGCATATATGGAAGGAGATTCCGATGACTATCCTCTATCGTACCGAAGCCTCTGCTACCGGCGGCCGTACCGGGGAAGCAGCCACCACCGACGGCACGTTTCGTATCGCGCTGGTCACGCCGAAAGAACTCGGGGGCCCGGGCGGCACCGGCAGTAACCCCGAACAGCTTTTTGCGGCGGGCTATGCAGCCTGTTTCCTCGGAGCACTCAAATTCGTCGCGAGCCAGCGCAAGATGAAGATCGCCGATGAGGCGAGCGTGACCGCGGCAGTCGGAATCGGTCCGCGCGACGACGGCCAGGGCTTCGGTCTTGATGTCGCGCTCACCATCGAATTACCCGGAGTCGACCGCGCGGTTGCGCAGGAGCTTGTCGACCAGGCGCATATCGTCTGCCCATATTCGCATGCAACTCGCGGTAGCCTCGACGTCCGTCTCGACATTGCCGCCTGACCTCCCCTGCAAAGAAAGGAACGTCCCCATGCTGAAGACCATTGGAATACTCGCCGCCGCAGCGGCCTTGTCGATGTCGGTCAATGTCGCGGCCCAGACGGAAGGCGCGGATCAATCCGGGCGAATTTCCGCGACGCAGCCTGTCCGCAACATTGTCCTGGTTCACGGCGCCTTCGCCGATGGTTCGGGCTGGCGCGGCGTCTATGACGAACTGACGAAGCGCGGCTACCGCGTGACGATTGTCCAGAACCCGTTGACATCGCTCGCTGACGATGTCGCCGCAACCAAGCGCGCGCTGGACCGTCAGCCGGGTCCGGCCATCCTCGTCGGCCATAGCTGGGGCGGAACGGTGATCACCGAAGCCGGGGTCGATTCCAAGGTCGCCGGTCTCGTTTATGTCTCGGCGCTTTCACCTGACGCCGGTGAGACGACTGCGCAGCAATATGAGGGCTTCGTCACGCCTCCCGAGTTCGTTCTCGACACCCACGGCGACGGCTTCGGCTATGTGAAAGCCGATATGTTCAGGGCCGGCTTCGCCGCGGACGCCAGCGACGCCGATGCTGCCTTCATGCGCGACGCGCAAGTTCCGATCAACATGTCGGCGTTTTCAACAAAGCTCACCCAGGCTGCGTGGCGTGCCAAGCCGAGCTGGGCAGTCATCGCAACCGACGACAAGGCGTTCGATCAGCGCATGCTCCAGCATATGGCAAAGCGCATCGGCGCAAAGGTCACCGAGGTAGCGGCGAGCCACGCAGTGTTCATGACGCAACCCACGGTAGTTGCCAATGTGATCGACCAGGCCGCGAGGCAAGTATCGCAAAAGCCACGCTGACACGCGCGTCCTGCCATCTTTGCCCATCGATAGCTGGGAGGGAGCATGCACCCCCGCTTGCAATGCTCCCTCTTTAACCCGCTGAATCCTGCCGCATTCAACTGTCCGGAAATCCCCTATGCCGCGCCTCACGCTTCCCCTCACGGCTTGGTCGTCGGCGTTCATCGCCGCACTTGTGGGATTCGGCGGCACGGTGGCGATCTTCGTTCAGGCCACGCGCTCGCTCGGGGCCTCGGTCGATCAAACGGGTTCCGCCGTGACGGCACTTTGCCTCGGCATTGCCATTTTCGGCGCAGCTCTATCGTTGCGCCTTCGCATGCCGGTCATCCTTGCCTGGTCGACGCCTGGCGCCGCCTTCCTCGCGGCCGCGCCGGCAGGCGTTTCGTGGCCAGCCATGATCGGTTGCTTTTGTCGGCCGCGCTACTCATGATCCTGTTCGGCCTTATTCCGGCTCTTGAACGCCTGATACGCCGGATTCCGCCGACGATCGCTTCGGCAATGCTGGCAGGCGTAATCCTTCCTTTATGCCTCGAACTATTCCGGATCGCGGGGATCGACCCGCTGCTGGCCGTGCTGTTGCTATCGACCTTCGTCGCCGCGCGCAGCCGCGTGCCGCTCTACGCCCTGCCGCTCGTTCTTGCCGCCGGGGTGGCGATCACCTTGCTGCGGGGCAATGTGGTCGAACTGCCTGCTGGCAGGATGTTTGGCACGCTCCAGCTCGCAGCGCTGATCTTCGATCTGCCCGTCGTCCTCAGTCTCGGATCAACGCAATTTCTGGTCACGCTCATATCGCAGAATCTGCCGGGGCTGATCATATTGCGTGCTTCGGGTTACGAGCCTCAAGCTTCTTCGCTGCTGGTCGGCACCGGACTGGCAAGCCTGTTCGCCGCGCCGTTCGGCGGCCATGCCCTCAACCTCGCGGCGATTACCGCCGCCATCTGCACCAGCGAAGACGCGCATGCCGATCGCTCTAAGCGCTGGACGGTCGGCATCATATATGCGGGCATATACCTGCTGCTTGCTCTCTTCTCGCCTCTGCTGGTGCGATTCTTCCTGGCGCTACCGCCTCCCGTCATCGGCGCGCTGACGGGAATTGCACTCATACCAACCTTCATATCGTCTTTCGAAGCAATGATAGGAAAGGTCAAGATCGCGATCCCGCGATCTTGACCTTTCTTGCGACCGCTTCCGGCCTGACGCTCTTCGGTCTCGGCTCCGCGTTCTGAGGTCTAGCCGCGGGTCTTGGCGCGTCTGCTCTTTCCGCTTTTGGACAAGTTCGCAGCCGATCTGGCGCAAAGCTTGATCGAGTTAAATCGTCACGATCCACCGATTGAGTGGAGTAGCAGCGACTTTTTTGATTTCAGTCATATCAAATAATATTGATAAATTTGATATGTTTGATACCAGCGTTCCATTGCTCGCTCGACACCGACCCCCAGCTCACCCTCGGCCAGTCTCCGGTAAATCCCCTGCCGGTTTCAAAATAAGGAAAGGAAAATTGATGCCTCTCTCTCCCTTCGACCAAGACAAGGATTTCGCGCGACGAGCGCTCGAAAATCAGACCAGGCTGAACGCGAATTTGAAGTCGACCTACGATTTCATTATCTGCGGCGCGGGCTCGTCGGGCTCCGTCATCGCGCGTCGGCTGGCGGAAAACTCCGACGTCCACGTCCTTCTCATCGAAGCCGGCGGGAGCGACGAGGCCGAATCCGTTCTGGATCCCGCTCTCTGGCCGACCAATCTCGGTACCGAACGCGATTGGAGCTTTCAGGCTGAGCCCAACCCTCACCTCGATGGGCGTGCGCTCTCGATGTCGATGGGCAGGGGCCTCGGCGGCGGATCGAGCGTCAATGTCATGGTCTGGGCGCGCGGGCATCGTGCAGACTGGGATCATTTCGCTACGGAAGCGGGTGACGAGTCCTGGAATTACGAGTCCGTGCTCGACATCTATCGCAGGATCGAAAGCTGGCAGGGCGCGCCTGACGTCGGCCGTCGCGGGACTGACGGACCGGTGTGGGTGCAACCCGCGCGTGAGCCGAGCCAACTTGCCCATGCGCTGATCAACGCGGCCGCGGAGCAAGCGATTCCGACGTTCGACAGCCCGAATGGCGCGATGATGGAAGGTCCTGGCGGCGCTGCGATCACCGACATGCTTGTCCGCGGCGGTCGACGCCATTCCCTATACCGCGCTTATGTCCACCCCTGGTCTGATCGGCCCAACCTGACGATCATGACGGGCGCGCAGGTGCGTCGCATATTGTTTGACCAGCGCCGGGCCATTGGTGTGGAAGTTGAAAAGGACGGACGTATCTTTTCCGTCGGTTCGCGCGGCGAGGTCGTGCTGTCGACCGGTGCCATCAACACGCCGAAGCTGTTGATGCTCTCGGGGATCGGCGATCGCGCCGAGCTCGAACGACATGTGATACCCGTCCTACAACATCTCCCTGGCGTCGGCCGCAACATGCAGGATCATATTTCCTTTGGGTGCATGTGGGAGCTTGCGGGACCGATGGCGCCGCGCAACAGCGGTAGCGAGGCGACGCTATATTGGAAGAGCCGTGCGGAACTGGACGCACCCGACCTCCTCTTCTGCCAGGTCGAGTTTCCCGTTCCGAGCGAACGGACCGCCGCACTGGGGGTGCCCGCGCATGGGTGGACAATGTTCGCCGGCCTCGCTTCGCCAAAGAGCCGCGGCCGTATCTTCCTGCGCGACACCGATCCCTCCAAGTCGCCGACGATCGACGCCAATATGCTGTCGCATCCCGAGGATCGTGAAGCGGCGCGCGAATGTGTCAGGCTTTGCCGCGCGCTCGGCAACGGCGAGGCATTCAAGCCATTCGTCAAAGGGGAAGTCATGCCGGGGCCACGGGACACCGCTGGCCTCGATGCCTTCATTCGCGATTCTGCAGTGACCTATTGGCATCAATGCGGCACGGCAAAAATGGGGCAGGACGAGACGTCCGTCGTCGATGCCTCGCTGGCCGTTTATGGAATCGAAGGCCTACGGGTCGCCGACGCCTCGATTATGCCGCAGGTCACCAGGGGCAACACCCAGGCCCCATGCGCTATTATCGGCGAACAGGCGGCCGCGCGTATTCGCGAGAAGCACGCCCTTTGACATCATGCCGTCCGCGCCCGGTGACAGGTTTGCCGGAAGCCGCGGACGGCAAGGCACATATTGGGCCGGTTCGCGCAAGGCGGCCACGATCGCCCCAACGCAACCGACACGCTGTTCACAAAAGTTCGACTTCGACGGGCTGGCCGCCATGCGGCCCCCTCACTTCAGGCAGGAATCAATAATGAATAACAACGATATAGTTGAGTACCGATTTTTCGACATAGCCGGAAGCACTCTTTCGGTGATCGACCGCGGCGATGGCCCCGCGGTGCTGCTCGGTCACGGTTATCTGTGGGACTGGCGCATGTGGCAACCTCAGATTGAGGCACTGCAAAAGCGGTTTCGACTCATTGTTCCCGAGATGTGGGGTCACGGTCGATCGGGCGTCATGCCCGGCGGGACACAGAGCCTTGCCGACGTTGCCGCGCAGATGCTCGCATTGATGGACGCGCTCGAAATCGAAGAATTTACCGTTATCGGGTCCTCGATGGGCGGGATGTGGGGAGCCCATCTCGCCGCTTC
The DNA here is from genome assembly GCF_000447205.1 of Sphingobium ummariense RL-3. GTDB lineage: Bacteria > Pseudomonadota > Alphaproteobacteria > Sphingomonadales > Sphingomonadaceae > Sphingobium > Sphingobium ummariense. The sequence goes on along the minus strand of NZ_AUWY01000075.1, from coordinate 6,526 downwards.
GGCACCCAAGCGCGTACACGGCCTTGCGGTGTTGAATAGCTATCTCGGCGAAGAGCCGCTTACCAATCGACGGACCTATTTCGGCATGCTCGATCAGGTCGAACGCGAAGGCCGCGTCACCGATTCCATCATAGCGAATATCATGCCCCTCTTCTTCGCCCCCGCGACTCTCGCGCGGTCTCCGGGCCTCGGCACGCAGCTTCGACAGCAGGTAGCCGAATATGATACCGCAAGGCTTCGGCAATCGATCGTGCCGCTCGGCAGACTGATCTTCGGGCGCGAAGACGCAATGCACATTCTCGATCGCATTAATGCATCGATTCTCGTCATCGCCGGCCGTCAAGACCGCTCGCGCCCATTCGGTGAAAGTGTGGAGATGGCGGAACGCCTCAGCACAAGCGCCCATATTCTCGATGACTGCGGACACAGCGCCACGCTTGAGCAGCCCGAGACGGTGAATGCGCTGCTCGAGGAATTTCTCGAAACGATCAATTGATTCTTGGCGGCACGCAACTAGCGGTCTCGGTGGTAGGCCTGGCCGGGTCGGGCGGGATATCCCACTCGATCCGGCCATTCGGTCGAAGGGTGCGACGTCAGCGCAAGTCGCACGCGCGATCCTTTTCCTCATTGTATGCCGCTGAGCGGCAAAAATGTAGCTGGCTGCTCAATGTGATGCCATGTGCTAGATAGACGAACTTAAATAACGCATATCGTTAGGATCGGCATGGACACGCAGAATCTTGAAGTGTTTTTGACGGCTGCAAGGACCGGAAGCCTGTCGGGCGCTGCCCGGCGTCTCAAACTGACGCCCATGGCGGCCACACGAAGGCTCGCGGCCTTGGAAGAGGAACTCGGCGTCCGTCTGCTCAACCGGACCTCGCGTTCGCTTTCGCTCACGCCTGAAGGAGAAGCGTTCCAGCAGTTCGCCGTCGAAATCGTCGATACCCAGGAGGCAGCGCGAGAAATGCTGTCCCCCTCCGGGAGCGGGGCGAAGGGTCTTCTGCGCATGACAGCCCCGATCACGCTGGGCCGCAAAAAGATCATGCCTGTCATTTCCGAGCTGCTGAATGAGCATCCCAATCTTCACATCGACCTGCATCTGAGTGACGGCATCACCGACATCGTAGCGGAAGGCATCGACCTTGCCATCCGCATCGCGCCGCTAAAAGATTCGGGGCTGATCGCGCGCAAGATTGCAGATAACCCCAAGCATATTTATGCCGCGCCATCCTATCTGGAGCGGCACGGCACTCCAGCAGCGGTCGACGATCTTGCGGCCCACGAATGCCTGACATTCCCAAATTTCACGCACTGGCAGTTCATTGTCGATGGCAAGGAGAAAGCGGTCCGCGTAAACAGTCGCTTTTCGTCCAGCAGCGTGGATGGCTTCCTTTCGGCATGCGTCTCCGGGCTGGGGCTCGCCCAGCTGTCCGCCTGGGATGTGGAGGAAGAGTTGCGAAACGGCCGCCTCGTTCCTGTACCTATCGCTGGTGCGTTACCGCGGGATCTCGCGATATGGGCGGTGTTTCCGTCGCGCAGGCAAGTCCTCCCCAAGCTTCGCGTCTTTCTCGATAAATTTCGCCAAAGCCTGATACCGGGGCCGAGGGCCCTTGCGAGATGAAGCAACGCGCATATCGCAAGGGCCAAGTTTGTCGATCAGGCTAAAGTGCCGCACATCTCAATCGGCTGTGCCATGTTGAAGAAATTCGGGGATGTCGCCCGAACGGCAGCATGGATTTCCTCATATTGTTCGCGCGTTCCATCGCCCTCGATAAAGACGCGATAGTCGATCCGGCGATATCCCGCCGGGACAGAGTCATCGACGCCGAGGAAACCCCGTAAGTCCAGCTCGCCCTGGGTTTCGATGCGACACGCTTCCAGCTTGATGCCTCGCATGGCGGCTTGCGCGATGTAGCCGACCATCATGCAGGCATTCACAGCACTCATCAATAATTCCTGCGGATTGGGCGCGGCATTGGTGCCGAGTAATTCGAGCGGCTCGTCCGCCGCGATCGTAAAATGTCGTTCGACTTGGTCTCCACCGATTGTGTAACTTTCGACGACACTTTCAGAGCGGGTCTGGCCCTTCCACTCGGTCTTGACCGCAAACTGCACGCGCCCGTGATCGGCATTCTGCTCGATCGCCGCGCGGATCTCGCGAAGCGCACCGAGGTCGATGCCGTTAATTTTGCTGGTCCTGGGATTCTCAAGCAAGACTATTTCCTTCTGATTGGTAATCGAAAAGCGGGACGCGCACTCGGCGAAAGCAGGCGGACCTGTGATGGGGGCAAGCAGACATGATAGTCGCGATGCTAACGGCGCCTCTGCTGAACCGGTCCCACGACAAAAGAACTTCGTTTCGACGCAGTCTTGCTACAATTGTCACAGGGCCCGCGGTGACCGCCGAACCCCCCGAGTTTCAGCTGTAATCCCATTTCTTATGGCAGAAACCCAAAGGTAACGCCCCGAAATCATCCCGGCGCTGCATCGCGTGAAGGAGATGATCGGCATGGCTCGGGGGAATCTGGCAAAGCCAAAAATCTGTGTGGCCGGTGCGGGCGCAGTAGGGATCGCACTCGCCGCGCGCCTGATGTTGGGAGGCTATGAAGTCGGTCTGATCGCGAGGGGGGATGCAGTGGCGTTCGTCCGAAATAACGGCGTTCGCTTGATCGACAAGCAAGGCGCTCACCACTTGTTTCCCGAAGTTGGCGAGGCCGCCGATTTCTTGCAGGCCGACATATTGTTTCTCTGTTCAAAATCCCATGATCTGCCGGGCCTCGCTCTTGCAGTGCGGCATCTGATTGCAGCCCGCACCATCGTCGTCCCTATTATAAACGGCATTCCATGGTGGTATTTCGACGGATTGGACGGAAATTGGGCTGGTCGACATATAAGCGCAGTCGATCCCGCCAATGTGCTGAAACATCTGATTCCGTCGCGCCAGATCATTGGCACAACGACCACCATGACCGTTGAAAGGACTGATCGCACGACAGCGAGGACGTTCAATCCGCTGCAAATGACGCTGGGGGAACTGGACGACGAGCGAACTGCAAGGCTTGCAGGCGTTGTGTCGGTGCTGGAGCAGTCCGGCATTTCATCATGCATCCCCAATCGGCTCCGCGACTCCATCTGGACCAAGGTTGTCCGAAATTTGATATCCAATCCCCTCACCGCGATAACCGGAGCCACGCTTCGAGAGAATTTTGGCAATGCCCACCTCGCGGCTGTCAGCCGGAAAATGCTGGACGAAGTCTTGCCGGTAGTGACCGCATATGGCGCTAGCCCGCACTATTCATGAGGCCTCCGCTCCGGGTTCGTGCGAGCATGGTTTGTCGGTCGTCGGGTGATCAGAGCAAGCTCCTCCGGCGGTTTTTTTCACCGCGTCAGGATCGATGGGCTTTTCGAGGTTGAAGGACGAGGGCTCGGGCTTTGGGCGGCACTGCCGCGCTGGTTATGTGGGTGCCGGCCGGAGGCCGGTGGCAATGGTTCTGAACAGGCTGGCATCGGGACAGGCTGACGCGAAGGCGACGCGGATGCGCGTAGCGGTTTCGATGACGCGGGCGGCGACCTTGAGCAACCGCAGGCGCAGCGTTGCGAACTCGGCGGTGGCGAGCGCGGCAGCCTTCGGGATTTCCTGCTGGATGCGCCACACGAGCCAGTAGGCGGCGGTGTGCAGGATGAGGCGCATCTGGTTGGCATTGGCTGAGCGGCACGAGGTACGATCGCTGGCAAGCTGGGTCTTGTGGCGCTTGATCAGGTTCTCGGCGTTGCCGCGCGCGCAGTAGAGGGTGTCGTAGATATGCTCAGCCGAACCTTCGGCCAGCGAGGTGACGACATAGCGGATGTCCATGCCCAGCGTGCTGGCCTCGATCCGGGCGACGACGCGGCGCTGGCACTTCCAGCTCTTCGCGCCGTAGCGGGTCTCGGCATAGTTGCGCAGGACCGGATATTGGCGCTGAGCCCGCTTAACCGCGCAGGCATCGGCGGCAGCGACGATTTCGGGATCAGCACGCAGCGCGGCGTTGGTCGGCAGGCCGAACACGTAGTCGACGCCGGCCGCCTCGCAGAAGGCCATGACCTCGGGCCGGCCATAGTGCCCGTCGCCGCGGATGGTGATGTGCGTTTCGGGCCAGTGCCGGCGCAGATGGCGCACCAGGCGCCGGATGTGGCCGGCAGCTTCGGCGCCCGACGGTGTCTTGCCGGTGCGCAGCAGCATCGCCACCGGTCGGCCGGTGGCAGTGTCGTAGACATGGATCGGCAGGAAGCAGCGCTCGCCATGATGCCCGTTCCAGAAGGAGAGCTGCTGATAGCCATGAACAACGTCACAGGTGTCATCGATATCCAGCGTCACCGCCGCCGGCGCGGCGGGGTAGCTGGTGCAGTAGATGTCGATCATCGCGGCCATCATCCTGGCCAGTTCGCGTGTGGTCGGCGCATTTTCCCACCGGCTCATCGTCGGTTGGCTGGCCAGCCCCGCGCCCGATCCCGGCAGCTTGCCCAGCGCCAGACGGAAGCCCGGATCGTCGCGCAGAGCGTCGAGATCATCGGCGTCTTCATAGCCGCAGGCGATCGCGAACACCCGGGCACGCAGGATGTCATCAAGGCGATGGATCACCCGCACAGGGTCCCGCGGATCGGCAATGCAAGCCGCAAGCCGCCGGCAAAGCCCCATCGCGCGCTCGGCCTGTGCCAGCAGCAGAACACCGCCATCCGAGGTGAGCCGACCTCCGTCGAACGCGGCTGTGATCTTCTTGCGCCCGATCGCTGGAAACGAAAATCCCGGCGCGCTATCATCGCTCCCGGCGGGTGTGGCCCGTGGCATAAATTGCCTCGCTGCAGGACTGGTCTAGACACCCATTTTCCTACATCAAAGCAATCGCTTACACCACTCCCGCCAACCCTGCTGACTGAGCCCGATGAATAAGCCGGGCTAGGCTCGAAGTCGATCCTGAAACAATCTTAAGCGCAGCGCGTCGAATGGGTTCGGTCAAGACGTCGATGCTACAGGATGTCGAGCGCGGCAATCGCTTGGAACTGGCATCGATTTGCGACGCGGTCTTGGAGCTTTCCGATGCTTACAACATATCGATGCCCGTGACGCAGGCAATTAGCAGCATTGCCCATTTCAAAGATCTTTCGCAGAACTCGAAACATGCGCTAGATGTTGAGCAAGGCGGTCAGGCGCCAGTATCAAAGTGCAGAATTGGATGATTACGGGCCGCCGCTCATCACCTCCGTGCGGGTGATCAGCGATTGCAGCACAACCAGCGCGGCGTCGGTCGTGACGCCTTCGGTCGCTATCGCCCAAAGGCATTCCGGGGCGGCATATTGGGCCAGCGGTCCGATCGCCTCCGGCAGCTCGCGCCACTTGGCCTTGCGCGCGGCCGGCGTCTTCTCCTTCACCGCGCGCTGGAAGGCGGCGAGCATCGATTCGAATTCGGGTTTCCCAAGTAGTGTAGGGCCCACCATGGCGAGGAGCGAGGCCATCGCGTAATCCCGCCCAGTGTGCGCTCGAAGGAGGGCGACTCATCGCTCCAGCCTCCCGCCTGCCCAAGGATGCCAGACTTCTCGCGCAGGGCGATAGCGGTCTGATCGATGATGGGGCCCACGCAGGGGGAAGGAAGTACGGCTTGGGCCGACCTTGCGTCCGCCGGAGCTGCCAGTCGGCTAGGGCGGATCGACATTTAGGATTCCCAAGCGAGAGGCTGTCTGATTCATGGGGTTCCGTGTTATGGCACGGAGCGGGTGATGGGCATCAAGCGATACGAGTTGAGCGATGGGCAGTGGCAGCGGATCGAGCCGTTGCTGCCTGGCAAGGCGGGGGATCGTGGCCGGACGGGATCGGATAACCGATTGTTCGTGAACGGTTGTTTGTGGGTGCTACGGTCGGGCGCCCACTGGTGCGATCTTCCGGAACGCTATGGCAAGTGGAAGACGGTGCACAGGCGGTTCAGCCGCTGGTGCCATGCCGGGGTATGGGAGCGAGTGTTTGCCTCGCTGGTGGCCGACCGCGACAATCAGTATCTGATGCTCGATAGCACCATCGTTCGTGCCCACCAGCAGGCGGCGAGCGGGAAAGGGGGGCCTGCGACCAGGCGCTGGGGCGTTCCCGAGGCGGGCTGACCACCAAGATCCACATGCTCGCCGACACGTTCGGCCGGCCGCTGCGCTTTATCGTCACCGCCGGCCAGGTCGGCGACATTACCACTGCACCGGCCTTGCTCAACGGCCTGCAGGCCGAGGCCGTGCTTGCCGATAAAGCCTACGACAGCAATGCCTTACGCGCACTGATCGCCGATATGGACGCCATCGCGGTGATCCCGTCGAACCGCTGCCGCAAGGCCGTAATCCCCCACGATGTCGCCATCTACAAGCATCGCAACCAGATCGAGCGATGCTTCAACAGGCTCAAGCACTACCGCCGCTTCGCCACCCGATATGAACGCCGAACCATCCACTTCACCGGCTTCATACACCTCGCCGCCGCCATGATCTGGCTACAATAAATGTCGATCCGCTCTAG
>NZ_AUWY01000074.1 GCF_000447205.1 Sphingobium ummariense RL-3 | reverse complement strand
CCCGCCTTATTCACCAAAAGTGTCCTGAAGGGTTGGCGGGAGTGGCGTAAGCCTCTGATCTGAATTAGGAACTGGGTGTCTAAGCCGAACCTGCCGCAGGGCAGAAAATGCCACGGGCCACACCCGCCATGAACGATGATATCGCAAGCTCATTTGGATTCCCAGCAGTCGGCCGCAAGAAAATCACAGCTGCGTTCGACGGTGGCCGGCTTACCTCGGATGGCGGTGTTCTACTGCTTGCACAGGCCGAGCGCGCGATGGGGATTTGCCAGCGCCTGGCGGCTTGTATTGCCGATCCGCGCGATCCAGCGCGGGTGATCCATCGCCTGGATGACATTCTGCGTGCCCGTGTGTTCGCGATTGCGTGCGGCTATGAGGATGCCGATGATCTCGATGCTCTGCGCGACGATCCAGGCTTCCGCCTGGCGCTCGGCAAGCTGCCGGAATCGGGCGCGGGGCTGGCCAGCCAACCGACGATGAGCCGGTGGGAAAATGCACCGACTACGCGCGAACTGGCCAGCATGATGGCCGCGATGATCGACATCTACTGCGCCAGCTATCCCGCCCCTCCGACAGCGGTCACGCTGGATATCGACGACACGTGCGACGTCGTGCATGGCTATCAACAGCTCTCGTTCTGGAACGGGCATCATGGGGAGCGCTGCTTCCTACCGATCCATATCTACGACACCGCGACCGGCAGGCCGGTGGCCATGCTGCTGCGCACAGGCAAGACGCCTTCTGGAAAGGAGGCGGCGGGGCACATCCGACGCCTGGTGCGTCACCTGCGCCGTAATTGGCCCGATACCCACATCACTATCCGCGGCGACGGGCACTATGGTCGACCCGAGGTCATGGCCTACTGCGATGCGGCCCGCGTCGATTACGTGTTCGGCCTGCCCACCAATTCAGCGCTGCGCGCCGATCCCGCCATTGTTGCGGTCGCCGATGCCTGCGCGGTCAAGCGCGCCCAGCGTCAGTGTCCCGTCCTGCGCAACTATGCCGAGACCCGCTATGGGGCAAAGACCTGGAAGTGCCAGCGTCGCGTCGTTGCACGGATCGAGGCCAGCACGCTGGGCATGGACATCCGCTATGTCGTCACCTCGTTGGCAACAGGATCGGCCGAGCACATCTACGACACGCTCTACTGCGCGCGTGGTCAGGCCGAGAACCTGATCAAGCGCCACAAGTCCCAGCTCGCCAGCGACCGAACCTCGTGCCGCTCGGCCAATGCCAATCAGATGCGCCTGATACTGCACACTGCCGCATACTGGCTGCTATGGCGCATCCAGCAGGCGATGCCCAGGACCGCTGCTCTGGCAAGCGCGGAGTTTACCACCTTGCGCCTGCGGCTGCTCAAGGTCGCTGCGCGCGTCGTAGAAAGTGCTAGCCGCATCCGCATTGCCTTCGCTTCCGCCTGTCCGGATGCCGACCTGTTCCGCGCCCTCGTTCTCCGGCTGAAGCCTGCGCCGACGTAGCCCATGCGGCAGCGCCGCAGAACTCCGAGCCCAGCCCTTCAACCCGAAAAGCCCATCAATCCGAATGCGGTGAAACAAACGCCAGCGATGCCGGTCGTCCGCGCAATACAGCCAGCCGCAGCAAATGCCCAGAGCGGGCCCGAAACCGAGCGTCGTGAATAAGAGAGGTCAACTCGTCGAAGAAGGCCGGACGCTTCGTGCGCTTCTGCGACGCCTTCGAGATCCCGATCGTCACCTTCGTCGACGTGCCGGGCTTCCTGCCGGGCACCGCGCAGGAACATAATGGCATCATCAAGCATGGCGCCAAGCTGCTCTTCGCCTATGCAGAGGCGACCGTGCCCAAGATCACCGTCATCACGCGCAAAGCCTATGGCGGCGCCTATGACGTCATGTCCTCCAAGCATTTGCGCGGCGACCTGAACTATGCCTGGCCAACGGCCGAGATCGCTGTGATGGGGGCGAAGGGCGCGGTCGAGATCATCTTTCGCGGCAAGACGGCCGATGAGATTGCGGCGCGGACCAAGGAATATGAGGACCGCTTCGCGAACCCCTTCGTCGCGGCGAGCATGGGCTTCATCGACGAAGTGATCCAGCCCCATTCGACCCGCAAGCGGATCGCGCTGGGTCTGCGGAAGCTCAGGAACAAGAGCCTCGATAACCCCTGGAAGAAGCATGACAATATTCCGCTGTGAGCGGACATGAGCGGAGCGGGATAAGCATCATGAGCAATGATATCTACATCGTCGGCGGGGCGCGGACCGCGATCGGGACGTTTGGCGGATCGCTGGCGTCGCTACGGCCGGCGGAGCTGGGCACGATCGTCATCAAGGAGGCGATCGCGCGCGCCGGAATCGCGCCTGAGGACGTGCAGAATGTCGTCATTGGGACGGTGGTGCCGACCCAGCCCAAGGACGCCTATGTCAGCCGCGTCGCGGCGGTGAATGCGGGCATTCCCATCGATGCGCCGGCGATGAACGTCAATCGGCTGTGCGGATCGGGGCTCCAGGCGATCGTGTCGGCGGCGCAGGCGATTGCGCTGGGCGAACATGAGATCGCCGTCGCGGGCGGGGCGGAATCCATGTCCAACGCGCCGCACATGGTGCTTGCCGCGCGCAATGGGCAGAAGATGGGCAATATCGAGATGGTCGACGCGATGCTCGGCGCGCTGCACGACCCGTTCGAGAATATCCATATGGGCGTGACGGCGGAGAATGTCGCCGAGCGCTGCGGTATCAGCCGGGAAGAGCAGGACGCGGCGGCGGTGGAGAGCCACAGGCGCGCGGCGGCGGCGATCGCGGCGGGCCATTTCAAGGAGCAGATCGTCCCGGTCGAGATCAAGACGCGCAAGGGCGTAACCGTCTTCGACATTGACGAGCATGTCCGCGCTGACGCGTCGGCCGAGGGAATGGCTAGCCTCAAGCCCGTGTTCAAGAAGGACGGCACGGTCACAGCGGGCAATGCGTCGGGCATCAATGACGGCGCGGGCGCGGTCGTGCTGGCGAGCGGCCAAGCGGTGGCGGAGAAGGGGCTGAAGCCGCTGGCGAAGATCATCGGCTGGGGCCATGCCGGGGTCGAGCCTTCGGTCATGGGGCTGGGGCCGGTGAAGGCGGTGCCGGTCGCTCTGGCACGCGCAGGCTTAAGCCTCGATCAGATGGACGTGATCGAGAGCAACGAGGCGTTCGCCGCGCAGGCGTGCGGGGTGGCGAAGGAACTGGGTTTCGATCCGGCCAAGACCAATCCCAATGGGTCAGGCATTTCGCTCGGCCATCCGATCGGCGCGACCGGGGCGATCCTGACCATCAAGGCGGCCTATGAGCTGAAGCGGACCAGCGGCAAATATGCGCTGATTACGATGTGCATCGGCGGCGGGCAGGGTATCGCCATGGTGATCGAGGCGGCGGCATGAAGCTGGGACGGCTGAACCATATCGGGGTGGCGACGCCTTCTTTGGAGGCGAGCCTCGCTTATTATCGCGACGTGATGGGTGCAACGCTGGAACACGAGCCGTTCGACCTGCCAGCGCAGGGGGTGAAGGTGTGTTTCGTCGACACGCCGGGAGGGAATGGCACGGCCGGCACGCAGATCGAACTGATCGAGCCGCTGGGGGAGAGTTCGCCGATCCACGGCTTCCTCGCCAAGAACCCGGCCGGGGGGCAGCATCATATGTGCTATGAAGTGCCCGACATCATGGAGGCGAAAGCCTGGTTCGAGGGGCTGGGGAAGAAGGTTCTGGGCGAGCCGCGCATCGGGGCGCACGGGACGCCGATCTTCTTCGTGCATCCCAAGGACATGAACGGGGTGCTGACCGAGATCATGGAGACGCCCAAGGGGGCGCATTGAACCTAACTCCTCTCCCGCAAGCGGGAGAGGATATGGAGGCTTGGCAGCTTGCTGCCTGGCCGAAGTTGGTGAGGGCAGGGGTGGCAAAGACCCTCACCACTGCGACTCAGGCCCGCTTCGCGGATCTAAGTCACGTTGCTTCTCCCGCTTGCGGGAGAGGGGAAGTGGGTAAGGGACTTTGATGACCGAGAAGCCGACGCTGGAACAATGGGCTGCCGCCGCCGCGAAGGAGGTGAAGGGCAAGGACCTGAACTGGGAAACGCCGGAAGGGATCACGGTGAAGCCGCTCTATACGGCCGAGGACTTGACGGTCGACCCAGGCCTGCCCGGCTTCGCGCCCTTCACCCGCGGCGTGCGTGCGTCCATGTATGCGGGCCGTCCGTGGACCATCCGCCAATATGCGGGCTTTTCCACCGCCGAGGAATCCAACGCCTTCTACCGCCGCAACCTCGCCGCCGGGCAGAAGGGGCTGTCGGTCGCGTTCGATCTGGCGACGCATCGTGGCTATGACAGCGACCATCCGCGTGTGGTGGGTGACGTCGGCAAGGCGGGCGTCGCGATCGACACGATCGAGGATATGAAGATCCTGTTCGACGGCATCCCGCTCGACCAGATGTCGGTTTCCATGACGATGAACGGCGCGGTGATCCCGATCCTCGCCTTCTTCATCGTCGCGGGCGAGGAGCAGGGGGTCGATCGCAAGCTGCTCGACGGGACCATCCAGAACGACATCCTCAAGGAGTTCATGGTCCGCAACACCTATATCTACCCGCCCGAACCCTCGATGCGGATCATCAGCGACATTTTCGGCTACACATCGCGCGAGATGCCCAAGTTCAACAGCATCTCGATCTCCGGCTATCATATGCAGGAGGCCGGCGCGACGCAGGTGCAGGAACTGGCCTTCACCATCGCCGACGGCGCGGAATATGTGCGCTACGGCGTCGCCTCCGGCCTCGACATCGACAGGTTCGCCGGGCGTTTGAGCTTCTTCTTCGCCATCGGCATGAACTTCTTTATGGAGATCGCCAAGCTGCGCGCCGCACGGGTGCTATGGCACCGCGTCATGACGAAGCTCGGCGCGAAGGATGAGCGGTCCAAGATGCTGCGGACGCATTGCCAGACCAGCGGCGTGTCGCTGACCGAGCAAGACCCGTACAACAACGTTATGCGAACCACGATCGAGGCGATGGCGGCGATGCTGGGTGGCACCCAATCGCTCCACACCAACGCCCTGGACGAGGCGATCGCGCTGCCGACCGACTTTTCGGCCCGGATCGCGCGCAACACGCAGATCGTGATCCAGGAAGAGACGGGCATGTGCAATGTCGTCGATCCGCTGGGCGGCAGCTATTATGTCGAGGCGCTGACCCAGCAGTTGGTCGACGCCGCGCAGGCGATCATCGATCGGGTCGAGGCTGAGGGCGGCATGGCGAAGGCGGTCGCCGCCGGCTGGCCCAAGGCGATGATCGAAACCGCTGCCGCCGCGAGGCAGGCGCGCGTCGACCGGGGCGAGGACGTGATCGTCGGCGTCAACAAATACCGCCTCGCCAACGAAGACTTGCTCGAAACGCTGGAGGTCGACAATAGCAAGGTGCGCGAGGCGCAGATCGCCCGCATCAACCGCGTGAAGGCGGAGCGCGACGAAGCGGCCTGCCAGGCGGCGCTTGAAGCGCTGCGGCAGGCAGCCGCCGGGCCGCAAAGCATTGAGAACAACCTTCTCGCCCATGCGGTCGAAGCCGCCCGCGCCCGCGCCACGCTCGGTGAAATCTCCGCCGCGATGGAAGACAGCTTCCAGCGCTACGGCACGCAGCCGACGCCGGTGAAGGGCGTTTATGCCGCGCCCTACAAGGATGACAGCCGATGGCAGCAGGTTCTTGACGGAGTGCAGGCCGTCGAGCGGCGCCTCGGTCGCAAGCCCAAGCTCCTCATCGCCAAGATGGGGCAGGACGGGCACGACCGGGGCGCCAACATCATCGCCTCGGCGTTCGGCGACATGGGCTTCGATATCGTGTCGGGCCCGCTGTTCCAGACGCCGGAGGAAACGGCGATGCTGGCGCTGGAGAGCGGCGTCGACGTCGTCGGCGCGTCGAGCCTCGCGGCGGGCCACAAGACGCTGATCCCCGAACTCATCAACCGCCTGCGCGAACAGGGTCGCAGCGACATCAAAGTGATCGCGGGCGGGGTCATCCCGCCGCAGGACTACGACTTCCTCCGTGACGCCGGCGTCCAGGGCATTTATGGACCGGGTTCCAATGTCGTGGAATGCGCCGCCGACGTGCTGCGCCTCCTCGGCCACAACATGCCCCCCGCCGGGCTGGAGGAAGCCGCTTGACCCCGAATACCCCCCGCACCGACTGGACGCGCGCGGAAATCGCCGCGCTGTTCGACCTGCCCTTCAACGACCTGATGTTCGAAGCGCAGTCGATCCATCGCGCCAATTTCCCGCGTAATGAAGTGCAGCTGTCCACCCTGCTGTCGATCAAGACCGGCGGTTGCCCGGAGGATTGCGGCTATTGCTCGCAATCGACCGAGGCGGAGAGCGGGCTCAAGGCCACCAAGCTGATGGACGTGCAGGCGGTGTTGCAGGCCGCTGCGCAGGCCAAGGATCATGGCTCCGGGCGCTTCTGCATGGGCGCCGCCTGGCGCAATCCCAAGGAGCGCGACATGCCCAAGCTTGTCGCCATGGTGCAGGGCGTGCGCGCGATGGGCATGGAGACCTGCATGACGCTGGGGATGCTGGACGAGAAGCAGGCCAAGCAGCTCGCGGATGCGGGGCTCGATTATTACAATCACAATATCGACACCTCGCCGGAAAATTACGCTAACGTCATCACGACGCGCACCTTCGAAGACCGGATCGAGACGCTGGAGAATGTGCGGAACGCCGGCATCAACGTGTGCTGCGGCGGCATCGTCGGCATGGGCGAGACGCGCTCGGATCGCATCGGCTTCCTTCACGCGCTCGCCACCATGCCGCACCCGGAAAGCGTGCCGATCAATGCGCTGGTGCCGGTCGAGGGCACGGTGCTGGGTGACATGCTCAAGGACACGCCGCTCGCGAAGATCGACGAGGTGGAGTTCGTCCGCACGGTCGCGGTGGCGCGGATCGTGATGCCGCAATCGATGGTGCGGCTGAGCGCGGGCCGGGAGAGCATGAGCGAGGCCTGCCAGGCGCTTTGCTTCATGGCCGGCGCGAACAGCATCTTCACCGGCGACAAGCTGCTGACGGCGGCGAATGCGGGCGACGACAAGGATGCGGCGCTGCTGGGGAAGCTGGGGCTGACGGCGATGGCCGCGCAGCCGCATGGGCATCTGGAGGCGGCGGAGTGAACTACGGCGCGGCCCTTCTTCCTAAGCCCCTCCCCTTCAGGGGAGGGGAGCCAAGGTTGCCCCACCTCCGTCACCCCGGATTCAATCCGGGATCTCGCTTCTTCTCTGCGGTAGCGGGGGAAGAAAGCGGGATGCCGGATCAAGTGCGGCAGAATGGATGAGGGGTGAGGCCGCGTGATGCTTAATGTCTCCCCTCGTCAAGCTGAACTTGTTTCAGCATTCATCCCGCCTTCGAGAGCGGCGGGTTGCTGGGAGGAATGGACCCTGAAGCAAGTTCAGGGTGACGGTTGAGTGAGGTGGGCGAAGGTAGCAGCGTTGAGTCTGATCGCGCTGATTTGCGTCTTGATCGCTGTTGTGTCGGGACTCGCCGCGTCATCGGCCAAGCCTTGCGGCAAATGGGGACTGGATGATTTTTGTTCGGACTACGGGCAATTTTATTGGGTGCTCTGCGGCTTGGCTTCGGCCGGAGTTTTGATCGCGCTTTGGGCCATCCGCAAATCGGGGAAACGAGACTGAAATGCCAATCACCAAAATCCTGATCGCGAACCGAGGCGAAATCGCCTGCCGCGTCATGCGCACGGCCAAGAAGATGGGCATCAAGACCGTCGCGGTTTATTCCGATGCCGATGCGCGCGCGCCGCATGTGCTGATGGCGGACGAGGCCGTGCATATCGGCCCGCCGCCCGCAGCCCAGTCCTATCTGCTCGCGGACAAGATCATCGAAGCCTGCAAGCAGACTGGCGCCGACGCCGTCCACCCCGGCTATGGCTTCCTCTCCGAGCGCGAATCCTTCCGCAAGGCGCTCGACGCCGAGGGCATCATCTTCATCGGCCCCCCCGCCAACGCGATCGCGGCGATGGGCGACAAGATCGAGTCCAAGAAGCTCGCCAAGGAAGCAGGGGTCAATGTCGTGCCCGGCTATGTCGGCGTGATCGACGACACCGAACATGCTGTCAAAATCTCTAACGAGATCGGCTATCCGGTGATGATGAAGGCCTCGGCCGGCGGCGGCGGCAAGGGGATGCGCCTCGCTTACTCCGAACAGGATGTCCGCGAAGGGTTCGAGGCGACCAAGCGCGAAGGTCTCGCCAGCTTCGGTGACGACCGCGTGTTCATCGAGAAGTTCATCGAAAGCCCGCGCCACATCGAAATCCAGATCCTGGGCGACCAGCACGGCAATATCGTGTACCTCAACGAACGCGAATGCTCGATCCAGCGCCGGCACCAGAAGGTGGTCGAGGAAGCGCCGTCGCCCTTCGTGTCGCCGGAAATGCGGCGCAAGATGGGCGAGCAGTGCGTCGCGCTCGCCCGAGCGGTCGGCTATTTCAGCGCGGGTACGGTCGAACTGATCGTCAGCGGCGAGGACAAGACCGGCGACGGCTTCTACTTCCTCGAAATGAACACCCGGCTTCAGGTTGAGCATCCGGTCACCGAGGAGATCACCGGCGTCGACCTCGTCGAACAGATGATCCGCGTCGCCAATGGCGAGAAGCTGTCGTTCGGCCAGGATGACGTCAAGATCAACGGCTGGGCGATCGAAAACCGCGTCTATGCCGAAGACCCCTATCGCGGCTTCCTGCCGTCGACCGGCCGCCTGATCCGCTATAACCCGCCGGAGGAAGGTACCGACGCAACCGGCGCGAAGGTGCGCGTGGACGACGGCGTTACCGAAGGCGGTGAGGTCTCCATGTTCTACGACCCGATGATCGCCAAGCTCGTCACCTGGGCGCCCACCCGCCTCGAAGCCATCGACAAGCAGATCGAGGCGCTCGATCGCTTCGAGATCGAAGGGCCGGGCCACAATATCGACTTCGTGTCCGCGCTGATGCAGCATGAGCGGTTTCGTTCGGGCAACATCACCACCGGCTTCATCGCCGAAGAATATCCCGAAGGCTTCCAGGGCGCGCCCGCGTCGCCGGAACTGCTCCGTCGCCTCTCCGCCATCGGTGCCTTCGCCGCCATGGCGCAGGCCGACCGCGCCCGCCGGATCGACGGCCAGCTCGGCAAGCGGTTGCCGCCGCCCACCGGCTGGCAGGTGAAGATCGGCGACGCGGTGCACGATGTCGTGATCAGCGGTGATGAGGTGACGGTCGACGGCGCGATGTTGGAGATGAGCCTGGAATACACGCCCGGCGATCGCCTGATCGAAGCGGAGTTCGGCGATGGCGAGCTGGCGGTGAAGATCGCGCCAGCGCGCGGGGGCTTCGCGCTGACGACCCGCGGCGCGAGCCATCGCCTGCGCATCCTGCCCGCCCATGCCGCGCCCTATGCCGTGCATATGGTCGAGAAGGTGCCGCCGGACCTTTCGCGCTTCCTCATCTGCCCCATGCCGGGCCTGCTGGTGGCGCTCAACGTCAAGGAAGGCGACAAGGTCGAGGCCGGCCAGCCGCTCGCCGTGATCGAGGCGATGAAGATGGAGAACATCCTGCGCGCGCAGAAAGCCGGCAGGGTCAAGAGCCTCTCCGCCGCGCAGGGCGAAAGCCTGCCCGTCGACGCGGTGATCCTGGAACTGGAGTGACGTCGTTCCTCCCCGAGCTTGTCTCGGGGAGGGGGACCATGCGAAGCATGGTGGAGGGGGAGCGTCCTCTCGAAAGACAGCCCCGCATCACGCTTCGCACACCACTTCCCGAGGCAAGCTCGGGGTGAATGGAGCCCGCTCATGCACCTCTCCCACGATCCCGCTTCGCCCGCCGCCGAAACCATCGGCTTCGACGATTTCCTGAAGGTCGACATCCGCATCGGCACCATCCTGTCGGCGGAGCCCTTTCCGGAGGCGCGCAAGCCGGCGATTAAGCTCGCCATCGACTTTGGTCCCAGCATCGGCGTGAAGAAGTCCAGCGCGCAGATCACCGAACATTATGCGGCGGAGACATTGCCCGGCCGCCAGGTCGCCGCCGTGGTCAACTTCCCGCCGCGCCAGATCGGCAAGTTCCTGTCCGAAGTGCTGACGCTCGGCTTCGCGGATGAAACAGGCGCGGTGGTGCTCTTCGCGCCGGACAAGCCGGTTCCCAACGGATCGCGCCTGTTCTGAGCGGCAAAGTGTTACGCGGCCGAAAGCATTTGGCGATCCTTCCGGGCAGGTATAGTCTCCGCGCGTCATGGTGCGAAGGAGACGTGCGGTGCTCAAGAAGCTTGTGGCGGAATTCATCGGTACGGCGTGGCTGGTCCTGGGCGGATGTGGATCAGCGGTACTGGCGGCGGCATTTCCCGATCTTGGAATAGGCTTCGTCGGCGTTTCTCTGGCGTTCGGCCTGACGGTGGTGACGATGGCTTATGCCGTCGGCCATGTGTCCGGCTGCCACCTCAATCCAGCCGTATCCGTGGGCCTGTGGGCCGGTGGGCGATTCGCGGCGCGCGACTTGCCGGCCTATATCGTGGCGCAGGTACTGGGCGCTGTTGCGGGCGCCGGGATGTTGTACCTGATCGCCAGCGGCAAGGCGGATTTCAGCCTGGCGGGCGGTTTCGCCAGCAACGGTTTCGGCGATCATTCGCCGGGCGGCTATGCGCTGGCGGCGGCCTTCGTTTGCGAGGTGGTGCTGACCTTCGCCTTCCTGTTCGTGATCATGGGCGCGACCCACGGCGCGGCGCCGCGCGGCTTCGCGCCGCTGGCCATCGGCCTGGCGCTGACGCTGATCCACCTGATCAGCATCCCGGTCACCAACACCTCGGTCAATCCGGCGCGCAGCACCGGGCCGGCGCTGTTCGTCGGCGGATGGGCGCTTCAGCAGCTCTGGCTGTTCTGGGTCGCGCCGATCCTGGGCGGGGCGCTGGGCGGCTTCGTCTATCGCTGGCTGAGCCCGAACGATCCTGCGCCGGTCGACGTTTCCGGCGACTGACGTCCATTCCGGCACGGAGCGGGCCGCCGATGTTGTGCTCGCTCCCCTTTTTCCAACCTTCTCCCCTGATGCGGAGAAGCAGCAGGTGACTTGTTCTTCTCAAGCCACCCATCCCAGCGCTTGCCTGCCGTTCCCGTCTTGCTAGAGAAAGGCCTCGATGCCGTCCTCGGATGGCAGGAGAAAAGGGGACGGGATGGGCGAGGCGGCCAAGGGCGATTATGTGATGGACGCGAAGCGGGACCGGCTGGTCATCACCGCCTCCGCGCTCGGCACGGTGTTCGAATGGTATGATTTCTACATCTATGGCGTCCTCGCGCCGATCATCGGACGTACCTTCTTTCCGACCGACAACCCGACCGTTGAGCTGCTCTATACGCTTGCCGGCTTCGCCATCGGCTTCGCCTTCCGGCCGCTGGGGGCCGCGCTGTTCGGTTATCTCGGCGACCGGCTGGGACGCAAATATACCTTCCTCGCGACCATCGTGCTGATGGGCGGAGCGACGGCCGGCGTCGGTCTGACGCCGTCGGCCGCGAGCATCGGCGTTGCCGCGCCGGTCATCCTCATCCTGCTGCGCGTGGCGCAGGGGCTTGCGCTGGGCGGCGAATATGGCGGCGCCGCGATCTATGTCGCGGAACATGCCCCGCCCGGGCGGCGCGGCTTTTACACCAGCTTCATCCAGGCCGGAGTGATCGGCGGATTCATCCTGTCGCTGATTGTCGTCGTCGGCACGCAATGGGTGATAGGCAAGGCAGTGTGGGACGACTGGGGGTGGCGGTTGCCTTTCCTGTTCTCGCTGGGCCTGCTGGCGATTTCGCTGTGGATGCGGCTGAAGCTACGGGAGAGCCCCATCTTCACCGCGATGAAGGCTGCGGGCGAGCAGTCGCGTAACCCGCTGAGGGAAGCCTTCACCTGGCCCGGCAACAAGCGGCGGATGCTGGTGGCGATGATCGGCATCGCCGCGGGCTTCACCACCATCGCCTATACCGTGATGTTTCAGGCACTTTATTTCCTGCAGAACGGGCTTCATGTGGCACCCGGCATGGCACAACTGCTGGTTGGGGGAAGCGCCATGGGGGGCATGGCGACCTTCATCTTCTTCGGCTGGCTCTCCGACCGGATCGGGCGCAAGAAGCCGATCGTCATCGGCTATGCGCTCGTGCTCCTGCTGACTCTGCCGCTCTATCAGTTCATGGGCACTACCGCCAACCCGGAGCTGACCGCCGCCGCCAAGAGCGCGCCCGTGGTGGTGAGCGGCCCCGATTGTCGCTTCGATCCTTTCGCCAAGGTGCAGCCGACCGCCTGCGGCAAGCTGCTCGACCATTTCTCCAAGCGCGGCATTCCCTATGAGAAGCGGGCAGGAGAGATGCCGGCGGTGTCGATCGGCGGCACCCCGGTGGCAGATCTGAGCCCGGCAGGGCTGGATGGCGCGCTGCGGGTGCAGGGCTATCCCTTCGATCTGGTGACGCCGGACTGGCCCCGCGCGCTGGCGCTGTTCGCGGCACTGCTGCTGCTCTGGACGCTGTCGGGCGCGACCTACGGCCCGGTCGCGGCGCTGCTGTCCGAATATTTCCCGGCACGCATCCGCTACAGTTCGCTGTCCATCCCCTATCATGTCGGCACCGGCTATTTCGGAGGTTTCCTGCCGCTGGTGAGCCAGTACATCGTGGCGCGGACCGGCGATCCCTATGCGGGGCTATGGTACACGCTGGTGGTCGTGGCGCTGGCGCTGGTCACCTGCCTCGTCGGATTGCCGGAAACCAGGGACCGCCCCCTCGACGCTTGAGGCCGCGGGCGCTATCGGCAGGGTAATGATCTCGCTTTTCGCTCCGCTCCGCCTGCGCCTTGATGGCGCGGCGCTCCTGTCCAACTGGCGCTGGCTGGCCAAACAGGGGGGCGGCGCAGCCTGCGGCGCGGCGATCAAGGCGGACAGCTATGGTCTGGGCGCGGCAGAGGTCATGCGCCGGCTGACGGCGGCGGGATGTCGTGATTTCTTCGTCTCCAACTGGATCGAGGCAGCGGCGCTGGAACCCCTGCTCGACGAGGGGATCGGCTTGTCCGTGCTGCACGGTGCGCGGAAAGAGGACATGGCCTATGCTCTGGCGTCGCGGGCGCGCCCGGTGCTGTCCACGGCGGAACAGGTCACGCGCTGGCGGGAGGCCGGAGGCGGGGCCTGCGACGTGATGATCGACACGGGCATGAACCGCCTTGGGCTCGACTGGCGCGGGGACGTGGCTGGGTGGACGCAGGGACTGCGGATCGAGACGCTGGCGAGCCATCTGGCCTCGGCAGACGAGGACACGCCGCTGAGCGCGCTCCAGCGCGAGCGCTTCGTGGCGGTGAAGGACAAGGTCACGGCGCGGCGCGCCAGCCTGGCGAACAGCGCGGGCATCTGTCTGGGCGCCGACTATGCCTTCGATCTGACCCGGCCGGGCCTGGCGCTTTACGGCGGCGTGCCACGGACCGATGCGGCGGAGCACATCCGGCAGGTGGTGAAGCCGCAGGCGCAGGTGCTGCAGCGCCGACGGGTAATCGCGGGCGACACGATCGGCTACAATGCGACCTTCACCGCGCCGGCGGATGTGGAGATCGCGGTGCTGAACCTCGGTTATGCCGACGGTTATCTGCGCGGCTTTTCGGGACGCGGCGCGGCGGTGACGGAGGGGCAGAAGCTGCCCGTGCTCGGCCGGGTCTCGATGGACCTGCTGGCGGTGGACGTGTCGGCGCTGCCCGACATCGCGGAGGGCGACTGGCTCGACATTGACTATCGCCTTCCGGACGCGGCGGCGGCTTCGGGGCTGTCGCAATATGAGCTGCTGACAGGGCTCGGGCGGCGGTTCGACCGGGTCTGGGCCTGACGGAGTTCGCCCCTCTCCAAGGGAGAGGGGCGGGAAAACTCACCGCTCGATACACATGGCGACGCCCATGCCGCCGCCGATGCACAGGGTCGCGAGGCCCTTCTTGGCGTCGCGCTTCCCCATCTCGTAGAGCAGGGTGGTGAGAACGCGAGCGCCTGACGCGCCGATCGGATGGCCGATGGCGATCGCACCGCCATTGACGTTCACCTTTTCAGGATCCCAGCCCAGCTCCTTGCCGACGGCGAGCGCCTGCGCGGCGAAGGCCTCGTTCGCCTCGATCAGGTCGAGGTCGGCCAGCGACCAGCCCGCCTTCGCGAGCGCCTTGGTGCTGGAGGGCGCGGGGCCGATGCCCATGATGGATGGATCGACGCCGCAGGTCGCGAAGCTGGCGATCCGGCCGAGCACCGACGCGCCGCGCTTCTCCGCCTCGGCCGCCGTCATCAGCACCAGCGCCGCCGCGCCGTCGTTGAGGCCGCTGGCATTGGCGGCGGTCACCGTGCCGTCCTTCTTGAATGCCGGCCTCAGGCCCTGCATCCCCTCCAGCGTGGCGCCGTCCCGGATATACTCGTCGGTATCGACGATGGTGTCGCCCTTGCGGCCCTTGACGGTCACCGGCACGATCTCGTCCTTGAAGCGGCCCGACGCGCGGGCGGCGGACGCCTTGTTCTGGCTGCCGACCGCGAACAGATCCTGCTCCTCGCGGGTGATCTGGTATTTCTCGGCCAGGTTTTCCGCGGTGATGCCCATGTGATAGGCGTTGAACGCGTCGGTCAGGCCATCGACGATCATGGTGTCGACCAGCGTAACGTCGCCCATCTTGGCCCCGGCACGCAGCTTTTGCGCATGCGGGGCGAGCGACATGCTCTCCTGCCCGCCCGCGACCATGATCCTGGCATCGCCCGTTGCGATCGCCTGCGCTGCCAGCGCCACGGCGCGCAGGCCGGAGCCGCAGACTTGGTTGATGGCGAAGGCGGTACGTTCCACCGGAATACCGGCGCCGACCGCTGCTTGGCGGGCGGGGTTCTGACCGAGGCCGGCGGTCAGGACATGGCCCAGGATCACCTCGTCCACTTCGTCCGCGCCGACTCCGGCCTGCTCCAGCGCGGCGATGATGGCGGTCTGGCCCAGCACATGCGCCGGGGTCGTGCCCAGGGCACCCATAAAGCTGCCTACGGGGGTGCGCTTGGCGGCGGTGATGACAATATCGGACAAGGGCCTGCTCCTGTTCGGAAGGGGAGAGTCTTTTCGCAGGCGCACATAGCATCAGCCTCCCTGGCTGGAAAGCCATGCGGAAAGCGGGCGTGCGAGTAGCGCATCCGCCCGGCTGCCGACAATCATGCCGACATGGCCAAGCTCGAGGGTGCGGTTCTCAGCCAGGATCGGCGCGGCGGCGGCCGGAACGATCCTGTCGGTGGCGGAACGGATCGACAGGCCGGGGCAGGGAAGCGCTGCAGGATCGATATGTTGCTTGCCGACGACCCAAAGCCCCTCTCCGGGCAGGTCGTCGCCGTAAAATCGCTCGAACAGCTCCGCCCCTGCCGAAAATGTCAGGGGCGGTCCGCCATTCGCCCAGTCCTCCACCGCCAGGAAGGCGCGCTCAGCCTCCGATCCCGGAGCCATGTCGGCGAAGGCGGCATATTTGCGGATGGTGCGTTGCGGGTCGAGCGCCCAGAAGCCTGCCTGCAGCACCTCCATCGGCACATAGCCGAGCCGCTGGCACATCGGCCGCGCGTTCCGCCACAGCGCTGTCACGCGCTCCCGGTCCTCCTGGGGCAAGGCGCTGAAATGCCAAGGCGTCGCGATCGTCGCCAACGCCCGCACCGGCGTCAGGGCGGCCGCTGCCAGGGCCAGGCTGCCGCCCAGGCAATAGCCGACCAGCACGGGCGGGCGTGGCAGGGCGGCGATCAGCGGCAGCAGGCGTTGCATGACATGGTCGGCCAGATCGAGCGCGGCATCGGCCGGAGTCGGCGCGCCCCAGTCGACCAGGTAGGCATCATGTCCTGCTGCGGCCATGCGGCGCAGCATGGATCGCCCTTCGGACAGGTCTAGCACGGCGGGCGGGTTGATGAGCGAAGGCACGAACACGACCGGTGCACGGCCGTCTTCTTCGCCATAACGGAGCAAGCGGGCGCTCCCGGCGCTGGCGATCTGGGGCATGGGAGCCGGCCCTGTCAGCCGCTGCGCCCCTTGGTAGCGGCGTAGCCCAAGGAAGGCGCGCCGCCGCAGATCCGTGTCATCCTCCGTTTCGCGCCATAAAATATTGAGAAAGAGCGGCAAAGGACGCGGCCCATGTTGCGGCGCGGCAATGCCTTGTGCTAATGCGGAATGTGCAGGTGCGGGAGAGGTATCCATGGCCAAATCGAAAACAGTGGGCGACGCGGAACCGGTCATTATCAAGAAATATGCGAACCGGCGCCTGTATAACACGGAAACGTCCAGTTACATCACGCTCGATCTGCTGTCCCAGATGACCCGCGAAGGACGCGAGTTCGTCGTGGTCGATGCCAAGACGGGCGAGGACATCACGCATAATGTGCTGACCCAGATCATCATGGAGGAGGAGCAGCGTGGCAAGAACATGCTGCCCGTGAACTTCCTGCGTCAGCTGATCGCCATGTACGGCGATTCGATGCAGTCGATGGTGCCGCAATATCTCGAAGCCTCGATGGAGGCGTTCCGCAAGAATCAGCAGCAGTTCCAGGAAGCGATGAAGGGTGCGTTCGGCGGCGGCCCGCTGGCCGAAATCGCCAAGCGCAACATGCAGATGTTCGAGGCCGCGGCAAGCGCCTTCGGCACTGGCATCCCGGGCGCCGTGCCGCCTGCCGCCGCGACGGGCGCGAGCGAGGAAAGCAAGGACGACGAGATCGCGGAATTGAAGGCTCAACTTGCGGCGCTGAATGCGAAGATCGACAAGCTGAGCTAGGTGAGGCGCGTCTTGCCTCTGCCTTGGCAGAGGCACCATTCCATTCCCAAGGTTGATAGACGCCCGGCGCCTTCGGGGTCGACAGGAACGGCGCGCTTGCCCTATGGCGCGCCATTCCTTCAGACGATCAAGGCAGACCCCGTGAAGCACGCTCTTTCCGTCACCCGCGAACAGGATTTCGCCGCCTGGTATCAGGCCGTCATTTCCGAAGCCGATCTGGCGGAGGAAAGCGGCGTGCGCGGCTGCATGGTGATCCGGCCGTGGGGCTATGGCATCTGGGAGCGCATCCAGAAGCTGCTGGATGAGAGGATCAAGCAGACCGGGCATGAGAACTGCTATTTCCCGCTGTTCATCCCGCTCAGCTATTTCGAGAAGGAAGCTGAGCATGTCGACGGCTTCGCCAAGGAAATGGCGGTCGTCACCCATCACCGCCTGATCCAGAAGGACGGCCGGATGGTGCCCGATCCCGAGGCGAAGCTGGAAGAGCCTCTGGTCGTGCGCCCGACGTCGGAAACGGTGATCGGCGCCGCCTTCTCGCGCTGGGTGCAGTCCTGGCGCGACCTCCCCGTGCTGATCAACCAGTGGGCCAATGTCGTGCGCTGGGAAATGCGCACGCGGATGTTCCTGCGCACCAGCGAGTTTCTCTGGCAGGAAGGGCACACCGCCCATGCCAGCGTCGACGAGGCGGTCGAAGAGACCATGAAGATGCTGGAGGTCTATCGCAGCTTCGCCGAGGAGTGCGTCGCGCTTCCCGTGATTGCGGGCGAGAAGCCCGAGAATGAGCGCTTCCCCGGCGCCGTCGCGACTTATTCGATCGAGGCGATGATGCAGGATGGCAAGGCGCTTCAGGCCGGCACCTCGCATTTCCTGGGCACGACCTTCTCGTCGGCGCAGAACATCCGTTTCCAGAATGCCGAGGGGCAGCAGGAACTGGCCCAGACGACCAGCTGGGGTATGTCGACCCGCATGATCGGCGGTCTGATCATGGTTCATGGCGACGATGACGGGCTGCGCGTGCCGCCGCGCGTCGCGCCCTATCAGATCGTGGTGGTACCGATGCTGCGCGATACGGATGAGGATGCCGCGATCCTGGATTACTGCACTGACCTGGTGACGCAGCTCAACGCGCTGGACGTGTTTCGCGAGCCCGTCCGCGCGATCCTCGACAAGCGCCCCGCCAAGGCAACGAACAAGCGCTGGGGCTGGGTCAAGAAGGGCGCGCCCATTGTGATCGAGGTCGGCGGTCGCGACGTCGCGGGCGGCAATGTCTCCGTGCTGCGGCGCGACCGGCTGTATCGGGAGGACGGCAAGCTCGATAGCGCGATTATACCGAAAGATGTATTTCTCAACCAAGCCACCGGGGTGCTGGAAGGCATTCAGGCAACGCTATTCGCGGAGGCGGAATCCCGCTTGCTCGGCAATATCGACAAGTCGATCACCGAACTTGATGCGCTCAAAGCCTATTTCGACGCCAGCAGCAAACCCGGCTGGGCGCTGGTCCAGTGGAGCAGGCCGACCGGCGCGGAACTGGACAAGGTGGTCCAATGGCTGAAGGCCGAGAAGCTGACCCTGCGCAACGTGCCGCTCGCTGCGGAGGCCGCCGATGGTGCCTGTATCTTCACCGGTGCCCCCGCTGTCGAGCGCGTGCTGGTCGGACGCAGCTATTGATGTCGCGTAACGGTTGATCGTGCATAAGCCACGGTCTGCCGTCATTGCGCAAAGGCAATGGATTCGTTTCCTCCCCCTCGGGCGTTAGGAGCCAGCTGCAGTTTCTGCGGCTTCGAGGAGCAAACTGGCGTTGCGGCCCTGCGCACGCCCAGGGAGAAGATAATGAACATCAGGAAAATGACACTGGTAGCCGCCGGGTTGCTGGGCCTTAGCGCCTGCGCTTCGAACCAGGAACCGGTCGCCCCCGCCCCGCCCGTAGGCCCGGGCGCCATTGCTGGTACCGTTGCGGCGGACCGTAATGGCGACGGCTATGTCGACGGCTATTACACCGCCGATGGCATCTACCATCCTGTCGAAGGTCCGCCCTGTCCGCCTCCGCCGCCGCCCCCGCCGCCGCCCCGGGCCGGAGAACGCGGCTGATCCACCTGACTTTGCGGGCGCGGCGGACTCGTCGCGCCCCCCTGATCCCTCCTTTGATAGTCTTAGCGGCGCTCGCCGCGCCGGCGGTACAGGCCGCAGCGGCGCAGCCCGCGTCGCCCGTCGCAACCGCCGCCCGTTCCAGCGTGGCGGCCGAGGTGCGCGCGCAGGCCGGCGGCAGGTTGCGGGACTTCTACGCCCCGCGTGGCTATTGGCCGCTCTGGATCGAAAAGGACCGGGTGGGGCCTCAGGCCGATGCGCTGCTGGCGCTGATCGAGGGAAGCGAAGCCGATGGCCTGCGCCCGCGCGACTATGATCCGCGCGGCCTGGGTCGCCTGATCGAGGAAGCCAATGCCGGGAGCGATCCCAAGGCCTTGGCGCGCGCCGAGGTCGCCCTGTCGCGCACTTTCGCTGATCTGGTCACCGACATGCGCCGCCCGTCGCGGACGGTGCGAATCCGCTATCTGGACCCGGAGGTGGAGCCCAAGACGCCCGAGCCCTCGGAGATATTGCGTTCCGCCGCGCTGGCGCCGTCACTGGCCGAATATATCGCCACGGTCGGCTGGATGGACCCGCTCTACATGCGCCTTCGTCACGCCCGTGCGGTCTATCGGGAGGACTGGGGCAGCCTGCCCGCCGTCGCTGTGCCGGGAAACGTGCGGCTGCGGCCCGGCATGAAGGGTGACCTTGTTCCGGTCCTGCGGCACCGGCTGGGGCTCAGCGACGGCGTAGCCTATGACAAAGCACTGGCGGCACGCGTAAAGGCATTCCAGACCGCGCATGGGTTGAAGGCTGACGGCATTGCCGGCGCGCAGACACTGGCGGCGCTCAACCGCGGGCCGTCATGGTATGAACGGAAGATCGCGCTCAATCAGGAGCGGGCCCGGCTGCTGCCCGGACCTTGGGTGAAGCATGTCGTGGTCGATGCCGCCTCCGCGCGGCTTTGGTATTATGATGGCGGTGCGCTCGACGGCACGATGAAGGTGGTGGTCGGGACGAAGGAAACGCAGACGCCGATGATGGCGGGCATGGTCCGCTATGCGACGCTCAACCCCTATTGGAACATCCCGCCGGACCTGGTTCAGAACAAGGTCGCGCCCCGGATATTGGGCGGCGCTTCGCTGACCCGCCTTAATTATGAGGCGCTGTCCGACTGGAGCGCCAATCCCCAGCCGCTTGCGCAGTCGCAGGTGGACTGGAATGCGGTCGCGGCCGGGCAACAGGAGGTGCGGATCCGGCAGCTGCCCGGCGGCAGCAACGCCATGGGGAAGGTCAAGTTCATGTTCCCCAACGACCTCGGCATCTATCTGCACGACACGCCGCAGCGCGAGCTGTTTGCCAGGTCCGCACGCCAGTTCAGCAATGGCTGCGTCCGGCTGGAAGATGCGCAGCGCCTGGGCCAATGGTTTTTCGGCAAGACGCTGAAGCCCGACAGCGATGCGCCGGAACAGCATGTGCCGTTGCCCCAGCCGGTGCCCGTCTACCTGACCTATTTGACCGTCGTGCCCGTGGGGGACGGGGTTCAGTTCCTTCCCGATGTTTACGACCGGGACGGGATGGACGGATAGACCTCCTAAAACCCCGCCATGAGCCCGTCGATCGCCCCCTGCAGGATGTAGCTGGCCGCCAGCTTGTCGACCAGCTCGCCGCGCCGGGCACGGCTCGCATCGGCTTCCAGCAGGGTGCGCGTCACCGCCTGGGTGGACCAACGCTCGTCCCACAGCAGGATGGGATGACCCAGGGCGGCGATATTGCGGGCAAAGGCACGGCTTGCCTGGCTGCGCGGGCTTTCGCTGCCGTCAAGGTTGAGCGGCAGGCCAATGACGATGCCCTTTACCTGCTGCTGCTCGATGAAGGCGGCCAGCGCGATCTTGTCCTTGGAGAATTTGCCGCGCGACACGGTATGGGCGGGGCTTGCGATGGACCAGCCGGCGTCGCACAGCGCAAGGCCGATCGTCTTGCTGCCCACGTCCATGCCGATCAGCCGTCCGCCATGGGGCAGCGCCGCGCGGAACGCCGCCCGGTCCGAGGTCAGGATGGCCTCTGTCATCGCGTCAGGTCCCGTTTTCCTGCTTCAGGAACGTCGCCAGGCGAACCTTCGCATCCTGTCGGACATTGGCCCAGAAGAGGCTGTAGTCATAGACATGGTAATTATTGCCGGGCAGGGTGAACGGCCCCAGGTCGACCGGCTCTCCGATCATCAGCACGCCGCTGGTGTCGCAGCGGGCCGGCACGATCCCGGTGATGAGGTGCGGTGGCTTCTTGTCGTCGCGGCTATCCAGCGTCCCGAGATTGGCGGTGGCGGGCGCGGAACCGTTGAAGGCGCCGGTTATAGGATTGGTGCAGAGCATATGCGTGCCCTTGCGCGGCTTGCCGGTATAGCCGTTGGCACGGCCGAAGACCTCCAGCACGCCCGACGGGTCGGCCGGTTCGGCGTAGCTCTGCCAGCTGACGATGCAGTGCGCCTGCTCGCGCCGGGCGCATGCGGGCAGGCCGAGCGCCGGCAGGTCCGCCTCGACCGATATGGGCCAGCCCACGGCGTAGACGGCGGCGATACGGTCGGCGACGGGTTTGCCCGCAACCTGATCGCGCAGCAGGCGCAACAGATGGCGCGACCCCTGGCTGTGCCCGGCCAGGATCAGAGGTTCATCCGGATTGGCCCTGACGAACGCGGCGAAAGCCTGGGCGACGTCGCTATAGGCGGCGTCCAGCGCAGCCTCTGCCGCCGGCTTGTCGGTGAAGAAGACACCGAAATTGGCCTGGCGATAGCGCGGCACCCAGATGTCGCCCACGGCGTTGAACGTGCTTGCCTGCCCCTGGACGAAGCGGCGCGCCAGTTTCAGCGATTCCGGGTCATCCAGCCGCATGTTCCAATGCGCATCGCCCAGCGTCGTGATGTAGGACGTCGGATGGATGAAGAACACGGCCGCTTTTTTCGCAGCAGGTGCATCCTTCACCCCCTGCGGAGTCCAGAGTGCCGGATTGTCCTTCGTTATGTCCGGCCGCGCGATCCACATCTTGGGATCGTCATAGGCATTGGCGGGCAGTGGGGAGAGGGGAGCGAAAGCCTCGCGCGGGACCATCACCGCGCGGATCAGCTCCAGCCCCCAGATGCGGTAGACCAGCAGCGCCGCGATCACCAGCACGATCAGGCCGGCGATGACATAAAGGAACTTGCGGGCCACCCTGTTTCTCCATTTTTTCCTTGTCGGCGGGGCGCGCCCGCGGTCGTGGGTGACTGTCTGACGCAAGGGCAGGCGACACGCAAGATGCGCGATCCGCATAGGCAAGACTTGAAGCGGGCCGGAGCGGGTGCTAGCGGCGGCCCATGTCGATAGACCTTCAGACCGTCAAGAAGATCGCCAGCCTTTCCCGCATCTCGGTGACCGAGGCCGAGGCGGAGGCGATGGTGCCCGAACTCAACAACATCCTGGGCTGGGTGGAGCAACTGGGCGAGGTGGATGTGACCGGCGTGGAGCCGATGACCGCCGTCATCCCCAACCGGCAAAGGCTGCGCGACGATGTCGTGACCGACGGCAATGTCCGCGACAAGGTGCTGGCAAATGCGCCGCAGGCGGAGCATGGATTTTTCGCGGTGCCGAAGGTGATCGAATAGGGCATTGCCCTCCAGAACCGTTCGCTCTGTTGAAATGAGCCGCTTGTCTCTTTTCAATGTCGAAGGGCCGCACTTCTCTTTAAGAAGGACTGGGCTTCGACAGGCTCAGCCCGAACGGGGTTAGAGTTTTGACTGATCTGACTGATCTCACTGTAGCCGATATCCGCGACGGCTTTCGCGCCGGGAATTTCTCCGCGCGCGAAGTGGCGGAGGCGTTCAACTCCAATGTCGCCGCTGCCAAGGCGCTCAACGCCTTCATCGTGGAAACGCCCGAGAAGGCGCTGGACGCCGCCGATGCCGCCGACAAGGCGAAGGCGGCGGGCGAGCCGCTGGGCGCGCTGGCAGGCGTGCCGATCGGCATGAAGGACCTGTTCTGCACCCTGGGCGTGCAGACCACGGCGGCCAGCCACATGCTGGAAGGCTTTGTGCCAACTTATGAATCCACTGTCTCGGGCAAGCTCTGGGCGGCCGGTGCGGGGATGCTGGGCAAGCTCAACCTCGACCAGTTCGCCATGGGCTCGTCCAACGAGACTAGCTATTTCGGCAACGTCATCTCGCCCTGGCGGCGGGGCGGCGGTGACAATGCGGCGCTGGCACCCGGCGGCTCTTCGGGCGGTTCTTCGGCGGCTATCGCGGCGCGGCTCTGCCCGGCGGCGACCGGCACGGACACGGGCGGGTCCATCCGCCAGCCTGCCGCCTTCACCGGCATTTCGGGCATCAAGCCGACCTATGGCCGCTGCTCGCGCTGGGGCATCGTCGCCTTTGCCTCCTCGCTCGATCAAGCCGGGCCTATGGCACGCACCGTTCGCGACAATGCGATCCTGCTGGAAGTCATGTCCGGCTTCGATCCCAAGGACTCGACCTCGCTCGATCTGCCCGTGCCCCAGTGGGAGGCGAACCTTTCCAGCGACCTGCGCGGCAAGAAGGTCGGCGTTCCGAAGGAATATCGCCCCGACGGCCTCAATGCCGAGATTGCAGCGCTATGGGATCGCGGCATCGAATGGCTGAAGGACGCGGGCGCCGAGGTGGTCGAGGTGTCGCTGCCGCACACCCAATATGCGCTGCCGACTTATTACATCATCGCGCCAGCCGAGGCTTCGTCGAACCTCGCCCGCTATGACGGCGTGCGCTACGGCCAGCGCGACCTGCCCGACGGGGCGGGTCTGCAGGACATGTATGCCGCGACCCGCGCCGCCGGCTTCGGGCCGGAGGTCAAGCGCCGCATCATGATCGGCACATATGTGCTGTCGGCCGGCTTCTACGACGCCTATTATACGCAGGCGCAGAAAGTCCGGGCGCTCATCGCCCGCGATTTCGAGCTGGCCTTCGAGAAGTGCGACCTGCTGCTGACGCCGACCGCGCCGAGCGCCTCTTTCGCGCTGGGCGAGAAGCAGGCCGATCCGCTGGCCATGTATCTGAACGACGTTTTCACCGTGCCTGCATCGCTGGCAGGGCTGCCGGCGATGGCTGTGCCGGGCGGGCTGGACGCGGCGGGTCTGCCGATCGGGTTGCAGATCATCGGCAAGGCTCTGGACGAGCAGACCGTACTGAACGCGAGTCTCGCGATCGAGGAACGCGCCAGCTTTACGGCGCGGCCGGACAAGTGGTGGTGAGATGAGTTTCGCAGAACTCGCGGGGGGACTTGTCGATTTGCTCAGTTCCCTCACCGTTTCTGGGAAGCAGCGATATCAGCGTAAGGATGATCGACCAGCCAAGCGGCGGAAGATCGTCATTGCCACCGCGGAAGCGACACCGGATCGTCCGAGGATCAGTCTGTGGGGCAAGGGTCGCCGAAACAGAGGTCGGATCGCTCCGACAGAAATTGATGGGTAAGAAGCGAATGACTGAATCAACCTATCGCATCCAGGGTGCAACCGGCGAGTGGGAGGTCGTGGTTGGCCTCGAAGTCCATGCCCAGGTGACCTCCAACGCCAAGCTCTTCTCCGGCGCGGCGACCGCCTTCGGCGCGGAGCCCAATACGCAGGTCAGCCTGGTCGATGCGGCCATGCCCGGCATGTTGCCCGTGCCCAACCGCGAGTGCATCCGCCAGGCGGTCCGCACCGGCATGGCGATCGAAGCGCAGATCAACAAATGGTCGCGTTTCGACCGTAAAAACTACTTCTACGCCGATCTTCCGCAGGGCTACCAGATCAGCCAGCTCTACCATCCTCTGGTGGGCGAAGGGCAGATCGAGATCGTGCTCGACGAGAAGAATCCGGAGAGCAGCACCAAGACCATCGGCATCGAACGCATCCATGTCGAGCAGGACGCCGGCAAGCTGATGCACGACCAGCATCCCACGCGCTCCTATGTCGACCTCAACCGCTCCGGCGTGGCGCTGATGGAGATCGTGTCGAAACCCGACATGCGTTCTCCCGCTGAAGCAGGGACTTATCTCTCGAAGCTCAGGACTATTCTCCGCTATGTCGGCTCGTGCGACGGCAATATGGATCAGGGGTCGATGCGCGCCGACGTCAACGTCTCCGTCCGCAAGCCGGGCGAGCCGTTCGGCACGCGCACCGAGACGAAGAACGTCAATTCTGTCCGTTTCGTCATGGCGGTTGTCGAGCATGAGGCGAGCCGCCAGGTCGACGTGCTGGAAGCGGGCGGCACCGTAGTGCAGGAAACGCGCCTCTATGATCCCGACCGCAACGAGACGCGGTCGATGCGGTCGAAGGAGGACGCGCACGACTATCGCTACTTCCCTGATCCCGACCTGCTGCCGCTGGAACTGGACGACGCCTTCCTGGAGGAATGCCGCCAGTCGCTGCCCGAACTGCCCGACGCCAAGCGCCGCCGCTACGAGCAGGATCTGGGCCTTTCCGCCTATAATGCCGCGACGCTGACCGCCGATGCCGACACCGCCCGCTGGTTCGAGGCGCTGCTGGCCGAAGGCGCGCGCATCCAGAAGAAGAGCGAGGGAGAGGTGGCCAAGGCATCGGCCAACTGGCTGCTCTCCGAACTCTACGGCGCGCTCAATCGGCTTGGGAAGAGCCTAGAGGAAAGCCCCGTAAGCCCCGAGGAAGGCGCGGAACTCCTTGCTCTGGTGGCGGACGGCACGATCAGCGGCACGATCGCCAAGCAGGTGTTCGAGATCATGCTCGAGACCGGTGACAAGCCCGCGAAGATCGTCGATGAAAAGGGCCTTAAGCAGACCAGCGACACCGGCGCGATCGAGGCGGCGGTGGACAAGGTGCTGGCCGACAATGCCGAAAAGGTCGCCCAGTATAAGGCGGGCAAGGAAGCGCTTTTCGGCTTCTTCGTCGGCCAGACGATGAAGGCGATGCAGGGCAAGGCGAACCCCCAGGTCGTGAACGAACTGGTGCGCAAAGCGCTGGGCTGACTTCGGCCCGTCTCGTCCTTAGCGGGTACTATGGGATGAAAAGGGGCGCCGCTGTAGGGAAGCGGCGCCCCTTCCTTAGGTGTCACGGCGTTCCGGGGGAGGAACATGCGCCGTGACGGAGCGGAGGGGCCGGAGGGTCTGTGGGGGGTGGCCCGTCCGCTCCTTAGTCAGACGTCACAGGACGAAGTTAACCGTCGCACGAAATGCGATGGCGACGTGATTTTGCTGTTCCTCCGCACTGAACTCGCCGCCGATGCGGAAAGTGTCGGTGCCGCCGTACAGGCGGGCACGGCCGGTCCAGCCGTTGGTGCGGTCCTCCGGTACCAGGGTGAACTGGTCGCCGCCCTTGAAATAGGCGACCGTGTCGCCCAGCGAACCGCCGATGATCTGGCGGCGCCCGCCTTCCAACTCGAAGCGCATCCAGCCGTCTTCCTTCGCCAGCGCGCCGAAGTCATAGCCCATGGTCACGGTGCCATTCGCGATCAGCTCGTCGCTGGTCCGGCCCAGCACGGTGAGGTTGAAGGCATCGCCGCCGCCCTGCTCGCTATAGCCGTCCTCCTTCAGGCGGTAATAGTCGATGCCCGCGCCGGGGCGGACGCTCAGGCGATTGAACCGCAACTCGTAGGACGCGCCGGCCGTCGCCGACCACAGCGTGCCCGACCAGTCGCCCCTTGCCGTGCGCACTACGTCGCCGCTGGAAAAATGGCGGGTGCCTTGGAAGTCGATCTTGGCGCCCGATGCACGGGCAAAGGCCTGAAGCGGACCCCAGCTGCCGCGCCAGTGCGCCGCAAGTTCCCACTGGTCGGAATCGACCGCATTGTCGGATCCGCCGTCCGAATCGCTGCCGTGGATATAGGCGATCGATGCGCCGAAGGCGCCGAGCCCGGTCAGATATTCCGCGCCGCCGCCGGCACCCCAGCCCTGGATGTCGTAGGATCCGGTGCTGCCGACACTCTTCGAGCTGCCGAACCCGACCTGCTGCAGCCAGAAGCCCAGACGGCCGTCGCGCGTGCGATAGATGCCGCCCGGATCGGACAGGATGCGCGCGGTGGCGCGCGATCCGGAAGTCACCGATTCGAAGGTGCCGCCCGCATGGTCGGGCAGCATCTGCTGCAGGTTGGCGTTCAGCGTCGCACTGTCGGCGATGCCCAGATAGGCGTTGGCGACGGCGCTGTCATTGTCCAGCGCGTTGAACACCGCCTGATAGGCGCGCGCCCGCGATCCGCTCAGCCCCAGCTCATCCGTGCTCTTCGCCGCGATCGACAGCGTCACCTCGCCGGTCGTGCTGTTGCCCGACACCGACCCTTTGAACAGATAGGGAAGCTGCGTGGCTTCGGCGCTGGTCGGGGCGCCAGACAGCGATCCGGCCCGAACGATGACATAGTCGCCTTCTGATCCCCTGACTTGGGTCAGCCCGACCTTGACCTTCGACCCGTTGGCAAAGCTCGCCGCGCCGCCGACGTCATAGCTGGTGTGTGTGCCGTTTTTCGCGTCGATGGTGACGCCGATGGCCGATCCGCTGCTTGCGCTCAGCGAAGCGAGCGCGACCGGGCCCGCGTTGGTCGCGTCCAGCGTGCCGCCGTTCAGTACCACGGCGGTCTGTGCGGCATTGCTGATCCTGCCGGTATAGGACGCCGTGTCCGACAGGGTGAGCGTGTTCGCCCCTCCGCCGAAATCGACATCGCCCGCCATGCGCGACGTACCGGCCAGCGCCAGCGCGCCATTTCCGCCGCCATAGCGCAGATTGCCGGCGAGGGACGAGGAGCCCGACAGCGACACCCGGTCGGCACCCGCGCCCAGGTCCACATTGCCGGTGACGGTGCCGGCCGAAACGGTCACCACGTCATTGCCTGATCCCAGGCGGATGTCGCCAGCGATCTGTGGCGCGGCCGCGGTGGAGGATGCCGCCGCCTGCGTCAGCGTCACGCCGCTGCCGTTGGCGCTGAGGTCGATGGCGATGTTCGATCCGGACTTGCCACCGGTGGCGACGATCCTCCCGGTGTTGGAGACATTCGACACCGTTCCCGACCTGTCGAGGATGGCGACCGCGGTCCCGTTCTCGGTGCTGAGGCCGGTGGCGGTGATATTGCCGCTGACCTTGATCGTGCCGACCTGCGCGCCCTGGTCGATCACCAGCGCGTGCGCGGCGGTGCCCGCCTTGGTCGATCCGTTGGCGCCGACCGTGCCGGAAACCTCGATGGTGTCCGCGCTTGCCCCGGATCCCAGCCGCAGGCCGGTCGCGTTGCTGTCGTAGGAGATGCCGACCACCGTGCCGGAGACGAGGATACCCCTGGCTATGGAAACATCGCCGCCCAGGCCACCGATCACCAGGCCATTGCCGTCCACCCCGTCATAGACGCCGGAGCCCGCGATCGTGCCCTTGACGATGAAGCCGTAGCCGGAACTGTCGGCAGCGACTGCGCCGATGCTGGTGTCCTGGTCAGCCGCGCCGACCTGTACCGCCGCGGCCGATCCATAGGTGACGACCGAGGCGGAACCTTCGGTGCTGTCGGTCAGGCCGTCGTCGTCGATATCGGTGTCGTCGTCGTCATCCTGATCGGTGCGGGTTGGCGGGATGTCGAAAATCACGCCGCCGGTCACATTGCCCGCGATCCGCACGGCCGATCCGCCCTGAAGCAGGTCGTCGGCATCCAGCTTGCTGGTGTCGCTGGGCCGGGTGGTCGATCGATAGCCGGTGCTGCTGACCGTTCCCTGGATCTTGAGCGCGCCGTTGATGTCGCCCAGCAGGCCGACGCCCGTGCTGTTGGCGCCCAGCGCGGAGACTCCGCCTTGGATGGTGACGTTGCCGGCAACGTCGTTGGTCGCGATGCCATAGCTGTTGTTACCCGTCACCGCGATGGAGCCGCTGGTCGATATGTTCCCCGTCATCGGCGCATCGATGCGGATGCCGGCGGAATTATTGCCCTCGATCGCGATGGTGCCGCTGGTGGTGATCGATCCGCTGTGCGGCGCGCCGGCCTGAACCCATATGCCGTTGCGGTTGGCGCCCGTGGCAAACGCGCCGTCCACGTCGCCGTCGCTGTCCGAGTCCGTAGGAGTATAATCCTCGTCGATCGTGATCGTGCCGCTGCTGGTGATGTCGGCGCTGGTGCCTGGCGCGGCCAGGATGCCGGTCGCATTGTCGGCGCCGGTAATCCTCAGCCCGCCGGCATTGTTGACGGCATGATTGGAATCCTGGGTGATCGCGGCGCCGCTCGTCACGGTGATGGAACCGGCCGATTGCACCGTGATGGAATCCGCTCCGCCATTGGCGATGGTGGACGTCCTGACAGGGGCGGTGGTGGCGCTGCTGATGTTGGTTTCCGCCGCCGCCTGCCCGATCGTCAGGGCCGCAAGAACGGGGGCGATGGCCGTGCAGGCCAAAAGATGTCGCATGATGTCTCCTCTGCGTGCCGCGCCTCTATTGGGGTGCGCGCGTGCGGAGGGGACGGCGCCGACGTCGCAATCCCGTCAGGGCTGAATATCGATCGGTCCTAGAAGGCGAAATCCAGGCCCACACGGACGGTGCGGGGGCGCAGCGGCGTGTAATAGTCGGTGCTGAGGTCGAACGGCGTTCCCAGCGAGAACCGGTTGCCGTCGCTGTCGAGCAGGTTGGTCAGCGACAGCGACAGCTCGACGGCGCCCTTGCGCAGCGCGGCGGTCAGGCTGGTGTCGACATAATCGCCCTGCGTCCGGCCCAGGATCGGCCCGACGCCCAGGCGCGACTTGCCGACATAGCGGGCCGACCCGCCGATGCGCAGGCCCATGTCCTTGCCGACCGGCGTCCGATAGTCGAACGCGACGCGGCCGCCCAGATTGGCGACATTGGGCAGGGTCAGCGACTGTCCACGATAGGACAGGGTGGTCACGAACTCTGCCGGGCGGGTCAGCCGGCTGTCATTGTAGATGATGCTGCCATCCAGCGTCAGTCGGGGCACCGGGCGCAACACGATCCGCCCCTCGACCGTGTAGATGCGCCCATCGCCGATATTGGCCGTGGTGGGCAGGCCGATGCGATCGGTGACGTCGGCCTGGATGTCGCGCCACTCGGTATAGGCGACATTGCCCGAAAGTGCGACGAGGTCGCGGCCCGGCACGCCCTGGCGGAACCCGACTTCCACGGTGGAGGCGCGGTCGTTCTGAAAGCGCTGGATGCGCTGGTCGTCGACCGCCAGCCCCCCGGGGCGGAAACCCTGCTGGAAGCGGGCATAGAGCGTCATGCCGGCGATGGCGTCGGTAAGCAGCCCGACAGAAGGAAGGAAGACGCTTTCGGTACGGTCGGCCTGCGCCTCCGCCCGGGCGATCTCGGCAAAGGACAGCAGGGCGATGGGGTCGATCGCCCGGCCTGACAGGCGACTGTTGGTCCATCGCCCGCCGACGGTTGCCACCAGCCCCCGTATCGGTTCGAACGAGGCTTCGCCGAACAGCGTCGCTTCCTTGATCTCGTTATGCACGCCGGTGGTGGTTGCCACCCGGCCGAAGCCGTAGAGCGGCACGCCGGGAATGGCGGACGCCTGCACCGGGACGACCCTGAACACGTCTGACGTCAGCGATCGGCGCAGGTCCGAACTGCTTTCCAGATAGGACGCGCCCAATATCCAACCCAGGCCATTATCCAGGTCGCGCACCAGCCGGTTCTCGGTCGAGAAGATGTTGACCCTGTTGCGCTGGCGAAAGAGGGCGGGAACATCCTTCTCGACCGTGGCGTCGTAGCTTTCGTTCAGAGCCTGCCGCACATAACCGGTCGAGGACACGAAGCGAAGGTTGTCCCATTGGCGCTCGACCCGCAGGTTCACCAGCCCGTAGGTCGAGGAATAGGGCTGGGCGACGCCCGATGCGCGTTCCAGGCGACCGACGTCCTTCGCTGCATATTGTGCGTCGTCGGCCTTGATCTCCTGGTAGAGCCCGTTGAGGTCGATGGTCCAGTCGTCGTCGGGCGCGAAGCGCAGCGCGGCGCGTCCGCCCCATGTCCGCGTGCGGTTGACGTCGTCCTTGTCGCGCTGGACGTCGTCGATATAGCCGCCATCCTGCACGCCATAGCCGACGACGCGCAGCGCCAGCTTTTCCGGCACGATGGGCAGGTTGAGCGTTGCGGCCACGTCGCCGCCCGGGTCGCCATGCTGGGGAGCGGCCAGGCCCATCGACAGCTGCCCACCCGTTTCGCCCAGATTGGGTGGGTTGGGCATGATGCGGATGATGCCCCCCAGCGACCCCGCGCCGTACAGCGTGCCCTGCGGCCCTTCCAGCACCTCGACGCCGCGCACGTCATACAGGCGCAGGTCGGGATCGGGGGCCGCATAGTTCAGCCGCAGGTCGTTGAAATATTGTCCCGTGGTGGCCTGGGTCGGCCCGACCACGCCGGAATCCGCGATGGCGCGGATGAACAGCTTGTTGCGGCCCGATCCGGCGTGGGTGGAACTGAGGCTGGCTATGCGCGCGAGCAGGGTGGCGGTGCCGCCCGCAGCTTCCCCGCTGGTAAAGGCGCCGTTGTCCACCGCATCGACCATGCCGGGATAGCGGGGCAGCGGCAGGTCGCGTTTGGAGGCGGTGACGACGATTTCGGCCACCGGCTGCTGCTCCACCGGTGCCAGCGCGGCGGTGGTCACCGGCGCCCGTGTGGCAGGCGCGGGGTGCGGCGCGCGGACGATACGCCATGTTCTCTCGTCGATCCGCTGGGCGACGGCGCCGCTGTCCTTCAGCAGGCGGCGCAGCGCCTGTTCGACCGAGAGGCGGCCCTTGACCGCGCGTGTGGGAATGCGGGCAAGCGACTGGTCGGACATGCCGATGCTGACGCCCGCTTGTCGGCCGAGCGCAATGCTTGCCTCGCCCAGGCTGCCCTGGGCGATGCTGATCGATTGTCCGTCCGCCGCATGCGCTGGCGATGTGGCTGCTAAAGCGAGGGCGGTGGCAAGAACGATGTCAGCTTTGCGGCCCATGCCCTTCCTTCAGCACCCATCCGTCCCCCTGCCGAACTGCGCTCAACCCCATCAGCGGCGCGGCCGTGGCGAAGAAGCGTTCGGGATTGCGATCCAGCCGGATCGTGCCGGTGAAGCGCATCGCCTGCGCGCCGGGCGCGATCGTCAGCCGCACGCCCAGCGATCGGGCGATGTCCTGCCCGATGTCGCCGACGGCGGCGTTGGCATAGACCAGGCTGCCCTGACGCCAGCTCGCCACCGCCTCGGGCGCGACCGCCATCAGGTGCAGGCCGCTGGCGTCGTCGGTCAGCGCGCGGCCCGCGGGTAGGGCGATCGCCTCCGCTTGCGGGTTGTAGATGACCTTGCCCTCCGATACGCCGATGCGGGTGGCGCCGGATGCATGGACGATATTGAACACTGTCCCCGCGTCCTCGAACACCGCTTCGCCCACCGTCACCCGAAACGGGTCGGCCGCGTCGTGCCGCACGGTGAACGCGGCCTCGCCCGCGTCCAGGGCGGCAAAGCGCATATTCTTGCGGTCCAGCCGCAGCGTCGTGCCGCCGTTGAGGTCGATCCGCGTGCCGTCCTCCAGGGCGATGGTCCTCGTCTCGCCGGGACGGGTGGTGACCGAATAGATGTCGGTGCGATTCCAGCTGCCGATGGAAATGGCCGCGACCAGCGCCGCCGCGATCGCGCCCCCGCCGACCCAGCGCCAGGGACGGGATCGTCGCTCGCCGGGGTCATTCGCCGGCTCCGGCATACCGACCGGGTTCTCTGGCAGCAGCGAGGGCAGGTCCGCGTCCGCCGCCATCAGCGCGTCATACGCCGCCGCATGGCCGGGATCGGCTTCCAGCCAGGCCGTGAAGCCTTCCCAGTCGGTAAATTCCGGATCGCGCGTTCGGATCACCCATCCGATCGCCGCTTCATGGATCATGGCCTCAGCCCCGTTCATACACTGCCCCTCGGTGGGTGAGACGTCGCGGCCCTGCTCATTCCGTATCGAGCCTCAGTCGAAGGGCCAGCATGGCGCGATAGGCCTTCTGCAGGTCCTTTTCCACGGTGGTCAGGCTGACCCCCAGATCCTCGGCAATCTGCCGCTGGCCGACGCCTTCCAGGCGGAAGCGGCGGAACACCAGTTCGACACGCGGGCCCAACTCGCGTAACACTTTCTCCGCCTCCCGCAGCCGCTGCGCCAGGATCATGCGTTCGTCGACGGCCAGGTCCTCGCTGGGATCGGCCATCACCCCGCCAGCGCCTTCCGCCCAGTCCTGCTCCCGCCGCTCGCGCCGCGTCGCGGACCGATAACGGTCCAGCATCAGGTTGTTTGCCATGCGGTAAAGATAGGGCAGGGGGTCGGCGACGGGGCCGAGATCCTTGGCCTCCAGCTTCATCCACATTTCCTGGATGACGTCTTCCGC
Source organism: Sphingobium ummariense RL-3 (assembly GCF_000447205.1). GTDB lineage: Bacteria > Pseudomonadota > Alphaproteobacteria > Sphingomonadales > Sphingomonadaceae > Sphingobium > Sphingobium ummariense. The sequence continues at coordinate 122,238 of NZ_AUWY01000074.1, read as the reverse complement.
GTCGTCGCCCGCACCGCGCGCGCGGACAAAGCGCAGCAACGCGGCGCGATTGGCGAGGAAGATGGCGGAAAGGCCGGTGGCCATGCCCAAGACGGTCCAGTGCGAGGCGACAAGGCCGGTTGCCATAATGCCGGCGCTCGCGACATGCAATCATTGAAGGCTAGGGCGGGCGCGATGAATCATTTACGGCTGCGACTCCGTTCATCTAGAGCCGGCATCATAACCTCCTCCGTTCAGGCGCAGGGCGAACGGAAGAAGGGAGCGGGAGGCGAAGCAATGATGACGAACAAAGGTATCGACGGCGAAGCGGCGCGCGCGGCGGGCATGGACCCCGACGCGTTGGCGGCCCTCGCCACCTTTCTCGACGAAACCTATGTCGCCAGCGGAAAGCTGCCGCATCTCCAGCTTCTCGTCTCCCGCGACGAGCAGCCGCTGCTATCCTTTTGCAAGGGCAGGGCGCGGGCGACGGGCCAGCCGCTGCGGGAAAACGCGCTCTATCGCATCGCGTCGATGACCAAGCCCGTGACATCGGTCGCGTTCATGATGCTGGTGGAACAGGGGCTGGTCGCGCTTGACGATCCGGTGACCAACATAATCCCGGAATTCGCGGGGCTGCGCGTGGGGCCGAAGGGCGGGCGCAAGGTCCGGCAGCCGATGCGGATGATCGATCTTCTGCGCCACACCTCGGGCCTTACCTACGGGTTGCAGCGGCGGACGTCCATCGACGCGCGCTACCGGGAACTGGGGCTGGATGAATTCCAGCAGAAGCGCACATCCGACGAATTCATCGCCGCCCTTGCCGGCCTGACGCTGGAATTTTCGCCGGGGGATCGCTGGAACTATTCGGTTTCAACGGACGTGCTGGGCGTCGTGGTGGAACGGTTGAGCGGCCTCGACCTCGAAAGCTGTTTCCGCAGTCGCATCTTCGATCCGCTCGGTATGCCGGACACGACCTTCGTCCTGTCGACGGATCGGCTGGACCGGATGGCCGACGCGTGGCGGCTCGACGATCAGAACAAGCTGGTGGTCGGGGATCGTGGCGCCCGCAGTCGGTGGCGGCAGAAGGGGCGCTTCCTGTCAGGCGGCGGTGGCCTCGTCTCCAGCGTAGCGGACTATCACCGCTTTGCCCGCATGCTGCTGCGCGGTGGCGAACTGGACGGCGCCCGGCTACTGAAGCCGCAGACCGTCGCTGCGATGCGCAGCAACCAGCTCCCGGGCGGCAGCGACCTCGCCAGCCTCTCGCGCGCGATGTTCAGCGAGGCGGACTATAGCGGGATCGGCTTCGGTCTCGGCTTCGCGGTGGATCTTGCTTCGCAGGAATTCTACTGGGGCGGCATCTTCTCCACCTTCTTCTATATCAATCCGGTCGAGCGGCTGATCGGCATCCTCATGACCCAGCATCTCCCGTCCAGCACCCATCCTATCCGCAACCAGTTCCGCGCAGGCATCCGTCGCGCGATCGTTCATAGCCGGGCCTAGCACCACACGGAACCGGCGTGCCGCACCGCGGCGATGAGGAACCTTTCGCACCGCAGATATGTTGCTGCGCTGCAAAATTGCTTTGGCCCGCGCTGGCGCTGTGCCATGATTTCCCAGACTCAGCAGGGGGTGACGCTGCCATGAATATCGAAGGCAAGACCACGCTTCCCAAACCCGCTCCCCGGCAATACGACCCGCAGGTTCTGGCGCATGAGATCGTCGAGCGCCTGACCTACCGGATCGGCAAGAACGCCGCCGCCGCCAAGCCGCACGACTGGCTGCACGCCGTCATCCTCTCGATCCGCGATCGGGTGATCGACGCCTGGATCAACTCGACCCAGAAGACCTATGAGGAGGAAGGGCGCCGGGTCTATTATCTGAGCCTGGAATTCCTGATCGGCCGCCTGATGCGCGACGCCGCCTCCAACATGGAGATGCTGGAGGATTTGCAGGCCGCGCTCGCTTCGCTGGGCGTCAACCTCGACATCATCGCCGCACTGGAACCCGACGCGGCGCTCGGCAATGGCGGTCTCGGCCGTCTCGCCGCCTGCTTCATGGAGAGCATGGCGACGGTGGATGTGCCCGCCTATGGCTATGGCATCCGCTATGTGAACGGCATGTTCCGGCAGGAAATCTCCGATGGCTGGCAGGTCGAACTGCCAGAAAACTGGCTGGCGCACGGCAATCCCTGGGAGTTCGAGCGGCGTGAGGCGAGCTACGAGATCGGCTTCGGCGGCCGCGTCGACCCGCTCGAGGGGGAAGATGCGGCGCCGCACCAGATGCACTGGAAGCCCGCAGAGCGGGTGATCGCCACACCCTATGACACGCCGATCGCGGGCTGGCGCGGCAAGCGGGTCAACACGTTGCGCCTATGGGAAGCGCAGCCCATCGACCCGATCCTGCTCGACCGGTTCAACGCGGGCGACCATCTGGGCGCGCTGGCAGAAAGCAACCGGGCCGAGGCGCTGACCCGTGTCCTCTATCCCGCCGACAGCTCGCCCGCCGGCCAGGAACTGCGGCTGCGTCAGGAATATTTCTTCTCCTCCGCCTCGTTGCAGGACATCGTCCGGCGGCACATGCAATATTTCCACAGGATAGAGACGCTGCCGGACAAGGCGGCGATCCAGCTCAACGATACCCATCCCGCGGTAGCGGTCGCAGAGCTCATGCGCATCCTGCTCGACGTTCACGGCATGGATTTCGACGAGGCGTGGGACATCACCCGCCGCACCTTCAGCTACACCAACCACACCCTGCTGCCGGAGGCGCTGGAGAGCTGGCCGGTGCCGCTGTTCGAACGGCTGCTGCCGCGCCACATGCAGATCGTCTATGCGGTCAACAGCCGCCTGCTGGCCGAGGCGCGGCGGTCGGGCAAGCTGGACGACCGGGCGATCGGTACGATTTCGCTGATCGACGAAGGCGGGGAGCGGCGCGTGCGCATGGGCAACCTGGCCTTTGCGGGATCGCACAGCGTCAACGGCGTATCGGCGCTCCACACAGACCTGATGAAGGAGACGGTGTTCGCCGACCTGCACAAGCTCTATCCCACGCGGATCAACAACAAGACCAATGGCGTCACCTTCCGTCGCTGGCTGATGCAGTGCAATCATGGCCTGTTCGATCTGGTCCGCGGGGCGATCGGCGACCGCTTCATGGACGATCCGGAGGCGCTGCGCGATCTCGACGCCTTTGCTACCGACAGCGCATTCCAGCAGAAGTTCATGGCGGTGAAGACGGCCAACAAGACGGCCCTCGCCGACCTGCTTCGTCGCCGGGTCAACGCCCGGATAGACCCGGCCGCGCTGTTCGACATCCAGATCAAGCGCATCCACGAATATAAGCGACAACTGCTCAACATCATTGAGGCCGTGTCGCTCTATGACCAGATCCGCTCGCATCCGGAAAAGGAATGGGTGCCGCGCGTCAAGCTGTTCGGCGGCAAGGCAGCGCCCAGCTATCACAATGCCAAGCTCATCATAAAGCTTGCCAACGACGTCGCCCGCGCGGTCAATCACGACCCGGCGGTACAGGGCCTGCTGAAGGTGCAGTTCGTGCCCAATTACAATGTCTCGATGGCGGAAGTGATGATTCCGGCGGCCGATCTGTCGGAGCAGATCTCGACCGCGGGCATGGAAGCGTCCGGCACTGGCAACATGAAGTTCGCGGTCAACGGCGCGCTCACCATCGGCACGCTCGACGGCGCCAATGTCGAGATGCGGGACCATGTGGGCGAGGAGAATATCGTGATCTTCGGCCTGACCGCGCAGGAGGTGAACAGCCGCCGCGCCAACGGCTATAACCCGCGGGAGGTGATCGCGGGCAGCCGGGAATTGGGACAGGCGTTGAACGCAATCGCCAGCGGAGTGTTCTCCCCTGATGATCCCAATCGCTATAAGGACCTCATCCAGGGCATTTACGATCATGACTGGTTCATGGTCGCAGCCGACTTCGACAGCTATGCGGCTGCCCAGCGGCGCGTCGACGCGCTGTGGCGGGACCAGGCGCGATGGGCGGAAAAGGCGATCCGCAACGTCGCCCGCATGGGCTGGTTCTCCTCGGACCGGACGATCCGCGAATATGCCGCCGACATCTGGAAGATCCCATGACGGAAGGTCGCGGATAGGGTGCTGACGCCGGAGCAGATCGCCAGGCTGGTCGAAGGGCGGGAGGACGATCCCTTTGCGACGCTCGGCGTTCATCCGGCGGGGAAGGGCTGCACGGCCACCGTGTTCCTGCCGGAGGCGGTGCGCGTCGTCGCCCATACGCTGGAGGGAGAGGCGGTGGGCGAACTGCCTGCCGTCCATTCCGACGGGCTGTTTCACGGCAAAGTGACGGTCAAGGAACGCCGGCCGCTGCGCTATCAGGCGCACTATGCCGATGGCGGCGATTACTGGCTGACCGATCCCTACAGCTTCGGTCCGGTGCTGGGGCCGCTCGACGATTATTATTTCGCGGAAGGGTCCCACGACCGTCTGTTCGACAAGATGGGTGCCCATTGCATCGCGCATGAAGGCGTGGAGGGCACGCATTTCGCCGTCTGGGCCCCCAACGCCCGCCGCGTGTCGGTGGTCGGCGACTTCAATCGCTGGGACGGGCGCCGCGGCCCGATGCGGCACCGGCAGGATGCGGGCGTCTGGGAAATCTTCCTGCCCGATGTCGGCCCTGGCAGCCCCTACAAGTTCGAGATTGTGGGCCGCGATGGTGTGGTGCTGCCGCTCAAGGCCGATCCCTTCGCCTTCCGCACGGAGCTGCGCCCTTCCACCGCCTCGATCGTCGGCGATCCTCCGGCTCATGCCTGGGGCGATGACCGGCACCGCCGCTATTGGGCGGAGGCTGATGCGCGCCGCGAGCCGATCAGCATCTACGAGGTTCATGCCGGATCCTGGCAGCGCGACGAGCAGGGGAATTTCCTCAGCTGGGATGCGCTGGCGCATCGCCTGATCCCCTATGTCGTCGGCATGGGCTTCACCCATATCGAATTCCTGCCGATCAGCGAATATCCCTATGACCCGAGCTGGGGCTATCAGACGCTGGGCCTCTATGCGCCTACCGCGCGATTTGGCGATCCGGAGGGATTTGCCCGCTTCGTCGACGGCGCGCACCGGGCAGGCGTCGGGGTGATCCTCGACTGGGTGCCGGCCCATTTCCCGACCGACGAGCACGGGCTCGCCCGTTTCGACGGCACGGCGCTGTACGAACATGCCGACCCCCGCAAGGGCTTCCACCCCGACTGGAACACCGCGATCTACAATTTCGGCCGGCGGGAAGTGGCGCAATTTCTGGTCAACAACGCGCTCTTCTGGGCGGAGCGCTACCATGTCGACGGGTTGCGGGTCGATGCGGTCGCATCGATGCTCTACCTCGACTATTCCCGCAAGGAAGGGGAATGGGTGCCTAATGCCCAGGGCGGGCGGGAGAATGTGGAGGCCGTCCGCTTTCTCCAGGACATGAACAAGGCGCTCTACGGCACCCATCCCGGCGTCATGACCATCGCCGAGGAATCGACCAGCTGGCCCAATGTGTCGCATCCGGTGCATGCCGGGGGCCTGGGCTTCGGCTTTAAATGGAACATGGGCTTCATGCACGACACGCTGCGCTATCTGGCGCGCGAGCCGGTGCACAGGGCGCATCATCATGACGACATCACCTTCGGCCTGCTCTACGCCTTTACCGAAAATTTTGTTCTGGCCCTCAGTCATGACGAGGTCGTGCACGGCAAGTCGTCGCTGCTGCACAAGATGGCGGGGGACGACTGGCAGAAATTCGCCACGCTGCGCGCTTATTACGGGATGATGTGGGGCTATCCCGGCAAGAAGCTGCTGTTCATGGGACAGGAATTCGCCCAGCGCGCCGAATGGAGCGAGGCGAGCAGTCTGGACTGGCATCTGCTCGACCACGCACCGCACCGGGGGATGCAGCTGCTGGTCAGCGACCTCAACCGGATCTATCGCGAGCATCCCGCGCTGCACCGCCGCGATTGCGAGCCGGAAGGGTTCGAATGGGTGCTGGTCGACGCGGCGGCGGACTCGGTCTTCGCCTGGCAGCGGCGGGCGCCTGGCGTTCCGACGGTGGTGGTGATCAGCCACTTCACGCCGGTGCTGCGCCACGGCTATCGCCTGCGCCTGCCCGCGGCGGGGCGCTGGCGGGAGATATTGAACAGCGACGCTTCGGCATATGGCGGCAGCGGCATGGGCAATATGGGCCAGGTCCACGCCGATGAGGAGGGATGGGCCAATGTCACCATTCCGCCCTTTGCGACGTTGATGCTGGAACTGGACAATTAGACGATCGGGATCGCCCGATCGTGATGGGCGGGAGAGGATGAGAATGCAGAGCCGACACCAGCCCCTTGCCCGTGACGCCATGGCCTATGTGCTGGCCGGGGGTCGCGGCAGCCGCCTGGCGGACCTGACCGACCGGCGTGCCAAGCCGGCCGTGCATTTCGGCGGCAAGGCGCGGATCATCGACTTCGCCCTGTCAAACTCGCTCAACAGCGGCATCCGCCGCATCGGCGTCGCGACCCAGTACAAGGCGCATTCGCTGATCCGCCATCTTCAGCGCGGCTGGAACTTCTTCCGCCCGGAACGGAACGAGAGCTTCGATATCCTGCCCGCCAGCCAGCGTGTGTCGGAAAGCCAGTGGTATGAGGGCACGGCCGACGCGGTGTTCCAGAATATCGACATCATCGAAAGCTACGCGCCCGAATATATGGTCATCCTGGCGGGCGATCATGTCTACAAGATGGACTATGAACTGATGCTCCAGCAGCATGTCGACAGTGGCGCGGACGTCACCGTCGGCTGCCTGGAGGTGCCGCGGATGGAAGCGACCGGTTTCGGCGTCATGCATGTGGACGAGCAGGACGTCATCACCGCCTTCGTCGAAAAGCCCAAGAACCCGCCCGGCATCCCCGGCCAGCCCGACATGGCGCTTGCCTCCATGGGCATCTACGTCTTCCGTACCAAGTTCCTGATCGCGGAGTTGTGGCGCGACGCCGACGACCGAGATAGCAGGCGCGACTTCGGCGGCGACATCATCCCGCACATCGTCAAATATGGGAAGGCGGTCGCCCACCGCTTTTCCAGCAGCTGCGTGCGCGCGGAAAGCGAGCTGGTGCCCTATTGGCGCGACGTGGGCACGATCGATGCCTATTGGCAGGCCAATATCGACCTGACCGACGTGGTGCCCTCGCTCGATCTCTACGACCGCAGCTGGCCGCTCTGGACATATTCGGAGGTCACGCCGCCCGCCAAGTTCGTCCATAATGAGGATGGTCGGCGCGGTTCCGCCACCTCCTCGTTGGTCGCGGGCGGTTGCATCGTATCGGGGTCTTCGTTGCATCGGAGCCTGCTGTTCTCCGGCGTGCGCACGCACAGCTTCTCGTCCGTGACCGAAAGTGTGGTCATGCCCGATTGCGTGATCGGGCGCGGCGCCCGGCTGCATCGGTGCGTGCTCGATTCCGGCGTCATCATTCCCGAAGGACTGATCGTGGGCGAAAATCCCGAACATGACGCGCAGCGCTTCCGCCGGACAGAAAGCGGCATCTGCCTCATCACCCCGCCGATGATCGAACGGCTCGCAGGCTGATCGAAGGCGCCATGATGAAACTGCTGTCGGTCGCCTCCGAAATCTATCCGCTCGTCAAGACCGGCGGGCTCGCCGATGTGGTGGGCGCGCTTCCAGGAGCCCTTGCGTCGCAGGGGGTGGAGGTGCGGACGCTGGTGCCCGGCTATCCGTCGGTGCTCGCGCATCTGGGCAAGGCGAAGGCGGTGCGGCGCTATTCCGCGCTGTTCGGCGCGTCGGCAACGGTTCTGGCGGCGCATGTAGGCGGGCTCGACCTGCTGGTGCTCGACGCGCCAGACTTCTTCGCGCGCGAAGGCGGTCCCTATGGCGACGCGGGCGGGAATGAATGGAGCGACAACTGGCGGCGCTTCGCGGCCCTGTCGCAGGTCGCGGCCGACCTGGCGGTGGATGGTATCAGGGGCTGGTGTCCGGACATTGTCCATGCACATGACTGGCAGGCGGCGATGGCCGCCGCTTATCTGCGTTTCGGGCCGGGCCATGCGATCCCCAGCGTCGTCACCATCCACAACCTCGCCTTTCAGGGCCGGTTCCCGGCGGACATCTTCCCCGCTCTCGGCCTGCCGCCGGAAGCCTGGGGCATGGACGGTGTCGAATATTATGGCGGGATCGGCTATCTGAAGGCGGGGCTCGTCTCCGCCGCCGCGATCACTACGGTCAGCCCGACCTATGCAGAGGAAATTCGATCGCCCGCCCACGGCATGGGGCTGGACGGGTTGGTCAACGGGCGGGCAGACCGGCTGCACGGCATATTGAACGGCATCGACATGGACATCTGGAATCCGGCGGCCGACACCCTCATCGCAAAGCCCTTCGCGGCTCGATCGCTGACGGCGCGAACCGCCAATCGCCGCGCGCTGGAGACGCGCTTCGGGCTGGACCGCGACGCTGCGCCGCTCTTCATCATCGTCAGCCGCCTGACCTGGCAGAAGGGCATGGATCTGATGATTGGCGCGATCGACCATCTGGTCGGGCTCGGCGCGAAGTTGTCCGTGCTCGGGTCGGGCGACCATCCGCTGGAAGGCGCCTTCCTGGCCGCCTCCGATCAGCATCGGGGCAGGGTAAGCGTGCAGATCGGCTATGACGAGCCGCTGTCGCATTTGATGCAGGCCGGTGGCGATGCGATCCTGATCCCCTCGCGCTTCGAACCCTGCGGCCTCACCCAGCTCTATGGCCTGCGTTATGGCTGCGTGCCGGTGGTGGCGCGGGTCGGTGGCCTGGCAGATACCGTGATCGACGCGAACGAAGCGGCAGTGGCGTCGGGCGCGGCGACCGGCATCCTCTTCCCGCCGTCCGATCCGCTTGCTCTGCACGGGGCTATTGCGCGTGCCGTCGACCTGCATGGCGACCGTCCGGCCTGGCAGGCGATGCAGCGCGCCGGGATGCGTGCCGATTTTTCCTGGACGCGCAGCGCGGCACGCTATGCGGCGCTGTTCCGGTCGCTGGCCGCGGAGGCTGCATGACGGCGACGCTGGGGCCGGTCGTCGGCGCGAACGGAACGCATTTCAGCGTCTGGGCCCCCGACGCCACGCAGCTCTGGCTCTGCCTGTTCGACGCCGAGGAGAAAGAGACGCGGCTGCCGATGCTCCGCGCCGGCGACGGCATCTGGCATGGCGATGCGCCGGGCGTTGGGACAGGCGCGCGCTACGGCCTGCGCGCGGAGGGCCACTATGCGCCCGATGCCGGACATTGGTTCGATCCCGACAAGCTGCTGCTCGATCCCTATGCGCCGGCCGTCGACCGGCCGTTCGAGCATCTCCCGCTGCTGGCCGCCCGACGAGGGGCGGGGCCTGACACCGCCCCCTTCGTCCCGCGTGGCGTGATCGCGGAACCGCTGCCTCCTCTCGCCCCTGCGCCACCGCTGTTTGCACCCGGCGGCCTCATCTATGAGCTTCAGGTCCGCAGCTTCACCCGCCTGCACCCCGACGTGCCGGAGGCACAGCGCGGCACCATCGCCGCGCTCGCCCATCCGTCCATCATCGCGCATCTCAAACGGCTGCGCGTCGATGCCGTGGAACTGATGCCGATCAACGCCTGGATCGACGAACGCCATCTGCCGCCGCTCGGCCTGCGCAACGCGTGGGGCTATAATCCGGTCAGCTGGTTCGCGCTCGACCCCCGCCTGGCGCCAGGCGGCATGGTGGAACTGCGTGACGCGGTGACGGGGTTGCGCGCGGCTGGGATCGGTGTGATCCTGGACATGGTGTTCAACCATGATGGGGAAAGCGATACCGAAGGCCCCGTGCTTTCCCTGCGCGGCCTCAACGGACGCGACTATTTCCGGCGGGAAGAGGACGGCCGCCTCATCAACGATACCGGCACCGGCAACAGCATCGACTGCAATCATCCGATGGTGCGACGGCTGATCCTGGATTCGCTCCGGCATTTCGTCACCCAGGCCGGCGTGGACGGCTTCCGCTTCGATCTCGCCCCGGCGCTGGGACGGCTTCCCCAGGGTTTCGATCCCGCGGCGCCGCTGCTTCGGGAGATGCGCGCCGATCCCGTGCTCGCCGATCGCGTCCTGATCGCCGAGCCCTGGGACATCGGGCCGGGCGGCTACTGCCTCGGGCGGTTCGATGAGGGGTGGCTGGAATGGAACGACCGCTATCGCGACGATGTCCGCCGCTTCTGGCGCGGCGACGCCGGGACGATCGGCACGCTGGCGACCCGGCTCGCCGGCTCGTCGGACCTCTTTGCGGGGGAAGGGACGCGCAGCGTCAACTTCCTCGCCGCGCATGACGGCTTCACTTTGGCGGACCTGACCGCCTTCGCGGACAAGCACAACGAAGCCAATGGCGAGGACAATCGCGACGGCCATGGCGAGAATTTCAGCTGGAACAACGGCGTGGAGGGGCCGAGCGACGATCCGGCCATCCTCGCCGCCCGCCGCCGTGACGTCAAGGCGCTGCTCTCCACACTCTTCTGCTCGCGCGGCACGATCATGTTGACGGCGGGCGATGAGTTCGGCCGCAGCCAGCAGGGCAATAACAACGCCTATGCGCAGGACAATGCGATCGGCTGGATCGACTGGTCGGCGGCCGACGCGGAGATACTCGAGCATGCCTTCGCCATGGCCGATCTGAGAGAGCGCCATGCCCCCTTGCACGATACGGCCTTCCTACGCCCGGATGACGTCGAATGGCTGGACGAGGCAGGCGAGCCGCTGACCGTCGCACAGTGGGAAGACCCGGCCCGGCGCATCCTTGCGCTGCGCTATAGGGCGACAGGTCTCACGCTCTGCATCAATGGGATAGGCGAACCCTGCACCTTCCATCTCCCCGGCATCGCGGTGGAAGTGGCGGGCCGGAGCCTCCGCACGGTGGAAGGCTGACCCGCTTCAGCCCGCGTCGAACAATTCCGGTCGCCGGACGCGCAGCGCCAGCAGCAGGATGACCAGCTTGCCGTCCTGCATCTGCTTCCGCTCGAACAGATCCCATAGCGCTGCCAGCGGCATTTCATGCACGGTGATATTTTCTTGCTCATCCGCAACGCCGCCCCCGTCGGCGATGCGGTCCGCCAGCCGGTAATCGGCCAGAAAATAATCAATCTTCTCGGTCACGACACTGGGAATGCTCCAGATCTGGCCTAGCGGATCGAGTGTGCCGAGCCGCACGCCCGCTTCCTCCAGCGCCTCGCGCCGCGCGCAATCCTCCGGCTCATCTTCCAGATTGCCGGCGATCGCCTCCAGCATGTCGGGCAGTCCCGCCAGCGTCACCGGCGCCCGTGGCATCGACACCACCAGCGCCACCCGCCGCTCGGGATCATAGGGCAGCACCGCGACGGCGCGGCCCATCTCCACCACATGCCGCTCGAATATGTCGCCGCCTTCCGCCCGCACGGTCGCCATGGTGACGCCCAGCCAGTCGTCATAGATGCGGCGCACGGAAAGGATGGTGGTCATTCTCGCGCTCCCTTGCCCTCTGCGGCCCTAGCCGCGCCCCCGGCCTGCCATGCTTCGCGTTCCGCAAAGATGCGCGCGACCTCCGCCATATTGTCCGCTCCCCAATTGCACAGCGGCACGAGCGCTTCAGCCAGGCTGTGGCCCAGCGGCGTCAGCGTATAGTCCACGCGCGGCGGGACTTCCCGATAATCCCGTCGCGTCACGATACCGTCGGCCTCCAGCTCCTTCAGCTGCTGGATCAGCACCTTGTCGCTGACCCCTCGCACTGCCCGCTTCAGCGCGCCGTACCGGTTCGGCCCCTGAATCAGGAAATAGATGATCAGCGGCTTCCACTTGCCCGCGATCACGCGAAGCGTCGCGTCGAGGCCGCAACTGAAGCCGGAAGGGGAAGGAGACGCCGTCATATTTTCATACTTACCAAAAGGTGCATACTTGTTCCTAGGTAGGTGCGATCTCAGTTCTGCGCCAGTGCAAAACTGGAGACACAGGCATGAACAGATTGAATGGCAAGACCGCTGTGGTGACCGGCGGAGGCACGGGGATCGGCTTCGCGACGGCAAGGCGGTTCATCGAAGAAGGCGCCTTCGTCTATATCACCGGCCGCCGACAGGCGCCGCTCCACCGGGCGGTGGAGGCCTTGGGACCGAATGTCCGCGCCGTCCAGGGGTCGGTATCCGACCTCGACGATCTCGACCGGCTGTTCGACACCGTGAAAGCCGAACGCGGATCGCTCGACATCCTGTTCGCCAATGCGGGTTTCGGCGAGCTGGTTCCGCTGGGGCAGATCACGCCGGAGCAGTATGACCGGACATTCGACGTCAATGTGAAGGGCGTCCTGTTCACGGTCCAGAAGGGCCTGCCGCTGATGGGGCAGGGCGGATCGATCATCCTGACGGGATCGACGACCGGCGTGATGGGAACGCCTGCGTTCAGCGTCTACAGCGCGACCAAGGCGGCCGTGCGCAACTTCGCGCGCAGCTGGGCGCTGGACCTGCGCGGCACCGGCATCCGCGTCAACGTCCTGTCTCCGGGGCCGACGCTGACTGAACTGGCGGAGGAAGCGGTTGGGCGGGACGCGATGATCGAAATGGGAGCGGGAACGCCCATCGGCCATGTCGGCGATCCGTCGGAAATCGCCGCGGTGGCGGCATTCCTCGCATCGTCGGACAGCAGCTTCATGACCGGCAGCGAAGTGTTCGCCGACGGCGGCCTTGCGCAGATCTGACCGCTTCGGAAAGACATGGAGGCGGGAGTGCTGAGCGCTCCTGCTTCCATCTCCCGCTATGCGTTGGATTCAGCCACGCCGTTGCGATTATCGTCATCGTCAACGGTCTGCTCGCCCAGATGGCCCGGCCCGTGATAGGCGATCTCGCTCTGGCCGCCATGGCCGAGCATAGTGCCGAACTTGGCATCCGCTTTCCTACCCTGATGGGGATTGGGATAGGGCTTGCCCGCGCTCTGTCCGCCCGGGCTCTCAGCGGTATCGTTCAGGTCATGGACGCTGTCGGCATGACCGTCCTCGGCCGATTTCCTGATCGATGCGCTTTCCGGCCGCTCGCCGCCTGGGTCTGAGGCGTTGGCCGGTTGAAGCCCCTGATCCTCGGCAAAGGCGACGCCGGAAACGATTTCCGCCCTCGCATCGCTGCCAGGGATCGACTTGCTTTGCGCCTGTGGGGCGGCACCCTCCGTCGCCGCGCGCTCGCCGCGCCAGCCCTGCGCCGGCGGCGGCGCGTCGTCCTTGATCGGGGAACCCTGTCCTTGCAGGAAAGCATTGCGGTCGTTCATGTCGCACTCCTTTTCACGAACAACCGATCGCCCTTGTTGCCGATCCATCGAGCGGGACGCCGGCTTACCCATGTTAGGGACTGTCCCGGATCAGCGGGAACTGGCCGGCAGATCCGAGGCGCGGATAACTCGGCTGTCCTGCCGCGGTCACACCATCCCGCCGCCCATGAACGGCAGCCGGTCGGTGGCCTTGCCCGTCAGCGCCAGCAGCGCGTTGGCGACGGCGGGCGCAATCGGCGCGACGCCGGGCTCTCCCATGCCGGTCGGACGGCCGGTCGACGGCATGATATAGGTCTCCACCGCCGGCATCTCGCTCATCCGCAGCACCGGGTAGGTGTCGAAATTGCCTTGCTCGACCACGCCGTCCTTCAACGTGATCGCGCCGTACAGCGCGGCGGAGAGGCCAAAGCCGATCCCGCCTTCCATCTGGGCGGCGATCTGGTCGGGGGACACGGCGATGCCGCAATCCACGACCGCCACCACCCGCCGCACGATCGGCTTGCCCTGCTCCAGGCGAACCTCCGCGACCTGGCCGATCACCGTTCCGAACGGCTCGTGCACGGCCAGGCCGCGCGCCCAGCCGGGTTCGATGGCAGTGCCCCAGCCGGCCCGGCGGCACAGTTCATCCAGCACCGCCACCCGCCTCGACGCGCCCGCCCTCTGATAGAGGATGCGGCGATATTCTGCCGGATCGCGGCCGGCGCGGCGGGCGAGCTGGTCGATCATATGCTCCATCACCATCGCCGTGTAGGAATGGCCGACCGATCGCCAGAAGGACACCGGCACCGGGAAACGCGGGCTGAACAGCTTGCCGTCCACGCTTGTCGCTGTCGAGAAATAGGGCGATTCCGCAATCCCCTCCACCGCCTGCGGATTCCCACCGAAGGGCAGGAGCGGCTGGCACACCGACCGGAAACGCCATCGCTCTGGAAATCCGTCCGCGCCGATCTGCACCCAGGCGCGATGATGGGACATCGGCCGATAATAGCCGCCCCCCATCTCGTCCTCGCGCGTCCAGATCAGCTTGACCGGCCGTCCCCTCGCATGCTTGGCGACCCGGACGGCCTCCACCACATAGTCGGACGCCATCAGCCCCCGCCGCCCGAACGATCCGCCGGCGGGTATCACCTCCACGTCGACCTTGCCGGGTATCGTCAGGGCGACGCGGGCCGCCTGGACCTGATCGACGATGGGCAGGTGCGCGCCGGAGGTGATGGACACATCCCAGCCGTCCACCTTGGCGACGCAATCCAGCGTCTCCATCGGCGCATGGGCAAGATAGGGGAAATGAAAGGCGAATTCGGCCACCTGCCCGGTAAAGGGCGCCCCGGCATCCTCGCCCTTCATCGCGAATTCGGCCGGTTCCAGATCGGTGCGGCCGTTCGCGACATCCTCATAATGGCGCGTGATGTCCGGCGTCGACCGCCTTTCCGCCTCGCTATCGTCCCATTCGATGCGAAGCGCGTCGCGTCCCCTTCTTGCGGTAAAGCTGTTCTCGGCCAGCACGGCGACGCCGGTCTCGATCGCGAAGACGTCCACCACGCCCTTGATCCTGCGCGCGTCGGACGGATCGAAGCGGGCGACCCTGCCGCCGAAGCGGGGGCTGTGCGCGACCATCGCGACCAGCATGCCGGGGCGCCGCACATCCTGGGTGTAGATCTGGGCGCCCGTGATCCGGGGCAAGACGTCCTTGCGCCGGACTCGGTCGGTGCCGATCAGGCGATAGTCCCCTGCCTGCTTGAGGGTGGGGGACTGCGGCGGTTCCTGCAGCGATGCTTCGGCCAGCAGCTCGGCGAAACTCGCCGATCGGCCCGATGGCGGATGCGACACGATCCCGTCGCGAACCGCGATGCTGCCGCGCGCCACATTCCATCGCGCAGCGGCCGCGCTCACGAACATGAAGCGGGCAGCCGCGCCCGCCTTGCGCATCTGGTCCCAGTTGCCGGAGATGGACCGGGAACCCGCCGTCCCCTGAACGCCATAGGCGCGGAAGTTGCTGCGGGAATCGACCACGCGCACCCTATCCCAGTCGGCGTCCAGTTCCTCCGCGACGATCGCGGCCATCCCCGCGTGGATACCCTGGCCCAGCTCCTGCTGCCTGTTGACGATCGTGACCCAGCCATCGGGTGCGATGCGGATGAACGACCCGAACGCGCTGGGTTCGGGATCGCGCCCGCCGCCGCTCAGGATCGCACCCGCGACCTGCATCGGATGGGTGACGGCATAGCCGACCACCAGCGCGCCGCCGACCAGCGACCCGCCCAGGATCATGCGGCGTCGCGTAAGGGCAAAGCGCCTGCCGGAAGAGGATTGCTCGGTCATTGGCTGCTTCCTTGTCGCGGCTGGCTCAGGCGGGGCATCGCGCACCCGTATCCAGCCATGCCTTGATGATGGCCCCGAATTCGGCCTGGGTTCCCGGTGCCGGTGCCCGCTTCCCGCCGGGATGCCAGGCCCAGCCGACCAGCTCGTCTTCCGCCATATGATGGAGCAGCTCGGCGCGATTCATGTGCGAACGGCCAGTGTCCAGCAACTGGCGGCATATGTCGCCGAGCGAGCGGCCCTGCCACGCCATTTCCACTGGCGCGAGCCGCCATTGCGGGTTGCCCGGCACGCCGGAGGCTTCGACATTCCTGTCATGATGACAGGTCGAGCAGCGCAGGGTCGGCTCGCCCGCATCGTCCGGCCCGCGCAGCACGACTGGCATGTGCGGACGCATGGCATCGGTCTGCGTCGGCCGGTCCCCGCGGGGATGGCAGTTCTGGCATCGGGGATGCTGGATCACCCGGCCCGCCTCCCGGAACAGCGCGACGGATCGCGCTGCGGGATCGGCAATGGCGGAGAACGACTGCACCGGCCGCAGATGCGTCGGCGCTGCCGCCTTCGGGCTTGCGGCGATCGTTTCGGGCTGCGGCATGGTGCGCGGCCATAGCATATAGGCCAGCGAGAGCAGGATCGCGGCCCCGGCCAGACCGACCAGCGGCAGGCAGCCTATGCGCCATATCCGCCTCATGCGGCCTCCGGCGTCCCGGCCGCCGCTGCCGCAGCGTCATGGATCGCGGCCCGGATGCGGGTGTAGGTCGCGCAGCGGCATATGTTGCCGCTCATCGCCATGTCGATATCGCCATCGGTGGGCGCGGGTCTGGTCCGCAGCAGCGCGACCGCGCTCATGATCTGGCCGGACTGGCAGAAGCCGCATTGCGGCACGTCGCGGGCGACCCAGGCCTTGCGGATCGCCTCCGCCTCGGGGCCGGCGACTCCTTCGATCGTGGTGATGTCCGATCCCGCGACCATTGACACCGGGGTCGAGCAGGACCGCATCGGCTGTCCGTCTACATGGACGGTGCAGGCCCCGCATTGCGCGATGCCGCAGCCATATTTGGTGCCGGTCAGGCCCAGCCATTCCCGGATCACCCACAGGAGCAGGGTCTCGCCATCGGCCTCGACGCGGTGGGGCCGTCCGTTGACATGGAGTATGAAAGCCATCGCTGCAGTCCTGCACAGAAAGTTCGTGGGCGGATCGTAAGGCAAGGGCGGCCGGCATCGGAACGCCCGATACTTCAGAAAATCTGCCCGATCCTCCGGCTGTGGGCGGTTCCCCCGGCCCGCCTTCCGGCGCGGCCATATTGGTGCGGGGAACAGCCGATCATCCGCTTGAAGGCGGTGCTGAACGCGCTTTCGGTCTCATATCCCGGCGACGCGGCGCACTATGCTGGACGATCCGGAGCGGCCAGTTGCTTCTCCATGACGATGAGTTCGAGATCGGGTCGACGTGGGCGCCCGACCGACGGATTGTCATAGGGGAAGGGCACGACAGCCCCGGTCGGCTCATAGCCACGCCTCCGGTGCCAAGCGATCAGCGCTTCGCGCTGCCGGATGACTTCCATGCGCATGCACGGCGCGCCCGCCGCGATCGCCTGTCGCTCGACCTCGCCTTTGATCGCCTTGCCTCCGCCGCCGGTCTGGCTGTCGGGATCGACCGCCAGCATCGACGTATGCCAGGCGCCGTCGCCATCCACCGCGACATGGATACAGCCCATGATTGGTCCGCCTGCGCTCTCCCGCAGCAGCAGGATCCGTCCCTGGACCAGCAAGGCAAGCACCGCTTCGGCGCTGGTTCGCGCCCCTTCGATCAGGTCGCGCTCGTTCGTCCATCCGTCCGCGCCCTCCGCCGCGCGATAGGCGCGGTTGACGAGCGCTGCGATCTCGCCCGCGTCGCTGGACGATGCATCTTCGATGATCATGGGGTCATCTCTCTTTGCGTGACATGGTATCTGGTCGCCCGGTGGCAGCGGCCGCGGAGGATAACCGGACGAACTCGGCCCGGACGACGCCGCCGTCCGGTCGGGTGAAGACCTCATGCATGCGGCCGCCCTCGACCGTCAGCGTCAGTTCGCGCGTCGTCCTGACGCTGCCCACCCAATTGGGAAAGGTCGAACCCTCCACGCGGTTGCCGGCGAAGCGTCCCTGTTCATCCACGCTGTAGGTACCGAAGAAGCCGATGCTGCTCGCCATGGCGCGCCGGTTCTCCGCGTCGGTGCCGCCGCCTCGCGCATCGGACGCGAAGCGCGGCGTGTCCGGGTCCGTGAGCACCTCGACGAAATGCATGTCGGCCGTGAAGACCAGCATCCCGGCGGGATCGGGGCCATAGGGGCGGGTCACTTCGCCTCCATTCTCCACCGTCGCGCTTACCATGCGCCATGTTCCGGCCACCTCGTTCGGAGCGGCGCCCGAAGGGCGGGCGTCGACCATCGACGCCGGCATGAGAAACACGACCGCTGCCCCCAGCATGCGCTTGAGGATCAGCAGCCCTCGCGCCGGATCGATGGTCATTGCCATGCTTCTCCTCTCGCGGCTGTATTCAGTCTAGCCAGCCCGGTATCGATCCGCCAGCATCGGTGATTGCGCGCCGAAGGCGGCAAGGCTCGCGTCCTGCACGGCGTCCAACAACCCGGTCTGCTCCAGCCCCGGAGCGCAAATGACCTCGCCGCTCGCCAGTGCGCTGAGACTGGCTGTCACCACATCCTCGGCGGACATGCGCGGCAGCATGCTGAGGTCCATGCCCTGCCGGCTATGGAATTCCGTCGCGACGATCCCCGGGCACAGCGCCTGCACCTGTATCCTGGCTGGTGCCAGCTCGACATGCAGCGCCTGGGTCAGGGCCACCAGATGGGCCAGGGTGGCCACATAGGTCGCCCGTCCCGGCGCCGGGCCGAGCGGCACCCCCGCTCCAAAGGCGAGCATGCCCGCGACATTGACGATGGCGCCGCCGCCCCGGTCCACCATGCCGGGGACGGCCGCATGCGCGATCAGCGTCGCCGCCAACACCTTCACCCGAAGCACTTCCGCAATGTCGCGTGCGGCCACATCCGCGAAGGCACCATAATGCGCCAGGCCGGCATTGTTGACCAGCAGGCTGACTGGCTCGCGTGCACATGCCGCCGCTACGGCCTCGATCCCCTCGTCGGTCGCAAGGTCGGCGGTGATCGTCTCGATCTGTCCCTCCGGGAGCGCTGAGGCCACCTCCTCCAGCCGGTCGCGGCGGCGTCCGACCGCGATGATCCTGTAGCCGGACGCGCCCAATCGCAGGGCGAAGGCGCGGCCGATGCCGGCCGATGCCCCCGTTACCAGTGCCACGCCGCCCTTGCGCTCATTCACTTCTGTCATGATCCGTCCGATCCCATCGTCATGTCGATGACGGTCGGTCGGGGCCTGCGCAAAATGCGATAGACCGCCGCAGGAGGCAGGTTGCGCCAGGTCGCACCGATCCGCCGGACATCCAGACCGAGCCGATCGAGACTGTCGGCAGGGACCGAGCATCTGGGACCGTAGGTGAACAGGTAAAAGGCTGCGCCTGGTTTCATCACCGCAAGTGAGGCGCGAAGGATGGCCTCGATCTCATGCTGGCGCATGTTGCGCAACCCCAGGCCGCACACCACCGCACCGAAGGACGCGTCCCCCGCGAGGCGCGCGACATTGGCAGCGTCCAGGTTCAGCACAGCCGCGCGAGGATATCGCCGCGCCAGAAGCCGGGCGAGGGCGGGATCGCGCTCGACCAGGGTCAGTGCATGCTCGCCGATCCCGCGCCGCAGAAGCGCCGGCACGAAGGCACCCGTTCCGCTGCCCAGTTCCAGCACAGCGCCCATGGTCCCGTCGATCTCGCGGGTGATGAGCGCGGCCAGCGCGCGGCCGGACGGCGCGACGGAGGCGATATGGGCAGGATTGCGCAGCCAGCGTCCGAAGAAGGTCAGCCCGTCTCCGAAATCCTGCACTGCCTTGCGCAAAACGGCGGAAAAGCGGTTCCAGCCGCATCCCTGCCCGATGGAGGCCGCGCCCTGCTGCATCGTCATCGGCCGGTCACCGGGCGCCGCAGGACGGTCAGCTCTGGAAAGGCCTGCCGCAATTCGTCGGCCGTGAGGCCGACCTTCTGCGCCGCGGCCAGAAGATCGGCCCGGACATCGGTCGCTCCTCTGGCCAGCGAGGCGCTTATGGCTCTCACCACCTCCAGGCGGGGATTGGCGAGCGCGGCGCGCGTCGGCCCGCCGAACAGCCGGGCGAACAACGACGGCCGTACCTCAGGGTCGATGACGGTCGCGGGCTCGCCGGGCATCCGGCCCACCGCGACCGCCGCTGCGATCAGGGAGGCTGCTGAAGACCGCGGATCGGGCGCTTTCCTGGCCCGACCCGTTGCATTGCCGAAATCCGTCATGGCTTGCTCCTTTAGAACCGATAGGAGAGGGTGATGCCGCCCAGCGGCTGCCACCGGCTACCCTCCCGCGTCACCGGGCTGTCCGCTGCGTCTCCCACCAGATAAGTGGCGCCCAGGCGGCCGATCACCCCGAAATGCGGGCTGAAATAGTGGCCGGCGCTCAGGCCCGCGCCGACATCGCGAAAACCCGTTCCGGGCCTGTATGCCGCCAGGCCGCTGCGCGCGGAGTCTTCGGGCGTGATGCCGAAATAGGTGCGGCTGTAGTCGGCATTGGCCCATGTGGTCTGGACATCGACCGACAGGAAGGTGTCGGCGCTTCTTATGGCCGCATAGCCGGCGCTCCCGGTGACGAGCAGGCCGTTATAGGTGCCCGAAATGTCGTGAACCACCGTCAACTCGGTCTGGATCGAACCTTGGCCGAATCTGTCGCCACCGAAGCGGTAGCCGATGAATCCGCCCGCCTCGACCGCCATGTCGATCTCGGGAAGCAGGCCCACCCGCCCGTCGGCATCCTTGCGGTCCAGCCGGGCACCGATGATCGGACCGACCGAGAGGCGCGGATCGGACGCCAGGTCGACCCGGCCGCGAAGACCCCGAAATTCGAGAGTGATCCCGTGATAGCGGATGTCGCCCAGCAGGAATGGGATCGCCCGAACATCGTCGGATCCGTCATAGTCCGGGGCGACGCCCGCACCGATGGCGATCTGGCCGTGCGGCGTGCCGTCCACCGGCACCTCCTGCGCAATGGCGACCCCCGGCAGAAGCGCGGCGCAGGTCAGGATCAGACGAAATCTTGGTCGCATCGAAAGGGTCCTTTTATCGTGGCCACCGCGGGCCAGGGGTAGGGGTAGGGATCACCCGCGGTGGCCTGCGCCGCCTGAGGGAGAGCTGTGGCGGCGCAAGGTGAAACGGCATCGGCCGGCTATTCCCGTCCGATGAAAATCGGCATCCGCTACTGGGCGTTCCCCTATGGACGACCGTCAGTATGCGGATAGGATAAATCAACGGCCATTGTGCAAATGGCGCGAGACCTCATCTTCGGATTTGCATAGTTAAAAGCAAAACCGATCAATAATATTGCAGATTATTTCATTGCCGTTATAACCGGCTTGATATTATATAAATTGGCAACATTTCATCTATTGGATGGGATCTGTTGACCTCTTGATTCATTGTGTCATAATTTCTGGGACTGGCTTGATTGAGCTCCCTCAAGCTAGAAGGATCGGCCCATGACCAGAATGCCAAATACCGCAGAAATCTTGCCTTTTCCTACAGCCCGGATGGGCGGGCCGCGTGGACAGACGCCTGCTTCCCTCATGGGCGCCGTTCTGGACCTGATGGAATCGCGTGGCGGCGGGCAGGGCCGGTTCGACACCCGGATGCCCGGCGTCAACCTCGTGCGGTCTTTTCAGACGATCATGCCGGTGCCCAACATGTACCGACCCTCGCTGTGCATCGTCTTCAAGGGCGAGAAGGAAATCCTCTTCGGGGATACGAAACTCCACTACACCGAAATGGAATGCCTGGTCGTCAGTGTGGAGATCCCGGCGATCGGCCGCATGGTCGGCGCATCGCCGGAAACCCCTTATCTCGGCATGACGATAGAGTTTGATCCTGCCGCCCTGCGCGACGTGATCCAGCAGCTTGAATCGCCGCCGCTTCCCCATTCCAATTCAGGGCCGTGCGTTTTCGTGGGCAAGGTGGACGAACCGCTGGCCGATTGCCTCACGCGCCTCGTCCGCCTGATGCAGAACAGCGCCGCGATCCCGGTGCTGTTCCCGTCGATCATGCGCGAGCTCTATTACTGGCTCCTCACCGGCCCTTATGGCGGGGAGATCGCCAAGCTCGCGCTTCCCGACACCCATGCGGAACGCGTCGCCAGGGCGATCAACTATGTGCGGGATCATTTCAGCGAGCCGCTGCGGGTCGAGCAGCTGGCGGAGGTTGCGATGATGAGCCCGTCCTCCTTCCACCATCATTTCAAGGCCATGACGTCCATGACGCCGGTGCAATATCAGAAGCAGCTGCGCCTGCTGGAGGCGCGTCGGCTGATGCTGTCGGACGCGGCCAATGTCTCCGAAGCGGCCTATCAGGTGGGGTATGAAAGCGCGTCCCAGTTCAGCCGCGAATATACGCGGTCCTTCGGTGTCGCGCCCAAGCGCGATGTGCTGAACTTCAAGGCGCTGCTCGCCCAGGCGACACCGCGCTGAAGCATCCGCGCCGATGCCCCGTTGAGCGGGAATCTGGAGGATCGGGCAAGTAACTTGCCGGTTCAGGCATGGCGCTCCGCCCTCCGCGGCCTAGGCTGGTCGAAGATGAATTCTTCGACAAGGACGAACGCCATGAAGGCTTGGACAGTGGCTGATATTCCCCCGCAGAACGGGCGCGTCGCCGTGGTGACGGGCACCGGGGGGCTGGGCTTCGAGGATGCGCTCGCGCTCGCCCGTGCCGGTTGCGACACCATCCTGGCCGGCCGCAACCCGGACAAGGGACAGGAAGCGATCGACCACATCCTGCAACAGGTGCCTGGAGCCAGGATACGCTTCTCGCTGCTCGACCTTGCCGATCTCATGTCGGTCGCCGCTTTCAGCGAACGGCTGGCAAGGGAATGCGACAGGATCGACATCCTCATCAACAATGCGGCCGTCATGGTGCCGCCCGAACGCCGGGTGACCGCCGATGGGTTCGAGCTTCAGCTTGGCACCAACTATCTCGGCCATTTCGCGCTGACCGCGCATCTCCTGCCGGTTCTTCGCCGCAGCGATGCCGCGCGGATCGTGTCCGTATCCAGCATCGCCGCCATGCGGGGCGCGATCGACTTCGACGATTTCAACGCCGAGGAACGCTATGTTCCCATGGTGTCCTATGCCCAGTCCAAGCTGGCATGCCTGATATTTGCGTTCGAACTGCAGCGGCGGAGCGAGGCAGGCGGCTGGGGCGTGACCAGCATCGGCGCGCATCCGGGGCTCACCCGCACCAATCTCATTCATAACGGGGCGGGGCCGCGCAGCATCCCGGGGCGGGTCCGTTCCCTCATGCCATTTCTCTTCCAGCCGGCCGCCCGTGGCGCGTTGCCGACGCTTTTCGCTGCGACCGCACCCGCGGCCCAGCCGGGCGGCTATTACGGGCCCGATGGGTTCGGCGGCGTGCGCGGTGACCCGGCCGAGGCCAGGATCCCGCCGAAGGCGCTCGACCGCGGGGTCGCGGCGCGGTTGTGGAAGCTGTCCGAAGAACTGACGGGCGTGCGGTTCGGGCCGCGCCAGGAAGCATTGCGACTTCCCGTCAGCACCGCTCTTTGAAGCGCCGGCTACCAGGATCAGGACTAGTCAGCATGACGATGACAGCCACTGCGGACGCGGCGAACGAGACGCCTGACCTTCAGGACGGAACCTATTTCGAACGGAAGCGCGCTGCGCTGCTCCTCGCGTCGCTCTTCCTCGTGAGCATCTTCGCCCAGATCGACCGCATCCTGCCCTTCATCCTCGCCGAAGCGATCAAGGCCGAACTGCTGCTCACCGACACGCAGATCGGGCTGATCACCGGCATCGCCTTCGCCCTCTGCTACGTGCTGCTCTCCCTGCCGATGGCGCGCCAGTGCGACCGCGGGTCGCCGCGCAACGTCCTTCTGGCCTGCACGCTCGTCTGGAGCGCCATGACGGCGCTGGGCGGATTTGCCGTGGGGTTCACCTCACTGGCCGCGTCCCGCTTCGGCGTCGCGCTGGGTGAAGCCGGGGCCGTGCCCGCCGGCCACACGCTCATCGCGCGCAAAATCCGGCCCGACCGACGTGGTTTCTCCCTCGGCCTCTTTTCGATGGGCATACCCATCGGCACCATGGTCGGCTTCGGCGCGGGGGGCGCGATGGCCGATGCGTTCGGCTGGCGGGTCGCGCTGGTCGGCGCCGGCCTCTGCGGCGCGGCGATCGGCGTCCTCGCCTTCTGGGCGGCCGGGCCGACGCCTCCCCTGGCGCGGCCAAACGCCGGCACATCCTTCTGGCAATCCAGCAGGGCGCTGCTCGCCACCCCGGCGTTCCGCGCGCTCTTCATCGCCGCGATCAGCATCGGCTTCGCGGCAACGCCCTTCTACGCCTTCGCCGCAACCTTCCTCATCCGCACCCACGCACTGACAGTGACGGAGGCAGGCGTCGCCTTCGGCCTGTTGCAGGGGCTCCTGGGGGCGGCAGGGACGCTGCTGGGGGGGAGGGGGTTCGACGTCGCGCGTCGACGCGGCTCGACCGCGCTGCTGCGCCCACCGGCCATCGCCTTGTGCGTAGCCGCGCTTACCACGACGGCGGCGCTGTTCGTCCAGACTCCCTGGATGGCGATCGCCCTTTTCGTGCCGGCGATGTTCAGCTTCGCCTTCATGCTGCCCTATGCCTTCGGTGCGGCCCATTTGGTTGCGGGCGCTGGCCGAGAGGGGATGGCGTCGAGCCTCGCTATGATCGGAAGCGGACTGCTGGGGCCGGCGCTTGGACCGCTGATCGTCGGGCTGGCGAGCGACCTGGCAGGCGCCGTCGGCATCGGCAACAGCCTCGGCATCGGACTGCTTCTGGTCCCCATCGCCTGCGTGACCACTGCCTTGGCCAGCCTTGCCGCCAGCCGACGCATCGCGGTGTTCCGCCACTCGCTGCCTTAGGTGCCGGGGGTCAGGGCACCGCCGCGCGATCAGCCGGTCGATCGAGAGCGGACCCGCGCCCCGAACACCAGCGCCGCGAGGGTAGCCAGGTACAGAAGATCGCACTCATAGCCCGGCCGAATGCCTGCAGCTTGATGGAACTGAACCCGTTGGGCAGATGCACGGTGAAGATCGCGACCAGCGGCACGATCGCCATCGGGATGCTGGCCAGCGCGACGAACACGCCCAGCAGGAACGCAAGGCCGCCGAATATCTCGACCAGCACGGTGGCCCAAGCCAGCAGCGACGGAATGCGCATGCCGATTTCCTGCAGGAATACGCGAATCCATCGACGCCCCGGCCCAGCCTGGCAAAGCTATGCTCCAGGAAGCCATAGCCGACGATCAGGCGCAGCGGGCGGGCGCAGCGGGATCGCTGTCCAGCCCGGAGCCAGGCCGGCATCCATGATTCCCCATCGCTGCACCAACGTCGTCGTCCTCAAGCTCCCATTGCCTTGCGCGATGGGTTCGGGACAGGCACGCGATCGGTTACGCGCCCCATGCCGTCCGCACGGTTGGCAACGGCGGCGCGTCCGTGCGACGGCATGGCCGCCGTCACGGGATTTCATCGGTGATGGTGGTGAGCCCTGCTGGATTCGAACCAGCGACCTACTGATTAAAAGTTCTTTCCATGACCGATTTGGAAATGGTGAGAACGCGTCGATCTTGACCGTGTCCGCAAATAAACGGCTGTTTTGCGTGCATTATGCGTTGACAAATCAGGACATTGAGCGACATAAGCAGCATTGGAAAGTCCGTTGAATGGACGGACACAATGCGGACACGCAGACATGGCTCAGAAGCTTACCGACACTTGCGTTAAGGCCCTGCCGATGCCGGCAAAGGGCAACAGGATCACCTATGACAGCGACGTGAAGGGCTTTGGCGTTCGCGTCACGGCGGCTGGCGCGCGGTCATTCATTCTGAACTATCGAACCCGCAGCGGACGGGAGCGGCGATATACCATCGGATCATACCCCGACTGGAAGACCAGTGTCGCGCGCGATGAGGCGGCAAGCCTCAAGAAGCGCATTGATGTTGGCCAGGATCCCATGGCTGAGGTTGAAGCCGATCGTGACGCCAAGACGATTGCGGATCTGTGCAAGCGGTTCGAGGAAGAACACCTCGCTAAGAAGCGGCCCGCGACGGCCCGCGACTACAGGGCTCTTATTGCTCGGCACATTCTGCCCGCGCTCAAGCATAAGAAGGTCGCCGAAGTCGAATTTACCGATATCGACGCGCTGCACCGCAAGATCACGCGCAGTGGCGCGCCCTATCTCGCTAATCGCACCGTGGCCGTCCTGTCCAAGATGTTCGCGCTGGCCATGAAATGGCGCTGGCGCGCCGACAACCCTGCGAAGGGTCTAGAGCGCAATCATGAAGAGAAGCGGCACCGCTACCTTTCCCCCGCCGAGCTGGTCAGCCTGACAACGGCGCTCGCCGACTTGGACGATCAGCAGGCGGCAAACATCATTCGCCTGCTGTTGCTCACCGGCGCTCGCCGGGGAGAGGTGCTTGCGGCGCGCTGGGATCAATTCGACTTGGCGTCGGGCGTCTGGACCAAACCCGGCAGTACGACCAAGCAGAAGACGTTGCACCGGGTCCCATTATCGGCGCCAGCGCGTCAACTTCTTGCCGGCCTTCGCGAAAAGGTTGGGAAGGATGCCGAGTATGTATTTCCCAGCAGAGGGGGCAGCGGACACCGCGAGGAGATCAAGAAGGCATGGCGGGAAGTCTGTGTCGCGGCAGGAATCGTTACGGTGGAAACTGTGAAGGTGGGTGACGAGGAAAAAACGGTCGTGAAGCCCTCCGCGCGCGTCCACGACCTACGGCACACCTATGCGAGCGTCCTGGCCTCTGCCGGCCTTTCTCTGCCGATCATTGGCGCACTGCTGGGGCACAGCCAGCCGGCGACCACAGCGCGCTATAGCCACCTGATGGATGATCCTCTGCGGCAGGCGACGGAGCGCGTCGGCGCGATCGTCATGCCGGCGGGTGAGAGTGCGGAAGTCGTGCCGATGAAAGGGGGTGTGTGATGGTCGCTTTCGTGCCTGACGGGTATCTCGATTGCCGGAGCGCCATCCGATTGGTGATAGAAGCGCGCTTTGCAGATGAAGCGGCAGAGATCGAAAAGGTCCGAAGACATTACGCTGAGGCCGGCAGAATCCCCCCTAATCTGAACTATCGGGAACGAGAACTGGCCAGAAAGGCTGAACCGATTCTTCGGTCGATGCTCCACAAGGGAAGCATCGTTGCGATCGGGTTTGATGAAGAAGGCGAGATTGAGGTTCCTCGACATATTTGGGCGACCGAGAACGCTGATGGTGTACTGCTGGCCGGCGCGCCCCGCATGTTCTTTTCCGAGATACGGCTGAGATCGGCTTTGCTCCCAGCGTCGGCGACCATCCTGGCGCACCCCACTGCGACCAGAGGCCCCCGGCCGGCCAAGTTGGAAAGTGTGAAGGCGGCGATGCGTGCGCACGGCGATATGGCTGACTTGGCGAATATGAAGCAGACTGTCATGGAAGAGACGTTTAAGGCATCTCGGGACACCTGCCGAAGAGCGCGTGAACAAGTTCTGTCGGAGTTTCGCGAAACCAATCCCGACAAATAGTAACGGAAATCCCGACAAATTTGCGCCTTCGACAATTGGCGCCGGGGACAATATCCAGAATATTTCATCTGCTGTCACCCGAACCGAAAGGAATGGCAGCAGATGAGCGCCTTGCTTCAAGATTATCTCACCCGTGACCAGCTCGCCTCTGAGTTGCACGTCACCCCTCGCACAGTCGCTCGCTGGCAGGACCAGCCCAACGGCATTCCGTATGTCGAGATGGGCGGGCGCATCCTCTATCGTCGTCAGTCGATTCTCGCGTGGATCGAAAGCCGCGAGCGCCACCCGAACCAACGCCGGTCGCGCAGGGCAGGGGCTTGACCGATGGCCTGCAAACGGAACGCCCCCGCCCGCAAGGGCGAAGGCGCCGTGTGTCTCTTGGCGGATGACATCGGCGCATATAGCACGGCGGCGGCCCGCATCCAATATCTGGCGGCGCGTCATGGCCTGTCGGTCCACCGCGCGGCACTCCTTGCACCCATGGCGTTCGGAGTGGCCGGCCATGGATGATCAGCGCGTGCTGGATCCGGTTCGCATCTTTTTGCCGACCATATCCGATGCCGAACACAAGCAGCGCGACCGCATCCGCATCGCACGCAACATAGCGACAGCGAAGATACCGCAGCTGAAAGACGCGCCGGGCGCCCGGCAATTGTGCTGGCTGGTAATCGATACCGCAACAGAATGGATGCTCTCGCCCGCGACGCTGGAGGCACTGGAGATGGTGGCGGAGCAGTGTCGCCGTTTGCTGATCGTCGCCGACACGGCCGAGATGCTGGAGACCCTGCCGCAATGAGAAGCTGGGAACAGATAGAGGCTCATCCGGCGGCGCATAGCCCCTTGATGGCAGGCCAGCCCCCTCAGAAGGGGCTGGCTGCTCGCGAAGGCATATCAGCAAGCGCGCTGATGGGCATGCAGTTCGATCCGATCCGCTACGTCGTGCCCGGATACGTTGCCGAGGGCCTGACCTTGTTCGCTGGCGCTCCCAAGATCGGAAAGTCCTGGACGGCAATGGACCTGGCCATTGCAGTGTCGAGCGGCGGCGTGGCTTTCGGCTCGATCAAGTGCCAGCAGGGCGATGTCCTGTATCTGGCGCTGGAAGACAATCGGCGCAGATTGCAAAGCCGCCTCAAGGTCATGGGCCGTCACTTGGCCCCGCAGCGGCTGACCTTCATGACCGAATGGCCCACGCTGGACGAGGGCTGCTTAAATGAACTGGAGGCGTGGGCGCAGGATGTCGAGAGCCCACGGCTGCTGATCATCGACGTGCTGGCCAAGGTGCGCCCCGCCGCGAAGGGCACCGAACAGCTATACGATGCTGACTATAGGACCATGACCGGCCTGCATGCCTTCGCAACACGCCACCGCCTCGCGGTCGTTGTCGTGCACCATACCCGCAAGATGGAAGCAGAAGACCCGTTCGATGCGGTCAGCGGTACACGCGGCCTGACCGGCGCGGCGGATACCGTCATGGTGCTCAAACGGGACATTGGGACAGCGAAGACCGTGCTCTATGTCCGGGGGAGGGACATAGAAGAGGTTGAGACAGCGCTAGAGTTCAAACGGGACATTGGGACATGGATCATCCTTGGCGCGGCCCATGAAGTGGGCAAGACGACAGAGCGCCAGGCGATCCTCCAAACCCTTAGGATGAGCGATGAACCCCTGTCTGCGCGGGAGATTTCCGACCTTTTGAGCAAGAGCTACGAGGCTGTGCGCAAGTGCCTCACCCGTATGGCCCATGACGGCGAAGTCGAGAAAACAGGTAGGGGCCAGTTCAGGTGTCCCAACGGTCCCATCGTCCCAAATGACGGAGCATCACCTGCTGATTGGGACATTGGGACACATGGGACAGGGGGTATTCTAAAGGAGGTTTGTCCTAGCGACGATCCCAACGCGCCCGATGATGATGGTCGCGGGAACACCGTGGGCTGGCTGAATGAATAGGGCGGATTTGCATCGCGCTCGCAAAGTCCCTGACGGAGGATTTTTCCCGGTCGTCATGGCCAGCGCAAACCACCCTGACAATGCATGTCATCTGATAGTCTATCAGTGGACAAGTTGTGACATATGTATTGAAATACCTTGATAATGCATCGGCATATGGCAATCGTGTCCGCACAGTATCCGCCCGTTGGAGCCAAAATGTCCGCCATTAGCCCCGATCAACCGGACAACAAGGTGATGGCAAGGAGCCGCGTCACCAACGGTTCGGCAGTCCTGCCGGGCGTCGATGGGCGCTCAACATGGGTTCGTCGCCTGCGCGATCTTGTCAGCCTCCATGTGTCCGACCTTGGAGGCGAGGATGCGATCAGCGAGGCAGAGCGTTCGATCATTCGCCGCGCCGCAACCCTGACCGTTGAGCTTGAGCGCATGGAAGCTGCGTTCGCGACTGCTGGTGCTGCCCAGCCTTCCGACCTGGACCTATACCAGCGCACGGCCGGCAACCTGCGCCGCCTGCTGGAGAGTGTTGGCCTTGAGCGGCGCCAGCGCAACGTCACCCCGACCCTGAGCGAGTATGCGGCCCGCAAGGCGGCTGAGAAGGCGAGGGCGGCATGATTACGTTCTCGGAAGCCTGCCGTGACCCCCACCTGTTCGGTTCGTGGTTCGATGGCGATAGCTGGGCTGTATGGCGCGTGATCGACAAGGCGCTGTTCGGCGAACCCCTGGACGATGCCGAGCTTGCCATCTTCACGGAGATCACCGGGCGCGCCGAAGCACCGACCGAGCCGTCAACCGAGGCGTGGTTCGTCTGCGGCCGTCGCGCGGGAAAGGACGTGAAGGCGGCGGCGCTGGTGGCATGGCTCGCCACATTCGGCGCTGAGCAGATGGGCTTCCTGGCCCGGCTGGTGAAGGGTGAGACGGGCGTGGTGCAGTTGATCGCGGTGGACCGCCGGCAGGCCAAGGTCTGCCTGTCCTACCTGCGCGCCTATTTCGAGCAGCCCTTGCTTAAGCAGATGGTCGCCAAGTCCACCGCTGAGGGGCTGGAGCTTACCAACGGGCTGGCGACCGAGATTACCACCAACGACCTGCGCACCAGCCGAGGCCGAACCGTGGTCGCGGCGGTGCTGGATGAATGCGCGTTCTACGCCTCTGAAAATAGCGCCAATCCAGACACGGATCTGTACGCGGCGATCAAGCCCGCCATGGCCACCATCCCCGGCGCCATGCTGATCGGCATTTCCTCGCCTTATGCGCGCAAGGGCCTGCTCTGGAACAAGCACAAGAAGCACTATGGCAAGCCCGGCAACGTGCTGGTGGTGCAGGCACCGACCTGGCGCATGAATCCGACCGTGCCGCGTGATGGCGACTTCCTGACCGAGGCATTCAAGGACGATCCGGCATCGGCGGCGGCTGAATATGGCGCTGAGTTCCGCAAGGACGTGGAGGCGTTCGTCTCGATCGAGGTGGTGGAGGCTTGTGTCGAGCTGGGCACCTATGAGCGCGGGCCGGTTTCCAGCATCAGTTATGCCGCGTTCGTCGATCCTTCCGGCGGCTCGCAGGATAGCATGACGCTGGCGATCAGCCATCAGGAAGGTGGAGAGGACGACGGCCTGACCGTCATCGACGCCGTGCGCGAGGTGAAGCCGCCGTTCAGCCCCGAGGGCGTGGTGGCGGAGTTCTGCGACCT
Source organism: Sphingobium ummariense RL-3 (assembly GCF_000447205.1). Taxonomy (GTDB): domain Bacteria; phylum Pseudomonadota; class Alphaproteobacteria; order Sphingomonadales; family Sphingomonadaceae; genus Sphingobium; species Sphingobium ummariense. The sequence continues at coordinate 91,367 of NZ_AUWY01000074.1, read as the reverse complement.
GCTGAAGCTCTACGGCATCACCAGCGTGACGGGGGATCGCTATGCCGGCGAATGGCCCCGTGAGCAATTCCGCAAGCACGGCATCACCTACGACATTTCCGAACGGTCCCGATCGGACCTGTATCGCGAGATGCTGCCGATGTTGAACAGCGGACGCGCGGTCCTGCTGGATGACGAGAAAACCGTGAATCAGATCGTGGGCCTGGAGCGCCGTGTCGCGCGCGGGGGGCGGGACAGCATCGATCACGCACCCGGCCAGCATGACGACCGGGCCAACGCCGTCGCCGGGGCGCTGCTGACCGCCGCCAAGCCGCGATGGAAACCATGGCTTTTCCTGTTCCCCAACGAGGGGGGCAAGGACTGGAAGAACCCGAAGACCACTGAGCGGAGTTACATCCCATGACGAACATTCTTCAACAGTTTCTAGCCGATAGGGCCAAGCGCCAGCCTGTCACCAACGACAGCAAGCCTGTCACCCGCGAAGAGTTCAACACGCTGGTGCTGGCCGTCCATGGCCTGATCGAGGACTTCGCGGTGGCGACTGCCCCCGAGAAGATGCAGGAAGCCTTCACCAACGCGCTCAAGCCCCTGGTCGATGGTGTGAAGACGGCGACAAACGCCCGCCGTCCCGATCGTGGGTTTCTCGCGCCATCCGATGATGACGACACTGCCCCGACCGTGGCGAACGAGCGCCGGCCCGCCGGCAACACCCTCTATCTCGCGCCCAAAGGAGATTGAGCCATGGATATGCCAACTCCGAGCGGCGACACCGTGTTCGGCAAGCCGTTCCCTGTGCCTGGACGTTCCGCGCCGCCTCCGCCCGCGATCGACATGACGCATGTGCTCGATCCTGCCGAGTTCTGGCCCGATCCGACGGACTGTCCCGACTGGCCGCTGGAATACAGCGATGGCGTATCCACGCGCCGGTATGAGGGGCCGCGCGGCAAGGCCGGCGCTGAAATGCGGATGCAGATGCTTGGCAGCGCCCTCAACCGTGGCGCCACCAGCCTGCGCAAGCCGACGCAGGAGGAGCGGGCGGCGGAATTTGCGCGCGTCTTCAAGCGCTCCGGTTCGCCCTTCTATCGCTACGGCATCAACGACCTGTCGGCCCGCGATCGGCTGACTGAGGATCGGGCGAGCCTGATGGTCGATGCCCTTCACGTTCGCGGCTATCTTCGCAAGCTGGAGGCCACCGTCGCTCGCGAAGCGGAGGCGAAGGAGCAACGCCGCCTGGCCGACGCGCGCCGCGCGCTGGACGAGTATCGGAAGATGGTCCCGGTCGAGATCGAGGAGATCAACTCCCTCGCTGAGGCCGTTGCCCGCCACCAACAGCGCCTTGATGACGAGCGGGCCTTCGGCCGATCGCGGATGCTGCGCGAGCATGTCGAGGCGCTGCACAGCCATGCCGTGACCGCCGCCCACGCTCTGGGGCTGAGCGTTCCGGACGCACCGAAATTCGATTGAGGGGAAGGCAGATGGAGCAATTCAATCTCTCTTCGGCCGAATGGACGCTGATCGTGCCGCCTGACGGCGCCAGGGACGTGGATATCCGTCCGCTGGTGGGGTCATGTCTTACCAGCCTTCATATCCCCCACGAGCGCGGCGCAGCGACGCTGACGATGCCGCCTGTCCCCGTGCAGGATTGGGTTTGGACCGGACGCGAGGTCATGGCCGGCATTGCCGTATATGCGAAGGGCATCGGCGGTCCTGCCGTCGTCACCGTCGCCGCCTTGGCTCGGTAAGGAGCGCAGGGGCGTGGCATTCGTCAAGAAGCTCGTCGCGCTCGTCGCGATTGCTGCGCTGACTTACTATACCTTCGGCGCCGGGGGCTTGGTCGCATCAGGTGCCTTGGGCTCTGGCTTTCTTGGCGTGGCGATCGGATCGGTCATCGTCGCCGCCGGCACCTACATCATTCAAACCGCCCTGGTGGGTTCTGGTCGCGCGCCCAAGATGGATGCCGGTAAAGTCACCGTCCGCATTCCCGACCCGCCACGCTGGCTTCATTGCGGTCGCGCCCGTTCCGGGGGCGGCGTGGTCTTCGGTGAGTTCGATGGCGAGGGCCGATTTTGGTATGTCGTGATCCATAGCGACGAGATCCTGCACGCTCCCTATAGCTACTTTCTGGACGACGAGCCGGTGACGCTGGGCAGCGACGGCTATGTCCAACAGGCCGCGTTCCGCCTGAAGACGAACAAGGACCGCGACCCTGCGGACTTCGACGGACAGGGCAGGGGCTACATCAGAATTTGGACGACGACCTACAGCGCGACCGATCCGGTTCCGCCCCGCATTGCCGCGTTGGATGCGGCCCTCGGAACTCTGTGGACGCCGGATCACAAGCTGGTCGGGACGACCTTCTCGGTCGTGTGTTTGGACGCCATCCCAATCGAGCATCGCTACAAAATCTATCGTTGGCGCGGACCATTCGGGATGGGCGAGCCCGCCTTGAGCGTCGTGGGCGACTGGAGCAGCGCCTATGATCCGCGCGACCCGACCCAAACGCTCGGTAACCGATCGACCTACAAGCCAACGCGTAATGCGGCCCTGATATGGGCATGGTTCCGCACGCATCCCTTTGGGCGCGGAAAGGCGGAGACCAGCATCAATTGGGATCGCATCGCAGAACAGGCCGACATCTGCGATCAGGACGTGGAAGGCATCGAGGGCACGCAGAAGCGCTATGAGGCCGGCGTCGCAATCGTAGACAGCAAGCGCCGCGCCGACGCGGAGCGCGAAATCCTACTGTCATGCGATGGGCAACTAGTCTTCGATGAGGATGGCAAATCATGGGTCCGGGTCGGACATTGGTATGAGCCCACCCTGTCATTTTCGCGCAACCGGGACATCATGGCGATGTCCAGTGTCGAGCCCCAAGACGGCGAGAGCGAGACGCAAGGGGTGATCGTGAATTATATCGAGCCGGATGCGAATTATACTGCCCAGCCATCGGCTGCCTGGCTGAACCCACTTTACTACGACTCCCTCACCACACCGAAATTCCTCACGGTGGATGTTCTCGCGTGCGCCAATCATAATCAGGCCATGCGGCTGGCTAAAGCGATCGGCATGCGTTCTCAGCCCCGGCACAAGATTACCCCCGTGGTGAATCTCCGTGGCTTGCAGGCGCGGCATGAACGCATCGTCACAATCAATTATGACAACACCTTTGCCGGCGATTATGAGATCGCCACCCCTGTCGAGCTGGACGGGGCTGGCATCTTTACCGGCTTTGGGGCCGTGCCTGTCACGGAGAACCGATGGACGCTCCTCCCCGGCGAAGAGCAGCCCAAGCCTGTGGTGGACGGGTCAGCCGGAACCGTATCGTTCCCGGCCATCACCGGGGAAATCGTCTCTGTGTCCGAAGGGACGATCAAGATAGAATTCCCCGCCCCTCCCCGATCGGACGCGACCTACGTCGCCGAATATATCCTGACATCCGACATCACTGGCGATGAAAATGACCCGTGGCGGCCGATGTCGATCAACATAAACACGGCAGTCAGTGTGCCCGTGCCGAACGGGGAATATACTGTCCGCTATCGTTATGTCGTGGGATCGGGCGCCGGGCCTGCGTGGGAATATTCCACGGCCTCTGTGGATACCGAGATCGTCTATGATGGCGGCGACGCCGAAACGGAGGTCTGATGCCTACCGAAGACGACTCTGTGATGGAAAAGGAATGATGGATGATCAGTTAGCGCGGCGGGACCCGAACGCAGCGCAGGAGCCGGGAGGGGTTTCCTCGTCTCCCTCCCGGTTCCGACTCTCCAGATTTGGAGGACAACGTGCAGCGGTTTTGTAAACCGGCGCACATTCAGTCATTCCTAAGTTTGGATCGACGATCGACGCATCCGCTTGCTGAAGGCGCGCTTGAGCCTCCGCAGTTCGCCGGGCCGCCACGACAGCAGCCGACGCGACTTACGCGAGAAGGCGTCCACCTCATCCCCGCCCTTTGAACCGCGATTACCCATCATGGCGAGCATCCCTGCATGGCCCAGACTTTGGGGACCCCATCACTATAGCGCAAGAGGATTAAAGCTACAGTATCCTGCTCCGCTATCTGACGATAACCGCCGTGAAACGATCTGGAGTTGGCTCCATCGATTCAAATGATAGCCGGAGTTTGAAAGGGTGATGTTCTGATTTAGTGGCATAAAAATGACGATAAGTGTAGTTACCTCGGCCAGTAGCGGACCACGATGGGGCCTGAGAACCTATCGGACCGATAGTGATATCAAGAGGAAGATTTCTTTTCGCATGGGCATCTCTCAGCTCAACCTTAAACACCGTCTCCATCGTCTCGTAATCGAGACTATCCGATTCATACACTATCAAGCCGCTGCGAGGGCGCACCACCTCTGCACTATAACATCTCCATGGCTTGGAAGAAGGATTGTCGAACCCGACGAATACCCTCACCCAGCCTTCGCCGCCGCCCGATTCCAAGCTGCAGCTTATGATAGGCCGCTCTCCCTCGCGTCGCGCACGGCGTTCCGATCCGGACAGGTAAAGCGCCACCAAGCTCGCCAATACGGACCCGATGCCGGAAACCCAGTCCGCAACCGATCCCCAGGTGATGTTTGTCGGGATCACCTGTCGCCAATCATCAGCGACCGATATCTGATTCACGCACGGAGAAGCGTTCAACCTCAAATTCGGGACCGCCGCTGGCTGCGATCATGTCGCGCCATTGATCGCTTGAATACGGCCCCACAGCGGGCTCGCATTCGACGAAAATCTCGTTGACGCTTCCAGCCTTTGGCTCTGTGGTTGCAGTTCCAGTCTCTGGGTGGTCCAGGCGCCACCAAACCGCCCTGACGATCATGTCTTCGCCATAGGGTCGTGGTTTGTCGCTGCGCTGCACGGAGATGTAATCGCCCACGCGAGGGAGAACAGCAGCCGTGAAGTTAAGCGAGTAATCAGGCGCAAGACGGCCCGGTTCGCGTATTACTAGCACGAAGTTCAGCATGCTATTTCCCCTCGCTACCAATATCCATATGACCGCCTTCGCGGCCCGCATGATCCACAAACGAAATGCGGCTGACGAAACCCTTTTCGGTTTCGCGATTGCGCTTGCGTGCGCTGATGAAGATGGGAGCGGCAAGGTTTATCATCGGGTCCAAGCCTTCTTTCTCTGACTCGATGTGAAGCCAAGTGCCGTCTTGCCCGATAACCTTGATTGAACTGAGAATCTGTTCGTCGGTGGTCCCCCACGTCAGCCAATATTCGGTACCCGGTTCAAAAATCATCCGAGTTTCTCCCTGAGAATGGCCCGAACCGCCTCTGGTCGGGTTGCGTAACCATCGGTCGGATCGACGTTGGCCTCAATCCAGGCGTCCAATGCTGCTAGCAAATCCGGTTGAAGGCGAAGGTGGAGAGACTCGCCTTTGCCAGTGGGCTTAGGTCCGCGTCGGCGCGGTACCACAGTTTCTTGCATCGCCATGGTTATCATGGTACCACGGTGGCGGGCCGAAGGAAAGTTGGCGCTTTCCCCGGCCCTAACCGCAACCCTTGACTGAGAAGGGCCACAGCTATGTCCGAACTACACAGTTCGCGGCGCGATGTCATGCGCGCGCTCGCCTTCCTACCAGCCGCTATCTCCGTCCCCGCCGCCGCTCAGGGCGTGGGGTTGGTCTGCGCCCAGACCCTAGATCCAGCTCGAAAATATCTCGCGATCGAAGCGGCATTCAATAACGGCGGCTCGTCCGAGGAGGAATTTACCGCCGCGCTTGATGCACTCGACGACTGGCAACCACGCGACGCCACAGGCTTCCTGCGCAAATTCATCGCAATGTTCGGGGATAATCCCGATTGGGACGGATTCCCTTCGGATCACCGGCTGCTGCTTCTCTTCGAAGACGCCCGCCGTCTAGCGGGGAGGGCGTAACATGGGCATGATGCAGCACCCCAACACGCTCCCGCCCATGCCTGCCGTGCAGCGCATCCTGCTCCGCTACGCCCGGCATGACCGGGAATCTCTGGAGGCGTTCCTGTCGCTGGCCATTGACTTTCTCGACCTGCTGGACGGCGATCCGGACCTGGAGAACGGCAACGACGCGGAGGACGATTTCGTGCTGTCCGCATATGCACTGGCCAGCGCCAGCGATACGCCCGGCTGCGCGGTGAGCGAGCCGGATTCGGCAACTTACATCGAATGGCACACACGCGGCTCGCACAAGCTCAGCAGAGGCGGTGGCGAACTGCTGGCCCGCGACGCATATGGCAACGCCCTTCATGAGGATGACGAGAATGACGATCCTGCGGAGGACGACGATCCGGGCGGCGGCAATGTCGAGGATGAGCCGCAGATGGGAGCGGGGGAGGACTATTATCCCGAGAAGCCTCGCTATGGCGTCGACCAGTCAGCCGGCGCGATCAATGCCGACGTGATCCGCATGCGCCACCATCTGAACGAGCAGCTCGCAGAACTGGAGGCATCCGGCTCGCATGAATATGCCCGACAGATTCGCAGCCGCCTCACCGCGCTCGACAAGCGGGAGGCTGTCCTGGCCGCGAACGAGAACTGACCAACCGCAACCACTGGTGGAAACCTACCCCTGCTTCGGCGGGGGTTTTCTTTGCTGGCTATCTTGCGGACACCACGCGGACATTGATCTCGTAAGCCGTGTCCGCAAGTCGGTGATAGGCTGTACCGCACTGAAAAATAGACATATTTTGGTGAGCCCTGCTGGATTCGAACCAGCGACCTACTGATTAAAAGTCAGTTGCTCTACCGACTGAGCTAAGGGCCCCTGAGGCGCGGTGCGCTCGCCCTAGAGGCGGCGGCCGTCGCGGTCAACCTCCCTGACGCGACTTCGGCCTCGGCTTGCGCAGCCGGTGTCGCAAATGCCGGACGGAACGGCCGGTCAGCGGATCGCGCCACGCCGGCGCCACCGCCGCGAGCGGGGTCAGCACGAAATCCCGGCCGCGAAAGGCGGGGTGGGGGATGGTCAGCGCCTTGCCCTGCCACAGCCCGCCCGACCACAGGATGATGTCGATGTCGACCGTGCGCGCGCCCCAGCGGCGCTGCCGCCGCCGTCCCAGCGCGCTTTCGATCCGCTGCAACGCCGCCAGCATCGCCTGGGGCGGCAGCAGGCTCTCCAGCACCAGCGCGGCGTTGACATAGCGGCGCAGGGAAGGGCCGACGGGATCGGTCACGACCAGCGGCGACCGGGCCAGCACCCGGCCGTGCGCTGCGATCTCCCCCGCCGCCGCTTCCACCAGCCGCGCGGGCGACAGCCGCGCCGACAGGGCACGGTTCGATCCCAATGCGATGGCGTAGCGATGTCCTGCTCTTGTCCCGGCCATGAAAGGCCGCCTATCTGCTGCGCATGATGCTGGAAAGTCCCCTGCCGCAAAGCGAGCCGCCCCATGATTGTCCGCGCTGCCCCCGTCTCGTCGCGCTACGCCAGGAATGCCGGGCGGAATTTCCCGGCTGGTGGAATGCGCCGGTGCCCGCTTTCGGCGATCCCGAAGCGCGGATCGCGATGATCGGCCTCGCCCCCGGCAAGCATGGCGCCAACCGCACGGGGCGGCCCTTTACCGGCGACCATGCCGGGGTGCTGCTGTTCGAGACGCTGGCGAAGTTCGGGCTGGCCGAGGGGCAATATGAAGCCCGCCCCGACGACGGTCTCGTCCTGCGCGACTTCATCATCGTCAATTCGGTCAAGTGCCTCCCGCCCCAGAACAAGCCGACGCCGGAGGAAATCCGCACCTGCCGGCCCTTCCTGGCGCAGGCGGTGGATATGCTGCCCCGGGCGCGGGTGTTCATCGCGCTCGGCCAGATCGCCCACCAGTCGGCCGTGAAGATACTCGGCGGTAAATTGCCCAAGGCCCGTTTCGCGCACATGGCGGAACATCGCATGCCCGATGGACGCATGCTGATCGACAGCTACCACTGCTCCCGCTACAACCAGAACACCGGGCGTCTGACGCGCGAGATGTTCGAGGCGGTGTTTGCCCGCGCCGTGGAGCTGGTGCGGGCCTGACAAAGCCCAGGGCTGCGATCGGTCAGAACGCCGGCTGGTTGGCTGGATCGTCGGGATCGGCCACCGGGATCGGCGACACCGGCGAATGGATGCCGCATTCCACCTTGTCCCAGCCGCGCCAGCGCCCCGCACGCGGGTCTTCGCCCGGCAGGACCTTGGACGTGCACGGCTCGCAGCCGATCGACAGATAGCCCTGCGCCTCCAGCGGGTGACGGGGCAGGTCGTGCGCCGCGAACCAGGCTTCCAGGTCCGACTTGGTCCAGTCGCCCAGCGGATTGATCTTCAGCCGGCCGTCCTCGACCTCGAAGCGCGGCAGGTTCTGCCGCGTCACGGACTGGAATGCCTTGCGGCCCGAAATCCAGGCGTCCAGGCCATCCTTGGCGCGCTTCATCGGCTCGACCTTGCGGATCTCGCAGCAGCCGTCTGGGTCGTAGGACCAGCGCAGGCCGGTCTCGTCCTTCTTCGCCAGCACCGCCGCGTCGGGCGTCACCGTCCGGCTGTCCGTGAAGCCCAGGCGCTTGATGAGCGTATCGCGATAGTTCAGCGTTTCCGCGAACATTTTCAGCGTGTCGACAAAGATCACCGGCACGCTCGGGTCGGCCTTCGCCACCAGGTCGAGCAGCACCGCGCTCTCCGTGCCGAAGGAGGAGACGACCGCGACCTTGCCCGCCAGCCCTTCGGCGAACACCGTCCGCAGCATCGTCAGCGTGTCCACCCCCTCGAACCGCGCGTTCAGCGCGTCCGCATCCGCCTGGGTGAAGGCGGGGCGAGCGTCTATGACGTCCAGCTTGCGGGCAGGCTCAGCCATCTGTTTTCTCCGGGTGCCGCTTCGCCCAGACGGGGCTGCGGCCATCGACGCTCTTCTGATAGACGTCGGCATAACGGGTGAGGGCGCGCTCCACAGCGGCATCGTCCAGCGGCTTGTCCGGCCGGAAGCTGTCGAAGCCGCAGCGGCGCATCGCGACGATCTGGTCCACCAGCACGTCGCCCACCGCGCGCAGCTCGCCCTGATAGCCGGCCTCGCGCAGGATGCGGGCGGCGCTGTAGCCGCGTCCGTCGCCGAAACCGGGGAAGTTCACTTCCACCAGCGCCAGCCGATCGAGGCAGGGCAGCAGCTCGCGTGCATCCTCGCCCGGCTCGATGCGGACGGCGGTGGCGTTGGACTGGCCGGTGAAGGCTTCGACCGTGACGGCCGGCTCCTGCGCGGCCTCGCCTTCGCGAAAGGACAGGAACTCAGCCATAGATCGCCTCCTTGAACGGCTTCATGCCGATCCGGCGATAGGTGTCGAGAAAACGCTCCCCCTCCTGCCGCTCGGCGAGATAGAGGTCGGTGACCTTCTCGATCGCATCGACCACGCCGTCCTCGGAGAAACCGGGGCCGGTGATCTGGCCGACGCTGGCATCCTCCGCGCCCGATCCGCCGAGCGACAGCTGGAAATTCTCCACGCCCTTCCGGTCCACGCCCAGCACGCCGATATGCCCTGCATGATGGTGGCCGCAGGCGTTGATGCAGCCGGAAATCTTGACCTTCAGCTCGCCCAGCTCGGCCTGACGGTCCTGCGCGGCGAAGCGCTCCGACAGCTTCTGCGCCAGCGGGATCGAGCGCGCATTGGCGAGGCTGCAATAGTCCAACCCGGGGCAGGCGATGATGTCGGTGATGAGGTCCAGATTGGCCTCCGCCAGACCCGCCTCGTCCAGCTTCTGCCAGACGGCGTACAGGTCCGCCTTCCTTACATGCGGCAGGACCAGGTTCTGCGCATGGGTGACGCGCAGCTCGTCCAGGCTGTATTGCTCGGCCAGCGCCGCCACCAGCTCGATCTGCTCGGCCGAAGCGTCGCCGGGAATGCCGCCGCGCGGCTTCAGGCTGATGTTGACGATCGCATAGCCCGGCGCCCGGTGCGCCACGACCTGTCGGTCGACCCACAGGGCGAAGGCGGGATCGCTGCGGTCGATCGCATCGCTCAGGCCCGTCTCATAGTCCGGCCCGGCGAAATGCGCGCGGATGCGATCCAGCTCCTCAGTCGGCGGGTTGAGGCCCAGCGTCCGCATATGCGCGAACTCTTCCTCCACCTGCCGCTTATATTCCTCGACGCCCAGCTCGTGGACCAGGATCTTGATCCGCGCCTTGTACTTGTTGTCGCGCCGGCCATGGCGGTTATAGACCCGCAGGCACGCCTCCAGATAGGACACGATCTCGTCCTCGGGCACGAAGTCGCGGATCTGCGGCGAAACCATCGGCGTACGCCCCATTCCCCCGCCGGCATAGACCTCGGCCCCGATAGCGCCGTCGCGCTCCACCAGCTTCAGGCCGATGTCGTGCAGCCGCATCGCCGCCCGGTCCTCTTCCGCCGCGATCACGCAGATCTTGAACTTGCGCGGCAGATAGGTGAATTCCGGGTGGAAGCTCGACCATTGGCGCAGCAGCTCGGCCCAGGGGCGGGGGTCCGCCACCTCGTCGGCGGACACGCCGGCATATTGGTCGGACGAGATGTTGCGGATGCAATTGCCGCTGGTCTGGATGGCGTGCATCTCCACGCCCGCCAGCTCCGCCAGGATATCGGGCGCATCGGCCAGCTTGATCCAGTTGTACTGGATGTTCGTGCGCGTGGTGAAGTGGCCATAGCCCTTGTCATATTTCCGCGCGATCTCGCCCAGCTTGCGCATCTGCCGCCCGGACAGCGTGCCATAGGGGATGGCAACGCGCAGCATATAGGCGTGCAGCTGCAGGTAGAGCCCGTTCATCAGCCGCAGCGGCTTGAACTGGTCCTCGGTCAGCGCGCCGGTCAGGCGGCGCTGCACCTGGTCGCGGAATTCGTCGACGCGGGCCTCGACGATGGACTGGTCGTAATTGTCGTAGCGATACATGTTCAGATCACCCAGTTGCCGGCGTCGGCATCATTCGGTTTCAGCGTCAGGTCGGGGCGCACGGTCGGGCCGAGCGCGCGGATGCGGTCCTTGATATGGGCGGGGCGCACGCCTTCGTCGGTGACGGTCGCGTCGATCACATAGGGCGCGACGACCCGCAGCGCGGCTTCCTCGGCGCGGGCCAGTTCGTCGCCGCGCTCGCCGACATCGACCGCATCGCCGACCAGCCGCGACCAGCCATCGCCCGCCCACCAGACGACATCCCCGGTCACAAGGTCATTGCCCGTCAATATCTTCACGAACGCATCTCCGATTCCCTTTCAACCTGCGCGGCCCAGCCGGCCATCACATCGCGCGCATTCGCCAGCGCCGCCACCTCGCCGACCACGATCAGCGCGGGGCTCTTCACCGCCTCGCGCGCCACCATGTCGCCCAGGTCCGCCAGCAGCGTCCGCAGCACCCGCGCGTCGGCGCGCGTACCCTTCTCCAGCACGGCCACCGGTATGCCCGGCGCCACGCCGTCGGCGATCAGCTTGTCGGCGATGTCGGCCGCCGTCGCCACGCCCATGTAGATAACGAGCGTCCGGCCCTTGCCCGCCAGCCCGGACCAGTCCTGCTCGGTCAGACCCTTGCACTGCCCCGCGACGAAGCTCACCGCGCTCGAAGCGGCGCGATGGGTGAGGGGGAGCTGCGCCTGCGCCGCGCTTCCCAGCGCCGCGCTGATGCCCGGCACCACCTCTACCGGAACGCCCGCCGCGCGGCAGGCGTCCACTTCCTCGCCGCCGCGGCCGAAGATGAACGGATCGCCGCCCTTCAGCCGCACCACGCTGCGCCCCTCGCGTGCCAGTCGCACCAGCAGGGCGTTGATCTCGTCCTGCGGCATCGAATGGCGGCTGCGCTGCTTGGCGACCGAAATCCGCTGCGCATCCGGCCGGGCCATCGCCAGCACCTCCGGCGATACCAGCCCGTCATGCACGATCACCCCCGCCGCCGCGATCAGCCGCGCGGCGCGCAGGGTCAGCAACTCGGGATCGCCGGGACCGGCACCGACCAGGTAAACGGTTGCAGGGGCAGAGGAAGCCATGGTCGGCACATGGCGAAAGCGCGCCTCGACTTCAATTCAGAATGCGTTGGTGGCCCCTAAGGAAATGTTTGATTAGCGGGAAGGTAGAGAAAGCACAAACGGCATCGTTGGCTCTCTCAATCCCCCATCGCGCTGGTGTCGATGTCCTTCAGCCCGACGCCAATGGACGCCCGCGGCTGCTCGATCTCGGCCGACACCACCGGATAGGCGCAATAATCGGCCGCATAATAGGCGCTCGGCCGATGGTTGCCCGAAATGCCCACTCCGCCGAAGGGTGCGGAGGAGGACGCGCCGTTGGTTGGCCGGTTCCAGTTGACGATACCGGCGCGGATGTTCGACCAGAACTGGCTGTATTGCTCGGGCGACCCGCCGATCAGCGATGCGGACAGGCCGTAGCGGCTATTGTTCGCCTCGGCGATGGCGCTCTCGAAATCGGGCACGCGCACCACCTGCAGCAGCGGACCGAACAGCTCGACATCGGGCCGTTCCTGCATCGCCGTGACGTCGATGATCGCGGGCGTCAGGAAGGGGCGGCCCTTGACCGGCCGGACCATATGCTTGATCGGCCGCCCGCCGTTGCTCATCAGGTAGAGGAAGCTTTCGGTCAGTCCGTCGGCGGTCTCGTTATCGATCACCGGCCCCATATAGGGCGCGGGCGTGGCGTGGGGATGATCGACGATCAGCCGGTCGGTGATCTTCTTCACTTCGGTCAGGAGGGTATCGGCCAGGCTGTCGCGCACGATCAGCCGGCTCGCCGCCGTGCAGCGCTGGCCGGATGTCATGAAGGCCGACTGGATGACGATCGCCGCCGCGGCGCCGATTTCCGGCGTGTTCCAGACGACGATCGGGTTGTTGCCGCCCATTTCCAGCGCCAGGATCTTGCCCGGCTGCGCGGCGAACTGGCGGTTGATGGCGATCCCGGCCTGCGCCGAACCCGTGAACAATATCCCGTTGACGTCGGGATGGGCCGCCAGCGCCTTGCCTTCCTCCACCCCGCCCAGCAGCAGCCGTACCGCGTCGCTGGGCACGCCCGCCTCATGATAGAGCCGGACCAGCATCTCGCCGACGGCGGGCGTCTTTTCTGACGGCTTGAACACCACCGCATTGCCCGCCAGCAGCGCCGGCACGATATGCCCGTTGGGCAGGTGCGCGGGGAAATTATAGGGGCCGAGCACCGCCATCACGCCATGCGGCTTGTGGCGCAGCGATTGGCGCGCGCCCATGGCGGCATCCAGCCGCTTCTGCCCCGTGCGCTCGGAATAGGCGGCGACCGATATGTCGACCTTGCCGATGACGGACGCCACCTCGCCGCGCGCGTCCCACAGCGGCTTGCCGGTCTCGCGCGCGATCAGGTCGGCCAGCGCATCCTCATTGGCCCGAACGACGTTGACGAAGCGGCGCAGCGCCTCAATGCGATAGGCGATGGGTTGCGACGCCCATTTCGGCCAGATCGCCCGCGCCCGCGCGACCTCCGCGGCGACGTCGCCTGTCTTGCCCTGCCACAGCTGTGCGCCGGTGGCGGGCTCGAAGGAAATCAACGCTGCGGACATGGCAGCGGATATGGCCGAAAATGGTTAAGGAAAAAAGAGGCATGGGACGGACGGTCGCCCGCTTGCCCCTTGGCACGCCTGCCGAAAGCCATTTCCAAACTTTCCCACGACAATCCGGCCCCGACCTGTTAGGATGTGTGCATTGCGCGAACCATGCCGCAAGCATTCGCCGTAACTGAGAGACCATTGCGCTCCCGCTTGCCAGCCGCGGAGCCTTCGATGGATGACTTGAATTATTTGCTGAAGCGCGAGCAGGAAGAATTGCTGCGAGCGCAGGATTGCGCCTGCCCCGCCGAACGCCGCACCCACCGCAGCCTCGCGAAGCGCTATGCCCGGCGCATCCGCCAGCATCCCTTGCCCTATCGGTCGGATCGCGCCGACGGCACGGCATCCTTCAATCCGCATCCGTTCGGCGGCGAAGGAGAACATGCATGAGCCGCGTGATCCATGTCGACGCCACCGCGGGGCAGATCGACGCGCTTTGCGAGAAGAACGGTTTCCGGCTGTCGGTGGTGAGCCGTTGCTGTCTGGCGGCTTCAGGATCGTGATGCTCGACAGCCGCGACTGCGATTCCTTCCGGTCGCTCATGAAGGGCAAGCTGATTTCCGGCTCGGTAACGCGATCGTCCCAGCATATCGCCCGGCAGCCGCCCGCTTCCTCCTATCGGCGCTGATCATGGAACGCTTCGAATATCTCGACCGGCGGCGGCAGGCGGCGCTGAACCAGGCGGTCGTTGCCGACTGTGCGAAGGAACGGGGGCGGCTGGAGGATCTGGCCCGTGCCTATTCCAAGATCATCGGCGTCCTGAAGAGAGAGGCGGATTCGCAGGCGGGCTCATGAGGGGAGAATTGCGTGGGCTTCGCTCATGCGCCTGACCGCCGCCACCTTGGCGTGGAGCGGTTCCCAGTCTTCTCCCTTGTCGATGGCGCTCCAGATCGCCTCGACCTCCTCGATGTGCATCGAACAGGGCGCTGCATCCGCCCAATAGGGGTGGTCCTTCGCCCCCGGCATCGGCTTTGCTCCGGCGACCGCTTCCCGGAACGGCGTCCACGCCTCCCCGGCATAGCTTCCCACATCCCGCGCGACGCCGCCCCGCCAGTCGTGGAAGAAGCGGTCGATCTGTGTCCCGGTTTCCATCATGCCTCGGACCGCCGCCTGGACCATCTCCCCGGCATCCGGCCCCGCCGCCACGCCCAGCCGCGCGCAGAAGCGCCGTGTCACCGCCTGGCCGTACAGTATGGGAAAGTGCTCCAGTTCCGCGATCAGCGGCTCGGCCTCCGTCAGCGTCCGCAGGGACACGGCGAGCTGCGCCACGTCCCAGTGGATCGCTTCCGCCTGCCGCCCGAAGGCGTACAGCCCCGCATGGTCGAAATAGGCGGCGGTGAAGCCCGGATCCCACAGCGGCGTGAAACGCCAAGGCCCATAGTCGAAGCTCTCGCCGGTGACGTTGATATTGTCGCTGTTCAGCACACCGTGCACGAACCCCGCGACCATATAGCTTGCCGCCAGCTCCGCTGTCCGCTCGACCACCCGGCCCAGCAGCTGCGCGGGCGGATTGTCGCCGGGCGCCTCGCGGTACAGCCTGGTCAGCGCATAGTCCGTCAGCCGCTCCATCAGCGCCTTGTCCTCGCGATAGGCCGCGCGCTGGAAGGATCCGATGCGGATGTGCGAATGGCTGAGCCGCACGAGCACCCCCGACCGGGTAGGGGACGGCTCGTCATTGCGTTCCAGCGCCTCGCCGGTCTCGATCAGGGAGAAGGTCTTGGAGGTGTCGACCCCCAGCGCCTCCAGCATCTCGGTCGCCAGTATCTCGCGCACACCGCCCTTCAGCGTCAGTCGCCCGTCGCCGAACCGGCTGTAGGGTGTCTGCCCCGAACCCTTGGTGCCCAGGTCCAGCAGTCGTCCGTCGGCATCGCGCAGCTGCGCGAACAGGAATCCGCGCCCGTCGCCGATGTCGGGATTATACTGCCGGAACTGGTGCCCGTGATAGCGCAGCGCCAGCGGCTGCGGCAGCGATCCCTCCATCGGCGCGAAACGCCCGAAATGGCGGACCCATTCCTCGTCCGTCAGCGCGCCCAGCCCCACCGCCGTTGCCCAGCGCTGGTTGCGGAAGCGCAGGATCGCCTGCGGGAAATCGGCCGCCGCCACCGGGTCGGCGAAATCGGGCTGCAGCGCCGGAATTTCGTTGGCAGGGACAAATGTGAAAGGTTGCAGGGGCTCGCGCATAGGGCGATATGGGGTGCGCACAGCGGAAGGATCAAGCTTGAGCGGCTATAGCGACGGATATTGGTGGTCCCCCGACGGCCTTCGGCTGCATTATCGCGACTATGCGGGCGGGGATGACGGCAGACCGCCCTTGCTCTGCCTTCCGGGGCTCACCCGCAACGCACGCGATTTCGAACCGCTCGCTGCCCGGCTGGCGGGCGACTGGCGCCTGATCTGCCCGGACATGCGCGGCCGGGCGGAAAGCGCCCAGGCGAAGGACGCGATGAGCTATGTCCCGCTCACCTACCTGCAGGACATCGGCCGCCTGCTCGCGGACCTAGCCGTCCAGCGCTTCGTGGCGATCGGCACCTCGCTGGGCGGCATCATCACCATGCTGATCGCGGCGACCCATCGCGAATGGCTTGCCGGCGCGCTGCTCAACGATGTCGGCCCGACGCTGGAGGAGGCGGGGCTGGCGCGCATCCGCACCTATGTCGGCGTCGGCCAGTCGCACCTCAGCTGGGTCATGGCGGCCCGCGCGCTGGAGGAGGCGAACCGCGACGTCTATCCCCATTACGGACTGGAGCAGTGGCTGGCGATGGCCAAGCGGCTCTATCGTCTCAACAGCGCCGGCCGGATCGTGCTCGACTATGACATGCGCATCGCCGAGCCGCTGCGGGTCGCCGGGGAGCAGGCGGGGGTCGACATGTGGCCGGTAATGGCCGCCTTCCGCGGCATACCGACCCTGCTGCTGCGCGGCGAGCGTTCCGACCTGCTGAGCGACGCGACGGCGCAGCGCATGGTGCGGGAGATCGGTGGGGGCGCGGAACTGGTGACGGTGCCGGGTGTCGGCCATACTCCCGTGCTCGACGAGCCGGAGGCGGCGGCCGCCGTCGACCGTCTGCTCGCCCGCGTTCTCCATGGCTGATCCCAACGGGCGGCCGCCCCGGCTGCTGCACGTCCATGGCAGCTTCACCCTGGGCGGCAAGGAAGCGCGTGCCATCCGCCTCATGAACCTCTGGGGCGACCGCGCGCATCACAGCATCGTCTCCGCCGCGCCCGACGCGATGGGCGCGCGCGCCGCGATCGACCCCGCCGTTCCCGTCGATTTTCCCGATGCGCCGCCGATGGCCGGCAAGCCGGGCATCCGGCGTTTCCGTGATATATCTAACTTCTTGAAATCATTCGATTTAATACTCACCTATAACTGGGGCGCGATGGACGCCGCAATGGCGCATCGACTGTCCGCCTCGCTCTGCGCCTTGCCGCCCCTCATCCATCATGAAGACGGCTTCAACGCCGACGAGGCCGACGGCCTGAAACCCCAGCGCAACCTCTATCGCCGCATCGCCCTCCAGCGGGCGCATGCCCTGGTCGTCCCCTCGGTACGACTGGAGGGCATAGCGCGCCAAGTCTGGAAACAGCCCGCGCAAAAGTTGCACCTGATCCGCAACGGCGTCCCCGTTGACCGCTACGCCGAGCCCCCGCCACCCGACGCCATCCCCGCCCTGCGCCGCACCCCCGGCAAGCTGCTGGTGGGGACGCTGGCGGGGCTGCGCCCGGTGAAGAACATCCCTAGGCTGGTCCGCGCCATCGCCCCGCATCGCGACCGGCTGCAGCTGGTCGTGGTGGGGGAGGGGCCGGAGCGGGACGCGATCGTCGCGGCGGCGCGGGACGCCGGCATGGACGATCTCTGCATGGCCGGCTTCATGACCGATCCCTGGCGCTTCATCGGCCTGTTCGACATCTTTGCCCTCTCCTCCGACAGCGAACAGTTCCCGATTTCGCTGGTGGAGGCGATGGCCGCCGGCATGCCGGTCGTCTCAACCGACGTCGGCGATGTCGCGAACATGGTCGCGCCGGAAAACCGGCCCTTCGTGGTGCCCGACGAAACGGGGCTCTCGACGGCGCTCGGCCTTCTGGCTGCCGACGCCGATCTGCGCGCCTCGCTCGGCGAAGCCAACCGCCGCCGCGCCGCGCGCGACTTCACGGAGGCGGCGATGGTCGACGCCTATGCTGCACTCTACGGCACGGCACTGGCACATCCCGATATTTTCCGCTAGGGCGCGCGAAAATTCGTCATTGGCGCCGAAAACTGCTATAGATGGGTTTTATGCGGCTTGGGGAAGTCGCGGCTAACATGCAGGAGATTTCTTTGTTCAAGGGTTTGAAGCCCATCGTCTATGGCGGTCAGGAAGTCTGGCCGCTGGTTGAGGGTGGCAAGGGCGTCGCGGTTTCCAATCATGAGAGTTCGGGCGCCTGGGCAGCTGCCGGCGGCATCGGTACCGTCTCCGCGGTCAATGCCGACAGCTACGACAGCTTCGGCAATGTCATTCCCCAGATCTACCATGGCCGCACCCGCCGCGACCGTCATGAGGAGTTGATCGCCTACGCCATCGACGGCGCCGTCGAGCAGGTGAAGCGCGCCTTCGAAATCGCGGGCGGCAAGGGCGCGATCAACATCAACGTCCTGTGGGAAATGGGCGGCGCCCAGCGCGTCCTGCACGGCGTCCTCGAAAAGACGAAGGGCATGGTGGCCGGCGTGACCTGCGGCGCGGGCATGCCCTACAAGCTCAGCGAGATCGCCGCCTCCTACGGCGTCAACTATCTTCCCATCGTCAGCTCCGGCCGCGCCTTCCGCGCGCTCTGGAAGCGGGCCTATTCCAAGGCGTCCGAATGGCTTGCCGCCGTGGTCTACGAAGACCCCTGGCTGGCGGGCGGCCACAACGGCCTCTCCAATGCCGAGGATCCCAAGCAGCCGCAGGATCCCTATCCCCGCGTGAAGGCGCTGCGGGAGACGATGCGGGAAGGCGGCATTTCGGACGAGGTGCCGATCGTGATGGCCGGCGGCGTCTGGCACCTCAAGGACTGGAACGACTGGATCGACAATCCGGAGCTGGGCGCGATTGCCTTCCAGTTCGGCACTCGTCCGCTGCTGACGCAGGAAAGCCCGATCCCTCAGCTCTGGAAGGAACGGCTGATGCAGCTGGAGCCCGGCGACGTGCTGCTTCATCGCTTTTCGCCCACCGGCTTCTACAGCTCGGCGGTCCGCAATCCCTTCCTCCGCCAGCTGGAGGCGCGTTCGGAACGGCAGATTCCCTTCAGCACCGAGCAGGCGGGCGACCACACCCACCAGCTCGATGCTGGGGTGAAAGGCAGGAACTTCTGGGTTACCCGCGGCGACCTGCTGCGTGCCCGCGAATGGGTGGGGCAGGGCTTCACCTCCGCGCTCAAGACGCCCGACAACACCCTGGTGTTCGTGACGGAGGAAGAGAAGGCCGAGATACGCAAGGACCAGACCGACTGCATGGGCTGCCTCTCCCAATGCGCCTTCTCCAGCTGGATGGACAGCGAGACCAACTCGACCGGCCGCTTGGCCGATCCGCGCAGCTTCTGTATCCAGAAATCGCTGCAGGAAGCGGTGCACGGCGGCGATCTCGATAAGAACCTGCTGTTCGCCGGCCATGGCGCTTACAAGTTCAAGCAGGATCCCTTCTATTCGAACGGATTCGTGCCGACCGTGAAGCAGCTCGTCGACCGCATCCTGACCGGCGACTGATGGCGGACATTCAGGGCCTTGCGGAGCTGCATTACGACACTCCGCATTTCGAAGTGATCCGTCCCGGCCAGTTCGTGCTCTGCGCCGTGTCGGGCGAGCGGATCGATCTGGAGGATCTCGTTTACTGGAGCGCGGAGTTCCAGGAGGCCTATCGCGGCCCGGAGGAAGCGACCCGGTCCTTCCTCCGTCACCGGGGGGCGGGTTTTCGCTAACGGCGGATACCGGCCCAGGCGGCTCTTATTATCGCATCGTTCGTTTTCAACATCCATCCCTTGTCAGTTCGTCGCATGTGCGGCGCGCTCCGGCGACGCTTTGCTGTTCCTTGCCGGAGAAAACTGATGTACTCTCGGATTAAGGCGTCAGAACGAGAACGCCCTGGGGATGGAAGGATGTTGTGCGATGTCTCGGATTGATATCTTCGGTGATCGTATCTGTATCGTGACGAGCCTGCTGATCGTAGGCTGGTTCCTGTATAACGCCATCGCCTGAGCCGCGTTTTCCCTGGGCGTATGCGCCTCGGCCGGGGCCGGCGGAATATCGGTTGCCGGTCGCGAACGGCGATCTTCGCCGTTCCGCCATCCTTCGTTCCGGTCGCTGTTCCACGGCTATGATTGCCTGATCCTGTTCCGCCCGCTGGCTTTTGCCGGAGGAGGCGATAGAAGGCGCGTGACGGGCTGCCCGGCCGCAGCCCAAACGTCCTGGAGGAACGACCCCGTGAAGACCCGCGCAGCCGTAGCCTTTGAAGCGAAGAAGCCCCTGGAAATCGTCGAACTCGACCTGGAAGGCCCCAAGGCGGGCGAGGTTCTGGTGGAGATCATGGCGACCGGCATCTGCCATACCGACGCCTATACGCTCGACGGCTTCGACAGCGAGGGCATCTTCCCGTCCGTCCTGGGTCATGAGGGCGCCGGGATCGTGCGCGAAGTGGGATCGGGCGTGGTCTCGGTGAAGCCCGACGACCATGTGATCCCGCTCTACACGCCCGAATGCCGCCAGTGCAAAAGCTGCCTCTCGGGCAAGACCAACCTCTGCACCGCGATCCGCGCGACCCAGGGCAAGGGGCTGATGCCCGACGGCACCACGCGCTTCAGCTACAGGGGCCAGCCGATCTTCCACTATATGGGCTGCTCGACCTTCTCCAACTTCATCGTGCTGCCGGAAATCGCGGTCGCGAAGATACGGGAGGACGCGCCGTTCCAGTCCAGCTGCTATATCGGCTGCGGCGTGACCACTGGCGTGGGCGCGGTCGTCAACACGGCGAAGGTGCAGGTGGGCGAGAATGTCGTCGTGTTCGGTCTGGGCGGGATCGGCCTCAACGTCATCCAGGGCGCGAAGCTGGCGGGTGCAGGCCGGATCATCGGCGTGGATATCAATCCCGACCGGGAGGAATGGGGTCGCAAGTTCGGCATGACCGACTTTCTCAATTCCCGTGGCCTGTCGCGCGAAGAGACGATCGCCCGCGTGCTGGAACTGACCGACGGTGGCGCCGACTACAGCTTCGACTGCACCGGCAACACCGAAGTCATGCGCACCGCGCTGGAGGCGTGCCATCGCGGCTGGGGCACCTCGATCATCATTGGCGTGGCGGAGGCGGGGAGGGAGATTTCGACCCGCCCGTTCCAGCTGGTCACCGGCCGCAACTGGCGCGGCACCGCCTTTGGCGGGGCCAAGGGGCGCACCGACGTGCCGAAGATCGTGGACTGGTACATGAACGGCAAGATCCAGATCGACCCCATGATCACCCATGTCCTCTCGCTTGAGGAGATCAACAAGGGATTCGACCTGATGCATGCCGGGGAAAGCATCCGCAGCGTCGTAGTCTTCTGAAGGAAAAGGGCAGGGCGATGTTCAGCCATGTGATGGTGGGTTCCAACGATATCGAGGCGTCCAGGACCTTTTACGATGCGATCTTCGCTGTCGCCGGCGCGAAGCCGGGCAGGACGGACCCGAAGGGCCGCCTGATCTATGCGCATGACGGCGGGCTCTTCATGGTTACGCAGCCGATCGACGGCCAGCCGGCCTGCCATGCCAATGGCGGGACGATCGGTTTCGCCATCGCGTCGCCGGAGCAGATCGACGCCTGGCACAGCGCAGGCGTGGCGGCTGACGGCAGGAGCTGCGAGGATCCTCCGGGCATCCGCGAGAGCGGCGTTTTCGGAAAGCTCTATCTCGCCTATCTGCGCGACCCCGCCGGGAACAAGCTCTGCGCGCTGTATCGCTACCCATGATGGGACTGGAGCAGGTTTCGGGCGCCAAGGCCTTTGGCGGCATCCAGGGCGTCTATCGCCATGCCTCGCGAGAAACGGGGACGGACATGACCTTCTCCGTCTATGTGCCCCCGCACGAGGATGGCGCGCGGCTGCCGGTGGTCTGGTATCTCTCCGGCCTCACCTGCACCCATGCCAATGTGACGGAAAAGGGCGAGTTTCGCGCCGCCTGCGCGCAGCTGGGCCTGATCTTCGTCGCACCCGACACATCGCCGCGCGGCGAGGGCGTGGCGGACGATCCCGACGGCGCGTGGGATTTCGGCCTGGGGGCGGGCTTCTATGTCGATGCGGCGCAGGCGCCTTATGCCGCGCACTACCGTATGTGGAGCTATGTCACGGAAGAGTTGCCCACCCTTATCGGCGCGCATTTTCCAGCCGACATGGACCGCCAGTCGATCATGGGTCACTCCATGGGGGGCCATGGCGCGCTCACCATCGGCCTGAACCATCCGGACCGCTACCGGGCCGTGTCCGCCTTCGCGCCGATCGTCGCCCCGTCACAGGTGCCCTGGGGGCAGAAGGCGCTTTCTGGATATCTGGGCGACGACCATGCCGCCTGGCGCCGCCACGACGCTGTGGCATTGATCGAGGACGGCGCGCGGGTTCCCGCGCTGCTCGTCGACCAGGGCGAAGCCGACGGCTTCCTGGAGCGCGAGCTTCGCCCTGACCTGCTGCGCGCGGCCTGCGCGGCGGCCGGCATCCCGTTGGAACTGCGGCTTCAGCCCGGCTACGACCACAGCTATTATTTCATTTCCACCTTCATGGCGGATCATCTGCGCTGGCATGCCGATCGGCTGCGCTGATCTATCATCCTCCCAAGCAAACCTATTTTGCCGATAGCGGCGGGATGGCGCATGAAGGCTGCGAGCGTTTCGCTCCGCGGCTTTTGAAGGATGTCAGCTTGCTCCGCGTCACCAACGGCTAAAGCGCACGGGTCCCAGGCGACGACGCCCGGTTTCGTGTTCCCTTGCACAGGAGAAGACGATGAGCCGCAAATCCCTCCGCCAGCAGCGCCGCGCCGAAGAGCGCGACCGCGTGCACATTCCCCATTATTCCTGTTCGCGTATCGAACGGCCCGCTTCGGCCGCCGCGTCGATCGCCCCGGACGATTTCTGGGCGCGGCTGGGGCTGTAGCTCAGCGGAAGACCACGGTCTTCCCGCCGTTCAGCAGCACCCGCCGGTCGGCCAGCCAGCCGACCGCGCGGGCCAGCACCTGCGCCTCTATGTCGCGGCCGATGCGGATCATGTCCTCGGGCGTGGCGCGATGGTCCACGCGCTCGACCGCCTGCTCGATGATCGGCCCCTCGTCCAGGTCGGCGGTCACGAAATGCGCCGTCGCGCCGATCAGCTTGACACCGCGCTCATGCGCGCGGTGATAGGGGCGCGCGCCCTTGAAACCGGGCAGGAAACTGTGATGGATGTTGACGCAGCGCCCTTCCAGCCTCTGCACCAGTTCTTCCGACAGCACCTGCATGTAGCGCGCAAGGATCAGATAGTCCGACCACGTCCGTTCGAAGATCGCGGCCAGCGCCTCCTCCTGGGCGGCCTTGTCGCCATTGGGCGGCAGTTCGTGGAATGGGATGCCCTGCCATTCGGTGATCCGGCGCATGTCGGGATGGTTGGACACCACGCCCATGATGTCGATCGCCAGCGTGCCGGTCTGCCAGCGATGCAGCAGATCGGCCAGGCAGTGCGAACCCTTCGAAACGGCGATCAGCATGCGCGGGCGATCGGCGGCGGCGGTGATCTGCCAGTCCATGCCGAATTCCCCGCCCACCGTCGCGAAATCCTCGCGTAACCGGGTTGTGGTGCCGATCCGCTCGTCGGTCGCCTCGAACGCCACGCGCATGAAGAATCGGCCGGCGTCTCGGTCGGCATATTGCTGGCTGTCGGTGATGAAGCCGCCTCGCTCGGCCAGGAAGCGGCTCACCGCCGCGACGATGCCCACCCGGTCGGCGCACACCAGCGTCAGCACCCAGGACGGGACGTTCGAACCCTGCACCCATGCCTCCTTAAACGAAACGATCGGCCGTTGCCTTATGCCGTTTCGCTGATCAAGCCGTTAACCGGCACGGGCGCAACCTCCGGCGCCTCGAAGCTCGCGATGGGATAGGCGCAGTAATCGGCCGCATAATAGGCGCTTGGGCGGTGATTGCCCGAAGCGCCCAGACCGCCGAAGGGCATGTTCCCCGCCGCGCCCGTGGTCGGCCGGTTGCGGTTGACCACGCCCGCGCGGCTTTCCTCGATGAACCGTTGCCAGAGGTCTGGGTCGCTGGAGATCAGCCCCGCCGACAGGCCGAATGCCGTGTCGTTCGCCGCGCGCATCGCCGCATCGAAATCGGGCACACGCAGGACCTGCAGCACCGGCGCGAAGATTTCGGCGTCAGGCATGTCCAGTCCTGTCACGTCCAGCAGGGCGGGGGTTACGAAGGCGTCGCTCCGCCCGCTCACTGCCTCGAACGGCCGGATGATCCCCGCGCCGCGCGCGATCAGCCCCTCGACCGCGCGGTGGGCGCCGGCCGCCGCCGCATCGGAGACCAGCGGCCCCATGAAGGCGTCGCCCGGCTCGTCCCAGGCCGCGACGCGCAGCAGCCCGGCCATGGCGTCGACCGCCTCGACGATCCGATCCCCCGTCGCGCCCTCGGGCACGATCAGCCGCCGCGCGCAGGAACAGCGTTGACCGGTCGTGATGAAGGCCGAACTGACGATGATGGAAGCGGCCTCCTCGGGCGAATCCCAGGCGACCAGCGGATTGTTCCCGCCCAGCTCCAGCGCCATGATGACATGCGGCCGGTCCACCAGCGCCCGGCGCAGCGCCGCGCCGGCACCCGCCGATCCGGTGAACAGCAGCCCGTCTATGTCGCTCGCGACCAGCGCCTCCCCGGTCTCGCGTCCGCCTTGGACGATGCTCAACAGTCCCTCGGGCAGCCCCGCCGCCGTCCAGGCATCCGCCATCGCCGCGCCGGTTGCGGGCGCAACCTCGGACGGCTTGAACACCACGGCATTGCCCGCGATCAGCGCCGGCACGATATGCCCGTTGGGCAGGTGGCCGGGGAAATTGTAAGGGCCCAGCACCGCCATCACACCATGACCGCGATGGCGCAACACCGCGTTGCCGAAGGGCATGTCGGCCGCCCGCTCGCCGGTGCGCTCGGCATGGGCGCGGATCGACACCTCCACCTTGGCGATCATCGAGCCGACTTCGGCATCGCTCTCCCAGAGCAGCTTGCCCGTCTCCCGCGAGATCAGTGTTGCCAGCGCCATGCGTCGTTCGCCCAGCACCTCGGCATAGCGCCGCGCGACCGCGACCCGCTGCTCGACCGGCGCGCTGCGCCAGGCGGGCAGGGCGACGCGCGCCGTCTGCACCGCGCGCGCGCACGCTGCTGCGTCCGCGGTTTCGCCTTCCCACACCATTTCGCCGCTGGCCGGATCGATCGACCGGAATGTTCCGCTCATCGGCCTGCGCTCGTCATCGCGAAGATCCCGGTGGCGTTGCCCGTGTCGAAAGCCAGGTCCAGCCGTCCCGTCTCTGGGTCGACGTCACGGCTGATGAATTCGTAGAAGGAACCGGGAACTGTGCGGACCTCACCGTCGGCGAAGACGCGTTCCACGCTGTCGGCGCGGAAGGCGGTCTGCCGCACGCGACCGGTCGCCGACACCTCCAGCCGTGCCTTCATCGGCCGCTCCTCGGCCTTCAGCCGCTCGGCCAGCGCCGCGACGTCGGGCACCCGGTCGGTGGCATGGTTGAAGGCATTGCCCTCGGTCGCGATCCAGGCCGCTTCGTTGGAACGGGACAGGAGGAGCTGATAATCCTCGAAGTCGGGCGCCTCATGTTGCCGGTCGAAGGCCGCGACGATCGTCGGTAACACCCGCGCCGCCTGCCCCAGCGACACAGCCTCGCCAGCGGCGAAGGCGTCGAGCAGGGCCAGCGCCTCCCCGTCGAGCGGATCGCGCGAGGACCCGAAGACCCGCTCCGCCGCCTCCTGGAACTCGGGATCGAAGCGATCGACATGCAGCTCCGACAGGAAAAACTGCGGAATATCCTCCGGCGCGTCGGCATGACGATAGGCGCGGCCTGTCATGCGCAGCCGGTCGAGCGGATAGACGGCGGCCATCTCATAGCCGAGCGGTAGGAAGATGCGGGTGAAGGCGTCCTCTCCCGCGGGCAGGGCGCCGGTCGGCCCCTGCGGCATGCGGACGGTGCGCAGCGCGCCATGGTCGAACAGCACGCGCCCGCCGCGCCCCAGCGTGTCGGTCACATAGGCGCTGCCGCTCGGCACCCGCCGCAGCAGGTCGTGGAACAGGAGGACATTCATCGCCATCGCGAAGGCGGCGCGCGACACACGCTCGCCGCTCTCCGCCATCAGCGCGGGCGCGATCGCCAGCGCCTCCAGCGCCCTCCGCGCATCCTCCTCGCCCAGCGCGGCCGCGGCCAGCGCGGCGATCGTTCCTTCCTTCTGCATCGACATGGCACCGGCTCCTATGGGGAACCGGTCTTAGCGCAGATCGAAGGCTTCGGGCAAATGGGGCAACGCCCCGCCCTACATCTTCCTCGGCATGCAATCGCCGCCGGCCGACTTGATCGCGCCACACAGCCGCGCCGCGTCGGCGGCACTGGCGACCGGGCCGGCCTGGAGGCGCGTTACGGTGCCTGCCTTCACCAGATAGGGCTGATAGGCGGACAGGCCGCCGACCTTGCCGGTCAGCTGTTTCCACAGCGTCCGCGCGCGGCCTTCCTCGCTGAACGCGCCCAACTGGATGCGCCAGCCTCCCGATGCCGCCGGAGCGGGCGCGGGCCGGCTCGCCAGCATAGGCTTGGGCGCCACCGGCTTCGCAACCGGTTTGGTCGGCTCGGGAGCAGGTTTCGGCGTCGCCGGCGCCTGTGGAGCGGGCTGCGGAATGGTGGAGGGCGGCAACTCGGCGGTACGCACCTGCGACGGCTGGTTGCGGGCCGGCTGCGGCATCGGGGCAGCGGGGGCCGCCAGCGCGATGGCGCTGTCCTTCCTCTGTTGCTGCTGCTGTTCGAGATTGGCCGCCAGCGCGAGACCCTGCTTGCGCTGGTCCTCCGGCACATATTTGTCCATCTGCTGCAGGCTGGTCGTCGCCTGGGGCAGGCCGGACGCGGCCGCGCGGGTCATCAGCGCATAGGCGCGGACCCAGTCCTTGCCGATCATATCGCCATTAAAGAGCGCCGTCGCGACGATATATTGCGCGCGCGGTTCTCCGCGCGCCGCGGAGCGCTGCAGATAGGGCATGGCGCCGGCCCGGTCGCCCTGCTGGAACAGGATCAGGCCCAGATTATCCTCCGCGCGAAGATGCCCTTGGGCCGCAGCTTTGCGATACCAGTCCAGAGCCGCGTTGAGGTCCGACTGCACGCCGCGCCCTAGCTTGTAGGCCTGGCCCATGTTGAACTGCGCGTCGGCGTCGCCCGCCTGCGCCAGCGGCCGCCATTCGCCGATCGCCTTGGCATAGTCACCCTGCTGCCAGGCATCGACCCCGGCCTTGACGTCCGCGCCGGCCGGCGATCCGACGGCCAGCATCATGCCTGCGCCCAGCGCGCCCCAGAAAAGCTTCATGAGAATGCTCCCAACGGATTCCTTGAATAATCCGATAACGGGACAAGGTTAATAGCCTGTTAGCGAAAAATTGCCCGCGAGAACGCGAGAAAGATAGTCAAGTCATTGCCATTGGGGCACGCGCAAACTTCCCGCCCGATTAACCAAATCTTAGGTGACATCGTGGCAGTCCGACCCGGAACTGGATTTTCCTGGGGGGAATTGCGTGCGCATATTGGCATTGGCATCGCAGAAGGGCGGATCAGGCAAGACGACCCTGTCGGGGCATCTCGCCGTACAGGCGCAGCTGTCCGGTGCCGGTCCCGTGGTGCTGATCGACATCGACCCGCAGGGCTCCCTCGCTGACTGGTGGAACGAGCGTGAGGCTGAATTCCCGGCCTTTGCGCAGACCACCGTTGCCCGCCTTGCCGCCGACCTGGAGATCCTGCGCCAGCAGGGCTTCAAGCTCGCGGTGATCGACACCCCGCCCGCCATCACCATGGCGATACAGAGCGTCATTTCCGTCGCCGAACTGATCGTAGTGCCGACCCGGCCCAGCCCGCACGACCTGCGCGCCGTCGGCGCCACGGTGGACCTGTGCGAGCGCGCCGGAAAGCCGCTGATCTTCGTGGTTAACGCTGCGACGCCCAAGGCGCGCATCACGTCCGAGGCCGCCGTCGCTCTCTCCCAGCATGGCACCGTGGCGCCGGTCACGCTCCATCACCGCACCGATTTCGCCGCGTCGATGATCGACGGCCGCACGGTCATGGAGGTCGATCCCAAGGGTCGCTCCGCCGGAGAAGTGGAGCAGCTCTGGTCCTATATCTCAGACCGGCTGGAAAAGAATTTCCGCCGCACCGTGTTTTCGGTGCCCCAGGGCAGCGTCGGCACCGCCGCCGCCCGTCCGTCCGGTGGCGGCTTCGGCCGCCGCGTGGTCGGCCAGTAAGCGAGGAGGGGAGCCATGTCCGAACCCAAGCCGCTCGCTTCGTTGACCTCCGGCCTGCTGGCCCGGAAGGGCGCGGCGCAGCCCGCGATGCGCCGTCCGATGCTCGGCTTCGGCCGCGCGACCGGCGCCGCCGCGCTGCAGCAGGACGATCTGGGCTGGAACGACATGGGCTTTGACCTGCCCATGCCCAAACCCGCGCCGGCGGATTCTCGTCCTTCTGCGGGCCTGACGCCCATGCCGGGCGCTGCACGGTCCGTCACGCCGCCGCCTGTTCCGGCGGTGGTCACGGAACGGGAGGAGCTCGCGGAGCGCGTCGAACAGCTCCAGCCGGCGCGCAGCGGGCGGAAGGCCGCCTTCACGCTGCGCCTGGACGCCGACCGGCATCTCAAGCTGCGCCTCGCCTGCGCCATCGCGGGCAAGTCGGCACAGCAAATGGTCACGCAGGCGCTCGACGCCTTTCTCGACAGCCAGCCCGATGTCGCCCGGCTGGCCCAGCAGCTGCCGCCGGAACGCGGCGAGACGAAATGAAGGGGTGGGTAGGATTATGAAGCGCACCACATTCGGAAAGGCGGCGATTTCCTCGCTGCTCGTTGCCACGACCATGGTCGGTTGCACCGGTGCGGCGTTCCGCCCGTCGGCTGGCATCACCCCCCAGAAGCTCAATCCCGTCAAGTTCGCCGCCGCCGCCGAAAAGGCGCTGGCGGCCCGAGACGGTGCCGCGGCGGTGGAGGCTGCGGAAGGCGCCGTTCGCGCCGCACCCGACAATGGGGGTTATCGTCAGCTCCTGGGCCGCGCCTATGTGCTGAGCGGCCGCTTCGCCTCGGCGGAAACCGCGTTCACCGACGCCCTGACGCTCGGCAACAGGGATTCGCGCACCATCATCACGCTGGCACTGGTTCAGGTCGGCCTCGGCAAGCCCGATGCGGCTCGCGCGCTGCTGGCCGAACATGGCACCCAACTGCCCGCCGGAGACTATGGCCTTGCGCTGGCGATGGCCGGTGATCCCAATGAAGGCGTCCGCATCCTGTCGGACGCAATCCATGCTCCCTCGGCCAATGCGCGCACCCGCCAGAA
This sequence comes from Sphingobium ummariense RL-3, assembly GCF_000447205.1. Taxonomy (GTDB): domain Bacteria; phylum Pseudomonadota; class Alphaproteobacteria; order Sphingomonadales; family Sphingomonadaceae; genus Sphingobium; species Sphingobium ummariense. The sequence goes on along the minus strand of NZ_AUWY01000074.1, from coordinate 62,274 downwards.
CCTGGCCTATGCCTATGCGCTCGCCGGCCGCTGGAAGGACGCGCGGCTGGTCGCTGGCATGGACCTCGACACCCTCGCCGCCAATCAGCGCATTTCGCAATGGGCGCAGATGGCTGATCCAGCATTGGCGCCCCAGCGCGTCGCAGCCCTGATGGGCATCCGTATCGATGGTGCCGACGCTGGGCAGCCGGTCGCGCTGGCGCTGGCTGCGCCTGCTGCCACCCCCGTCGCCGTAGCGGAAGCCGCACCCGTGCCGACCACGGAGCCTACCGCCCCTGTCGAAGTGGCGTCCGCCGATCCGGCGCCGGCCCCCGCGCCCATGGTGCAGCCCGTCGGGCCTTCGATCGCTCCGGCCGCGCCCGCCGTTTCGGCGCCGGTGCGCGTCGCAGCCAGGGATTTCGTGATCGAGGATCGCACGACGCGTCAGGCTCCGAAGGCCGGCCGCGCCGCGACGCCTGCGCCTGTCGCCCGCATGCAGCAGGTGGCATTCCTCAAGCCGGTGAGCACCGGTGCCAGCAACTGGGTGGTCCAACTTGGCGCCTATGAAAGCGCAGCGGTGGCGCGGGAAAAATGGACCGTCATGATGCGTGGCAACGCCACGCTCGCGGCCTTCCCGGTCCTGACCAGCCAGGCGACGGTCAACGGCAAGGCCTATCACCGCCTCGCCATCAGCGGCTTCGGCAATCGCGCCGACGCGGCGGGACTGTGCCGTACCATCCAGGCCAGGCGGGGCCAGTGCTTCGTCCGCGAGATGGCTCCCGGCGCAACCCAGCCGCGCTGGGCCTCCGCCGCCAAGGGCCGCCAGTTCGCCTCGCGCTGATCAATCGCTATCCCGCAATATGAAGCGGCCGGGAAGCATATGCTTCCCGGGCGCTTCTTTGTTCCGGCCAGAAAGCACCATTGGACTCCCCCTGACTTTACTGTATCCTTGGCGCACAAGCATTGATGATGAAAGGGTCGCTTATTTCTGATTTCGCGAAATGACGCCATGTCTTTCGAAAGGAGACAGTCATGCCAAGCAAGTCGAAAGCGACCATTGAAAGCATTCAGCATATATTGGCCCGCAAGGGCTTCGATCCGGGCATTATCGACGGCATTTGGGGCCGGCGCACGGAAGCGGCCGTGAAGGCGTTCCAGCGGTCCAAGGGGCTGGTGGCGGACGGCATCGTCGGCCCCGTCACCTGGAAGGCGCTGTTCGGCGACGCGGAAGAGCAGGCCGTTGCCGACAATCCCGCCATCCCCTGGTTCCAGGAAGCACGCCGGCTGATCGGCGTCCGGGAAAAGGTAGGGCCGGGCAGCAATCCGGTCCTGATCGATTGGGCCGACAAGGCCGGCATCGACTATGATTCGGACGACATACCCTGGTGCGGTTTGTTCGTCGCGCATTGCATCAGCGCCACCCTCTCAGGGGAAAGCCTGCCGGGCAATCCGCTGGGTGCGCGGGCGTGGCAAAGGTTCGGCGCGGCCGGACCGCGGACGCTGGGCGCTGTCCTTGTCTTCTGGCGCGGCAGCCGCGACGGCTGGCTCGGCCATGTCGGTTTCTATGCCGGGGAGGACAGTTCCGCTTATCATGTGCTGGGCGGCAACCAGGGTGATGCCGTGTCGGTCACGCGGATCGCAAAGGCCCGCCTGCTCGATTCCCGCTGGCCGGCTACCGCCCCGATGACGGGCGCCGGCCCGTTGGTCCTCGCCGATGGAGACACTTTCTTCTCCACCAACGAGGCGTAGCGGCGAGGTCGATGGCTTCCTTTGGGTGACATTTGCCAACGGTCAGACAGCCATAGACTTCCTCCCCTGTAAGGGAAGGGGGCCCACGCAGTGGTGGAGGGGTGTCTTGCTCACGACAGGGTAACATCCCTCCATCAGGCGCTAAGCGCCTGCCACCTCCCCTTAAAGGGGAGGACGAAAACTGACTTTCCGGGAATTACCCTTCAGCCAAATGTAAGTAGGAAGACCGGTCGCCTCCCTTCAGCCCTTTACCGCAAGCCCTTATGCGGCGCACTTGGCGCAGGTGCCCAATATCTCGATCACCGGGCGCTCGGGACGAAAACCCTCATGCTCGGCGACGGCGCGAACCTCGTCCGTCACCTTGTCGTCGTCGACATGGGTCGCCTCGCGGCAGTTGCGGCACACCAGGAATATGCAGTCATGATGGCAGCCGGGATGGGCGTTCGCGATATAGGCATTCGCGCTTTCCACCCGCATCGCAATGTTGTTCGTCACGAACAGGTCTAGGATGCGATAGACGCTGTTGGGCGCCACGCGCTTGCCGCGCGCCTTCGATACCGCGTCGGCGATGTCATAGGCGGACGCCGGCTTGTCCTCGGCCGCGAGCGCGTCGAAGATCGCGGCGCGCATCGGCGTCCACTGTTCCGCCTTCGCTTCCAGCGTGGCACGGGCCGCATCTGCCAGCTTGGCGCCGATCGGCTCGTGATGATTATGATGATGGTCCGCCATGCCCTTAACTTATGCTCGCACGGCCCTTGCGGCAAGGGCGCGCATCAGGGCCTCACAAAAGCCCAGGCTGTCCAAAGCCAGGCCGCGATCATCAGCACGCCGCCCACCGGCGTCACCGCACCGAGCCATTTGGGCGCGCCCAGTGCCATCGCATAGAGGGTGAAGGCAAAGATCGCGGCGCCTAGCAGCATCAGCGCCGCCGCCGCCTTTGCCGTGCCCATCAGCGCGATCGCCGCCACCGCATGCACCAGCTGGTACAGGCCGCCGGTCCGCAGCCATTCAGCCGCCTGCGGACTCGCCGCGCCATGCGCGCCGAATGCGCCTGCTCCGATGGCCAGCGCCGCGGACAAGGCGGCCAGCAGTCCGATCATGCTTTTTCCTCTCTGTCCCCGCGCGCAATCAGGCGCATGCCCCGGCCGGGCCGGTACATCAGGTCCTTGGCCGCCAGCAGGCTCCCATGCTCGATCTGGAGCGCCAGCCGCTGCTCGTCATTCTGGCGATATTGCCGTTCGACCTCCTCGATCTCGCCCTGGGGAACGCCCAGCGCCTCCATCGCCTGCACGCCCATGCAGATGGCCGATTCATACACTTCCCGCACCACGCCCGCCAGGTTCAGGTCCTGCATCGTCAGCAACTGGCGCCGGTCGAAGGCGCGCACCACCAGCGCTGCCTGCGGAAAGGCTTCGGCGATCGGCTCCAGAACGCGGCCGTCCAGCGACGGGTCGTCGATGCAGAAGGCGATCAGCCGCGCCTCCTCCGCGCCCGCGCGGCGCAGCAGGTCGATGCGCGTCCCGTCGCCATAATAGACGTTCATGTCGAACCGGCTCGACACCTCTATCTGCGCCGGCTTCTTGTCGATCAGGACCACGCCGAAGCCGTGCCCCATCAGCATCTGCGCGACGGTCTGGCCGAATCGGCCATAGCCGACGATGATCGCCGTGCCCCGTGGTGCCTGATCGGGGTCGGTCAGGTGGATGCCGGCCTTGGGCGTGGCAAACTCCAGCCGCCGGGCGAACAGCATCAGGAAAGGGGTGGTCGCCATCGAGAAGGTGACGATCGCGCTGAACAGGCTGGCCGCCTCTGGCCGGATCAGGAAGGCGTTCTGCGCCTGGGCGAACAGGACGAAGCCGAATTCGCCGCCCTGGCTCAGCAGCAGCCCGGCGCCGATCGCCTGCTGCCAGGCCATGCCGAACAGGCGAGCGAGCAAGGTGATGAGCGCGGTCTTGGTCGCGACCAGCACCAGCGCCAGGCCGATGACGAAGGTGGGGTGGGCGATCACCGTCTGCAGGTCCAGCACCATGCCGACTGCCAGGAAGAACAGGCCGAGCAGGATCGATCGAAACGGCTCGACATCGGCCTCGATCTCGTGGCGATAGGGCGAATCGGCCAGCATCACGCCCGCAACGAAAGCACCCAGCGCGGTCGAGAGATGCAGCGCATGCATCAGCGCCGCCGCCGCCAGCACGGTAAAGAGCCCCACCGCCACAAACAGCTCGCGCTCGCCCAGCCGCCCGACGAAACCCAACAGCGGCCGCAGAATGAAACGCCCCGCCAGGACCAGCCCGACGATCGCCGCCACGGTGTAGCCGGCCAGCAGCCAGCCCGGCGGCCCGGCCGCGTCGGCAGGGTTGCGGGACAGCGCGGCGACGATAGTGATCAGCGGAACGATCGACAGGTCCTGGAACAGCAGGATCGAAAAGACCTTCTCGCCGAAGGGCGAGTTGATGCGACCGCTCGACTTCAGGCCCGGCAGCACCTGCGCCGTGGAGGATAGCGCGAGCGGCAGGCCGAGCGCGATCGCCGCGCCCCAGGTGAAACCGGTGGTGAAGAAGATGATCGCCGCCAGCATGCAGCCGCACAGCACGACCTGCGCCAGGCCCAGTGCGAAGATGTCGCGCTTCAGTCGCCACAGCCGCGCCGGATGCAGTTCCAGCCCGACGAGGAACAGCAGCAGCACGATGCCGATCTCCGCGATGGCGAGTTTCGATTCGCCGCCGCCCACGAGGCCGAGGCCCTGCGGTCCCACCAGCGCCCCGGCGACGAGATAGCCCAGCACTGCGCCCAGGCCGAAGCGGCGGAAGATCATGACGAACAGCACGGCGGCGCCCAGCAGGACGACGCCTTCGGACAGCAGGATATCGGTGGCGTTGGCGGGTGCGGGTGGATGCATCAGGCGTCGGCCATCCGCGCGGCCTCGGCGATCGCCTCGAAGCCGAGGCGGATCGAGGGGTGCCGGGCGGGATAGTCGCGCGCGGGTGCCAGTACGGCGAGGCCGGGCCAGAAATCCAGTGTCTCGCTTTCCCCGGCCAGCCAGGCGGTCAGCCTGTCACGCGCATCGGCCAGTTCGTCCGCGCTCATGCCGATCGCCTGCGCCGCCATCAGTGCGGCGGACGCCTGGCCCAGCGCGCAGGCCTTCACGTCCAGCCCCATCTCGGCGACCTTGCCGCCTTCCATCCTGACATCGGCGGTCACGCGCGACCCGCAGACCGGCGACCGCTTCTCGACGCTCGCCTGCGGGTCGGCCAGCCGCTTATGATGGGGGATGTTCGCCGCGAGGCGAAGGATGTCCATATTGTAGAGGGGGGCGTTCATCCCTCCCATGTAGGACAGGACGGACCCCGGAGGAAGGGTGCAGGTGAGTCTGCGATGCCGCTGGAATCAAAACCCCTCCCCGGCGAGGGGAGGGGTAAGGACGGGGTCCGCTGCAGGCGTCAGGCGACGCTCAGCTTCACCTCGATATTGCCGCGCACAGCATGGCTGTAGGGGCAGATGGTGTCGGCTTCCGCAACCAGCGCCTCGGCCGCTGCCCGGTCGACACCCGGCAAGCTCACGACCAACTCGACCGCCAGCCCGAAGCCCTTGTCGGCTCGCGGGCCGATGCCGACCGTCGCCGACACCTCGGCATCGGAAGGAACGCGCGGCAGGGCCTTGTCCTGCGAGGCGGCGTACTTCATCGCGCCCAGGAAGCAGGCGGCATAGCCCGACGCGAAGAGCTGCTCCGGATTGTTGCCCTGGCCGTTGCCGCCCAGTTCCTTGGGGGTCCCGAGCGTGACTTCGAAGCTGCCGTCGGTCGTGCGGGCCTTGCCGTCGCGGCCCCCGGTCGCGGTCGAGGTGGTGGAATAGGCTATGGTGGTCATGGCATGTCCTTTCTTATTAAATCGCTCACGATTTGATCGTGTGCGATCTATATGCGGCAGAGTCGCGCCGACGTCAACCCTTGCGATTAAATCGTGTGCGATTTATATTGGCCACATGGAAACGAACGATCCCGCAAGGCTGGACGACATGCTGTGCTTCGCCGTCTATTCGACAGGGCTGGCGTTCAACCGGCTCTACAAGCGCTTGCTGGATCAACTCGGCCTCACCTATCCGCAATATATCGCGATCCTCGCCCTCGCGCAGAAGGATGGGCAGTCCGTCAGCGAACTGGGGGATCAGCTCTTCCTCGAATCCAACACCCTCACGCCCCTGATCAAGCGGCTGGAGGCGGCGGGGCTGGTGTCGCGCCGCCGCGACAGCGCCGACGAACGGGTCGTTCGCGTGGACCTGACGGAGCGCGGGCGCGCATTGCTGGCGGACCTGCAATGCGTGCCGGAGGAGGTCGCCAAGGCCGCCGGCATCACGCTGGACCAGTTGCACGCAATGCAGGACGGGTTGGCCGCTCTTCGCACCAATCTGCGCGCCGGGGAATAAGCCGCCTTACGCATCGCCGTACCGATGCCTATCTGTCCTCCGTCTTCCGGAACGAGGAGAGGGTGGAATGCAGAAGCGCATATTGGGCCGCAGCAACCTTGAGGTGTCGGCGATCGGCTTGGGATGCATGGGCCTGTCCCATGGCTATGGCGGCGTTGCGAAGGCGGATGCGGTCGCGCTGATCCGCGATGCGGTGGACAGGGGCGTCACCTTCTTCGACACGGCCGAAGTCTATGGCCCCTTCGTCAATGAAGAGGTCGTGGGCGAGGCGCTGGCGCCGGTACGGGACAATGTCGTCATCGCCACGAAATTCGGCTTTCGCATCGTCGATGGGCAGCAGCAGCCCGGGCTCGACAGCCGACCCGCCCATATCCGTGCCGTCTGCGACGCGTCGCTCCGGCGCCTCGGCATCGATACCATCGACCTCTTCTACCAGCATCGCGTCGATCCCGACGTCCCCATTGAGGATGTGGCCGGTACTGTCGCGGACCTGATCGCGCAGGGCAAGGTCCGCCATTTCGGCCTGTCGGAACCGGGTGCGGCGACCGTTCGTCGGGCTCATGCCGTCCAGCCCGTCGCCGCGATCCAGAGCGAATATTCGCTCTGGACCCGCGACCCGGAAACGAACGGCATCCTCGACACCTGCGAGGAACTGGGGATTGGCTTCGTGCCGTTCAGCCCGCTCGGTCGCGGGTACCTGACCGGGGCGATCGGCAAGGATACGGTGTTCGGCGACCAGGACATGCGCCGCAATCTGCCGCGCTTTGCCCCCGACGCTATGGAACGCAACCAGCCGCTGGTCGACGCCGTGCGCGATGTCGCGGCGGCGAAGGGCGTCACGCCTGCGCAGATCGCACTTGCCTGGGTGATGGCGCAGCGGCCCTGGATCGTACCCATCCCCGGCACGACGAAGCGCACGCGGCTGGAGGAGAATCTCGCGGCCGCCGATGTCACGCTGAACGACAGGGATTTGAACGCGATCGCGCAGGTGCTCGATACGATTCCGATCGAGGGCGACCGCTATACGCCGGCCGGCATGTCGGTGGTTGGGCGGTAGGAGCCCATTCTCAAACGGGCTCCTATAACCCGAGCCTGTTCCGCCGCTATGGTCCGCCGTCATCCCCGGGCTGCGTCGGCACGACCCGCGGTGGCGTCGTTCCTGTCGGCGTTGGCGCGCCCGGCGGCTGGTCCACCGGCAGGCGGATCTGCGCCGGGCCGATATTCACCGTCATGCCGCCCTCGTCCACGCCCACGCCGACATTGCCGATGCCCGTCTCCACCGTCACATTGGCAATGGCATTGACCAGATCGCTGTCCTGGGTTTCCTCCGGCACATCCTCGACCGGCTCGTTGATCGCACCGGCCATGAAGCCGCGCCAGATGCGCGCGGGCACGCCGCCGCCTGCCGCGCCGCCGGGCAGGGGACTGTTGTCGTCATTGCCGATCCACACCGCCGTCACCAGGCCGCCCGCATAGCCGACGAAGATCGCGTCGCGGCTGTCCTGCGTCGTCCCGGTCTTGCCGAAGGTGCTGGTACGAAGCGCCGCCGCGCTTCCCGTGCCGCGGTTGGCGGCGGAGGACAGCAGGTCGCGGATCATGTCCAGCTCATCGTCGCTAAAATGGCGCTGGCGCTTCATCAGCCGGTCGAACCAGCCCTGTTCCTCGGGCGGTAATCCATGCGCGACCACCGGATAGGCGCCCGCCGCGACCGCCGCATAGGCCTGCGCCAGTTCCACCAGCGGGATCTCCGATGTTCCCAACGCCAGGCTCAGATCTTCCGTCAGCGGTGCCTTGACCCCCAGGTCGCGTGCGACCTTGATGACCGCGTCGACGCCGACCTTCTGGGTCAGGCGAACGGCGGCGACGTTGCTCGACGCGGCAAAGGCCTGCCGCAGCGTGATCCGCCCGCGATATTTGCCGCCATGATTGGCCGGCCGATAGGTGCCGGTCGTGATCGGCGTGTCGTCGACCATATCCTCCGGCGTCATCCCCGCGCGGAAGGCGGCCAGATAGACGAACAGCTTGAAGGTCGATCCCGGCTGGCGCTTGGCTTGCACCGCCCGGTTGAAGGCGCTGTCGGCATATTTCTTGCCGCCAACCATCGCCACGACGCTGCCGTCTGGCTTCATCGCCACCAGCGCCGCCTGCGCCTTGCCCAGCGGCGCGCGGCGGATCGCGGCCTCGGCCAGCCGCTGGATGCGCCAGTCCAGTGTCGTCGTTACCTCCTGCGCGCCATAGACCGCGCCGGCCCGGTCGCGCGCTTCCGGCAGTACCCAGTCGGCGAAATAGGTGCCAGTGGTGGGATCGGGGGCGTCATGGACGTTCAGTCGGGCAGGGGGCAGGGCATCGCGCTCCGCCTTGCTGATATAGCCGGCATCGACCATCGCCTGCGTCACCAGCGCGGCGCGGGCGCGCGCGCCCTTCAGGTTGGTGGTCGGGGCTAGGCGCGAGGGCGCTTTCAGCAAGCCGGCGAGCATCGCCGCCTGCGGGATCGTCAACAGTTCCGGCTGGCGATTGAAATAATGGAGCGAGGCGGCGCGCAGCCCATAGACATTGTCGCCGAAATAGACGTTCGACAGGTAGCGCTCCAGGATCTGGTCCTTGGTCAGCCACGCTTCCAGCCAGAAGGCGATCAGCGCCTCGCGCGCCTTGCGGCCGAAGGTGCGGTCGGCGCTGAGGAACACACCCTTGGCCAGCTGCTGGGTGATGGTGCTGCCGCCCTGCGACGCGCCGTCGGACCAGATATTGTGCCACACCGCCCGGGCAATGCCACGCGGGTCGACGCCCCAATGGCTGTAGAAGCGCCGGTCCTCGATCGCCATGAAGGCCTGCGGCACATGGGCCGGCAGCTCCGCGATCGTCACAGGCTTGTCGATGATCGCCCCGCGCCGGGCGATCAGGTGCCGGTCGGCCGACATCAGGCTGATGCTGGGCGGCGCGATCGGCTTCAGCGATTGCGACAGCGGAGCAGTCACCGCCAGCCAGGCGATGGCGATCATCAGCAGCGCCAGGAAAGCCGCGACCACCCATCCCGTGATCTGCAGCGCCCGCTTCCACGGCGGCGTCGGGCCGAAAGCGCTGGGCGGTCCCGCGCCGAACTCGCGCGCCGGGCCGGCGGCCGGATCGGCGCTCGCTGCGGCACTGGGTGACAGGTCGGGCATCGGTCCGGTCATACTGTATTATTCATATGATACAGTCAAGCCTGTCCCGGTCCGGGACAGCGTCACGTTAACCATGATTGGCCGTGGTCCAAATGGTAAAGAATGCGTTAACCAGTCGCCATGCGAAACCGACCCCTCGTCCTTACGACCGAATCGGCCCGTCATCCCTTCCGCCAGCGGCTGCCGCGCCATGTGCTGCGCGTGGTGGACGATAGCGCTTCCCTCAAGCGCACGCCGCGCGACGATGACCAGGACTGGAAGCTGTTCATGCTCAGCTTTTGCGCCTTCTTCACGGCCTTCTACAGCTTCATCGTTTAGGGGGCTCACGCGCACGCCGGGCCGTCACACGCCTTGTGCAGCGACCAGGCAAGCCAGGCGCAGGGCAGGCAAAGACCTGCCACCAGCAGCAGCTGGTTCACCACCGACAGGCCGGCGAGGCTCAGCCCGATCGCGATCAGCGACCCGATCACCATGGCGCCCGAATTGACGATGTTGTTCGCCGCCACGGTACGCGCCGCCTCGCATTTCTCGACCGTTGTGGTGAGAAAGGCATAGAGCGGCACCACGAACATGCCGCCAAAGGTCGCCACGCCCAGCAGGCATAGCGACAGCGGCACCGCCAGCGGATGGGCCAGGAAATCGCCCAGCGACAGCATCTGACCGCCGGGCGCCGGGGTCCAGAGGTCGCAAACGACGTGAAAAGCGACGACGCACAGCCCCATGCCGATGACGGAGGCCGGGGCATATTTCGCCGACACATGCCCCTGCAGCAGCCGGTTGATCGCGACCGACCCGATCGCGATGCCGATCGAGAAGATGGCGAGGAACAGGCTGGCGACCGGCTTGTCGGCGGTCAGGACGTTCTTCACCAGCGGGGGGAACTGGATGAAGAGCACCGATCCCACGGCCCAGAAGAAGCTGATCGCCATGATGGCGAGGTAGAGCCGCCGGATATGCATCGTTCCCTTCACCAGCGCGACGGAGGAGCGGATGATGTGGAAGTCGATCGGCTGCCGTTCCAGCAGGGACGGGGCGGGGGGCACAGCCCGGCCCGCGACGAAGCCGACCAGTGCCGTCACGACGATGGCGACCGCAGCGGCCTCGATCGGGATGATCCCCGCCAGGATCGTGCCGGCCAGGATGGCGATATAGGTGCCGGCTTCCACCAGCCCTGTCCCGCCCAGCACCTCGTCATCATGCAGGTGCTGGGGCAGGATCGCATATTTGATCGGCCCGAAGAAGGTCGAATGGATGCCCATGGCGAACAGCGCCGCCAGCAGCAGCGGGATGGCGAGCACATGCACCGCGATCCCGCTCCAAATCAGCGCCAGGCCCACCGCGCCCACGGCCATGATGACGATCTCCGCCGCCTTGACCCAGCGGATGATCTTCGCCTTGTCGCGCTGGTCGGCCAGCTGTCCCGACAGGGCGGACAGCAGGAAGAAGGGCAGGATGAACAGCCCCGTCGCCAGCGCGCTGAACCAGGTCTCCGACTTCTCGTCATTGTAGACATGATACACGACGAACAGCACCATCGCGTTCTTGAACAGGTTGTCGTTGAAGGCGCCGAGGAGCTGGGTGATGAACAGCGGCAGGAAACGTCGCTTGTCGAGGAGCCTGAGAGAGGCTTGCATGGGCGAGGAAATCTTCTTCGCAGTGAACGGTCGGTGCGCGGTCTAGCCTGTGCTTGACCCGCTGTCCAACACTCCCGTGCTGGGCCGTTGGTTCCGCCAATTCTCCGTCATCCCAGCTTTCGCTGGGATGACGGCGGTGACTCATGTCCGCCCTACTTACCACCCCGCTTGTGCGCGCGCGCGGACTGTGGCAGTCGGCGGCCATGCTGACGCTGCCTAACCTGCTGACGCTTTCCCGCATCCTGACGGTGCCGCTGCTTGTTGCGTTGCTCTGGCCGGCGGACATGGGCGCGCACTGGACCACGGGCTATGCGCTCGCCTTCGGGCTCTACTGCCTGATGGGGATCACCGACTATTTCGACGGCTATCTCGCTCGCGCGCAGGGCGCGGTGTCGAAGCTCGGCATCTTTCTCGATCCGATCGCCGACAAGATCATGGTGGGTGCCGTGATCCTGATGCTGGCGGCCACACGCGATATCAGCGGCCCGCATATCATCGCCGCGATGGTCATCCTGCTGCGGGAAATCGCCGTGTCCGGCCTGCGCGAGTTTCTCGCCGGGCTCCAAGTCTCCGTGCCGGTCTCGCGCCTCGCCAAGTGGAAAACGACCTTCCAGCTCATCGCGCTCGGCGCCCTGATCCTGGCCGGCGCCGTCCCGCAATTCCCGTTCGTCCAGCTCGTCGGCATCGTCACCCTCTGGGCGGCGGCCATCCTGACGCTGGTTACTGGCTGGGACTATCTGCGCGTCGGCATCGCGCACATGGACTGAGCCGTGGCGCTCGACATCCTTTATTTCGCCTGGGTGCGCGAAAGGATTGGCATCGACAGCGAGCGGATCGACCAGCCCGACTCCCGCGCTACCGTGGCCGATATCGTCACCCTGCTGGCGGCACGCGGCGGCGGCTATGCGGAGGCGCTCGATGACCCCGCCCGGCTGCGCGCCGCGCTTGACCAGCGCTTCGTGCCGCTCGATAGCCCGGTCGGCGAGGCGAGGGAGCTGGCGCTCTTCCCGCCGGTGACGGGTGGATGAAGCGGATCGCGGTCCAGCCGGAGGATTTCGATGCCGCGGCAGAGCTGGCGGCGCTGGAAGCGCTCGGCGGCGGCGGCGTGGCCAGCTTCATCGGTATCGTCCGGGGCGAAGGCGGCCTCGTCGCGCTGGAGCTGGAGCATTATCCCGCCATGACCGAGCCCCAAGTGGACCGGATCGTAGATCAGGCGCTGGAGCGCTGGCCGCTGCTCGGCGTCACCGTCATCCATCGCGTCGGCCGACTGGAGCCCGGTGCTCGCATCGTCTTCGTCGGCACCGCTTCGCGCCATCGCACCGCGGCGCTGGAAAGCTGCGCCTTCCTCATCGACTGGCTGAAGTCGCACGCGCCCTTCTGGAAGAAGGAATATTTCGCGGATGGCGAGGGGCGCTGGGTCGTGGCCCGCGCGGAGGACGAAGCGAAAGCGGCCGGCTGGCAGTCCTTCTGATTCTCATGCCGCGTGCGCGGTGATTCCCGGCACTTTCGCCGCGCTGCGCAGCAGCTCGGCCAGCAGGCGGAATTCCTTCTCCCGCGGCGAGTTCTTGCGCCACACCAGCGCGATGTCGCGATAGGCATGGTCGGACCGCAGCGGCCGCGCGACGATGCCGGTATGGTCCAATATGCCGCCTGCAATGGCCATTTCCGGCAGCATCGTCAGCCCCAGGCCATTGTCCACCATCTGCACCAGCGTATGCAGCGAAGTGCCCATCATCGTCGCGCTGGCGCGCAGCTCCGGCCGGTTGCAGGCGGCGAGCGCATGGTCCTTCAGGCAGTGGCCGTCCTCCAGCAGCAGCAGCTTGCTCTCGTCGATCATGTCAGGCCCGATCCATTCGGGCGGGTCGCGCGGGTCGTCGCGCGGGAAGGCGACATAGAGCCGGTCCTGGAACAGGATCTCGCTGTCCAGTTCGCCGGTGGGGAAGGGCAGGGCCATCAGCACGCAATCGACATGGCCGTGGCGCAGCGATTCGATCGCCGCCTGCGTCGTCTCCTCGCGCAGGTAGAGCTTCAGCTCCGGCCGCTCGGCGCGCAGCCGGGGCAGCAGGCGCGGCAGCAGGAAGGGGGCGATGGTCGGGATGACGCTCATCCGCAGCTCGCCGGTCAGCGGCTTGCCCGACGCCTCGGCGATCGCCGCCAGTTCTTCCGCCTCGCGCAGCACGCGGTGCGCCTTCTCGACGATCCGGTCGCCCAGCGCCGTGAAGCGCACCACTCGACGCGTGCGCTCCACCAGCGTCACGCCGATCAGCGACTCCAACTCGCGGATGCCGGCGGACAGGGTCGACTGGGTGACGTAGCAGCTGTCGGCTGCCTTGCCGAAATGCCCATGCTCCTTCAGCGCAACCAGATATTGCAGCTGCTTCAACGTGGGCATGTAACTGGACATTGATCGGCTTCCTCAATGAGTAGGCCGAATATAAGCGGTCTAGCCTATAATCCAAGCCATTTGAGAACGCCGAACAGCGATGTGAGCGTCAGGATCGTGCCGACGGCGATGAACAGCAACTTGGGCGCCACATGGCGGGCCAGCATCGCACCGAAGGGCGCGGCCACGACGCCGCCGATCAGCAGCCCGATCGTATAGGTGGTGAAGGTTTCCCAGCCTAGGTGAAACAGGAAGGTCAGGCTGATCGACGTCGTCAGGATGAACTCGACCGCGTTCACCGTTCCGATGGTGTGGCGTGGGCTTGATCCCTGGATCAGCAGGTTGGACGTCACCACCGGTCCCCAGCCGCCACCGCCCGACGCATCCATGAAGCCGCCGACAAGCCCGAGCGGCGTCACCCATCGGGGATCGCGCGGCTGAGGCGGCAAATGGAGTCCGCGCCAGATCAGGTAGAGGCCGATGGCGGTGAGATAGCCCTGAACGAAAGGCTTGATGACTGCGCCGTCGATGTTCGACAGCAAATAGGCGCCTGCCACGCCACCGATCACGCCGGGGATGACGAGCTTCGCAAACAGCCGCCAGTCGACGTTGCGGTGCAGGATATGGCTGATCGCCGACACGCCGGTGGTGAATGTTTCCGCGGCATGGACGCTCGCCGACGCGCGGCTCGGCGGTACGCCCAGCGCCAGCAGCAGCGTGCTGGAGATCACGCCATAGGCCATGCCCAGTGCGCCGTCGATCATCTGCGCCCCGAATCCGATCAGGATAAAGGGCAATATGTCGCCGAAATGGGCGATAGCGGTGTCGATCATCTGGCCCCCTGTGATTTCTCTACCGCAATGATAGGCAAATTATGGGCGGCCAAGCAAGTTTCTGTTTGGCCCGGCATAGATCAGTTGGGGGCCGCATCTGGAAAATCCGGCCTATTCCGACTATGTAGGCCGCACGGGTCCGCCCGACGGTTCAGGGACAAGTCGATGCTGCACACTCTCCTATCCTATCTGGACTCGGTCAAGGCGAGGGATCCCGCGCCGCGTTCGCGCGCGGAAATCCTGCTCTATCCGGGCGTCTGGTCGCTGGCCTTCCACCGCATCGCGCATCGCCTCTACCGTGCGCGGCTCTATTTCCTGGCCCGCGCCATCAACCATCTCTCGCGTTTCCTGACCGGGAACGACATTCATCCCGGCGCGAAGATCGGCAGGCGCTTCTTCATCGATCATGGCTTCACCGTGATCGGGGAGACGGCGGAGATCGGCGATGACGTCACCCTCTACCAGAATGTCACCCTGGGCGGCACCGATCCGGCGAACGGCATCGCCGGCAAGCGGCATCCCACCCTGCGCGACGGCGTGATCGTGGGTTCGGGCGCGCAGGTGCTTGGCCCGGTCGTCGTCGGCGCGCGCGCGCGCGTCGGCGCGAATGCCGTAGTGACCAAGGACGTGGCGGAAGGCGCTACCATGGTCGGCATCCCGGCCCGGCCGATGCTGGTCGACGTGACTGCCTATCAACGCGATTTCCTTCCCTATGGCACGCCCTGCAGCGACTGCTTCGACCCGGAAAAGCAGAAGCTGGAACTGCTCCAGTGCGAAGTTGAGCGACTGCAACAGCGGCTCGCCGAACTGCTGGCGGAGCGCAGCCCGCAGCCGCGCGTTTCCGAACCCGTCGATGATGACCAGATATCGCTGTTCAAGGAGCGCGGCCGAGGCTGATGTCGAATATCACGCCGTTTCCTTCCACTCCCCAAAGCGCAAAGCCGGGACAGATCGGTTTCGACCGGCAGGAACTGCAACGGATCATGGACCTTTACGGGCGCATGGTCTCCGCCGGCCACTGGCGCGACTATGCGATCGATATGGGGCGGGACGCCGCCGTCTTCTCGGCCTTTCGCCGTTCCGCCGAGCGCCCCGAATTCCGCGTGGAGAAACGCCCGGCGCTGCGTCACCGCCAGGGCATGTGGGCACTGATCGGCGAAGCGGGCAATGTCCTCAAGCGCGGCCAGGAACTCCCCGGCATCCTCGCACCCGTGGAACGCAAGCTGCTCAGGATCGTCGGGGAATAGGGCAAGCGTCCGATCGCCAATCAACATAGCCCCAAAACCGGATGTCGCACAGCCTCTCCACAAGTGGGGTGAGCATGGTCCTCCGTATGTTACCCTCCTGCTCGCGAAGATCCGTCATGCATGCAATTCACGTCAAATGACCGCTGGTACGCGTCGAATAAGTTGGGGACTTTTTGTCGCTCATGCCCTGGGTGGCATAGTGTTGGCGTTCATTTTCGGCCTTCTGGTGGTGTCGGAATGCATTTACGATGACGGCAGCCTAAAGATGCAAGCCTGCCAGGTCGCGAAACGGCGAGATATCTTGCTTTTCCTTCTCCTGTTTGGATCCCTGTTCGCTGCGGCGATCTGGGCGCAGGTGCGGGATTTGCGTTGGGGTAAGGGATTGGCGATAAGCAGCGGCATTGCCGCTTTCGTCCTGCTCCGGCTGGGCGACGTCCTATTTTTCTAGCCGGCCAGTATCCTTACCATCCTGCAGCATCCCGATGAACGGAAGCGATCGTGGGAAAAAGCTGGTTCCCGGTTATCCTTGTTCCCGTCGGATCGGAAGGAGAGAGGCCGCAACCTATTACGATGACGGGGCTGGATGAGACTTCAGCGTCCCACCCATAGCCCTGTGCCGCGCGCCTCCGCTCACCCGTCGCGAGCGACCTCGGCGGCGGCGATGGCGGTCAGGTTCAGGATGCCGCGCGACGTCACGCCCGGCGTCAGCACATGGATCGGCTTGGTCAGCCCCATCAGCATCGGCCCCACGGTCGGCGAACTGGACGACGCGCTCAGCGCCGTCAGCGTGATGTTGGCCGCGTCCAGGTTCGGCATCACCAGCAGGTTCGCAGGACCCTCGAACGAAGAATCAGGCACCAGCCGTTCGCGCAGCGCCTGGCTCAGCGCCGCGTCCGCATGCATCTCGCCATCGACGGCCAGATCGGGCGCGGCCTCGCGTATCAGTTTCAGCGCCTTGCGCATCTTGCGTGCGCTGGGGCTGTGCGAGGCGCCGAAATTGGAATGGGACAGCAGCGCCACCCGCGGCTCCAGCCCGAAATAGCGGACCTCTTCGGCGGCCAGTTGCGCCATCTCGGCGATTTGCTCGGTCGTCGGGTCGGGCACCATATGCGTGTCGGTGATGAACAGCGCGCCCGCATCCAGGATCAGGCCGGACAGGGCATAGACGCGGCTGAGGTTCGGGCTGCGCTCGATGATGCGCAGCACATGCTCCACCTCGCCCCAATATTCCGAATTTCCGCCGACCAGCGCGGCATCGACGCGGCCCGTGTGCAGCAGCATCGCGGCCGTCACGGTGGGGCGGCGGTAGACATGGCGGAACGCTTCCGCCGCCGGCACGCCGCGCCGCGCGGCGGTCGCGCGATAGGCTTCGACCAGCCCGCCCATGATCTCATGGTCGGTCTCGGGATCGATTACCTCGACGTCCCGGTCCAGCTCGAAGCGCAGGCCCAGCCCCGGCAGCCGGTCCTTCAGGATGCGGCGCCGCGCGACGATCACCGGACGGACGATGTCCTCGTCCAGTGCGTCCTGGATCGCGCGGAGCACGCGCTCGTCCTCGCCCTCGCCATAGGCGATCCGGCGCTGGGTGCCGCGCGCGGCCTCGAACACCGGCAGCATCAGCTGGCCCGACCGCGTGTTCTGTCGCGCCAGCGACCGGCGATAGTCATCGACGTCGATGACACGGGTGGCGACCCCGCTATCCATCGCGGCCTTTGCGACGGCGGGCGCGATCTCGGCGATCAGGCGCGGGTCGAAGGGCGTGGGGATGATATAGTCCGGCCCGAACTCCAGCCGCCGCCCGCCATAGGCCTGCGCCACGCTGTCATGGGCGGGCAGACGGGCGAGGGCGGCGATGGCCTCGGCGGCGGCCGCCTTCATCGCCTCGTTGATCTGCGTCGCCCCGACGTCCAGCGCGCCGCGGAAGATATAGGGGAAGCACAGGACATTGTTGACTTGGTTGGGGAAATCCGACCGCCCCGTCGCCACGATGGCATCGGGGCGGGAGGCACGGGCGACGTCGGGCAGGATTTCCGGCTCGGGATTGGCGAGCGCGAAGATCAGCGGGTTGTCGGCCAGCAACGGCAGCCATTCGGGCTTCAGCACATTGGGCGCGGACAGGCCCAGGAAGACATTGGCACCCGGCAGTACGTCCGGCAGGGTGCGCGCATTGGTGGTGCGGGCATAGCGTGCCATATTGGGCAGCATGCCTTCGCGCCCGGAATGGATCACTCCGTCCTTGTCGGTCAGCGTCACGCTCTCGACCGGCAGTCCCATCGACACCAGCAGGTCGACGCAGGCCAGCGCCGCCGCCCCCGCGCCGGACGTCACCAGCTTCGCCTCGGCCAGCGTCTTGCCCTGCAGCACCAGCGCGTTGCGCACCGCCGCTGCCACGACGATCGCGGTGCCATGCTGGTCGTCATGGAAGACGGGGATGTTCATCCGCTCCTTCAGCCGCGCCTCGATGGCGAAGCATTCGGGGGCCTTGATGTCCTCCAGATTGATGCCGCCGAAGGTCGGCTCCAGCAGCGCGACGGCCTCGACGAACTTGTCCGGGTCGGTCGTATCAACCTCGATATCGAACACGTCGATGTCGGCGAATTTCTTGAAGAGCACCGCCTTGCCCTCCATCACGGGCTTGGACGCCAGCGCGCCGATCGCGCCCAGCCCCAGCACGGCAGTGCCGTTGGAGATCACCGCCACCAGGTTGCCGCGCGCGGTATAGTCCAGCGCCTTGGCCGGGTCCGCCGCGATCTCGACGCAGGGCGCCGCCACGCCGGGTGAATAGGCCAGCGCCAGGTCGCGCTGGTTCACCATGCGCTTCGTCGGTTCGATACGCAGCTTTCCGGGCTGCGGCAGGCGGTGATAGTCCAGGGCGGCGCGGCGGGTGTTGTCGTCCATGGTCAGGGCCTTACCGGGAGGCTGCCTTTCCGGCAATGCCCCTGCGTTCCCATGGGGGCAAAGGCTCATAAAGTTTCGCCAGAAAGGCGATGAAGGCCATGATCGCGGCGGGCGGGTTGGGCTGCGGCAGGTGAACCGCATAGAGGCCGACATCGGCCGACCCCTCATGCGCCGGCAGGATCTGCCGTACCTCGCCGTTCGCCAGAGCCTCGCTGATGTCCCACAGCGATCGCAGGGCAATGCCGCTTCCAGCCAGCGTCAGCTCGCGCACGACTTCGCTGCTGTTGGTCCGCACATGGCTGCGGCCGTCGACCGTAACGGGTCCCTTCGGCCCGGTCAGGCGCCATGGCAGTTGTCCTTCCGCCGCCAGCAGGCGATGGCGTTTCAGGTCGGCGATCGTCTCCGGTGCACCGAACCGGTCCAGATAGCGCGGCGCCGCACACAGGATGCGCCGGTTGGTCGCCAGCCGCCGCGCCGCCAGCCCCGGTCCCGGATCGGCCGTGATGCGAATGGCAAGGTCGGTGCGCGTACCGATCAGGTCGGCATAGCCGTCCGAAAGGTCGATCTGCAACTCCACCCTCGGGTGCTGCTCCAGGAACACCTCCAGATGGGGAGCGATATGCATCCGCCCGAACGAGGTGGGAGCCGAAACCCGCAACGATCCTGCAACCACCGTCGAAAGGCCGGACACGCGCTGCTCCGCTTCCGCCAGCGCCGCCAATATGCCGCGAAGATCCTCGTTCAATCTCTCCCCCGCCGGCGTCAGCGTCAGCCGCCGGGTTGTGCGGTGGATCAGTCGCGCGCCCAGCCGCTCCTCCAGCCGCATCAATCGTTTCGACACCATGGCAGGAGAGATCGCCAGTCGTCGTCCCGCCGCTGCCATGCCGCCCTCGTCTACGATGGCGGCGAATAGTTCATAGTCCGGGTCCATCATGATAATTTCCCTCGAGGAAATTCTATGTTCGAATAATAGCCTCTACACGACATAATTATTAGGGTCTATCATGGCGGCGACAAAGGAGTGGAAAGATGCGTACCATAGACCTGAACGGCGTCCGGGTGGACGAACGGCTGGCGGATTTCATCGAACAGCGGGCGCTGCCCGGCACCGGGATCGATCCGGCCCGCTTCTGGGCGGGTTTCGCCTCCATCTTCGCGCGCTTCGCGCCGGAGAACGCCGCTCTTCTGGTAAAGCGCGACGCCATTCAGGAGAAGATAGACGCCTGGTATCAGGCACGCGCCGGCCAGCCTTTCGACGTCGCGGCGCAGCGCAAATTCCTGACGGAGATCGGCTATCTCGTCCCGGAACCCGCGCCCTTCGCCATCGGCAGCGAGAATGTCGATGACGAGGTCGCACGCCTCGCCGGGCCGCAACTCGTCGTCCCGATCCTCAACGCGCGCTTCCTGCTCAATGCCGCCAATGCGCGTTGGGGCAGCCTCTACGACGCGCTCTACGGCACGGACGCCATTCCCGGCACGGCTGCGGGCAAGGGCTATGACCCGCAGCGCGGCGCGCAGGTCATCGCCTGGGCGAAGGCGTTCCTCGACGACGCCGTGCCGCTGGCCTCGGGCAGTTGGGCGGACCTTGGCGGCGAAGACATCGCGCTCGCCGATCCCAGCCAATATCTGGGCCGCAGCGAGAAGGGCCGGCTGTTCCGCCACAACGGCCTCCATGTCGAGGTCGTCTTCGACCGCGATCATCCGATAGGCGCATCCGACCCGGCGGGCATTTCGGACGTCGTCCTCGAATCCGCGCTGACCACCATCTGCGACCTGGAGGATTCGGTCGCCGCCGTCGACGCGGCGGACAAGGTCGCCGCCTATGCCAACTGGCTCGGCCTGATGCAGGGCGACCTGACCGACACCTTTGAAAAGGGCGGGGCGATGATGACCCGCGCGCTGAACCCCGACCGCACCTATACCGCGCCCGACGGCACCGCCTTCACCCTGCCGGGCCGCAGCCTGCTGTTCGTCCGCAATGTCGGCCATCTGATGACCACGCCCGCCGTCCTGCTGCCCGATGGCAGCGAGGCGCCGGAGGGGATCCTCGATGGCATCGTCACCAGCCTCATCGCGATCCACGACATTCAGGGCCACCGCGCCAACAGCCGTGCCGGCAGCATCTATATCGTCAAGCCGAAGATGCACGGGCCGGAGGAGGTCGGCTTCACCAACCGCCTGTTCGACGCGATCGAGGATCTGCTGGGCCTTGACTGCCACACGTTGAAGGTCGGCGTGATGGACGAGGAGCGCCGCACCTCGGCGAACCTCGCCGCGTGCATCGCGGCGGTGAAGGATCGCATCGTCTTCATCAACACCGGCTTCCTCGACCGCACCGGCGACGAGATGCACACGGCGATGTACGCCGGGCCGATGATCCGCAAGGGCGAAATTAAGTCCAGCGAATGGATCACCGCCTATGAGAACCGCAATGTCCAGATCGGGCTTGGCTGCGGCTTTTCCGGCCGCGCGCAGATCGGCAAGGGCATGTGGGCCGCGCCGGACAGGATGGCGGACATGCTCGTGCAGAAGGTCGGCCATCCGCTGAGCGGCGCCAACACCGCCTGGGTTCCTTCGCCGACCGCCGCGACGCTGCACGCGACTCATTATCACCGCATCGACGTCTTCGCCCGCCAGCGCGAACGCATGGCCGAACCCGTCGCCACGCTCGACAGCCTGCTGACGCCGCCCATCGCCACCGGCCGCAATTTTTCAGAGGAGGAAATCGCGCAGGAACTGGACAACAATGCCCAGGGCATCCTGGGCTATGTCGTCCGCTGGATCGACCAGGGCGTCGGCTGCTCCAAGGTGCCCGACATCCACGATGTCGGCTTGATGGAGGATCGCGCGACCTTGCGCATCTCCTCCCAGCATATCGCCAACTGGCTGCTGCACGGCGTCTGCACGGCGGAACAGGTCGATGCCGCCTTCGCCCGCATGGCGAAGAAGGTCGACGCCCAGAATGCCGGCGATCCGCTCTACCGTCCGATGAGCGGCCATGAGGACGAGAGCCTCGCCTGGCAGGCGGCGCGCGCGCTGGTGTTCGAGGGGCTGTCCCAGCCCAATGGCTATACCGAGCCGCTGCTCCATGCCTTCCGAGCGAAGCAGAAGGCGCAGGCCGCGATGGAAATGGCGTAGCGCGCTGCGGCGGTCACTCCCGCCTTCCGTTCGCCCTGAGCCTGTCGAAGGGTCTTCCTTGTCTTGTGAAAAAAGGGGCAGGGCTTCGACAGGCTCAACCCGAAGCGGCTAGGCAGCGAAAGGCGGGAAACCCGCCTTGCCATTCCCTCGGCAAGGCGGCACCAAGAACGCCCTTTCACCACAGGGTGCGTTCATGCCGTCCATCGACCGTCGTTCCGTCCTCGCTTCCGGCGCCGTGCTGGGAGGCGCCGCGCTCGCGGGCCTCAGCCCCCGCCTGTTTGCGCAGGAACGCGCGGTCGAGGCGTTGAAGCCGCTCACCGCCGATGTCGTCCCGATCGGCCCCGCCGAGCGCGCCGACCGCATCGCCCGTGCCCAGCAGGCGATGCAGCGCCAGGGCATCGACGCGCTGCTGGTCGAGCCGGGCGCGAGCCTCATCTACTATACCGGTGTCCGCTGGCACCGCAGCGAGCGGCTGACCGCCGCCGTCATCCCGGCGCAGGGCGCGCCGATCGTCGTCACGCCCTTCTTCGAAAAGCCCTCGGTCGCCGAATCGCTCGCCATCCCCGCGGAGATCCGCGTCTGGCAGGAAGACGAGAACCCCCACGCCCTCGTCGCCGCCTTCCTGCGTGAAAAAGGGCTGGCGCGCGGCACGATCGGCATCGAGGAAACGGTGCGCTACTTCGCCGTGGACGGCCTCAAGGCCGCGCTGCCCGATGCGAAGATCGTCCGCGATCCCGTCACCCGCGCCATCCGCATGCGCAAGACCGCGGCGGAGATCGCCCTGATGCAGAAGGCCAGCGACGTCACCATGGCCGCCTATCGCTGGACCTGGCCGCAAGTCCGGGCCGGCATGACGCCCGCCGACATCGGCGCGCTGATGGCCGCCGCCACGCGCGCGCTGGGCGGTTCGGTCGAATTCAACCTCGTCCTGCTGGGTGAAGCCGCCGCCTATCCCCACGGTTCGGGCAAGCCGCAGGCGGTGCGGGCAGGGGAGGTCGTGCTGATGGACTGCGGCTGTACGGTGCAGGACTATCAGTCCGACATCAGCCGCAGCTGGGTCCACGGCGCAACCCCGACCGCGCAGCAGCGCAAGGTCTGGAACGACGTGGCACACGGCCAGCAGATCGCGATCGCGGCGGCAAAGCTCGGCGTTCCCGCCGGATCGGTCGACGACGCGGTGCGCGGCTGGTACGAAAAGCAGGGCTACGGCCCCGGCTACGCACTCCCCGGCCTCTCGCACCGCACCGGCCACGGCATCGGCATGGAAGGGCACGAGCCGGTCAACCTCGTCCACGGCGAAACCACTCCCCTGACGGAAGGCATGTGCTTCTCCAACGAGCCCGGCCTCTACCTTCCCGGCGTCATGGGCATCCGTCTGGAAGACTGCTTCCACATGACCGCACAGGGACCGGCATGGTTCTCGAAACCGCCCGTGTCGATCGAGGAGCCGATCGGATAGGAAAGCCTCTCGTCAATCCAGGCCTCAGCGGGGATGACGATGATTGCAAATGTCAGCTTCCGATGGATAGTGTTGAAACCCCGAGCTTGCAGTGATTGGGTGGTCCTGATTCACTGTCTCCATCGTTTGGAGGCGGGCTAATGATGGACGATCGGATAGTGATGCAGGAGGCGCTGTTTTACAGCTTCAGCCTGGAAGACCATGTTCCCCAGAGCCATTTTCTGCGGGTGATCGACAGGTTTGTCGATCTTGGGGCATCTCAGAGAAGTTGCGGCCGTTTTACAGTGAGATAGGCTGGCCTTCGATCGATTCGGAACTGATGATCTGGATGCTTCTCATCGGCTACTGCCTGGGATCCGGTCGGAGCGGCGGCTTTGGGAGGAGGAGCATCTCAACCAGGCGTACCGCTGGTTCTGCCGCCTTGGCCTAGACGGGGCTGTGCCGGATCACTCGACCTAGAGCGTCTTGTGCCGCCCGTAATCCTTCGGCGCATCTCGCCAGCGCAACCCATTGCGGTTCACGAAAATTACCTCGCTCAACACCCGCCGATCGTCAACCCGAGGCTTGCCGTGGCTCTTAGGAAAATACGGCGAGCCGCGCCATCTGCTCGCCCGTCAGCCAGCATAGGTCGCTCAAATCCAGTCTCCTCTCGGAACCCGAATCACATTCACGCGCTCACATCAATCGTCCCGACCCTAGAGCGCCCCGCTGCACTGCAATCGGCGGAGTTGCCGGATAGAAGCACAATGGCTTTCGACCCGAAAGCAGGTTGGCCAACGCATGTTTCCACCATTTGCCGGTGATTGCACATCACCGGGTGCTCGCGATTTCGCAACTTCATCCGCCGCGACAGCAACCACAGACTGGCCGAACAAGAGGGTTACGAGTGTCGGAGGCTGGATGGCGAGAGCCGTTCGAGATCGGGGAGAAAATCAATGATGGGGAAACTCGGACGGGTGCGGGGTCTGGCGGTTGCGGGAACCTCGCTTGCGGCTTTCTGTACAGGACTGCCCGCGATTGCGCAGGACGCGGCAGGAGTGGCCGCACAACCCGAGCAGCAAGCGATGGCGCCGGACCAGCGGGCGAACGCCGCGACCGAACCGGCAATGGGTGGCGAAATCGTGGTGACCGCGACGAAGCGTGCCGAGACGCTTTCCAAGGTTCCGATCTCGATCACGGCATTTTCCCAGGAAAACATGGACTCCCGAGGCATTCGCGACATTCGCGATGTCGTAGCCCAGACGCCAGGCCTAGACATCACACGCGCGACCGGCGGTTCGGGTAATCAGACCCGCTTCATCATTCGCGGTATCGACTCCAACGCCGGCGCAGCCACATCGGCCGTGTATATCGATGATACGCCGATCCAGGCGCGCAATTCGTCACTCAACTACAATGGCAGCACCGTGCCCTTCATCTTCGACATCGAGCGTGTCGAGGTGCTGCGCGGACCACAGGGCACGCTGTTCGGCGCCAGCGCGCAAGGTGGCGCGATTCGCTTCATCACACCGACGCCGAGCCTCACCAAGTACAGTGCCTATGGACGCGCCGCGGTGAACTTCGTGGATCACGGCGGCACCGGCTACGAAGTGGGCGCCGCCGTCGGCGGCCCGCTTGTGACGAACGTGCTCGGCTTCCGCGCCAGCGTGTACCGCCGCTATAATGCCGGCTGGATCGATCGCCAGAGCTGGCTCGACCCGACGGAACGCAGCGAGAATGCGAACAGCGACAAGACTCTGGTCGCGCGCGGCTCGCTGCTCTTTCAGCCGAACGAGTGGCTGTCGATCGCGCCGAGCATCTATTATCAGGAACTTAAGTTCGATGACCGCGTCGACCTTTGGACAAGATGCCCCGCAACGACCGGTTCGCCAGGCAGCGCCGGCACGCTCAACCCCTGCCCGCTCGGCGTTTCCGATCCTCGGAACGGCAAGTTCCTTAGCTATTCGCCAGTGGCACAGCCCAGCACCGATCGCTTCTATCTGCCTTCATTGAAAGTGGTGGGGGAGTGGGGCGCGACGTCGATCACCTCGGTCACGTCGCTGTTCCGTCGCCACGTGGTTGATCTGAACGACGCCACGTTCATCAACGCGCGCAATTATTTCGGTAACGCGTATCTGTTTCCGATCACACCCACCATTCCGCGCACGATCGGCACGCAGAACCCGGACATTCGCCAACGGCTGTTCTCGCAGGAACTGCGCCTGTCAGGTGGCGAGAGCGACGCGCTGTTTCGCTATACCGTGGGACTGTATTACTCCCGCAGTTCGATCGAGACCTCGCTCCCGATCAATCTGCCGAACTATGCCGAACTCTATTTCTATCGGTTCGGCCGCACGCCCGAACAGGCAGGCATTCCACCGCGCGTTGGCGACTCCATCTATTTCGGTGAGGAATATACCAGCGAGCAGGAGATCGCCGCTTTCGCCAATGTCGATATCCGTCTGGCCGACCGACTGACGGCAACCGTCGGCGGGCGATATTCGCGCAACAGGCTGGAATTCGATATTACGGAGCGCGGCGTATCCTACCCACCGCTCGGCATTTCCCGCTATCAAGGGCGGCAACGCTCCAATCCTTTCCTGCCGAAGGCGAGCCTGTCGTTCCAGGCGACGCCGGATTCGCTCTATTACGCCACCTATGCCGAGGGTTTCCGCACCGGCGGCGTGAACAGGGCATTGCCCGATGTCTGCCGCACCGAGGCGGAGCAGCTTGGCCTCAACGCAAGCGATTTCGCGCCCGATCGGACCAAAAGCTACGAGATCGGCTCCAAAAGCCGGCTGCTCGGCGGCGCGCTGTCCTACGAGGTCAGTGCCTATTACGTGAAGTGGCAGAACATCCAGCAACAGCTACGACTGCAATGCCTCTTCGCGCTGGTTCAGAACACCGCGTCCGCGACCAGCAAAGGCTTCGACCTCAACCTGACGCTGCGTCCGTCGCGCCGGCTCACCGTCGGCTTCGGCATCGGCTATGTCGATGCGACCTATGACGAGACGATCCGCATCGGCACAGCCCCGCAGGTGCTGCGCGACCAGACGCTCGGTGCGACGCCATGGACCATAAACAGCAACATCGAATATCGCTTTGAACTGGGCCGCAACGAAGCCTATGTTCGCGCGCAGTACAATCTGAGATCGGCGAACAAGGGATTGTTCCTCTTCCAGGAGCCGACCGCGACGACCTATGATCCCACCCGTGTCTATGCCGACGACATCGAGAATCTCGACCTGCGCGCGGGCTTGGACGTCGGTCCGGTGAACGTGACGGTCTATGCCGAGAATGTGTTGAACAACTTCGGTTATTACGTGAACGTGCCGACCTATGTACGCGGTCCGCTCTGGCGCGGATCGACGGCGCGGCCGCGCACGATCGGCCTTCAGCTGATCGCCCGGTATTGAGACGACGTCATGATGAGGGCAGTCCTTCTTCAAACGGCCGGACTGGCGGCGGCTGTGATCGTCGCCGGTCCGGCAAGCGCGCAAGACACGGTGGGCGTGGCCAGCTCGCACTCGACTCGCGGCACCTGGGAGCTCGACGCCGGCGCTTCGGCGCACGAGCGGGTGATCGGGGAGACGGTGGTGATCGGCGGCGACGATACGCAGATCGACTATGCGGCCACCGTGCGCTTTCAGGGCAAGACCACCGGCGTCCGCTTCAAGGCGCTGGTGGACGGGCCTGAGGTGCCGCTCGTCTCGCTGGGGGGCGTCACGGTCGGTCGCGCCCGTGTGCGGCGGGTGGATGGCGGCCGCACGATCACGGAGCTGATGCCGGACAGCGGCGTGCAACGGATCATCGAGCATCGCGCGTCGATCGACGGCCAGACCCTGCTGAGCCTATTGTACGACAAGACGGGCAAGGTGCTGTCGATCCTGGTCTTCCGGCGCACCGCCTAGCCACCGCTCCGTGCCGCACCGCGCTTGACGTCGAGCGGAAGCTGACGCGGGCGAGAGCATCGACGACGCCGGCGGGCGTGCCGTGCGTCGCCAGCGGAAGGACAGGCGACGCAGAGCAACTTCGTCATTCCCACCATGAATTGACGGGGGGCGGGGGGGGCAGAATCGCGCTCCCCCGGCAAGCTTGCTTAATCCGCTGCGCGCACATGCGCGCACACCAGCTTGTACTGGAGGTAGTCATCCATGCCTAGATGCGAGCCTTCGCGCCCCATGCCCGATTCCTTGATTCCGCCGAACGGCGCGACTTCGGTCGAGATCAGGCCGGTATTCTGCCCCACCATGCCATATTCGAGCGCCTCGGCGACCCGCACGCTGCGATCGGCGTCGCGGGTGAAGAAATAGGCTGCGAGTCCGGCTCGCGTGTCGTTGGCGAGCCGCAGCGCCTCCGCTTCGGTCTCGAAGCGGACCAGTCCCGCGACCGGCCCGAATGTCTCCTCCTGGCACAGCAACGCGTCCGGCGGCACGTCGGCGACGACCGTCGGCGCGAAGAAGAAACCAGCGCGGTCCAGCGCGCCACCGCCGGTCAAGACATGGCCGCCGCGCGCCACCGCGTCCTCCACATGCGCCCGCGCCTTGGCCACCGCCCGCTCGTCGATCAAAGGTCCCTGGTCGGTCACCCCCTCGAGCCCGGCACCGACCACCATCCGCCCCACACGTTCGGCCAGCGCGCGGGCGAAGCGGTCGTAGATCCCGGACTGTACCAGCAGGCGATTGGCGCACACGCAGGTCTGGCCGGTGTTCCGGAACTTGGATGCGATCGCGCCTTCGACGGCGGCATCCAGGTCGGCATCGTCGAACACGAGGAATGGTGCATTGCCGCCGAGCTCCAGCGATACGCGCTTGACCGTGCCCGTGCAGGCGGCCGCCAGCGCCTTGCCCACCGCGGTCGATCCGGTGAAGGTGAACTTCGCGACGCGCGGATCGCCGGTCAGGACGGCGCCGATCGGCGGCGCGTCCCCCACCACGACGTTGAAGACGCCGGCGGGCACCCCCGCCTCCTCGCTCAGCGCGGCGAGCGCCAGCGCGGACAACGGGGTCAGTTCGGACGGCTTGAGCACGACCGTGCATCCCGCCGCCAGCGCCGGCCCAACCTTGCGCGTGATCATTGCCAGCGGAAAGTTCCAGGGTGTCACCGCCGCCACCACGCCGACCGGCTGGCGCAGCACCGCCAGACGCTTGTCGGCGAGATGCGGCGATAGCACTTCGCCACGCACCCGCTTCGCTTCCTCCGCGAACCATTCGAGGAACGCGGCGGCATAGGTGACCTCGCCACGCGCCTCGGCCAGGGGCTTGCCCTGCTCCGCCGTCATCAGGCGCGCCAGGTCGTCGGCATGGGCGTGCATCAGGTCGTGCCAGCAGCGCAGCACCTGCGCGCGCTCCTTGCCGGTGCGCGCGCGCCAGCCGGGAAGTGCCGCCGCGGCCGCGTCGACCGCCTGCGTCGCCGCCTCCGCGCCAAGATTCGCCACCTTGCCAACCAGCGATCCGTCCGCCGGGTTGGTGACCGGCATTGTCGATGTCGCGGCGACCCAGCGGCCGTCGATATACCCGCCATCGCGCAGCAGGTCGGAGCGCGTGAGGCCGATCGTCGTGGCCCTGCTCACGCCGGCGCCGACTCGCTGCCGATCTCCGCCGACGCGGCGGCTGGGGCATCACTGAACAGTGCGGCATCCAGCGCCGACAACCCTTCCTCCAGCACGCCGTCGCTCGCCGTCAGGGGAACGAGGATGCGGATCGTCTCGCCCTGTGGGCCGCACGACAGCAGGATCAGCCCCGCTTCCAGCGCGCGCGCGCAGACCGCCCGGGCACCATCGCCATCGGCGGTGCCCGTGAAGGGGTCGACGATGTCGAACCCGATCATCGCGCCGTGACCGCGCAGATGGGCGATGCCCACGCTGCCGTTGCGTCGTGCCGCCGCTTCGACGCGGGCGCGGATCGTTGCGCCCATGCTGGAGGCGCGCTCCAACAGCTTCTCGTCGTTGATCACGTCCAGCACGGCCAGTGCCGCCGCGCAGGCGACGGGCGAGCCGCCATAGGTGCCGCCCAGCCCACCGGGATCCACCGCGTCCATTACGTCCGCCCGGCCGATCACGCCCGAGAGCGGAAACCCGCCGCCCATCGATTTGGCGACGCACACCAGATCCGGCTCCACGCCGGCATGTTCGATGCCGAACATGCGCCCGGTGCGTGCGAAGCCCGTCTGCACCTCGTCTACGATCAGCAGGATGCCATGGGCGTCGCAGCGTTCGCGCAGCGCGCGCAGCAGCTCTGGTGGTGCGACGTTGAAGCCGCCTTCGCCCTGGATCGGTTCGATGATGATCGCCGCTACCTGAGCGGGGTCGACATCGGCGGCGAAGAGCGTGTCGAGCGCGCGCAGGCTGGCGGCGGTGTCGACGCCGCTGCCCGGCGTCGGGAAGGGGATGTGATGGATGTCGCCCGGGAACGGGCCGAAGCCGCGTTTGTACGGCACCACCTTGCCGGTCAGCGCGGAAGCGAGCAATGTCCGGCCGTGAAAGGCGCCGGCAAAGGCGATCACCGCCGGTCGCCGCGTGGCGACACGCGCGATCTTGACTGCGTTCTCGGTCGCTTCCGCGCCGGTGGTGAACAGGATCGTCTTGGCTGGGCCGGAGAACGGCGCCAGCGCGTTGAGCCGCTCGGCCAGCGCGACATAGTTTTCGTATGGCGCGACCTGGAACGCGGTATGGGTGAAGCGATCCAGCTGCGCGCCCACCGCAGCCATCACCCTGGGATGTCGATGGCCGACGTTGAGGACCGCGATGCCGCCGGCGAAATCGATGAAGCGGCGCCCTTCCACGTCCCACAGTTCGGCGTTCTCGGCGCGGTCGGCATAGATGGCGGTGGCGGAGCCGACACCGCGGGGAACGGCGGCGCTGCGCCGCGCCGCGAGGCTCAGATTGGTCGTCATGAATGGCACTCCGGATGGTTCAGCGGGCGGCTTCGGCGCGATCGTACTGGATCTTGCCGTCAAGGATCGTCATCTCGACCGGGATCTCCGACAGCTTGGTCTTGGGCGTGGTCAGCGGATCGCCGCCCAGCACCACGAAATCGGCGATCTTGCCGATCTCGATGCTGCCGAGCGACTTTTCGAGGAAGTTCGCTTCCGCCGCCCAGATCGTGAACATCTTGATCGCCTCCATGACGGTGATCGCCTGTTCGGGCTGGACGATCCTGCCGTACTTCGTGTCACGGGCGACCGCGCGCTGGATCGAGAACATCGGATAGGTCGCAAAAGGCTGCGTCCCGATATTGTCAACGCCGCCGGTCGGATGCAGGCCGAGATCGATCAGGCGGCGCAGTGCGAAGAACTGAATACCCGGCTCACGGATGTTGGTGTCAGTCAGCCGCCACAAGAAAGCGACTTGCGCGGAGGGGATAATGCGATCGGCCACCATGCGGCGCAGTCGTTCCTCCGTCCGCGCCTCGTCCTGCACCAGGAAATGCGCGAAATGCTCGATCCGGTCGCGCGCGTCCGGGCGCGGATAGGCCTTCTGCGCCGCCTCATAGGCATTGAGCGTCATGTCCTGCGCGCGATCGCCATTTGCATGGATCTCGACCTGCCAGCCTGCCCTGTGTGCGGCGACGATCTCGCGTGTCAGCTGCTCCTGGCTCCGGCTGGTCCCGCCAATATTGTTGGGGATGAAGGTGGTTCCCGAGCCGTTCCAGAACGGCTTGTACACTGCCGCCGTGGTGCCCCACACGCCGTCGAGGATGATCTTCACCGCCCCAACCATCAGCATGTCGTCGCCCAGCCCCGTACGCATGCCGGTGGTCAGCAGCGCGTCAAGCTGGGCGGGCTGGCGGATGAAGGGGTTCATCCGCACGCGGGTCGGCAGCTGTCCTGCGTCCTTCAGGTCCTGATAGGCGCGATAGGCGTCGGCGGTCGACAGATCGGACACGGTGGTGACGCCACGGTGGAGGTAGAAGTCGCGCAGCACCTTGCGCAACGCCTCCTTCTTCTCGGCATAAGGGAAGGCGTCCACCGGGAAGTCGACCTTGTAGTCGCGGATGATCGTGACTTCGCCGTCCTTATTGCGCTCCAGCCGACCGGTCGATCCCTTCGGCGGATCGGGGAACGTGCGATCGAGCTTCAGCGCGACGGCGGCGGCGTGGTTGATGAGGTTGTCGTGCGCGCTCCAGTCGAGCCGCACGGGATTGTCGGGAAATGCTTCGTCCAGCTCTTCGCGCGTCGGCATCACCTGATTGTAGGTGCCGTTGCCGCGCAGCCAGGCGCGTGGCGGCAGCGCCTTCTGCGCCTCCTTGAGCCGCGCGATGATCGCTTTTCCGTCCTTCAGCGGCGGCGCCTGAATGTCGATGGTATGCGCCTGCACGTCGGCCATGCCCTCGACGTGCGAATGGGCGTCGATGAAACCGGGCAGCAGCGTGCGGCCCTTGAGGTCGATCACCCTGGTCGTGGGACCGACCCACTCGTCGGTTCCGTCGACCGCGACGATGCGGTTGCCCAGCACCGCCACCGAATGCGCGATGCGCTCCTTCGCGTCGACCGTGATGACCTTGGCGTTTACAAGGACGAGGTCGGCGCTGCCGTGGCGCGGTGCCGTCTGCGCCTGCGCGGAGGCGCCGAGCACCATCACGGCGGCGACGGCGCTCAAAGGTTTCAACTCTCGCATAGCGGCCTCCATCCCCGAGGTGTCATTGGTCGCCACGCGGACCGCTTCATGGAAGGCGAGAAATCGCCGCCCCGCGGTGACCTGGGGTCAACGTCGCCCTCCGCCTCCGCTTGTGACACCAAACTGTTGACATGGCGACACCAGCGGCCATCATCAGACGGTAATATACGTCGGGGGTGGGACGATGGCAGCAGGGGATAGCGCACGACAGGGGCTGACACCCGCGCAACGGCGGGCGCTTCCGCCGTTTGCCGCTACGCGGGCATTCGAGGCGATCGGGACGTGTGGCGGTATCCGGCGCGCGGCGGCGGCCCTGTCGCTCGATCATGCGGCCGTGAGCCGGCACCTGCGCTCGCTGGAGCAATGGGCGGGCGTACCGCTGGCCAATCGCGCCTCGGGCGGGCTGACGCGGGAGGGCGCCCGCTTCCACAGCCGCGTCTGCGCAGCACTGGCCGAACTTGCCTCGGCCAGTGCTGAGCTGACCCATCGCAACGACGACGGGCGGCTGCGCGTCTGGTCCGTGCCGGGCATCGCCTCGCAATGGCTCAGCGGCCGGCTCGGCGGCTTCAGCGCGCTGCATCCGGAAGTTGAACTGGAAGTGCAACCGACAGACAATATCCCGCGCTTCGCCTCGCACGAGGCGGACGCGCATATCTCCTATGCCATCGATGGCGAGGCTCCGGCCGCGCAGGACGAAGATACGCGTTCGGTCGAGATCCTGCGGCCGCGAATCATCGCCGTTGCCGCGCCGGAGTTCCTGCGGCAGAGCGCCGGCTTCGATACGCCGTCCGCGCTACTCGACGCGCCGCTGCTGCACGAATCGGACACCAGCCAGTGGCGTCGCTGGTTTCGCGCGCATGATGTCGAGGTGGGCGACACGCTGGGTGGAGCGAAGCTGTGGCACGCGCACATGACGGTGGCCGCGGCACGCCGGGGCCAGGGCATAGCGCTCACCAACACACTGTTGGCGGCCGATGATCTGGATCAGGGGGCGCTGATCGAAATCGGCGATTTCGGCCCCGTCTTTCTGGGCGGTTACGTCTTCACCGCACGCCGGGAACGCTGGCAGGAGCCCGTGATCCAGGGTTTTCGACGCTGGCTGGAAAAGATGATGGTCGAAGCGCGCGGCTGAAATGCCGGCGGTGATTTGTCATCACCACCGAGCTGCCACTTGTCATCTTTGCATGCCTGGAGCCGCAGCGCACCATCCTCCCGTGCTTCAAACCAGATCGCTTCCTGCTTTGCCGTCACGGCGCACCGCGCTCGCAGGGCTGGCCGCGTGCGTGGTGCTGGCGGCATGCGAGCCGGCGCGGGAAAAGGGAACGCTGCGAATCGGCTCTTCGCCGACCGGGGTGCCGTTCAGCTTCGTCGATCCCGCGACCAACGATCTGACCGGATCGATGATCGACATGGCGATGGCGGTGACGGAAGCGGCGAGCATCCCGGTCGACACGGCCATCACGCCCTTTTCAGCGCTGATCTCGTCCCTGCTTACCCACCGCATCGACCTGATTGCCGCGGCCATGCTGCGCACGCCCGAGCGCGAGAAGATCGTCGCCTTCAGCAAGCCCCTGTACGAATATGGCGGCGGGCTGGTCGTGCACCGAGATGCTGGACCGTTCGCAGATCTTCGCGCGGTTCGGCGGCTGCGGGTCGGGGCGCAGGTGGGCACGCGCTTCACCGACCAGCTGACGGAGGCGGGCGTGGCGAACGTGGCGACATACGAGAGCCTGGCCGATGTCATGCGCGATCTCGATCATGGGCGCCTGGATGCGGGCTATGGCGACGCGCCGGTGCTCGCCTATCAGCTGCGCGTGCGCCCGCGCGAGAAGCTGCGTCTTGCGGCGGAGTTCGTCTCGCCGGGCAAGGAGGCGCTGTGCCTCATCATGCGTCGCCATGATCCCGCCCTGGCACGTATCGATGCCGCGATCGAGCGTTTGCGGCCGGCGCGACTTGCGCAAATTCGGACACAATGGGGGCTGACCTGATGGCGGAATTCCTGACGGACTCGGCCATCTTCCTGCCGGTGCTGCTGCGCGGCCTTTATACCACCATTCTCCTCACGCTGTGTGCATTAGTCGTGAGCGTGCTGCTGGGGCTTGTATGGGCGACGATGGCGCGATCCCGCTTCATCGGTTTGCGGGCGGCGACCGCCGCCATCATCAACGTCGTGCGCGGTATCCCGATCATCGTACAGCTGTTCTGCGTCTATTTCGTGCTGCCCGAGATCGGCATCAACCTGTATCCCTTCGCCGCCGGCGTGATCGGCCTCGGCCTCGCCTACTCCGTCTATCAGGCGGAGAATTTTCGCGCCGGCTTCGAGGCGGTTGATCCCGCCCTGCTGGAGGCGGCGCAATCGCTCGGCATGGACGATCGCCTGGTGATGCGGCGGGTGGTGCTGCCGCTGGGCATCCGCATCGCGCTGCCGCCGTTCGGCAACACTGCGGTGATGCTGCTGAAGGATTCATCCATCGCGTCCACCATCACCATCGCGGAGTTGACCCGGGCAGGGCAATTGCTCGCGATCTCCACCTTCAAGAACGGCACGGTCTATGTGCTGATCGCGTTGCTGTATCTGGCCGCCAGCCTGCCGCTGGCGGCGGCGGTGCGGCTGCTCGAACGCCGGATGGCGAGCCGATGATCGCGGTCGAGAACATCCACAAGGCTTTCGGCGCGAACCGCGTGCTGCGCGGTGTCTCCTTCGCCGTGGAGGCGGGCGAGGTGGTGTGCCTGCTCGGGCCGTCGGGATCAGGCAAATCGACGGTGTTGCGCTGCCTCAACGGACTCGAACGCGCCGATTCGGGGCGGGTCCGGGTGGCCGGGCGGGAGATGAGCGACGCGTCGCTGTCGGCCATCCGCCGATCGGTGTCGATGGTCTTCCAGCGGTTCAACCTCTTTCCGCATCGAACCGTCCTCCAGAATGTCGTGGAGGGCCCGATCCATGTCCTGCGCGAAGATAGGACGGAGGCGGAGGCGCGGGGGCGCGACCTGCTCGCGCGCGTGGGCATGGCGGATCGCGCCGACGACTATCCCGCCCGCCTGTCCGGTGGGCAGCAGCAGCGCGTCGGCATCGCCCGCGCGCTGGCCATGCGGCCGGACGCCATCCTGTTCGATGAGCCGACCTCCGCGCTCGATCCCGAACGGGTCGGCGAGGTGCTGCAGATCATGCGGTCTCTCGCCGAAGAGGGCATGACGTTGATCGTCGTCACGCACGAGATCGCCTTTGCTCGCGAGGTGGCCGACCGCGCGATCTTCATGGACGGCGGCACCGTGGTGGAACAGGGCGCCGCGCGCGCGATGCTGACCGACCCGCAGGAGGATCGCACGAGGCTGTTTCTCGACCGGGTGTTGCGCCCGCTTTGACGCGGTGACTTAGCGACACCAGCGCGATCCGCGAACGCAACTTCAGTCTCCAACGCCGCTGCCGCAGCTTAGCGCTTACCGAAGGGGAGAGGAGGGTTCATGGCAGCAATCAAGTTCATGGCGCGCCAAGCATTCGATGCGCTGGGCGAGGGCAAGCCGGTCCCCGAACCGCTTGGTGTGCCGGTGTCGCACGTCCGTTCGATGTCGCAGCCTTCTTCGTCCGCTGCGGGAACGCGGTGTGGCGTGTGGGAGTGCACGCCCGGCCGCTGGCGCCGCCAGATCACCCAGGCCGAGTTCTGCCACTTTCTGGAGGGCGACTGCACGTTCGAGCCCGAGGATGGCGAGCCCGTCGTCATCAACGGCGGCGACGTAATCTATTTCCCCGAGAACAGCCTGGGCGTCTGGGACGTGCGCGAGACATGCCGGAAGATCTTCATCCTGTTCGACGAAAGCGCGACTGCGTGAGCGATGTACGCGGTGTCGATGCCTATCGACAAACCAGCTTCTGGCTGGAGACGGCAGCAGACGATCTGACGCCGCGCCCTTCCGTCAGCGGCGACGTGACCGTCGACGTGGCGATCCTGGGTGGCGGGTTTTCGGGACTTTGGACCGCCTATCATCTGCTGCGCGACGATCCTTCGCTGGATGTCGCGATCGTCGAGCGGGAGATCGCGGGATACGGCGCCTCCGGGCGCAACGGCGGCTGGTGCTCCCCGCGCTTCCCCGTCGATCCCGGCCCCCTCACCAGGACGTTCGGCGTCGAGCAGGCGCGCCGCACGATCCTGGCGCTACAGGCCTCGGTAGAAGAGATTGGCGCATTTACCGCGCGCGAGGGCGTCGACGCGCACTATGTCGCCGGCGGACTGCTCAGCGTCGCGATCGGCGAGCATCAACTGCCCGCGTTGCGCAGCACGTTCGACATCTATGAACGGCTCGGCCTGGGCGAGGGCAACCGGCTGCTCGACGCGTGCGAGGCGCGGACGCGCGTGGCGGCGAAGGGCATCGTCGGCGCACTGCGGACGGAGGCTGGCGCCTCGGTCCATCCCGGCAACCTGGTGCGCGGCCTGGCACGCGCGGTCGAGCGGCTGGGCGGCACCATCTACGAGCAGACTGCGGTCGAGGGCGTGGAGTCCGCGCAATCCCCCCGGCTGGTCACCGCCACGGGTACCGTGCACGCGCGCAAGGCGCTGGTGGTCGCCGCCGAGGCATATCTTCCGGGACTCCCCAGCTTCCGTCGGCACGTGTTGCCGATGTCGTCGATGATCGTCCTGACCAATCCGCTGCCCGCGGATGTGTGGGCGGAGATCGGCTGGGCCGGGCACGAGAGCCTGAGTTCGCAATCGCACCTGAAGAACTATCTGACCCGCACCGCCGATGGGCGCATCCTCTATGGCAGCCGGGGTGCGCTTTACACCTATGGCTCGACCACACCGGATGTGACGCAGCAGAGCGCGCGCTTCTATGGCTGGATGCGCGACAGCCTGTGCGCTTGGTTCCCGGCGGTGACGCGGGTCGGCTTCTCGCACCAATGGGGCGGCTATCTGGGGGTGCCGCGCGATTGGATGCCGACCGTCAGCTTCGACCCCACGGCCAGGATCGGCCAGTTGCACGGCTATACCGGTCGCGGCGTTTCGACCAGCCATCTGTCGGGCAAGCTGCTCGCCGGCCTCATCACCGGCCGGGAGACGGGGCTGGAGGGCCTTCCACTGCATCGCACGCGAACGCGGCGGTGGGAGCCGGAGCCGCTGCGCTGGTTGGGCGTGCGCTACGTCCAGTCCGCGTTCGGACGGATCGATCGGGCTGAACAGGAAGGGCGCCGGGCGCCATGGGATGCCGGGTTAGCCACCTATCTGGGGGAGCAATGACCGCCAATGCCTGACAAGCCTTCCCCGTTCGCCCGCATCCTGCTCATTTGCGCCGCCCTGGTGACGGGAAGCTGTGGGCTGCAAGGCTCGTCGGTGCAGAAGGGCGACGGCGACTGGATCCGGACCGGCCGCACCGACGACGAGCAACGATTCAGCCCGTTGACGCAGATCGATGCGAGTAACGCGAACCGTCTCGGCCTTGTGTGGTATGACGATTTGAACCTGTCGCGCGGCGAGGAAGCGACGCCGCTGGTGGTCGATGGCGTGCTCTATGTCTCGACCGCCTGGAGCATGGTGAAGGCTTATGACGCGGCGACCGGCAAGCCGTTATGGGCGTTCGATCCCGAAGTGCCCCGCCGCCAGCTGGTCAAGGCATGCTGCGACGCGGTGAACCGCGGTGTCGCCGTGTGGAACGGGCGCGTCTTTGTCGGAACGCTCGACGGGCGGCTGATCGCGCTGAACGGCAGGACGGGCAAGCCGGTGTGGAGCGTACAGACGACGGATGAGCGCGCGCCGTACACGATCACGGGAGCCCCCCGCGTCATCAAGGGCAAGGTCATTATCGGCAATGGCGGCGCGGAACTGGGGGTGCGCGGCTATGTCGGCGCCTATGATGTGAACACCGGCCGTCGGATCTGGCGCTTCTATACGGTGCCTGGCGAGCCCGGCAAGCCGGACGGCGAGGTGTCGGACCCGCAGATGGCGGCGGCGGCGAAGACATGGTCGGGCGACGCCTGGTGGCGGCAGAAGGCCGGCGGCGGCACCGCCTGGGATGCCTTCGCTTATGATCCCGAGCTCGATCTGCTCTATATCGGGACGGGCAACGGCTCGCCCTGGTCCCGCGCGGCGCGCAGCGAGGGCAGGGGCGACAATTTGTTCCTGTCGTCGATCGTCGCGGTGCGGCCGGATACGGGCAAATATGTCTGGCACTATCAGCTCGTCCCCGGCGACGAGTGGGACTATACCGCCACGCAGCACATGATCCTCGCCGACCTCAAGATCGGCGGCGAGGTGCGCAAGGTGCTGATGCAGGCACCGAAGAACGGGTTCTTCTATGTCCTCGATCGCGCCACGGGAAAGCTGATCTCCGCCGAAAAATACGTGCCGGCGAACTGGGCGGAGAAGATCGACCTTTCCACCGGCCGACCGGTGGAAAATCCCGAGGCGCGCTACAGCGAGCGGGGCAAGCCCTTCTATGCGACGCCGAGTTCGCTCGGCGGGCACAACTGGCCGCCGATGGCGTACAATCCGGGGACCGGGCTGGTCTATATCCCCGCGCAGGAGCTGTCCGTCCTGTTCGTCGGCGATCCCGCCTTTCGCAAGTCGCCAATCGGCTACAACACTGCCACCCGCCTGGGCACCCGCGATCCGAGCCTGACCCCGCCGATCCAGGCGGCCAAGGGCTATCTGCTGGCCTGGGACCCGGTGCGCCAGCGGGAGGCCTGGCGGGCGCCGCGCGATACGTTCGGCAATGGCGGCGTGCTCACCACCGCCGGCGATCTCGTCGTGCAGGGCACCGGCACCGGTTTCCTGAAGGTGATGCGCGCCAGCGACGGCAAGGAACTCTGGTCGCAATGGCTGCAGGCGGGCGTGCTCGCCGCGCCGATGACCTATAGCGTGCGGGGCAAGCAATATCTCGCCGTGCTTGCCGGATGCGGCGGGGTGTACGGCTCGGCGTGCCGGATGGTGGACAAGGATGGGCGGCGCCCGAACCTGGACTGGCTGCTGGTGTTCGCGCTGGACGGCAAGGTGCAGCTCCCGGCTGCCCCCGCGGCACAGCCGATGGTGCTCGATCCCCCGCCGGTGACGGGATCGCCGGCGGCGGCGGCGCGCGGGCGCGACAAATATGCGCGTTACTGCGCCGTCTGCCACGGCTATGACGCGGTAAGCCTCGGCAATCAGCCGGATCTGCGCTACAGCCCGACGCTGGGTAGCGACGCCTGGTTCACGATCCTGCTCGAGGGTGGCCTCAGCGATTCGGGCATGGCGAGCTTCGCCGACGTGCTCGACCGAGGCGCCGCCGAGGACATCCGTCAGTATCTGATCCGCATCGCGCACGATCGGAAAGCCAAGCCCGAAAGTACCACGACGAAAAGCTCTGAACATTCGAGCTGATCCGCCGCCTATAACGGCGGGGTGCTGTCATGTCTGCACGGCGCCCTGCGATCAAGGATTTTGGCTCAGGCGACGGTCACATGTGAGCAGTGGCGATTCCCGCGCGGTCGCCTCCATTCTGCCGTCCTCGATAGCTTGAGCAAAATGAAAGAGCCGCAAGCGAAGTGCTGGCGTGGCTTCCATCGCCACCAGCTGAAGCTCAGCGATCTAACTTAGCGTGGGAGGTCCCTGCTCGCGGGCCATGGGGTGGTTGCAATCCTTGCCGGCGCCAATGGTGGTGATTGCCAACAGCGCTGGTCGCATCCAGGCCAACGTCTGACGGACCCGACGCGCTAAGCCTTTTCTTGTCGGCTGCAGGTAATGATAGGCGCCGACATTGTCGCTTCTCGCAAAACAGTGCGGATCCTCAATGGTCGAGGTGTAGGTGAGCGCGGTGATCGGTCCAACGCCAGGAACGCTCATCAGCTGAGCCCAAACCTCATCCGCCTTTGCCCGGTCAGTGAGCAGGCAAGTGTATGCACGCAGCTGTTCCTCAACGGCTTACGTTTTCACGCGAACACGATTGTCCCAGGCACTGGCAGTAGTGCCGCTAACCCCTCGGATCAATTCAGCTATTGCGATGCACTTGCAACGAAGGTAATGGGGACCGGATTTTAAGGGGCCCCCGATGTACCGGCTTTCTACCATGGCTGCGGTGGCGACCGCTGCGATCGCTTCCCCCGCTATGGCCCAAGAGCGCCGCCTTGACGAAGAGATCGTGGTGACGGGGCAACGCGACGGCTATTCGGTCGATGTTGTCCAAGTCGGGGCATTTCGCAATCGCGGCGTCCTCGATACGCCGACGACGATCAATGTCGTGCCCAGATCCTTGTTGGATGATCAGGGCGCGCAGGGGCTGGACGACGCGCTGCGCAATACGCCCGGCGTCACCCAGCAGACGACAAGTCCTTTCAACACCAATACCTTCGTTGCGCGCGGTATCGCGGTCGATGCACAGACGAATTATCGACTGAACGGCGGTCTTCCCATCATCAACTTTGCGCCGATGCCGATCGAGAACAAGGAGCGGGTCGAGTTGCTGAAGGGCGCGTCCGCGCTCTACTACGGCTTTGCCAATCCTTCGGGGATCATCAACCTCGTAACCAAACGTGCTGGCGCTCAGGATGTAACGGCGGCCTACGGGATCGTCGATGCGCAAGGCGGTTTCGGTGGCGGTGTTGATATCGGTCGTCGTTTTGGAAGCGACGGTCAGGTCGGCGTCCGGATCAACGCCTTCGGCGCCAAAACGGAATCTACGACCGATGGTGTCAGCGGCAACCGGCAGATGGTGTCCGGCGCGTTCGATTGGCAGGCGCGCGAGAGGCTTTCCTTCCGTGTAGATGCTGAATATTATCGAAGAGAGGGCGAGGAGCCAGGCGGCGTAAGCCTCCCTGCGGCTGTTCGCGGCACGATCACGCTTCCGAACATACCGTCTCCGTCCAACCGTTATGCGCCAGCAGGCGCGCCCTTCAAGACGGAGGGGCTCAATCTCACCGCCCGCGCCGATTATGCTTTGGCTGGCACTTGGAGTGCCCGCATTGAAGGCGGCATAAGCAGCGCGCACCGCGACCGGCTGATCGTGGCGCTCGGGTCGGTCAACCTCGCTACCGGAGCAGGCCGGCTCACGCTCACCCGCACGCCCGATCAGTTCTGGCAGAACCGCTATGTGCGGGCGGAAATCGGCGGAAAGCTCGAGACCGGCCAGCTTCAGCATGCTCTGCTGCTCGGCGTTTCGCGGACTCGCCAATATCGGCGGGATCAGCCGCAGACGCGATATGCTCCCATCGCACAGAACCTCTACGATCCTGTCACGATCGACCTGTCGAGCCTCGTTCCAGCGAGCCGCACGGTGCTCGGCGGCAACACCGTCACCGACAGCGGCGCCTATGTCATGGACGTGATCTCGCTCGGCTCCCGCTTCGACTTGATCGGCGGAGCCCGTGCGGTCGAATACCGCACCCGCACGGCCTCGCAGGACTACACCCTTCGGACGGTCACACCGACCGTCGCCGGCATTCTCCATCTGACATCCGCTTCCAGCCTCTACTCATCGTATATCCAGGGTCTCGAAAGCGCGGGCCTGGCGCCCGATGGTACCACGAATGCGGGCGAGACATTGCCGGCCGCCCGCAGCCGCCAGTGGGAAGCGGGCGTTCGCATGAAGCTGCTCGGTGCGATGGCGTCGCTCTCCTGGTTCAACATCGATCGCGCGCTAAGCTATGCCAATGCGGATAATCTGTTTGTGGTCGACGGGCGCGCGGTCCACCGCGGCGTGGAAGGCTCGCTGCTGGGAGCGCTCGGCCATGGCTTCGAGGTCGCGCTGAGCGGCCAATATCTCAATGCCAAACAGCGTGAAACCGGATCGGCGACCCTGAACGGCAAGCGCGTGGTCAACACTCCGGAATGGTCCGGTTCCGCCTTCGTCCAGTATCGCCTACCTGCGATCGACCGCCTCGCGATCAATGCAGGGGCCTACTATATCGGAAGCCGTTATGCCGATGCGGCCAATCTCGCTGTCCTGCCGGGCTTCGTCACCTACAGCCTCGGGGGCAGCTACAGGTTCACGCTGAAAAGCGGAACCAGCCTGACCTTCCGCCTCAACGGCGATAACCTTACCAACAAGCGCTACTGGGCGACCGGAGGGAACACTCTGAATGTCGGCGCGAGCCGCACGGTGCGGGCTTCGTTGACGATCGATCTCCCCAGCCAACCCCAGCAAGTGCGGAGCAGGTCATAGAGTGACGAAGCGCGTCATCTTCCAGGCCCACTGGTTTCTCGGCATCACGGCGGGCCTGGTTCTCGCGGTGATGGACGTCACTGGCGCGACCATGAGCTTCGAAGACGAAATCATGGAGGCCTTGTCGCCCTCCCTTTTCTTTCGCGGCGTCCCAGCCACTCCAGATCTCAGCCCGGACGCGCTCGTCGCTCGCGTCGAGGCGCAGCATCCCGGCTACCGCTTCAGGCGGATCGAGTGGGAGATGGCGCGTGATCGCTCGCACGGCGTCCGGCTTGTAAAGAGGCAGGGCAAAGCTGTGCGTCTGGATGGCCGGGTAGACCGTGCGACGGGCGAATGGCTCGGTGAGCCTCGGGGGGCTTCCTTCTTTGCCACGGTCGAAGACCTTCATCGCTGGCTTGCGCTTCCTGGCGGCGGATCGGGAATAGGTAGGCAGATAACAGGCTTCGCGGCGCTGGCGCTGATCTTCTTTTCGCTCTCGGGCCTCTATCTCCGCTGGCCGCGGCGGGCGGGGGACTGGCGCGAATGGCTCGTTCTGGACCTTCGTAAATCAGGCCGGAACATGTGGAGAGCCCTGCATGCGATCGTCGGCACATGGGTCCTGGCCGCCTATCTGCTGAGCGCGACGACGGGTCTGTGGTGGAGCTATGACTGGTATCGGCGCGCGGCGACCTACACGTTGACCGGCAAGGCCGTCGGCAAGGACGGCGATGAAGCGCCGGCGAAGGCAAAGAAGTCCGCGTCCGTCTCTCTGGACCGCGCCTGGGCCAATTTTCGGAAAGAAACGCGGGATCGCTACGCCTGGGTGGCGATCAGCGCACCTTCTCCCGGCAAGCCTGTCCTCAATCTCCAGGCGCTTCCGAAAGATGCGCGCCACGAGCGGCAGTGGGATCGCTTCAGCTACAACACACGGACGGGCGAGCGAACCCGCCGTGACCTCTATGACACGCGATCGATCGGCACGATCGTTTCGCAGAGCATGGTCGAAGTGCATCGCGGCGCATTCTTAGGCATCGGCGGTCGCATCATCATCTTCGTCAGCAGTATGACGATGCCCTTGTTCGCGATTACCGGCTACCTGCTCTA
This sequence comes from Sphingobium ummariense RL-3, assembly GCF_000447205.1. GTDB lineage: Bacteria > Pseudomonadota > Alphaproteobacteria > Sphingomonadales > Sphingomonadaceae > Sphingobium > Sphingobium ummariense. Next base: position 19,573 of record NZ_AUWY01000074.1, on the reverse strand, counting down.
TTTGTCCCGACGGAGGCGTCAGCGCCAAGCGCGAAGGCTCGCAAAGGAACTCAAGCCTGCCGGACCGAACGACCTTGTGATCGCTTTCGCGAGCCAGACCGGGACTGCAGAGCTCAAGGCCCGCGACGCCGCGATAGCTTTCGCGGACGGAGGCGCGTCAGCGCGCGTCGTGCAGTTGCACGCGCTGACGCCGGAGCTGCTCGCCGCAACCCGGCGCCTGTTGCTTGTCGTGAGCACCTATGGCGAAGGTGAACCGCCGGACATGGCCAAGGACTTTGCCCGACGGATGCTGGCATCGATCGACCTCTCGCATCTGGAGTTCGGCCTCCTGGCGCTTGGCGATCGGGAATATCGCGCCTTCTGCGCCTTCGGGCGAAAGGTCGACCAATGGCTGATCTCCTGCGGCGCGAGGCCCATGCGCGATGCGATCCTGATAGATCGGAACGATCCGCTCGCCGATCGGGAATGGCAGGCGCTGCTTGCCAGCCTGGGCGCGCACGAGCCCGCGCGTGCAGTGACACCCGAAATGTCCGACTGGACGCTGGTGCAACGGACGACTCTTAATCCCGGCAGCGCGCACGCTCCGGTCTATCATCTGAAGCTCAAGCCTCCGCACGACGACATTCGCTGGCAGGCAGGCGATCTCGCGGAGGTGCAGCCCAAGCTTCTTGAGGAAGGGACTGGCGCGGCTGTCGCTTCTGACCAGCTCGCCAAGCAGGCATTTGTGGACGCGGCGAGGCGCGATGGCGGGCGGGGCGTTGCCGTCATGGCCAGCCTGCCGCACTCCATTCTGCCCCCGCGGGAATATTCCATCGCGTCTATAGTTGAGGATGGCACCGTGGATCTGGTGGTGCGCCAGGTACGTCGTCCGGACGGCAATCTCGGTATCGGCTCGGGTTGGCTAACAGCAGGGATCAAAGTCGGCGGGACGGTCGCCATGCGCGTGCGCCCGAACCCCGAATTCCGGGTCGAGGCCAATGGCGCGCCGTTGATCCTCATCGGTAACGGCACCGGCATTGCCGGACTGCGATCTCACCTGCGCGCGCAGGCACATGCTGGGTGCAAAGGGCATTGGCTGATGTTCGGTGAGCGAGAACGCGCCCATGATGCCTTCTTCGATTCCGAATTGCAGATGTGGTTGCAGGACGAGACTTTAGCTCGACTGGACCGCGCATTCTCGCGGGATGTGGAATGCGGTCGCTATGTTCAGCATCTTCTCGCCGGCGCCCGTTCTTCCCTCGATGACTGGTTCGCTCGCGGGGCAACCATCCTCGTGTGCGGCAGCCTCGATGGCATGGCTGCAGGCGTTCATTCCGCCCTTGCCGAAATGCTGGGCGAAGAGATACTGAGCGAGTTGGCTGAGGCCGGACGCTACCGACGCGATGTCTACTGAACGAATTTTTATCCGTCTTAAGCGATGAATTTACGGGATCCGTCACGCCGTCATTTGAGTGTTTGCGGCGGTTTTCCGCAGCGAACGAAGGATTTGCTTCGAAACAACGCTCACTTCTCGAAGGTCCCGGGCTTTGTCCGAGATATGATTGTAGAGAGCGCTTCGAACGCCGCGCCGTCGAACGTGTCGGCGGTTGCGAGCTTACCCGTAGCGCGCTCTTCCAACTGCTCAAGTTCGAGATCATAATCGGTGGCGCTCATGCAGGTTGCGTGACGATAAATATGTCCCCTTCCCACCCAAATCGCCCCAGGCCCTCAATTTCCCACGCCCAAAAGCCCCGCTTGTGCGCCGGAGCGCTCTCGCTTACATCGCGGCCATGACCTCGACCAACGACATTCGCCGCTCCTTCCTCGACTATTTCGGGGCAAACGGCCACACCATCGTTCCTTCGGCGCCGCTGGTGCCGCACAATGATCCGACGCTGATGTTCGTCAACGCCGGCATGGTGCCGTTCAAGAATGTCTTCACTGGCCTCGAAACCCGCCCCTACAAGACCGCGACATCCTCGCAGAAGTCGGTGCGCGCTGGCGGCAAGCATAACGACCTCGACAATGTCGGCTACACCGCGCGCCACCATACCTTCTTTGAAATGCTGGGGAATTTCAGCTTCGGCGACTATTTCAAGGAGCAGGCGATCACCCATGCCTGGACCCTGCTCACCAAGGAATGGGGCCTCCCGCCGGAGAAGCTGACCGCCACCGTCTATCACACCGACGACGAGGCGTTCGATCTCTGGAAGAAGATCGCCGGCCTGCCCGAGGAGCGGATCATCCGCATCCCGACCAAGGACAATTTCTGGGCGATGGGCGACAGCGGCCCCTGCGGTCCCTGCTCGGAGATCTTCTACGACCATGGCGATCATATCTGGGGCGGCCCTCCGGGAAGCTCTGAAGAGGATGGCGACCGTTTCGTCGAAATCTGGAACCTCGTCTTCATGCAATATGAGCAGGAAGCGAACGAGATCGTCTCCGAACTGCCCAGGCCCAGCATCGACACCGGCATGGGGCTGGAGCGCATCGCGGCCGTCCTTCAGGGCGTCCACGACAATTACGACACCGACACCTTCAAGGCGCTAATCGCCGAGAGCGGCGCGCTGACCCGCACCGCGACCGACGGCGAGTACAAGGCCAGCCACCGCGTCATCGCCGATCATCTGCGCTCGACCAGCTTCCTCATCGCCGACGGCGTGCTGCCGGCGAACGAGGGGCGCGGTTATGTGCTCCGCCGCATCATGCGCCGCGCCATGCGCCACGCGCACATCATCGGCGCGAAGGAGCCGCTGATGTACCGCCTCGTCTCCAGCCTCGTCTCGGAAATGGGCGGCGCTTATCCCGAACTGGTGCGCGCCCAGCCGCTTATCGAGGAAACCTTGCTCCGCGAGGAAACAAGGTTTCGCAAGACTCTGGAAAACGGCCTGAAACTTCTGGACGAAGCCACCGTCGGCATGGCCGAAGGTGGTACCTTGCCGGGTGAGACCGCGTTCCGGCTCTACGACACCTATGGCTTCCCCTACGACCTGACCGAGGACGCGCTGCGGGGCAGGGGCCTTTCCGTCGACCGCGCCGGCTTCGACAGCGCCATGGCGGAACAGAAAGCCGCCGCCCGCGCTGCCTGGAAGGGATCGGGCGAGAAGGCGTCGGACGAGATCTGGTTCGACATCGCCGAGGAAGTCGGCAACACCGAATTCATCGGCTACGCCTCGACCAGGGGCGAAGGCGAAGTCCGCGCGATCGTCAAGGACGGCGCGCGCGTCGACAGCGCATCGGCGGGCGACGAGGTCGTCATCATCACCAACCAGACGCCATTCTACGGCGAAAGCGGCGGCCAGATGGGCGACGCGGGCACGATCACGACGCAGGCGGGCTTTGCCGCGACGGTCGAGGACACGTCCAAGCCGCTCGGCCGCCTCCACGCGCACAAGGCGAAGGTGGAGTCCGGCAGCATCAAGGTCGGCGATACGGTATCCCTCGCCATCGACGTCGATCGTCGCGACCGCATCCGCGCCAATCACAGCGCCACCCACCTGCTCCACGCCGCGCTACGCAAGGAACTGGGCGCGCATGTGACGCAGAAGGGCAGCCTGGTCGCGCCCGACCGCCTGCGCTTCGACTTCTCGCATCCCGAAGCGCTGACCCACAAGCAGATCGCCGCCGTCGAAGCCGATGTGAACGGGCAAATACGCTATAATGAGGCGGTCAATACGCGCCTGATGACCCCCGACGACGCCATCGCGGCGGGCGCCATGGCGCTGTTCGGCGAGAAATATGGCGATGAAGTGCGCGTCCTTTCCATGGGCCGCGGGGGGCCGCTGGGCGAGGAATTGCATTATTCGGTCGAACTGTGCGGCGGCACCCATGTCAACGCCACCGGCGACATCGCTCTGTTCAAGATCATCTCGGAAAGTGCCGTCTCCTCGGGCGTGCGCCGCATCGAGGCGCTGACGGGCGAAGCCGCGCGCTTGTGGCTGACCGAGCGCGACGACAAGCTGCGCCAGACCGCCGCCGCGCTCAAGACCACGCCGGAGGATGTGCCCGCGCGCATCGCCGCCCTGGTCGAGCAGAGCCGCAGGCTGGAACGCGAACTGGCCGAAGCGAAGAAGGCCTTGGCGCTGGGCGGCGGCGGCGCGGCCAAGGCGGCTGGGCCGGAGCAGGTCGGGTCGGTCAGCTTCATCGGACAGGTGATCGAGGGCCTCGATCCCAAGGAACTGCGCGGCATCGTCGATCAGAATAAGGCGACGCTTGGCAGCGGCGTGTCTGCGGTGCTGGCGGTCGTCGAGGGACGAGCCAGCATTGCCGTAGGCGTCACGGACGACCTCACCGGCACGATCAGCGCCGTCGACCTGGTTCGTGCCGGCGTCGAAGCGCTGGGCGGGAAGGGCGGTGGCGGCCGTCCCGACATGGCCCAAGGCGGCGGCCCCGACGGCGACAAGGCGCAGGCCGCGCTGGACACGGTGAAGGCCGCACTGGTGAGCGTACCGGCGGCGTAACCGATCGGTAAGTTTTCGCATTCACAAGGCTTTCGCTCTCGAGGGAAAGCCTTTTATGAAGATGATGATCGCCGCATCGCTGATGTTCGCGGGCGCTTCTGCTTATGGAAACACCGTTGAGCCCACGCCGCCAACGCAATCGATAGCCGTGCCCAGAGCAGCGCCCCCGCCGGTGTTCAATCCCGCGCCTGTCAGTCGGGCTACAGTCCCCGTAACGCGCGTGATGGTTCGGGTACTGCTCGGCCGGGAGACGCTGTGGGCGGGGCCGCTGTCGATCGGTGCGTCCACCGCCCGTATCTTGCTCAACGAGCCGGTTTCCGGCACGGCGGCATGCGAACAGGGGCCGCGCATGGCGGCGATGCGGCAGGTCGAGATCGTGATTAACGGGCAGCCCTATCGTTCGCCCCCCATGGCACCTTACCAACTTACGGCACGCTATACCCGCCCGGTCGAGTCGGGGGGATGCAACACCGGAACGCGTGGCGTGTCTATCGAGCAGGGTTTCTCGCTTGGCGGTCCCAATCCCATCGTCGCCGAAGGCGATGGCGGTTTCCGCGTGGAAATCACCGCGCCCTGAGGGCGGCGGCCCTTCTTTCTCGGGCTGCTTTGCGATAGCATCGTCCTGGCCATAATGATGGGGAAGGCGGGATATTGCCAGTGGATCTTGCCGAACTGACCGCCGGGATCGCGGCGGCCATGGCGGGAGCAAAGGATCGCGGGCAGGTCGCGAGCTATATCCCCGAGCTGGCCAAGGTCGATCCGGCGCAGTTCGGCATTGCCATCGCGACCGCGGACGGCGGCCTGTTCACCGGCGGGAATGCCGATACAGGCTTCACCATCCAGTCCATCTCGAAGGTTTTCGCGCTGACCCTGGCACTCGGCAAGGTCGGCGACCAGCTGTGGGAACGGGTAGGGCGGGAGCCTTCGGGTAACGCCTTCAACTCGATCACCCAGCTCGAATATGAGCATGGTATCCCCCGCAACCCCTTCATCAACGCCGGCGCGATTGTCGTCGCCGACGTCAATCTGGGCGGCCACCAGCCGCGCGTCGCCATCGGCGAGATGCTCCGCTTCATCCGATACCTGTCGGGCGACGACAGCATCCGCGTCAACCAGGCGGTCGCCGCGTCGGAAACCACCACAGGCCACCGCAACATGGCGCTCGCCCATTATATGAGCGCCTTCGGCAACATCCGGCATCCGGTCGATCTGGTCCTGGGCACCTATTTCCACCAGTGCGCGATCGAGATGAACTGTCGCCAACTCGCGCTTGCCGGCCGCTACCTGATGCTGGACGGGCACCATCCAGAGGGTGGCCGCGTCGTCTCTCCCCGGCGGGCGCGGCGCATCAATGCTCTTATGCTGACCTGCGGCCATTACGATGCCTCGGGCGACTTCGCCTTCCGCGTAGGTATTCCCGGAAAGTCCGGAGTGGGCGGCGGCATATTGGCGATCGTGCCGGGCCGCGCTTCGATCGCGGTCTGGTCGCCCGGCCTCAACGACAGCGGCAACAGCCATCTCGGCACGCTGGCGCTGGAGGAACTGGCCCAGCGCACCGGCTGGTCGGTGTTCAGCCCGGCGTCGTAGCGCCCCTATCCCACTTCGTCCGGCCGCAGCCGTCGCAGCTTGGGCGTCTGTTCCAGGTGCGCCGCGTCCTTGATCCCCATGCGCAGATCTTCGCGCATCTGGTGGATGGAGGCGATCACCGGCCCCATCGCAACGCCCAGGTCGACCAGCGCGGTCTCGGCCAGCTGCAGCGAGCTTTCCAGCGTTTCGGGTACTGCATCGCTGGCGCCGGCTTTGTAGAGCTGGGCCGCATGGTCCGTGTCGCGGGCGCGGGCGATGATGGGCAGGTCCGGCACCCAGCCGCGCACCCGCTTCGTCACGCGCACCGACAGCACCGGGTCGTCCATGGTCAGGATCAGCGCGCGTGCGTGGCCCAGCCGCAGCTTGTCGAGCATTTCCGTCCGAGCGACGTCGCCGAAGAGGATCGGATATCCGTTCCGCCGCGCCTCCGCCACGGCATCGGGGTCCGATTCCACGACGATGTAGCGTTGGTTGTGGGTCTTGAGCAGGTCGCAGACCATATGGCCGACGCGGCCGAAGCCGATGACGACGGCTGCCGCCTCGGTCTGCTCCTCGCCCGCTTCCACGCGTTCCTCGCCCAGCGCCATTTCCAAACGCCGGGCTATGTCATGGCCGATCTTCGCCAGCACCGGCGTGATGGTGAGGCCGATCGCGGTCACGATCTGCCAGAAGGCGGCGGTGGACGGCAGGATCAGTTGCGCCGCCGCGGCGGCGGACAGCACGATCAGCGTGGTCTCGGACGGGCTGGACATCAGCACGCCCACTTCCAGCGCCAGCCCCTTGCGCGCGCCCGAGATGTAAAGCAGCAGCGCCGTCACCAGCGTCTTGACGATGACGACGCCCATGACCGCCAGCAGCAGGCTGGGCCAGTTGGCCAGGATGACCCGGATATCCAGGCTCATGCCCACGGTGATCAGGAAGACGCCGAGCGCAAGGCCCTTGAACGGCGCCGTCATCACCTCGACTTCACCATGATAGTCGGTCTCCGCGATCAGCAGCCCCGCGAGCAGCGCGCCCACGATCGGCGACAGGCCCGCGATAGACGTGGCGAGGCTGGAGATGATCACGACGAGCAGGCTGGCGGCCAGGAACACTTCAGGGCTCTTGGTCCGCGCGGCCTGGCTGAAGATATGCGGCAGGAAGAAGCGGCCGAGCACGAGCATCACCGCAATGGTGATCCCGCCCCTCAGCAATGTGCTGACCAACTCGTGCCAGGCCCCGTCCGGGCTCGCCGCCACGGACGGCGCGAGCGCGCCCAGCATGAAGATGATCGGCACCAGCGCCAGATCCTCGAACAGCAGCATGGAGAAGGCGGCCCTGCCTACCGCGCTCTGCGTGCCGACCATGGGCAGCACCACGGCCGTCGAGGACAGTGCCAGCGCCAGTCCCAGACCGATGGCCCCGGCCGTCGGCTGCCCCAGAAGATAGAGCCCCGCAGCGATCAGTAATCCGCTGCCGATCAGTTCGGCCGCACCGACGCCGAAGACCTGCGTGCGCATGCTCCACAATCGTCGGAAGCTCAGTTCCAGCCCGATCGAGAACAGCAGCAATATGACGCCCAGTTCCGCGAACGGCTCGATTGCCGCCTGGTTGGATATCGTGACGTGATAAAGCCAGGGATACTGGCTCACCAGTGCCCCCAGGCCGGACGGGCCGACCGCCAGTCCCACCAGGATGAACCCGATCACCGGGCTGATGCGAAACCGTGCGAAACCGGGAATGACCAGTCCAGCGGCCCCCAGGATCACCAGCGAGTCACTGAAGCTTTGCGTGTTGATCGTTCCGGCCATGCCCCATCATTGCGGCAAGGATGGCAAATAGCCAGCATGGGAGAAAGAAAATTACAAAAAAATCAGCCCTACCGGCTACCGCAAACAGGCCATATGGTGCGGACGGCGGGACTTGAACCCGCACTTCCAGGGGAAAACGGATTTTAAGTCCGCTGCGTCTACCGATTTCGCCACGTCCGCTCAGGGCCCTGTCCCTGACGGCTCGGGCGACGCAGGTCAAGCGGAGGATCGAACCTAGGACTTGACGTTCAGGCGCTCGCGCATTTCCTTGCCGGGCTTGAAATAGGGCACGCGCTTGGCCGATACCGGCACCTGCTCACCGGTACGGGGGTTTCGGCCGGTCCTGGCTTCGCGTGCGCGGGTCGTGAACGCGCCGAAGCCGCGCAGCTCGACCCGTCCGCCCGACGCCAGGCGATCGACAATTTCCTTGAAGAAAAGATCGACGATCTTTTCCACTTCCTGAAGGCTGAGTTCCGGATTTTCCTCTGCCAACTTCTGGATCAGTTCAGAACGGATCATCAGTCCTCCAGCGCCCCCTTCTGGTGTACTGAATAACGGCATAATGAAAATGCAGGCTATTGACAATCGGCCTGCGGGCTAACGATCCCGATAAATAAAGGAAAACCCGCCGGGGCATTGCCCCGGCGGGTTCCATTTTGGCACATTCGAAGCGTTTAGCCTTCGCTCTTCGCCTTCAGCGCTTCGCCCAGGATATCGCCCAGCGACGCGCCGCTGTCGGACGATCCGTACTGCGCGACCGCCTGCTTCTCCTCGGCAATCTGCAGCGCCTTGACGGAGAAGGTCGGCTTCTTGGCCCGATCGAAGCCGGTCACCAGTGCGTCGAACTTCTGGCCGACCTGGAAACGCTCCGGACGTTGCTCGTCGCGGTCGCGGCCAAGGTCGCTGCGCTTGATGAAGCCGGTGGCGCCATCCTCGCCGGCCTGGACTTCCAGGCCGCCATCGCGGACTTCCAGGACGGTGACGGTGACGGTCTGGTTCTTGTTCAGGCCCGACGAAGCAGTCGAACCGCCGGCCGCCGGGGCTCCGCGCTCAAGCTGCTTCATGCCCAGGCTGATGCGCTCCTTCTCGACGTCGATGTCGAGAACGATCGCCTGGACGGTCTCGCCCTTGCGGTGCAGCGCCAGCGCGTCCTCGCCCGAAATGCCCCAGGCGATGTCGGACATGTGCACCATACCGTCGACGTCGCCGTCCAGGCCGATGAACAGGCCGAACTCGGTCGCGTTCTTGACCTCGCCCTCGACCACCGAGCCGACCGGGTGACGCTCGGCGAAGCTGTCCCAGGGGTTGTTCTGCGCCTGCTTGAGGCCCAGGCTGATGCGGCGCTTCTCCGGATCGACCTCGAGAACGATGACCTCGACCTCCTGGCTGGTCGACACGATCTTGCCGGGGTGGACGTTCTTCTTGGTCCAGGACATCTCGGACACGTGGACCAGGCCCTCGATGCCCGGCTCCAGCTCCACGAAGGCGCCATATTCGGTGATGTTGGTGACGCGGCCCGACAGCTTCGCGCCGACCGGATACTTGGCGGAGGCGCCTTCCCACGGATCGCTCTCAAGCTGCTTCATGCCGAGCGAGATGCGCTGCGTGTCGCGGTTGATGCGGATGATCTGAACGCGAACGGTGTCGCCGATGTTGATCATCTCGTTCGGGTGGTTGATGCGCTTGTAGCTGAGGTCGGTGACGTGCAGCAGGCCGTCGATGCCGCCCAGGTCGACGAACGCACCGTAATCGGTGATGTTCTTGACGACGCCCTCGATGATCTGGCCTTCGTGCAGGGTCTGGATCAGGCCGCTGCGCTGCTCGGCGCGGGTCTCTTCCAGGATGGCGCGGCGCGACACGACGATGTTGCCGCGGCGGCGATCCATCTTGAGGATCTGGAAGGGCTGCGGAATGTCCATCAGCGGGGTGACGTCGCGCACGGGGCGGATGTCCACCTGGCTGCCGGGCAGGAACGCCACGGCACCGTCCAGATCGACGGTGAAGCCGCCCTTGACGCGACCGAAGATGACGCCTTCGACGCGGGCGTTTTCGGTGAATTCGGATTCCAGCTTGTCCCACGCGGCTTCGCGGCGGGCGCGGTCGCGCGACAGCATCGCTTCGCCATGGGCGTTCTCGACGCGGTCGACATAGACTTCGACTTCGTCGCCGACCTTCAGGTCAGCCTTCTGGCCCGGCGCGGCGAATTCGCGCAGCGGCACGCGGCCCTCGCTCTTCAGGCCGACGTCGATCAGCGCCATGTCGTTTTCGATGCCGGTTACGGTGCCCTTGACGACGCGGCCCTCGAAGCCGCCGTCCTCGCCACCGAGCGAGTCATTGAGGAGCGCGGCGAAATCGTCGCGCGAGGGGAATGCCGTAGAGGCCATTAAGTCTTCCTTCGTTCGTCATTGCTGGCCAACCGGTTGTGTCCGATGGTCTTTGGCCAAACAGCCCGCACGGCCCCATGCCGCCCGGGCATCCGCGAAACGAAGGGCTAAGGGACGCCGGTTCTTGAAAAGCGAAAAGGGCGCACGGAAACTCCGCACGCCTTGACGGGTCAACCTTGCCGGCGACCTTCAAGCTGGGCATCCACGAGCGCGATCGCCTGCTGGATGGCGCGCTCTATAGTCAAATCGCTGGTATCTAGCAAGTCCGCCCCTTCCGCCATTTTCAACGGCGCATGGTCCCGGCTCATGTCCCGGATGTCCCGGGCCTGGATGTCGGCGATCAGGCTGTCCATGTCCGGATGGCCGCCCTGCGCCAGGCCATCCCTATAGCGCCGCTCGGCGCGGACATGGACGCTGGCCGTCACGAAGATCTTGGCGTCGGCATCGGGCGCGATCACCGTCGCAATGTCGCGCCCGTCCAGGATCGCCCCGCCCGGCTGGGTTGCGAAGTCGCGCTGGCGCTGCACCAGCGCCTGCCGCACGCTCTGGTGGACGGACACGCGGGACGCGAGCGACCCCACCGCCTCGCTGCGCAGCGCCGGGTCGGTAAGGATGTCGTCGCCGAAGTCGCAGGCGGCCAGCGCGTCGGCCTCCAGGTCGGGATCGCCGCCCTGCTTGAGCACGGACAGTCCCACCGCGCGATAAAGCAGCCCGGTGTCCAGCACCGGCAGGCCGTAATGGCGGCCCAGCGCCTTGGCGATGGTGCCCTTGCCGGATGCGGCTGGCCCGTCGACAGCGATGATCATCAGGATGCCTTCCCTTTCCACGCCGCCTTGGCGAGCCCGAACAAGGCGATCGCCGCCCAGACGATCTCCAGCGCCATCGACGCTATGTTGAAATGAACCGTCAGCGATCCGATCAGCAGCAGCGATCCGACGAGGTTCAGCAAATTGAACAGCGTGAAGTTGATCGTGTGTGCCATGTTGCTGTAGGCATAGGCGATCATCATCAATGCGCTGCCGACCAGGCCGACGATATTGGCCAGATCCAGCGTCACGGCAACGCGCCCAGCGACCGCAGCAGGGCGGTGAAGCCGGGGAAGCTGGTCGCTACAGGACGCATGTCGTCGATCGTCACGCCATCCCGCGAAACCAGGCCGGCGACGGCGAAGCTCATCGCGATCCGGTGGTCCAGCTTCGTCGCGACCGGCCCTCCACCGGCCAGTGGGGCGCCGCCGCTGCCTTCGATGACGATGCCGTCCTCCAGTTCCTCGACCGCAACGCCGATGGCGCGCAGGCCCGCCGCCATGGTGGCGATGCGGTCCGATTCCTTGACGCGCAGTTCCTCCAGCCCGCGGAATATGCTGCGTCCCTCGGCCAGCGCGGCGGCAACGAAGGCGACCGGATATTCGTCGATCATGCTGGGCGCGCGGGCGGGATCGGGCTCCACGCCCTTCAAGGCGGAGGCGGTAACGAGCAGGTCGCCGACCGGCTCGCCGCCCACCTCGCGGGGGTTTTCCACCACGATGTCGCCGCCCATCTCCCGCAACAGGTCGATCAGGCCGGCACGGGTGGTGTTCAACCCCACATTGGCGATGGTGACGCGCGATCCCGGCACCAGCAGCGCCGCCACCATCGGGAAGGCGGCGGAGGAGGGGTCGCCCGGCACGATGATCGACTGCGGCTTGAGCTCGGCTTCGCCCGTCAGGGTGATGATCCGCGTTCCATCCCCCTCGACTGCCACTTCCAGTTCCGCGCCGAAGCCCTTCAGCATCCGCTCGCTATGGTCTCGCGTCGGCACCGGCTCGACGATGCGGGTGATCCCGGGCGCGTTGAGCCCGGCTAGCAGGATGGCCGACTTCACCTGTGCCGACGCGACCGGCAGGCGATAGTCGAGCGGAACCGCCGGGCAGGCGCCGCGCATGGTAAGCGGCAGGCGATCGCCCGGGCTCGCCGTGAAGCTCGCTCCCATCCGCGACAGCGGCTCGGTCACGCGCGCCATCGGCCGCTTGCTCAGCGATGCGTCGCCCGTGAAGGTCGCGGTGATGGCATGGCTGGCGACCAGGCCCATCAGCAACCGGGTGGAGGTGCCGCTATTGCCCATGTCGAGCGCCGTCTGCGGCTGGAGCAGCCCCCCCACGCCGACGCCATGGACATGCCAGATCCCGTCCGCGTCGCGCTCGATGTCGGCGCCCATGGCGCGCATCGCCGCGGCGGTGGCGAGAACATCCTCGCCCTCCAGCAGCCCTTCGACCCGGCTTTCGCCCACGGCGAGCGCGGACAGCATCAGCGAACGGTGGGATATGCTCTTATCACCCGGCACCGCGGCATGACCCGACAAAGGAGGGGCGGGGGTGAAGGTCATGGGCTCGGGCTGATCGGAATGAGCGGTCACGGTTTATCCGGTGCGGGAACAAAAAATGCGTGCGGCTTTTGACAGCGCGGCTGCGCTATGGCAAGGCGCCCGACGCTTCGCGGGCGACCCTGTCGCGCCGCGTGATTTCTGTTTGTTAGTCGAGAAGGACAAGGCCGGACATGGTCAAGGCTGAATGGGGCACGAAGCGTACCTGCCCGAAATGCGCCACGCGCTTCTACGACCTGGGCAAGGACGACCCGGTGACCTGCATCAATTGCGGCACGGCCTGGGAGCCGGAGCCGGTGCTCAAGTCGAAGCAGCCGCTCCCCTATGAGGAAGCGCCCAAGAAGGTCATCGAGACCGCGGACGGCGAGCTGGAGACGGCGGACGACGATCTGGATCTGGATCTGGACGTCGATGACGACGGCGATTCGCCGGACAATGACGTCGATCTGGGCGGCGACGACGACCTGGGCGTCGACGCCGGCGGCGACGACGAAGGCGACGACAGCTAGTCCGATTTTTGCACTTGCCAAGGGAGTCGCTGCGCACTAGACGCAGCGCTCCCACGGCGCCGCTGCCCAAGGCGGCGCCACTTGATGGACACGGGGCCTTAGCTCAGCTGGGAGAGCGCCTGCATGGCATGCAGGAGGTCAGCGGTTCGATCCCGCTAGGCTCCACCATCCACATCGATATCCGATCAGCCGGCGCCGGCTTTCCGCGCGGCAGGATGGGGCCTTAGCTCAGCTGGGAGAGCGCCTGCATGGCATGCAGGAGGTCAGCGGTTCGATCCCGCTAGGCTCCACCAAATTCCTTGATGCGACCTCGGTGCGATGCCCTTTGATGGTGGCTCCCAGAACCCATTCTTTCATCCTCCCCTGGCAGGGGAGGTGGCAGGCGCGTAGCGCCTGACGGTGGGTGTCCCGCTATCGAGAGCGCGACACCCTTCCACCATGCGTGCCCCCCCTTACAGGGGAGGATGCGCGAATAGCCAAAGGCCATCCTGAACGGCGGCCCAGAATGGACCGCCGCCCAAAACCTCGGACCGAATCAGAAGCTTGCCTTGAACGACCCGCCGATGATCCGGGGCTCGTTGATCATGCCCGTCAGGTTGTTGAAGTCGATCGCGCTGATCGACCGGATCTGGTTGGTGATGTTGCGGGCGAACGCCGCCACCTCATAGCCGTGGTTAGACTTGTAGCCGATCTTCAGGCCGCCCTCCAACAGCGCCCGGCCGCGGAACTCCTTGGCCGAATAGAGGAAATATTTGATGCTGCTGCGATAGGCCCAGTCGGTATAGGCGAAGATTTCGCCCGCATCGCCGACCGGAATGCCGTAGCGCAGCGTCGCATTGGCGACATAGCGCGGCGCCTGCGGCAGGTCCTCGCCATCCAGATAGGCATAGGTCGTCCCGCCGTCGACGAAGGTCCGCCCGGTCGGCGTGCACATGCCCGATCCGCAGGTCGCCACGAAGGCGGCATCGTCGCGAATCTCGGTGAAGTTGTAGCTGCCGCCCGCAGTGAAGGTCAGCTGCGGGATCGGTTGCGCCTCGAACTCGGCCTCCAGGCCGTAACCCACCGCCTTGTCGACGTTGATCAGCCGCGCCGAATTGCCCACGCCGCCCACGGCGGTAAGCTGCAGATCGTCGGTCTGGTAATAATAGCCGGTCAGGTCAAAGCGGAGCGTGTCGGAAAAGGCGCCCTTGACGCCGGCTTCATAGGAGATCGTCGTCTGCTTCTTCGCGACCGAAGGCACGCTGAAGAAGGTGACGCGATCCTGGATTGCCGGGCCGAGATAGCCGGTCGCGACGCGGGCATAGACGTTTACCTGTGGGCTGATGGCATAGGTCGCGCTCGCGTCCCAGGACACGTTGTTGCCCTGCGCCGTGTTGCTGAGCGGCAGCGTCACGCCGATCAGCTGCGACGCGATGCTGCTCGCGGCCAGCGCCGGGTCGAGCGTGATCGTGTCGCGCTTGTCGTCATGCGAATAGCGCAGGCCGCCGCGCAGCGTCAGCTCCGGCGTCACCTTTGCCTCGCCGGACAGGAACAGGCCGAAATTCTCGTTGGTGTTGTTGTGCAGGATGCTGCTGATCCGCGCACCGCCCAGGTCATAGGCATATTCGGAATATTTCAGCCGCTGATGGAAGAAATAGCCGCCGCCCTGGATGCGCACGCCGTTCATGTCGTCGGTGGCAAAGCGGATTTCCTGGCTGAATTCCTCCGGCCGGGTCACGCCGCCGGTGTTGACGTCGAAGCTGCCGACGTTGATCGCGCCCGCTGTGCAGCCGGTATAGGGATAGCAGGATCCGCCGTCGATATCGCCGGTGCTCTCCACCTTCGCCTTCTCGAAGCCGGTGGTCCAGAACACCGTGCCCAGCCCGTCGAGATGGACCTGCATGCGCAGGCTGCCGCCGCCCTGTTCCAGCGACTGGCTGGTATAGCCGTCCAGGCTGACATGATCCTTGTCGAATCCTTCGACGAAATGGTTGCTGCCCGGCTGGAAGATATTGGCGCGGAATACGCGCGGGCTGCCGTCGAGGTCGCGATAATGGGCGTTCAGTACTGCCTTGAACTCGCCCGATTCATAGGCGATCTGGAACCGGCCGGCGGCATCGCGATAGCCTTCCAGCTCGTCATTGGCGAAGCCGTTCGTGGCGTCGTTCTTCACCCAGTCATCGCGCCGCTGCAGCAGGCCCGAAAGGCGGAACGACCAGCCGTCGCCGATCGGCCCGCTCAGCGCGCCTTCCAGGTTGACGGTGTTGTACGTCGCCCAGGATGCGCTGGCATAGCCGGTGAAATGATCGGTCGGCGCGGCGGAGCTCAGCTTGATGACGCCCGCCGGAGTATTGCGGCCGAACAGCGTGCCCTGCGGCCCGCGAAGCACTTCGACGCTGGCCAGGTCGAAGACCGGGAAGGACTTCAGCATGGGATTTTCCAGCGCGACGTCGTCATAGACGACGGAGACGGGCTGCGCCGCGTTGGGATCGAAATCGGTGTTGCCCAGGCCCCGGATATAGAAGCGCGGGAAGGTGCGGCCGAAGGAGCTTTCGACCTGCAGGCTCGGCGTGCGCGCGGCGAGGAAGCGGATGTCGAGACCGCTGCTATTCAGCGTGTCGAGCTCGTCTCCCGCGATCGCGGTGACGGCGACCGGCACGTCCTTGGCCAGTTCTTCCCGGCGCGACGCGGTGACGACGATGTCGCCCAACCCCTCGGCTTCGACCGGCGCGGTCTGGGCATGGGTGGCGCCCGGCGCGATCTGCGTCAGCGCGGCGAGCGAGAGCGCCAGGGCGCTTCGCGAAACGGAATGTGCAATAATGTTCAACGACATGGAAGAGCCCCTTTGATGATGGCCCTGCATCCGCTCCGCTTTTCTTTCTTCTGGATTGCGCGGGACGCTATGCAGCGGCGTGGGCAAGGGCAAGCGCGATTGACGCGCAGTTGTCGCAAAGATGCAACAGCATGGCAAAAAAGCGCACGGGCTTCCTCGGGGCGGCGGGGACTTCGCAGAACCCGCTTTGCCCTCTATAGCGACCGCCATGACCGATGATCGCGACCAGGGCCTGACCTTCAACCCCAAATATGATGCGGATGGCTTGCTGACCGCCGTCGTCACCGATGCGGAGCAGGGCGATGTGCTGATGGTCGCGCATATGAACGCGCAGGCGCTGGCCCTCACCGTCGGCACGGGCTTCGCGCATTTCTGGTCGCGCAGCCGGCAGGCGCTGTGGAAGAAGGGTGAAAGCTCCGGCCATATGCTGGAGGTGCGCGACATCCGTATCGACTGCGATCAGGACGCGGTCTGGGTGAAGGCGGTGCCTGCCGGGCCCACCTGCCATACCGGCGCACGGTCCTGCTTCTACCGCCGCGTCGGGATAGAGGGATTGTCGCCGGTCGATGCGGCGGACTAGCCTCGCCGTCCTCCTCCTGCTCGCCGCCTGCCAGCGCAGCCCCGTCACGGACGGGACCGCGCGGGACGGCGGCGCTTCTCCCTCCGCGTCCGGGCTCGAGCGCGCGGCCATAGAAACCGGCGTGATCGCCGACACCGGCCGGACTTCCCCCGTCGGTCTCTACCAGCGCAGCCATGAAGCGGGACGCGACATGCTCTGCATCATGCCCGACGGGAAGGGCGCGTTCCGCTTCGGTGCGCAGGCAATGTTCGGCGAGGACCAGAACTGCCGGGGCAGGGGCCATGCGCGTCGCGCGGGCGACAAGCTGATCCTCAGCTTCGAACGGGCGGACCGTTGCATCATCGTCGCGCAATATGATGGCGACCAGGTGGCGCTGCCCGGCGTGGTCGACATGAAATGCGCCGCCCTGTGCGAAGGTCGGGGATCGCTCGAGGGCGTCAGCTTCCCCCGCATCGGCAACGACGCCGCCTCCGCCCTGCGCGCTCGCGACGCGCGGGACGAACCGCTCTGCGAATGAGCGCGGCGGAGCTGCCGATCAATGCCCGATATACCGCCCCGGCCGGTGGTTCACGATCAGCACCGCGTTGATCGCCGCCGCTGACAGGATCGACAGGCCGAAGCGGTTGAGGCTGAGCAGCGGCAGCGACGCGAGCAGGATCACCGCGTCCCCCGCCATCTGCGTGCGCCCCGCGTTCCAGCCCCTGCGCGTCTGCAGGATCAGCGCAACCACGCCCAGCCCGCCGACGCCCGCGCCATGGCGCGCGATGGCAAGGATGCCGAAGCCGATGATCGACCCGCCGAACAGCGCCGCGAAGAAGGGGCTGACCCGCGCCACCTCCAGCGCCATCGGCATGGCGAGGCCCAGCGCCAGGATCGCGATATTGGCGAACAGGGTCTTGAGCCCGAAGGCCACACCCATGGCCCGCCCGGCAAACAGGAAGAAGGGGATGTTGATCGCCAGGAACAGCGCGGCGGGGGGATAGGGGATCAGGTAGGACAGCAGCAGCGCGATCCCGGCCATGCCCCCGGTCACCAGATTGGCCTGCTTCAGCAGCATCAGCCCCATGGCGATGAAGGCGCAACCGATTGCGATGGCATAGCCGTCTTCGGCCAGGCTGTGCGGACGGGGCGGGGGCGGGGGGAGTGGCGGCATGACGATCCGTGATGAAAAGCGCCCGTCATCCCCTCCCTTTGCGCCGCTGATACCGGCACCGGCGGGGCAGGGGAAGCCCTATCCGCCCGTATCCACCGCGCCGGCTCCGAAAAGGTCGATCGCCTCGAACAGCCGGGCCAGCGCTTCGCGTTCCTCTTCGCGGATCTCAGGCCGCCAGATCTCGAACAGCAGCACCACGCGCGTCCGCGTCCCCCGGTTCCATGCCTCATGCTCGATGCTGTCGTCGAAGATCAGCATCTCTCCGGGCGTCCACGCCCGCGTCTCGCTGCCGACGCGCAGCGCGCCCTCCTCCGACACGACCAGCGGCAAGTGGCAGATCAGCCGGGTGTTCAGCAGCCCGTGATGCGGCGCGATATGCGTCCCCGGCTTCAGCAGCGACCACAGCGCCATCGGCGACCGCGCGTCGATGATGGGCATCGGCGCCTTCGCCAGCGCCGCCATCACCGCCGGGCAACGCGCGGCATGGTCTTCGACCCGCCTGCCGCCCTGCCAGAAGTAGAAGGCGCCCCAGGACGGATCGTCGCGCAGCGCATTGTTCGGCGCCGGCCGGTCCCGCGGCGTCTGCACATAGGGATCGAAATCCGCATCGTCGGCGCGCACCGCCGCCAGTTCCGCCGCGATGTCGGCGGTCATCGCCTCGACCTCCGGCACCCAGGCGAACTCCGATCGCTCGTAGAAGGCGCGTTGCGGCAGGCCCGGAAAGTAGAACATGCTTGGCTGCTGCAGGTACAGGCTCGTCCGGTCCAGCATCAGGTCGGTCGCGTGCCGCAGCCGGGGCAGGGCGGAAACCTCGCCGATCACGGCCGACAGATGGTCCTCGAAATGGCGGCTCGCCTTGTCCACCAGAGCGCGCGCTTGCTCCAGCAGGGGCTGGATCGCGGGCGGCGCGCCGGTCGCGGCTGCCTGTGCCAGGGCGGAGCGGAACCAGACCGCCGCCGTCCGCTCGTCGCCCCGGCGCAGCATGTTCTGCCCCATGGCAAGCAGCGCGGGCAAGTTGCGCGGCTCGTTGTCGAGGATGCGGCGCAGCGCCTCCTGCTCGCCGTCCAGGTCGCCCGCCCGGTTGCAGGCCTGCGCCAGCAACATCGCCGGCGGTTCCGCCATCTCCCTCAGCGTCGCGCGCGCCAGCACGGCGTCGCCACGCCTCAAGGCGTCCATCGCGGCGACCCGCAGCGCCTCTTCCCTTGTCCCGTCCATCATCCCCGCTGCCTTACCGGTGCCGTGGCCGGCCGGAAAGCGGCTTTATTCGCAGGGAACCACGGCGAGCCGCGCGGTGCGCCGTTCCAGTGCCAGCGACAGCAGGAAAACGCCAAGCCCGCCAAGCGCGAGCGCGCTGCCGATCCACCCCGTCGACACCAGGCCAAATCCGGCCGCGATAGATAGCCCGCCCAGCCACGGCCCCAGCGCATTGGCGATGTTGAAGGCGCTGTGATGCAGCGCGGCGGCAAGCGTCTGCGCCTCGCCCGCCACGTCCATCAGCCGCGCCTGGATCGGCGTGCCAAGCCCACCCCCGGCGCCGATCAGGAAGATGATCAGGGCCAGCGTCCAGAGATTGCCCGCCATCAACGGGAAGAGCGCCAGCACCACCACATTCCACAGCAGCAGCCCGATCACGGTGCGCGGCAGCGACCGGTCGGCCAGCCATGCGGAGGCGAGGTTGCCCAGCGTCAGCCCGACGCCGAAGATCGACAGCACCAGCGGCACATAGGATTCGGATACATGCGTGACCTCGATCATGGTCGAGGCGACATAGGTGTAGACCGCGAACAGCCCGCCGAAGCCGATCGCACCGGTCAGCAGCGTCAGCCAGACCTGCGGCCGCTGCAATGCGGTCAGCTCGCGCATCGGGCTGGCGGCCGGATCGCCCCGGTCGCGCGGCGCATGGAGGCCGACCAGCGTCACCGTTGCCAGCGCCAGCACGGCGACCACCGCGAAGCCCC
>NZ_AUWY01000073.1 GCF_000447205.1 Sphingobium ummariense RL-3 | reverse complement strand
AGCGCCAGCCCAGCGCCTGCCCCATCCAGTTCGCCACCGGCACGCCGATGATCGTCGCGACCGTCAGGCCCGCAAACATGCGCGCGATCGCCTGCGCCCGCCGTTCCGGCGGCACCAGCGACGCGGCGACCAGGGCGGCCACGCCGAAATAGGCGCCGTGCGGCAGGCCGCTCAGGAACCGGAACAGCAGCATCCAGTGATAGCTGGGCGACAGCGCGGACAGGCCGTTGGCGACAGCGAACACGGCCATCAGCCCGATCAGCAGCGTCCGGCGCGGCAGCCGGGCGCCGAAGGCGGCGATCACCGGCGCGCCCGCTACCACGCCCAGCGCATAGGCGCTGATCGCATGGCCCGCCGTCGGCGTATCGATCCCCAGGTCGCGCGCGAAGAAGGGCAGCAGGCTCATCGCCGCGAATTCGGTCGTGCCGATCGCGAAGGCGCCCACCGCGAGCGCGAAGAGTACCAGCGCGGGATGCGCTGCGTGCCGGCTGTCCGCCATGGCCTGCTCCATGTTGCAATGCAAAATTTCGGAAGACCTGCCCATGGGCCTTATGACAACGTCGGTCAAGCGCGGAAGGCGGACCGCGTCCCGCAGAAGGCGGCCCGCCTTCGGACGCTCAGGTCGCCAGCGTCGCGCTGTCGATCACGAAGCGATATTTGACATCGCTCTTCTGCATCCGGTCATAGGCGGTCTCGATGTCCTGGATGCGGATCATCTCGATGTCGGCGACGATGCCCTTCTCGGCGCAGAAATCCAGCATCTCCTGCGTCTCGGCGATGCCGCCGATCAGCGATCCGGCGATCGACCGCCGCTTGAAGATCAGAGCCGCGACGTTGGGTGAGGGGTGCGGATGTTCCGGAATGCCCACCAGCGTCAGCGTGCCGTCGCGCTTCAGCAGGATCGTGAACTGGTCGAGATCGTGGCTCGCCGCGACGGTGTTCAGGATGAAGTCGAAGCTGCCCGCATGCGCCGCCATCTCCTCGGCATTGCGCGACACGACGACCTCGTCCGCGCCCAGGTCCAGCGCCTCCTGCCGCTTGGATTCGGACGTGGTGAAGGCGACGACATGCGCGCCCATCGCATGGGCCAGCTTCACGCCCATATGGCCGAGGCCGCCGATGCCGACGATGCCGACCTTCTTGCCCGGTCCGACATTCCAGTGGCGCAGCGGCGAATAGGTGGTGATGCCGGCGCACAGCAGCGGGGCGACTGCGGCCAGCTGATCCTCGGAATGGCTGATCTTCAGCACGAAATCGTCCTTGACGACGATGCTCTGCGAATAGCCGCCCAGCGTATGGCCCGGTGCGTCCGGCGTCGGGCCGTTATAGGTGCCGACGAAGCCGTTCTCGCAATATTGCTCCAGCCCCTCGTCACAGGACGCGCAGTGCTGGCAGCTGTCGACCATGCAGCCCACGCCGACGACGTCGCCGACCTGGAACTTGGTCACGCCGTCGCCGACCGCGGTCACATGGCCGACGATCTCGTGGCCCGGAACGCAGGGATAGAGCGTGCCGTCCCATTCGGATCGGACCTGGTGCAGGTCCGAATGGCACACGCCGCAATAGGCGATGGCGATCTGGACGTCGTTCGCGCCGACCGCGCGGCGTTCGATGTCGATGGCTTCGAGCGGCTTGTCGGCGGCATAGGCGCCATAGGCTTTGACAACCATGGGATGTCCCTTTTTGCAGGAGGGAAGGCGCGCGCGGCGCCTTCTGTCAGGGGGGAGATTCCGCCTGTGACCGGCGGTGCCGCGAAGATAGGAAGCGGACGCGGACGGTCAACGGGGGCGGAGGAATTTCTCGGACAAATTCCTGCGCCATTGCGCTTGCCGCCCCGGCCGCTATTTCTCCAGCCATGTCGCGTCCCCAGTCCCCCGACCGTTTCAACGAAGACAAGGCCACCTTCACCGTCAAGGGCAGCCAGCCCGACATCGACGCCGGGGTGGAGGCGATCCGCACCACGCTCAAGACCCTGCCGGTTCGCCCGGGCGTCTACCGGATGCAGGATGCGCGCGGCGACGTGCTCTATGTCGGCAAGGCGCGGGCACTGCGCAACCGCGTGGCGAACTACACCCAGGTCGATCGCCTGCCCAAGCGGCTCCAGCGCATGGTCGCGCAGACGCGCAGCATGACCATCGTCACCACCAACAGCGAGGCGGAGGCGCTGCTGCTGGAGGCGCAGCTCATCAAGCGCTTCCGGCCGCCCTACAATGTGCTGCTGCGCGACGACAAGAGCTTCCCCTTCATCCTGCTGCGCGAGGATCACGCCTTCCCCCGCGTCCAGAAGCATCGCGGCGCGCGCAAGGCGAAGGGGCGCTATTACGGCCCGTTCGCCAGCGCCGGATCGGTGACGCGCACCATCAATGCGCTGCAGAAGCTGTTCCTGCTCCGCTCCTGCACCGACAGCTTCTTCGCCAACCGTTCGCGCCCCTGTCTGCTCTACCAGATCAAGCGCTGCTCCGCCCCCTGCGTCGGCCGCATCGACGAGGCGGGCTATGCCGAACTGGTGAAGGACGCGCAGGACTTCCTCGGCGGCAAGTCCACCGCCGTGCAGAAGAAGCTGGGCGAGGCGATGCAGCTGGCCTCCGACGCCATGGATTTCGAGCAGGCGGCGGTGCTGCGCGACCGGCTGAAAGCGCTGACCTTCATCCAGGGGTCGCAGGCGATCAATGCGGAAGGTCTGGGCGACGCCGACATCTTCGCCTTGGCGGAAAAGGGCGGGGCGATGTGCATCCAGGCCTTCTTCATCCGCGGCGGCCAGAACTGGGGCCATCGCAGCTTCTTTCCGGTCCACACCGCCGACGTCGCGACGGATGAGGTGCTGGAAAGCTTCATGGCGCAATTCTACGAGGAAGTGCCGCCGCCCAAGCTGATCCTCGCCGACCGCGAGCCCGCCGAATGCGAACTGATGGCGCAGGCGCTGACCGAGCGGATCGGCAGCCGCGTCCGCATCGAGGTGCCCCAGCGCGGCGAGCGCACGCGCCTGATCCGCCAGGCGCAGCGCAACGCGGTGGAGGCCCTCGACCGGCGGCTCGCGGAATCGACCAGCCAGGGCCGGATCATGGACGAAATGGTCGAAACCTTCGGGCTGGACGGCGTGCCCGACCGGATCGAGATCTACGACAACAGCCATATCCAGGGCGCGCACGCGCTCGGCGCGATGGTGGTCGCGGGGCCGGAGGGATTCCGCAAGAGCGCCTATCGCAAGTTCAACATGAAGAACCCGGAAACCTCGAACGACGATTTCGCGATGATGCGCGAGATGTTCGAGCGCCGCTTCGGCCGCGCGCAACGCGAAGACCCCGATCGCGAAAGCGGCGAATGGCCCGATCTCGTCCTGATCGACGGCGGCAAGGGACAGTTGTCCGCCGCCCGCGCGATGCTGGAGGAAATGGGGATCGAGGACGTGACGATGATCGGCGTCGCCAAGGGGCCGCATCATGGTCGCGAGGGGCGGGAGGTGTTCCACCTGATGGACGGGCGGGAAATCACCTTCCCCCTGAACCATCCGGTCCTCTTCTATCTCCAGCGCCTGCGCGACGAGGCGCACCGTTTCGCCATCGGCGCCCACCGGCAGAAGCGCAGCAAGGCGATCACCGTCTCCTCGCTGGACGAAGTCCCCGGCATCGGCCCCGCCCGCAAGAAGGCGCTGCTGATGCACTTCGGCACGGCGCGCGCCGTTCGCGACGCCGCGCTCGACGACCTCCAGCGCGCGCCCGGCGTGTCAAAGGCCGTGGCGCAGCAGGTCTATGATTATTTTCACGGCTGACGTCGCCGATCCGAGGTTGAATAATTAACGAAGCTCCCGTATATAGTTGCCACTGACATCGTGTAAGACGATCTGTGATATTTCCGCTTCCCCTCAAAAATATCGGGAAAACGTCGGAAATGCTGGGTTGAGGCGTTTCGCTTCCCTCCGGATCATGGTTTTCGGACAATGATAGTTTCGGTAGCGCATCGTCATGGGACGCTGCGCTTATTCATCCACGCGGCGGCATCTGGCCGCCAGGAATTTCATGAACGTATATCGCAATAAATTACCGCTTCTCTCTCCTCGTTTCGACAGGCCATCGGGCCTGGGTCAGCCCAGGCGGCGGATGCATCCGACCCTGTCGAGCAGCGAATTGAAGCAGATCGTCGCCGACATGGTCGGCTGATCACCAGAAACCCGCCAGGCAAAGCCGATGCGCTTTGCCTGGCTTTTTATTTCCTTCAGCGGAATCGGATCCGAACATGAGCAGGCAAGCGGTGAAACCCTATCTGATAAGCAAGGACGAGGACGGCAATTTCCGCCTCACGATCCGCGACACCCGCTACAACTCGCAGGGTTATCCCCTCGTCACCTCCACCCTGCAGGAAGACCTGTTCGCCACCGCGACGGCTGCGCGCAACGCGGCCCGCGACAAGTTCAACGCCGAACCAGGCGAATTCGCCACCAAATAGCGCGGGCGATGGGATGGCGTGTCACGGTAAGCAGTCGCCTGTCATCCGCCCAGGCCCGCCCTCCAGCGCGCGCCCGGCGTGTCAAGGGCCGTGGCGCAGCAGGTCTGGTCTATGGCTGTTTCCAAAGGTGATAGGGAGGCGGACAGGGACGGTTTGCGGACTGTCGGGTCTGGGGAATGGCACGCGATAGCTGACGCTGCGCGGTAGGAAATCATTCGGCAACATGCCCGCTTGCAGACATTCGTGCAGTTCGCGACAATGACTGTATGCCCGTTCGAAAACATATTGCAGTTGTTGCCGCTTGCCTTGTTCTTGGTGGGTGCGGAAAGCCCGAGCACGAATTACCCGCGCTACTCCTCGGTGCTACGACGACGGGCGGAAGCAACTTCCTCTGCGAAGGCGGCAGCGAGCAGGGATCGGAACCGGAAACTGCTTCGCACTCGCCCGAAATTGTTGCGCGGCTTGACGCTGCCTATCCGCCCGGATCATCTGCCAAAGAACTGAGGAGAATGCTTTCGCGGCAGAGGTTCACCATTCACGACGGTTGCTCAGCCGACAAAAGCGTAAGCTGGGCTGAGTTCCGGCAGCGCCGGTCCAACGGCGTTGCGACCTATCAGGCGGCGTTTGGGACAGTGTACTGGAAGCAGGATGAGATCGGTCGTCTGATTTGGACGACTGGCGATATTGCCTACACTGGCTGGTAGTCCGCTCTCCACCAGATTTAGTCATTCAGCCGCTGGCCTGCCGTCGGAATGAATGGCTGGTATTAGGGATGCGGATGATCTGACGGACCGACCAAACTTGTCGAAATCAGCTAGGCAGCTTTCGGTAGCGGCATTTCGCACTCATGCCACCCGAGGGTAGGGAACGGACATAAATCCCAAGTTCGTCATCCCGGGCTTGACCTGTGCCTGTCGACGGGGTCGGGGTGACGTAGAATGTGGTTTCTGAAGGTGCTCGGAACCAGCCATCCCCATCGTCATACTGATCCCCGATCCGGCATCCCGACGCTTCACCTTCCCGCCCCGCGTCACCCCTAACAATGTAGGATAATCTCTGATCTATCCTGCCAGATGACCTGCCTGCCCCGAATCTCCCCCCCCCCGCCGCGCGAACCCGCAGACCAACTGTCGCGTCAGCGTGACCCAACTGTCGCGTCGGTGGCGCGTCACCGTGACCCGACCGTCGCGTCCCTGTCGCGTCGCCGTGACCTGGCCGTTACCCTCCTCCTGCGCCAGGGCCCCATTTCCCCGGAATCCCGTGATTTCACGGCCCCTGCAACGGTGTGAACTTCGGAGGCCCATCCCGCTGTCGCGCTCGGCAGCCGCCGTCACCCGCCGGCCGGACTTGGTGCCCGCCCGTCTTGCCCCTACAGACAGGTCCATGCCCGCGCTCACCACCTCCGCCATCGTCTGCGCCGTCCGCGCCCATGGCGAGCATGGTGCCATCGCCCGGCTGCTGACGCCGGATCATGGCCTGCTCCCCGGCTATGTGCGGGGCGGGCGGTCGCGGGCGATGCGGCCGGTGCTGCTGCCGGGCAATGTCGTGAAGGCTGAATTCCGCGCCCGGACGGAGGAGCAGCTTGCCGGCCTCACCGTCGAGCTGGCGCACAGCCGCGCCCCGCTGCTGGCCGAGCCGCTGCCCGCCGCCGCGATCGACTGGAGCTGCGCGCTGACCGCCGCCGCCCTGCCGGAAGCGACGCCCTATCCGGCGCTCCACCAGGCGCTCGACGGCGTGCTCGGCGCGGTCGAGGCGGCGCCGGCGGCGCGGGGCTGGGCGGTGGCGCTGGTGCGCTACGAGCTGCTCCTGCTGGCGGAGCTGGGCTTCGGCCTCGACCTCACGCGCTGCGCCGCCACCGGCGCCGCGGACGACCTCGCCTTTGTCAGCCCGCGCAGCGCGGCGGCGATCAGCCGGGCGGGGGCGGAGGGCTATGAGAACCGGTTGCTGCCGCTCCCTCCCTTCCTGCTGGAGGGAGGAAGCGGCGACTGGAATGGGATCATGGACGGGCTGCGCCTGACCGGCTTCTTCCTCGAACGCTCGGTGCTGACCGACCGCCGCGCGGACGTCCTCGCGGCCCGCGAAAGGCTGGTGGACCGGCTCAAAAGGGCGGTTGCGTAATGATGCCGTGCTTCATAAGGCGGCGGCGACTGAAACGAGGAGAGCCGCCATGTTGATCGCCCTGTTCCCCGGAGACGGGATCGGCCCGGAAATCGTCGCCCAGGCGAAGCGGGTGCTGGACGCTCTCGGGATCGACGGCCTGACCTATGAAGAGGGTCTCGTCGGCGGCGCGGCCTGGAAGGCGGTCGGCCATCCGCTTCCGCCCGAGACGCTGGACATCGCCAAGCGGGCCGACGCGATCCTGTTCGGCGCCGTGGGCGACCCGGACTGCGACGGGCTGGAACGACACCTGCGGCCGGAGCAGGCGATCCTCGGCCTGCGCAAGGAACTCGGCCTGTTCTCCAACCTCCGTCCCGCAAAGGTCTTTCCCGAGCTGGCCGATGCCTCGGCGCTGAAGCCCGAGGTGGCGAGCGCCATCGACCTTCTGATCGTGCGCGAAACCAATGGCGACGTCTATTTCGGCGAAAAGGGCTTCCGCACCACGGCGGAGGGCTGGCGCGAAGGCTATGACATCATGTCCTATAACGAGGCCGAGGTGCGCCGGATCGCCCATGGCGGCTTCCAGGCGGCGCGGGCGCGGCGCGGCAAGCTCTGCTCGGTCGACAAGGCCAATGTGCTGGAAACCAGCCAGCTCTGGCGCGACGTGGTGATCGAGGTGGCGAAGGACTATCCTGACGTGGCGCTCAGCCACATGTATGTCGACAATGCCGCCATGCAGCTGGTTCGCGATCCCGGCCAGTTCGACGTCATCCTGACCGGCAACCTGTTCGGCGACATCCTGTCCGATCAGGCCAGCATGTGCGTCGGGTCGATCGGCATGCTGGCCTCGGCGACGCTGAACGCCGAGGGCAAGGGGCTCTATGAGCCGATCCATGGCTCGGCGCCCGACATCGCCGGCCAGGGCAAGGCCAATCCGCTGGCAACGGTCCTGTCTGCCGCGATGATGCTCCGCTATTCGCTCGGCCTTGGCGCCGAGGCGGACCGTATCGAGGCCGCCGTGGCCAGGGCCCTCGCCGGCGGCGCGCGCAGCGCCGACCTCGGCGGGACCATGGGCACGGAGGAGATGGGAGACGCGGTCCTCGCGGCCCTTTGATTTTTCCGTCATGTCCGCACCGGCGGCGCGACGGGCTTAGGAGTGTCCGTGACCGACCTGTCCCTGCCTTCCCTGCGTGCCGCCGCCGCTATGGTGCATGCCCAGGTGCCGCCGACCCCGCAATATGCCTGGCCGTTGCTGGGCCTGCGAGCTGGATGCGAGCTCTGGGTCAAGCATGAGAACCACACGCCGACCGGCGCCTTCAAGGTGCGCGGCGCGATCACCTATATCGACTGGCTGCGGCGCACCCATCCCGAGGTGACGGGCATCATCACCGCGACCCGCGGCAATCACGGCCAGGCCCAGGTCCGCGCGGCGCGCGCGGCGGGCCTCGCCGCCACCATCGTGGTGCCCCACGGCAATGCGCTGGAGAAGAACGCGGCGATGCGCGCGTTCGGCGCCACGCTGATCGAGCACGGCCACGATTTCGACAGCGCCAAGGCGCACGCGATCATGCTGGCGGAGCGGGACGGGCTGTTCATGGTGCCCGCCTATCATGGCGAACTGGTGCGGGGCGTGGCGAGCTATGGGCTGGAACTGTTCGAAGCAGTGCCCGACCTCGACACCGTCTATGTCCCCGTCGGCTGCGGGTCTGGCCTCTGCGGCACGATCGCGGCGCGCGACGCGCTGGGGCTGAAGACCAAGGTCGTCGGGGTGGTCTCGGCCCATGTCGACGCGGCGAAGCGCTCCTTCGAAGCGGGACGGCTGATCGCCAGCCCGACCGCCCACACCTTCGCCGATGGGGTGGCGGTCTGCACCCCGGTCCAGGCCGCGCTCGACTATTTCGGCCCCCGTGCCGAGCGCTTCGTCGCCGTGACCGACGACGAGGTGGCGGAAGCGATCCGCATCTGCTGGCAGGACACGCACAATCTGCCCGAAGGCGCCGGCGCGGTCGCGCTGGCGGCGCTGCTGCAGGAAAAGGACCGAATGCGCGGGCGAAAGGTTGCGGTTATCCTCTCGGGCGGTAATGGCGACATGAGCCAGATGGCGACGATCCTGGCGGGGCACACGCCCCGTATCGAAATGCGGAAGGCAGTATGAAGCGCAAGAGCGGGCAAGACCGGGACATCACGAAGAACTGGAAGCCTGCGACCCTCGCGGTGCGCGGCGGCACGGCGCGCACCGAATATGGCGAAACGTCGGAAGCGCTGTTCCTCACCAGCGGCTACAGCTACGATCGCGCCGAGGACGCGGCGGCGCGCTTCGCCGGGGAGCAGGTCGGCATGACCTATTCCCGCCTCCAGAACCCCACGGTGGAGATGCTGGAAAAGCGGATCGCCCTGCTGGAAGGGGCGGAGGCCTGCCGCGCCACCACCACCGGCATGGCCGCGATGACCGCGGCGCTGCTGTGCCAGCTGTCGGCCGGGGACCATGTCGTCGCCGGCAAGGCGCTGTTCGGCTCCTGCCGCTGGCTGACCGACACGCTGCTGCCGCGCTTCGGCATCGAGACGACGACCGTGGACGCACGGGACAATGCCGCCTGGGAAGCGGCGATCCGTCCCAATACCAAGGTCTTCTTCTTCGAGACGCCGGCCAATCCGACCATGGACGTGGCCGATCTCGCCTTCATCTGCGGCCTGGCGAAAAGCCATGGCATCACCTCCGTCGTCGACAATGCCTTCGCGACCCCGGCGCTCCAGCGGCCGCTCGATTTCGGCGCCGATGTCGTCGCCTACAGCGCGACCAAGATGATGGACGGGCAGGGTCGTGTGTTGGCCGGTGCGATCTGCGGGACGGAGGAGTTCATCCTCAACACCCTGCTGCCCTTCCACCGCAACACCGGGCCGACGCTCAGCGCCTTCAACGCCTGGGTGGTGCTCAAGGGGCTGGAGACGCTGGACCTGCGCATCCGCCGCCAGAGCGAGAATGCGCTCAAGGTCGCGCTATTCCTGGAGGGGCGAGTCGCAAAGGTCCTGTATCCCGGCCTTGCCAGCCATCCGCAGCATGACCTCGCCATGCGGCAGATGGAGATGGCCGGCCCGATCTTCTCGCTCTATGTCGGCGGCGGACGAGCGGAGGCGCACGGCCTGCTCAACGGGCTGCAACTGGTCGACATCAGCAACAATATCGGGGATTCGCGCTCGCTGATGACTCACCCTGCATCGACCACCCATTATGGCATGGCAGAGGAAGCGCGGCTGGAAGTCGGCATTACGGAGGACATGCTGCGACTCAATGTCGGCCTCGAGGATGCGGACGATGTGATCGCCGATCTCGACCAGGCACTGACGGCAATCGGCCGTTGACGGATCAAGGGGCAGGGCGCAATCCTCCCGGCATGAACGCGCTCTTCCCCTTCCACGCCACGACGCGCGACGTCACGGTCCATGTGGCGGTGACCTTCCTGCCGGAACAGTCGGAGCCCGACCGCGGGCGCTGGTTCTGGGCCTATCATATCCGCATCGAAAATGAAGGCGACCAGCCGGTCCAGCTGCTGACCCGGCATTGGCTGATCACCGACGGACGCGGCGCACAGCACAGGGTTGACGGCGATGGTGTGGTCGGCGAACAGCCCGTGGTGCAGCCGGGCAGGAGCTACGACTATGTCTCCGGTTGTCCGCTGAACACGCCGACCGGATCGATGAAGGGGCATTATCACATGATCGGTGCCGACGGGCAGGCCTTCGACATCGCGATTCCGCACTTCGCGCTGATCGCCCCGGCGGTGGCCGAATGAAGCGTACCCATTTGCCGCTGAACGGCTTGCGCGTGCTGGACGCAGCAGCGCGGCACCTGTCCTTCACCCGCGCGGCGGACGAGCTTGCTGTGACCCCGGCGGCCGTCGGCCAGCAGATCCGCGCGCTGGAGGATATGCTGGGCGTCGTCCTCTTCCGCCGCACGCCCAAGGGCCTGGAACTGACGCCGGAGACCGAGGCGGGGCTTCGCGCGCTGCGGGCTGGCTTCCTCGAATTCGAGGAAGCGGTGCGGGCCATGCAGGCCGGGCAGTCCAGTTCCGCGCTCACCATTGCGGCGCCGCGCGACATCACCGCCAAATGGCTCCAGCCGCGCCTCGCCGCCTATGCCGCCAGCCGGCCTGACCTCAGTTTCTCGCTGATGGCCGCGGACGAAGCGCTGGACTTTACCGAGGCCAATCTGGACCTTGCTCTGCGGCTCGCCGAGGGCGCTGGCGAGCATGAGGGGACACGGCTGGGCGAAGCGCTGTTCGTCACCGTGGAAGCGGCGCAGGGCGGTCCCGACCAGCGCATCCACTGGCCCGGTTGCCCGTCGAGCGACGAGCATGCGCCGATCCGCGTGGCTGATGCCGGCCTGGCGATCGAGGCGGCGGCCACGGGCTTCGGTCGTGCCACCGTTCCGCAACTGCTGGCCGAAGCGGACATCAAGGCCGGGCGCGTGCGGCAGCTGGGGGAGGCGGTGCCGTCTTCCCTGTCCTACTGGCTCATCGCGCCGCTGCCGCAATGGCGGCAGAAGAAGGTCAAGGCGCTGGTCGAGGCGCTGCTGGAGTGAGAAAAGGAAAACCGTGACCGACCTGCCGATCGAGAAGCTGGAGATTGAGGGGCTGGGCGGCCTGCCGATCGCCGTGCATGTCATGGGGTCGGGCCGCGATCTGGTGCTGATCCACGGCTATTTCTCCAACGCCTGGACCAACTGGATACGCTATGGCCATGCGGCAAAGCTGGTCGAGGCGGGTTTTCGCGTCATCATGCCCGATCTTCGCGGTCATGGAGAAAGCGGAAAGCCGCACGACGCGGCCGCTTATCCCCCGGACGCCTTGATGGAGGACGGTTTGGCGCTGATCGACCAGCTCGGCCTTGCCGACTATGATCTCGGCGGCTATTCCCTGGGTGCGCGCACGACGGTACGGATGATTGCCAGCGGTGGCGCCACCCCTCGCCGGGTGATCCTGGCAGGCATGGGTCTTCAGGGCCTGACCCACACGATCGACAGGGGCGGTTATTACACCAACGTCCTCACCAATCTCGGTACGTTCGAACGCGGCACCTCCGAATGGATGACCGAGGCTTTCCTGAAGACGACCAAGGGCGATCCGGTGGCGCTGCTGCATATTCTTCAGACTTTTGTCGATACCCCGCGTGAGGAGATCGCAAGGATCGCACAGCCCACCGAGGTGATCTGCGGCGCGGACGACCGGGATAACGGCTCTGCCCGGGAGCTTGCGGACACGCTGCCGAACGGCCGCTATGTCGAGATACCCGGCAACCATATGAACGCCGTCGTCCGCAGGGAGCTCGGCGAGGCGATGGCGGATTTCCTCACCGCTTGACTGTGTCGCGCCCCTGACACAGTCTCCGCGCAGATAAGTTAAAAGGGGTCATTCATGAAAATCGCCGTCTCGCTGGCTGCACTCGCGGCCGCGCTCCTCCCGTCGCCAGCCTTCGCGCAACAGGTGGCGCCCACCGCTGCGCAGGCCGAAGCGTTTCTCGGCGAGGCGGAAAGGGCGATGTTCGACCATTCGCTGATCGCAGGACGCGCCGAGTGGATCAACGCGACCTACATCACCGATGATACCGATGCCGTTTCGGCCTATTTCGGTTCGATCCGGACCAAGATGAATGTCGACTATGCGCTCGATGCGGCGAAGTTCATGGCAGCGCCTGGCCTCAGCGAGGAAACCAAGCGGCGGCTGACCCTGTTGCGCACCGCACTCACCCTTCCGGCGCCGACCACCCAGGGGGCCGCGGAGGAATTGAACGCGCTCTCTACCCGGCTTCAGTCCGCCTATGGCAAGGGCCGGGGCACGCTGCGCGGCCAGCCGATCAACGGCAGCGACATCGAGGCCGAGATGGGCACGGATCGCAATCCCGAAGAGCTCAAGGAGATGTGGGTCAGCTGGCATGACAATGTCGGGGCGCCGATGCGCGGCGACTATGCCAAGCTGGTGTCCATCGCCAATGCGGGCGCCAAGGAACTGGGATTCGCCGATACAGGCGCGATGTGGCGCTCCAAATATGACATGACGCCCCAGCAGTTCGCCGCGCTCACCGACAAGATCTGGAACGAGGTGAAGCCGCTTTATGAAGAGCTGCACTGCTACACCCGGACCAAGCTGAACGAGAAATATGGCGATTCGGTGCAGCCGAAGACCGGCCCGATCCGCGCCGACCTGCTCGGGAACATGTGGGCGCAGGAATGGGGCAATATCTACGACATCGTCGCGCCGCAGGGCGCGGGCGACCTCGGCTACGACATCGGCGACCTGCTCCAGGCCAAGGGATATGATCCGATCAGGATGGTGAAGGCGGGGGAGGGCTTCTACAGCTCGCTCGGCTTTGCGCCGTTGCCGCAGAGCTTCTGGGACCGCTCGCAGATCGTGAAGCCGCGCGACCGGGAGGTGATCTGCCATGCCTCGGCCTGGAATCTCGACAACAAGAACGACATCCGCATCAAGATGTGCACGAAGGTCAATGGCGACGACTTCGTGACGATCCATCACGAGCTGGGGCATAATTACTACCAGCGCGCCTATCAGAATCACGGCTATCTCTACCTCGACGGCGCCAATGACGGTTTCCACGAGGCGATCGGCGATTTCGTCGCGCTGTCGATCACGCCCGACTATCTGGTGAAGATCGGCCTGCTGGATCCTGCCAAGGTGCCGGGTCCGGAGAAGGACATCGGCCTGCTGCTGCGGCAGGCGATGGACAAGGTCGCCTTCCTCCCCTTCGGCCTGCTGATCGACAAATGGCGCTGGGGCGTGTTCGATGGCTCGATTCCCGAAAGCCGCTACGAACAGGCCTGGACAGACCTGCGCCGGCAATATCAGGGCATCGTCCCGCCCGTGGCCCGGGATGAGACGAAATTCGACGCGGGCGCGAAATATCATATCCCCGGCAACACACCCTATGCCCGCTACTTCCTGGCACGGGTGCTGCAGTTCCAGTTTTACGAAGCGGCGTGCAGGCAGGCGGGGTGGACGGGGCCGCTTCATCGCTGCTCCTTCTATGGAAACAAGGCTGTAGGCGCCAAACTTGATGCCATGTTGGAGATGGGTGCGTCCAAGCCCTGGCCTGATGCGCTTCAGGCCTTCACCGGATCGCGCGAAATGTCGGGCCGCGCCCTCACCGCCTATTTCGCGCCGCTCCAGAAATGGCTGGAGCAACAAAATAAAGGCAAGTCTTGCGGCTGGTAATTCTGCTTTAGAATCAGTACAGGGCCGGTCCCGTGAATACGGCGATCATTGTCCTGTCCCTGCTATTCTTCACCAGCACCACCATGGCGGTGGCGATGGGGGTCGCCTGGGCGCATTTCGGTCGCCAGCGGCACATGCTCAGCTGGACGATCTCCTATGCTATCGCCAGCGTGCAATGGGTTTCCAACGCTGCCGGGCTGGTGCTGAAAAATCCCTTTTTGATGGGATTTGCCGGTCTTTGCATTGTGGTCAGTGCGTCGCTCGTGCTCGTCGGAGTCAAGCAGCGGAGCGAGCGGCCGATCCCTTGGCGGACCCTGATCGGCGTCGGCGGCCTGGTGTCGGTCGCCAGCTTCTATGCGGCGCTAATCAATGACCGCCCGCTGCAGAGCATGATCGTGCCCGGCTATGCTGCCATCCTGATCCTCAACTGCGCGATCGCCCTCTGGCCGACCGAAAGGCGGTTCTCGGCCCCTGAAGCCGGCTTCTTCGTCATTCTGCTCCTCTTTGCAACGTTTGAAGCGGGTCTGGTCGTCAGCGCCGCCACCGGCATGGGATCTGCGCCCGGGCAGGACATGGCGCTTTATCGCGCGGTGCTGGGTTTGGGCCTGCCGTCGGTTTATGTCGCCACGGGGGTAGCCGCGGTGCTGGTCGTCGCCGGCGATCTGGCCTATCAGCTACGGCGGCAGATACGCCATGATCCGCTGACCAACGTATTGAACCGGCTGGGTTTCAGTGAAGCGGCTGAGCGGGCGATTGCCAACGCCCAGCGTCAGGGGCGGCCTCTAACCTTCATCATCTGCGATCTCGACGGCTTCAAGGCATTGAACGACGGACATGGCCATCTGACAGGCGATGCGGCGCTGCGGAGTTTTGCTGGACTGCTGTTGAATGCGGTGCGCCGCGGCGACATCGTCGCACGCATGGGAGGCGACGAATTCGGTCTGCTGCTGATCGATACGGACGCCACGGTCGCCGCCACGGTCATGGAGCGAGTGCGCGCGGAGGTCGCTTGCCTCATCTTGCACGAGGCGCCGGGAGCGCTGCTGCGGGCGAGCTTTGGGGTGGCGCAGCTCAGGGCGCAGGACAGGCAGATCGAGGATATGGTGGGCCGTGCCGACCAGGCGCTCTACGAAGCGAAGCGCGCCGGCCGCAACCGCATCCGCGTGAGCGGCGAAGCCGCCTGACCGTAGCGCTTTAGCGGAAGGGCGGCTCGTTGAAGGCGCGCAGCTTGCGGCTGTGCAGCTTCGGCCCCTCCTGCCGCAGCAGTTCGCAGGTCATCAGGCCGACGCGCAGATGGCCCGCAATCGCTTCCTCATAGAAGCGGTTGGCCTGCCCCGGCAGCTTGAGTTCTCCATGGATCGGTTTGTCCGAAACGCAGAGCAGCGTGCCATAAGGTACGCGAAAACGGTAACCCTGCGCCGCGATCGTCGCTGATTCCATGTCGATGCCGACAGCGCGCGACAGGCTGAAACGCAGCGCCGAATGGGAATAGCGCAGCTCCCAATTGCGATCGTCGGTCGTGACCACGGTGCCCGTGCGCAGCCGCCGCTTGAAATCCTCCGGGTTGCCGCCGCCCAGGATTGCCTCGGCCGCCTTGGCGAGCGCGACCTGCACCTCGGCGATGGCTGGCACCGGGATCTCCGGTGGCAGCATTTCGTCGAGCACATGATCATCACGGAGATAGGCGTGGGCCAGCACATAGTCGCCGATCCGCTGGCTGGGGCGAAGGCCGCCGCAATGGCCGATCATCAGCCATACTTCGGGTCGCACCACGGCGAGATGATCGCAGATCGTCTTCGCGTTGGACGGACCCACGCCGATATTGACCAGGGTAATGCCGCTGCGGTCCGGCGCGATCAGGTGATAGGCGGGCATCTGGTGCCGACGCCAGGCGCTGTCGGCGATCATTTCGGCCGGATCGGCCGTCTCCGGCGTCACATAAAGGCCGCCGGCGCCTGAAAGCGCGGTGAACCGGGTGCCTTCCCGCTTCAGCTCCGCACAGGCCCAGTTGACGAACTCATCGACATAGCGGTGGTAGTTGGTGAACAGGATGTATCGCTGCACATGCTCGGCCGGCGTGCCGGTATAATGCTTCAGCCGCGCGAGCGAGAAATCGGTGCGCAGGCCGTCGAACAGTGCCAGGGGCCGGTCACCCTCCGAATCGGGCGTGAACAGGCCGTCGGCGATCTCGTCGCCGATCTCGGCCAGTTCGGTCGCGGGGAAGTGGCGCGCCAATTCTGTCGGCGGCGCCCCGTCCAGGGCACTGATATCCAGGCCATCCAGCACATAGGGAAAGGGGATCTGCTGGTCGCTGATCGCGGCTTCCACCTCGACCCCATAATCGCGGACCAGCAGGTCGATCTGCTCGGCCAGATAGTCGGCGAACATCGCCGGCCGGGTGATCGTGGTGACGTAGCGACCAGCCGCCGACAGCCGGGCGAAAGACCGGCCCGGCGGCGGCGCGTCATTGTCGTCGCGATGGGTGATGCGCAGTTCGGGATAGCAGAAACGGCGCTCGCTCCGCGCCTCGGGCGGTGGCACGGCGCCGTTGCTCGCATAGGCCCGCATGGCCTGGCGCAGATTGTCGATGGAGGTGCGGTATATCTCGTCGAGTTGCGCGACGATGGCGCTGCCGATGCTCTGTGTCATCGCCTCCTGTTACCGCAGATATGTGACGGAAGGAAGGCCGCGCGCGCCGGAAACGGCGCGCGCGGTGCGAAGGGATCAGAGCTGTTCGAGCATATGATCGGCGGAGGAGACCTTGAAGTCGCCGGGCGCCTCCACGTTCAACTCCTCGACCACGCCGTCCTTCACGATCATGGAGAACCGCTGCCCACGCGTGCCGAGGCCGAACTTGCTGCCATCCATGGTGAGACCGACTGCCTGGGCGAAATCGCCATTGCCGTCGGCCAGCATCGTCACCTTGCCGTCCGCGCCGGCCGCCTTGCTCCATGCGCCCATGACGAACGCGTCGTTGACCGCGGTGCATGCGATGACATCCACGCCCTTGGCCTTCAGCTCTTCGGCCTTGTCGATGAAACCGGGCAGGTGCCGGGCCGAACAGGTCGGCGTGAAGGCGCCGGGAACGGAGAAGAGCGCGACCGTCTTTCCCGCGAAGAAGTCGTCGGAGGCAATCTGCTCGGGACCGTTCTCGGTCATGGTGGCGAAAGTGGTGCTGGGAAGGCGGTCGCCCTTTGCGATGGTCATGGCATGTCTCCTGGCTTGTGGCGCCGGGGAGGTCGGCCTTGTATGCGGCGCTGTCAAGCCCCGGTGCGGGTCGGGACTTATCTGTCGCATCGCCCCGCCGCAGCGACAGGGCGCATTGGTTTTGCCGCCGGGCGGGCTATATTCCGTACATGGACCAGTCCCGTTTCTATGGCGGCCAATTCCTGCTCGCGCTGCCGGGCATGGAAGACATGCGCTTCGCCCACTCGGTGATCGCAATGTGCCTGCACGACGAGAATGGGGCGTTGGGCATTGCCGTGGGAGAGGAGATCGAGGGCCTGACCTTGCGCGACCTGCTCCAGAGCTTAGACATCGACGTGCGCGACGTACCCGACCGCCCGGTGCTCCGGGGCGGGCCGGTGGAGCCGCGGCGCGGGTTCGTGCTGCATTCGCTCGACTGGTCCGGGCAGGACATGATGCAGGTGGGAACAGGCTGGGGCCTGTCAGGCTCCCTCGACATATTGAAGGCGATAGCAGCGGGGCGGGGACCCAGCCGTTTTCTGGTCGCGCTCGGCTATGCTGGCTGGGGCTCGGGACAGCTGGAACAGGAGATGGCCGGAGAAAGCTGGTTTCCGACGCGCGCTGACGCCGACCTGTTGTTCGGCGTGCCGGCCGAGCGCAAATGGGCCGCCGCCTTTGCCGCCGCCGGCGTCGATGCCAGCCATCTGGTGAGCGGTGCCGGATCGGCCTGACGCGCGAGAGGCGACATAAAGAATTCTTTATATTGAGTTGCCATCGACCAAGTCGATTGGTAAAGCCCCTTCCAGCGCCGCCTGTCCGCCGAGGCAGCTGGCATTCAATCGAGCCCAATGGAGACAAGACCGTGGCTACCGCACCCGCCGCCCAGGCGCAGGACTATGTGATCCGCGACATCAGCCTCGCCGCCTTCGGCCGCAAGGAAATCGAGATCGCCGAAACCGAGATGCCGGGCCTGATGGCGCTGCGCGCCGAGTTCGGCGCCGCACAGCCTCTCAAGGGCGCGCGCATCACCGGATCGCTCCATATGACCATCCAGACCGCCGTTCTTATCGAGACGCTGGCGGAGCTGGGCGCCGAGATCCGCTGGGCCTCGTGCAATATCTTCTCGACGCAGGACCATGCCGCCGCCGCCATCGCCGCGCGCGGCATTCCCGTCTTTGCCGTGAAGGGCGAGACGCTGGAGGAATATTGGGACTATGTCATCCGAATCTTCGACTGGGGTGACACTACCTGCAACATGATCCTGGACGATGGCGGCGATGCCACTATGTTCGCGCTCTGGGGCGCGCGGGTCGAGGCGGGCGAGGAACTGTTCACCCCGTCGAACGAGGAAGAAGAGATTTTCGTCGCCACCCTCAAGCGCTTCCTGGCGGAGCGTCCCGGCTATCTCACCGAGACGGTCAAGGCCATCAAGGGCGTGTCGGAAGAGACCACCACCGGCGTCCATCGCCTCTATGAGCTGGCGAAGAAGGGCAAGCTGCCCTTCCCGGCGATCAACGTGAACGACAGCGTCACCAAGTCGAAATTCGACAATCTCTATGGCTGCAAGGAATCGCTGGTCGACGCGATCCGCCGTGCCACCGACGTCATGCTGGCCGGCAAGGTTGCCTGCGTCGCGGGCTTCGGCGACGTCGGCAAGGGCTCTGCCGCATCGCTCCGCAATGGCGGCGCCCGCGTGCTGGTGACGGAAATCGATCCGATCTGCGCGCTCCAGGCCGCGATGGAAGGCTATGAGGTCGTGACGATGGAAGAGGCTGCCACTCGCGCCGACATCTTCGTCACTGCGACGGGCAATGAGGATGTCATCACCGTCGATCATATGCGCGCGATGAAGAACATGGCGATCGTCTGCAACATCGGCCATTTCGACAGCGAGATCCAGATCGCGGGCCTTTCCAACTATAAGTGGACCGAGATCAAGCCGCAGGTTGACGAGGTCGAATTCTCCGACGGCAAGAAGATCATCGTCCTGGCCAAGGGCCGTCTGGTGAACCTGGGCTGCGCCACCGGTCACCCCAGCTTCGTCATGTCGTCCAGCTTCACCAACCAGGTGCTGGCGCAGATCGAGCTGTGGACCAAGTCCGACGAGTACAAGAACGACGTCTATGTGCTGCCCAAGCATCTGGATGAGAAGGTCGCCGCGCTTCACCTCGAAAAGCTCGGCGTGAAGCTGTCGAAGCTGACCGAGAAGCAGGCTGCCTATATCGGCGTGAGCGCCGAGGGTCCGTTCAAGCCGGACCATTACCGCTACTGATCGGGTAGCGCGGGAGGGCGAGTCCTTCCCGCGCCTCCGGTCGGACGGGTTCTGCCGCGAGAGCCAGAGCCGGATCTTGGTTCCTGCCCTCGCGGGGATAAGATCTATCTTTGCTTTCCCGATGGTTGAAAGCTTCCCGCTGCCGCCGACTTGGGTTAGTCCCTGACTCGATGAACCGGGGCATCCAGTCGGGACCGATGGCGGAGCGTGTGCGATGACGCCCATGACGCCGCTTGCCCTCGCCCTGCTCGGCATGTTCCTCGCCTGTTGGTTGGGCGCGGCCGTATGGGCCTTCCTCAGTGGTCAGCGGATGCGGCGCGAGGGGATGCATGTGCAGGGCAAGCTGGACCGCGTGTCGGTTCTGCTGGCATCCGCGCCTGCCGCACCCGTGATCATCCATGCCGATGGGCGGATCGAGGCCGCAGACAGGCTCGCCAAGTGGCTTTCCCGCGATCGGGCGCCGGCCTTTCTTTCCGAGCTGGTGTCTCCCGAAGGCGGGCTGGAGCCGACCGACGCGGCCCAGCTCGGCCGCGAGATCACCGGGGCGCAGCGCGCCGGCAAGAGTTTCGCCCTGCCGGTGCGCGGCGTCGGATCTTCCCGCCTGCTGCTGGTTCGGGGAGCCCCGGCTGGGCCGGAACTTGCCAATAATGGCGGCGTCGTCCTGTGGATATTCGATGCCACCGACAGCCAGTCGGAGATTGAGGCGCTCAAGGGGCAGGTCGACCAGCTGCGCGAAGCGCTGGAGGCGCTCGCCGGCCTCGTGGAGGCGGCGCCCTTCCCGATGTGGCATCGCACGCCCGACATGCGCCTCAGCCTGGTCAACACCGCCTATGTCAGCGCGGTGGACGGAGCCAGCGCGCGCGACGTGATCGCTGGTGGCACCGAACTGGTCGAGGCAGTCAATGGGCTGACGCCGCAGGCTGCTGCGGCGGAGGCGGTCGCCCAGTCCAGGCCGATCGACCGCATGGTGCCGGCGACCATCGGCGGCGAGCGGCGGATGATGCGCGTGGTCGATGTTCCCCTGGGTGCGGCGGGAGTGGCGGGCTTTGCGGTCGACCAGCATGCGCTGGAGCAGGCGCGGGTCGAGCATCGGCGGTTGGAAACGGCCCAGCGCGACCTGCTCGACCGGCTCTCTGCCGGCGTGGCTCGCTTCGGGCCCGACCGCACCCTGCGCTTCTGGAATCAGCCCTTCATCAGCCTGTTCGGACTTAACCAGGAGCGGCTGAGCGACCATCCGCTGTTCGAGCGCCTGCTCGATCAGATGCGTGATGCGCGACGCCTGCCCGAGCATCGCGACTTCCCGGCTTGGCGGAACGAACGTCGTGACTGGTTCCTTTCACCCGATCCGCTGGAGGAGAACTGGCTGCTCGCGGACGGCACGCACCTTCGCGTCTATGCCCAGCCGCTGCCCGATGGCGGACTGCTGCTGATCTTCGAGGACCGCACCGAGCAGGTCCAGCTGTCGAGCGCACGCGACACGCTTCTGCGCGTCCGGACGGCGACGTTCGACAATCTGTTCGAATCGATCGGCGTCTTCTCTTCGGACGGGCGGCTCCATCTCTGGAACAGCCGCTTCCGCGACGTCTGGGGCGTGGAGGAAGCGGTGCTTGCCGCCCATCCCCGCATCGACGACCTCATGCGCGCGGTACAGTCCCGCCTCGCCAAGCCGCATCAGGCCAATGTGGTGCGCGAACTTGTCCGGGCCGCCACCCTGGAACGCAAGCAGCGCGGCGGCCATGTTGGCTTCGCGGATGGCCGGGTATTCGAATTTGCGGCGATCCCGCTGCCGGACGGCAATGCGCTCTTCACCATGCTGGACGTCACCGACAGCCGCCGCATGGAGCAGGTGCTGCGTGACCGGAACGAGGCGCTGGAACAGACCGACAAGGTCAAGACCGCCTTCGTCACCAATATGAGCTACGAGTTGCGCACCCCGCTCACCACCATTGCCGGCTTCGCCGAGATGATGAGCGCCGGTTATGCGGGGGAACTCAGCGATTCGGCGAGGGACTATGTCGCAGGCATCCTTCAGAGCACCACGCGTCTTTCGATGCTGATCGACAATGTGCTCGACCTGACCCAGGGGGAGGCGGGAACCCTCTCCATCGAACGCGAGACGGTGGACCTCGGTGCGGTGCTGCGCGACTGCGGAACGCGGGCCATGGTGGATGCGAAGGCGAAGCGCATCGACCTGGCCCTTTCGATCCAGGACTCGCTGGGTACGGTCTCCGGTGACGCCCGGCGCATCGGTCAGGCGCTCGATCATCTGCTGGAAAATGCCATCCGCTACTGCGAGCCAGGCGCCCGTGTGCTGTTGCATGGGGATGGTGACGGCCGACGTGCCCGACTGGTCGTGTCGGACAACGGCCCCGGGCTCGATTCCGCGCAGCTTGCCGTGATCTTCGACCCCGTGGCGCGCGCCGAGCAGGCGCGGCAGGGGCAGAATGCGACATTCGGCCTGCCGCTTGCGCGCCAGCTCGCGGAAGCGCATGGCGGGACGCTCCAACTGGCCTCCGAACCGGGACAGGGCACGATGGCTGTGATCGAGTTGCCGCGTGGCTGATACGATCATGGAACTGCCTGATCCCGTCGCCATGCTGGACCTCGGTCGCCGGCTTGCCGCGCAGGTCCGCATCGGTGACGTCATCGCGCTGGAAGGCGGGCTGGGTGCCGGAAAGACGACGCTGGCGCGCGGGATATTGGAAGGGCTGGGCCTGGAAGGGGAAGCGCCCAGCCCCAGCTTCGCGCTGGTCCAGCCCTATGACGTGCCGGAAGTGCGCCTGCCCGTCGCCCATGTCGACCTCTATCGCA
The DNA here is from genome assembly GCF_000447205.1 of Sphingobium ummariense RL-3. GTDB lineage: Bacteria > Pseudomonadota > Alphaproteobacteria > Sphingomonadales > Sphingomonadaceae > Sphingobium > Sphingobium ummariense. The sequence continues at coordinate 21,263 of NZ_AUWY01000073.1, read as the reverse complement.
TCGATTCGCCGGACGAGGCGGAGGAACTGGCGCTCGACGACTATCTGATGGACAGCCTGCTGATCGTGGAATGGCCCGACCGGCTGGGCGACGGGCAGTGGCTCCATGCGCTGCGCCTCGCCATAGACTTCGCGCCGGACGGCGGACGCCGCTTGACAGCGCAGGTGCCGGGCGCTTGGACGGAGCGATGGTCGCAGACATGATCCCCCCCGCCGCCGCTCCTCAATTCCTCGCGCGCGCCGGCTGGGATGGCGCCGCGATCGTGCCTCTGGCAGGGGACGCCTCCTTCCGACGCTATTTCCGGGTGCTGGACGGAGACCGACGCGCCGTGCTGATGGATGCTCCGCCGCCGCATGAAGATCCGCGCCCGTTCATCGCGATTGCCGAACATCTTCTCGCGCAAGGCTTCGCCGCTCCCCGCATAGAGGCGCGTGACCTGGACGAAGGCCTCGTCCTGATTGAGGATTTCGGAGATCGGCGGCTCAAGGAGCATGTGGAGGAACATCCGGCCGACGAGCGTGCGGTTTATGCCCGCGCGATCGCCCTGCTGGCCGATCTCCACCGCCTGCCCGCCGCCGATCTGCCGCCCTACGATCGGGCGGTCTACCAGCGAGAGGCCGGGCTGTTGACGGAATGGTATTGTCCCGCCGTCGGCCTGGCGGTCGATGTCGAAGGTTATGCGACGGCATGGGATCTGGTGCTGCCCGTAGTCGAGCAGTCCGCCAGTCCCACGGTCACGGTGCTGCGCGACTATCATGCCGAGAATATCATGCTGATCGACGGCCCTGCGTCTCATGGGCTCGGTCTGCTGGACTTTCAGGACGCGCTTGCCGGGCATCCGGCCTACGATCTCGTCTCCCTGTTGCAGGACGCGCGTCGCGACGTGTCGCCCGTGCTGGAGGCCGAGATGATCGCGCATTACAAGGCGCTTGCGGACCCGCCCGCCGATTTCGACGCCGCCTATGCGGTGCTCGGCGCTCAGCGTAATGCAAAGATCATCGGCATCTTCACGCGCCTGTGGAAGCGCGACGGCAAGCCGCGCTATTTGTCCTATCTGCCGCGCATGTGGAACCTGCTGGAACGCGACCTCGTCCATCCCGCCCTCGCGCCAGTCGCGGACTGGTTCGCCGCGAACATTCCGGCCGACAAGCGTCATGCCGCCCTTTTGGAGTTCGCGCCCGCATGATCGACACGGCGATGCTGATGGCGGCGGGCCTGGGCAAGCGGATGCGCCCGCTCACTGCCACCCGGCCCAAGCCGCTGGTCAAGGTGGCGGGCAAGCCGTTGATGGATCATGCGCTCGACCGGCTGGAAGCCGGCGGCATCCGCAAGGTGGTGGTGAATGTCCACTATCTGGCCGACACGGTCGAGGCGCATATTGCCGCGCGCAAAGACGGAATCGAGTTCGCCGTTTCCGACGAGCGGGCCAAGCTGCTGGAGACCGGCGGCGGCCTGATGAAAGCCAAGCCGCTGCTGGGCGAAGAGCCTTTCTTTTGCGCGAACAGCGACAATCTATGGGTCGACGGCCCCAATGAGACGCTGGGTGTCATGCGCCGCATCTGGGATCCGGGGCGGATGGATGCGCTGCTGCTGCTCGTGCCGCTGGCGCGCGCCAATTGCCATCGGGGTCCGGGCGATTTCCACATGGATGCCACCGGGCGACTGGCGCGGCGCAAGACCGCTCATGTCGCTCCCTTCGTCTTCACCGGCGTTCAGATCCTATCGCCTTCCCTGCTGACCGATCCGCCGTCCGATGTCTTTTCCACCAACGTCTTCTGGAACCGCGCGATCGAGGCCGGGCGCTGCTACGGCGTCTCGCACCAGGGGCTGTGGTTCGATGTCGGCACGCCGCAGGCCATTCCCGTGGTGGAATCCATGATCGCCCATGGCTGAGGGGGCGAAGCCCGCGCTCTATACCATACCCGCGCATCGCGCCTTTTCCGATGCGCTGGTGGCCGGCATCCTGGCGCGCCATGGGGCCGATCCGCTGGAACTGGCGCGGGGCATGGTCCTGCTGCCCAGCAACCGCGCCGTCCGCGCCGTATCGAACGCCTTCGTGCGGCAGTCGGGCAGCGGCCTGCTGCTGCCGCGCCTCGTGACGATCGGCGACCCGGAACTGGGCGAGGAGGCGGGCGGCGCGCTCGATCCGCTGGGGGAGGGGGATGCCATCCCGCCGGCCGTGTCGCCGATGCGGCGGCAGATGATCCTGGCCCGGCTGGTACAGCAGGCGACGGCTGAACCCATGGATGCAGGGCAGGCCCTCCAACTGGGCCAGGCGCTGGGCGCCGTGCTGGACCAGATGCAGGTGGAGCGGATCTCGCCGCGTGCGCTGACCGACCTTCAGCTCTCGACCGAGTTATCGACCCACTGGGAACGATCGCTCGACCTGTTCTCGATCCTCCTCCGGCGCTGGCCGCAGGAACTGGAGCGCCTCGGCTGCATCGACCTTGCCGACCGGCGCAACCGGCTGTTCGACCGGATCGCCGCACGCTGGGCTAAGGCGCCGCCGGCGGGTTTCGTGGTCGCGGCCGGCATTTCCACCACCGCACCAGCCGCCGCTGCGTTACTGCGCCGGATCGCCCACATTCCGGGGGGTATGGTCGTCTTCGCTGGGCTGGACCACCATATGGATCAGGAGGCTTGGGACGCGATCGGCCCGTTCGATCCCGATCCCGTCACCGGTCACGCCCCGGCAGGCCATGAAACACACCCCCAATATGCCTTGAAGCGCCTGCTCGACCGGATGGGTGCTACCCGGGACGACGTCGCCCAATGGCGCTGGGGCAGCGAGCATGATGCGCGGGCGGTGCGTGGTCGCAACATCTCCAACGCGATGCTTCCGCCGCGGCTGACATCCCGCTGGCGAAGCCTCAAGATGGCCGACCGCTCGCTTGCCGGGGTGGAGGCGCTGGAGGTCGCGACCCCGGGGGAGGAGGCCCAGGCCATCGCCATCGCCCTGCGCGAGGCGGTCGAGACTCCGGGCCGCACCGCCGCCCTGGTGACGCCGGATCGTCAGCTTGCCACCAGGGTTTCCGCGCATCTGCGGCGCTGGGGCATCGAGGCCGACGATTCGGCTGGCCAGCCGCTGTCGCGCCTGCCGCCCGGCACACTGCTGATCGCTATGGCGCAGGCGGTCGCAGAGCATTTCGCTCCGGTGCCGCTGCTGACCCTGCTGAAGCATCCGCTGGTGATGCGGGGGGAGGGGCGGCTTGCCTGGCTGGACGGCGTGCGTCTGCTCGACCTGCTGCTGCGTGGGCCACGCCCGCAGGCCGGGCTTGCAGGCATCGACCTGTTGTTGGAGCCGCGCGCAGCAGAAGACCGACAGGCGCCCCTGCGCGAGCGTGTTCGCCTGTGGTGGCCGCAGGCCCGTGCGCTGCTCGCTCCCTTGGAATCCGCTTTCGCCATCGCGTCGGACTTCAGCGCGCAGATGGCGGCCATCCGCGAGCATGCGGGTATGCTCACCGCCGACGCCGTCTGGGCGGGGCATCAGGGGCATGCCGCCGCCGATCTGTTCGCCCAGATCGAGGAGGCTGCATCCGACGGGCCGCGGCAGGCGGATGTTCGCGCTCTCCCGGCTCTCCTCGACCATCTGCTGGGCGGCGTGCCGGTGCGCCCGCCCCAGGGGGGACATCCCCGCATTGCAATCATGGGGCTGATCGAGGCGCGGCTGGTGCAGGCGGACCTCATGATCCTGGGCGGGCTCAACGAGGGGGTATGGCCGGGCCTCCCCACACCCGATCCCTGGCTTGCGCCGCGCATCCGTCGGGAGCTGGGCCTGCCGGGGCTGGAGACACGCATCGGCCTGGCCGCTCATGATTTCGCCAGTACGCTCGGCGCGCCGGAGGTCCTCATCACCCGCGCCAGGCGTGGATCAGGCGGACCGGCAGTGGCGTCCCGCTTCTCGTTGCGGCTGAAGGCGATGGCAGGACCGCAATGGCAGTCGGCCGGTCGTTATGCAGCGCTGGCGGCGGCGATCGACCGGCCGGCGGCGCATAGCCCCGCTACCAAGCCCGCGCCTTCGCCGCCGGCTGCCGTGCGTCCGAAGCTGATCCCGGTCACGGATGTGGACCGGCTGAAGGCGGATCCCTATGCCTTTTATGCGCGCCGTATCCTGAAGCTCTCGCCGCTGGATGCGGTGGACGCCGATGCCGGTCCCGCGTGGCGAGGAACGGTTGTGCATGAAATCCTCCAGCATTGGGCGGAGGCGGGCGCCCGCGACCCTGCTGATCTCGTCCACCGCGCCCGCGCCATGTTCGAACGGCCGGACGTGCATCCGCTGCTCACCGCGCTCTGGCAGCCCCGACTGATCGAGGCGGTAGGCTGGATCGCGCAGCAGGTTGCCGCCGATCGCGCCGATGGCCGCACGATCCTGGCGGTGGAGGCGGAGGGCAGGGCGGAAATTGCGGGCGTCAGTCTGATGGGCAAGGCGGACCGGATCGACCGAATGCCCGACGGCACGCTCGGCATTGTCGACTACAAGACCGGCAAGCCGCCGAGCGCGCGGCAGGTGAAGGCGGGCTTTGCGTTGCAACTCGGCCTGCTGGGACTGATCGCCGAACATGGCGGCTTCCCAGGGGTCGGCGGGAAACTGATGGCCGGATGCTTCGAATATTGGTCGCTGGCGAAGAAAGGCGACGCCTTCGGTTATCGGGAGAGTCCGGTCGATCCGGCGGGCAAGCGGGACAAGATCGTCACGGCGGACTTCACCGCCACGGTCTATCACCAGTTCCAGCAGGTGGTGGACGCTTTCCTGATTGGTAACCAGCCATTTGGCGCGCAGGTGAATCCGGAAGTCGCCAATTACGGGGATTATGACCAGCTCATGCGGCTGGAGGAATGGTATGGGCGGGATGACGGATAGGCAACTTCACAATAACGCCAGGCCATCGCCCTTCCCCAAGATTAGGGAAGGCATCCGTGACTAGGAAATCCGCCCCCCTGCAGAGGCTGCTCGGCGAACAGGCGCTTGCCGCAGCGCCCGACGCGCATGTGTGGCTGTCCGCATCGGCAGGCACGGGCAAGACGCATGTCCTCACCGCGCGGGTCTTCCGCTTGCTGCTTCAGGGGGTGCGGCCGGAGAATATCCTTTGCCTCACCTTCACCAAGGCTGGCGCGGCGGAGATGGCCGACCGCATCCATGATCGACTCGCCCTCTGGGTCCAGATGGAGGAAGCCGACCTCTTCAACGACCTTGAAGCGCTGGGTGAGGAGTCGGGGCCGGAAGCACGCGATCGCGCCCGCCGCCTCTTCGCACAGGTGCTGGAATCCACCGGAGGTGGCCTGCGCATCCAGACCATCCATGGTTTCTGCCAGCAGCTCCTGACGTCCTTTCCGCTGGAGGCCGGCCTGGCGCCCGGCTTCCGACCGCTCGACCAGCGAGAGCAATCCGCACTCGCCCGTCAGACGCTGGCGGACATGGTCCTCGGCGCCGAACCATCGCTGATGGAGTCGCTCCAGGCGATCAGCCTGCGCCTGGGCGAAAGTGGCGCTGAACAGTTCCTGTTGCGTTGTGCGTCGAAGCTGGATGCGCTTGATGCGCTGCCCGATGACATCTCTTCCTGGGTCGTGACCGAACTGGGCCTGCCGGAAGGCGACATCGACGCGTGGCTTGCCGAACAATGTTGCGATGAAATATTCGACATGCGCACGCTCGGCTGGGTCGCGCAGGCCAATGCCGACTGGGGCACGAGCCGTGCGATGGAACGCTGCGACCGCATCGCCCGCTGGCGTGCGCTGGAGGCGCAGGGCCGGGCCGCTGCGCTGGGTGACCTCCATGGCGCCTGGGCGAAGGCGGACGGCGAGCTGATATCGGCCAAGGGCTGGGTGCCGCCGGTGGACGGCTATGGCGAGGCGAGCGCGCGGCTCCATGCCCGCTGTACCGAGTTGCTGGCGACGAAGCTGCTCGCCGATTACGCCGCATTGCTCGGCAAGGCGCTCCATGCCGGCCGCGCCTATGCCCGCGCTTATGGACGGGCCAAGGCGCTCGCAGGCGCGGTCGATTTCGATGACCTCATCGCCCGCACGGCGGGGCTGCTGCAGCAGGACGGCATCGCCGACTGGATCCGCTACAAGCTGGACCAGCAGATCGACCACATTCTGGTGGACGAGGCGCAGGACACCAATGCGGCGCAATGGCGGATCGTCCGGTCCTTGGCCGAGGAATTTTTCGCCGGGGAAGGGGCCAAGGGAGACAAGGTTCGCACGATCTTCACGGTCGGCGATTTCAAGCAGGCGATTTTTGGTTTCCAGGGGACCAGTCCCCAGAATTTCGCGGCTGCGCAATTCCTGTTTCAGCGCGATGCGGAGCAGGTCGGCCATGTCTTTCACGATCTCTCGCTCGACCGCAGCTTCCGCTCGACGCCGGCGGTGCTGGAAGTGGTGGATCGTACCATCGCAACGCTGGATGCGGGTCGCTTCGGTTTGTCGGGATCGAGCGTCCACCATGTCAGCGCCAACCGCTTTCCGGGGGAGGTGCTGCTGTGGAAACCGACCGCCGCGGGGAGCGCGGAGGATGCGGAAGGGGAGGAGGACTGGGCGGCTGACCAGGAAAGGCTGCTGGCGCGGAACATCGCCGCGCAGATCCGCGAATGGATCGACAATGGCCTGATGCTGGAAAGCCGCGGCCGGCCGATCAGGGCCGGCGACATCATGATCCTGGTCCGCCGCCGGAGCGAGCTGGCGCGGCTCATCGTCGCGCGGCTCTATGAAGAGGGAGTGGCGGTGGCGGGCATCGACCGGTTGCGCCTCAACGCGCCGCTCGCTGTGCGCGATCTGCTCGCCGCCCTGCGTTTCGCAGTACAGCCGGAGGACGACCTGAACCTCGCGGCGCTGCTCGTCTCGCCCCTGATCGGCTGGAGCCAGGACGAGTTGATGGCCCGGCTGATCGGGCGACAGGGCGGTGTGTGGCGCCATATCAACAGCACGGTGGACCAAGCTTTGCTCGCTTCGCTCCATGCTTTGCTGGGCCAAGCGGACTTCACCACGCCCTATCGCTATCTCGAATCCATCCTGTCCGGGCCGATGGAGGGGCGCCGCCGGCTGATCGAACGACTGGGGGCCGAGGCTGCTGATCCGATCGAGGAACTGCTGAGCGCTGCGCTGGCCTTCGAGACCGACGACCATCCCTCGCTCCAGCGTTTCATCGACTGGTTCGACCGTGGGGAAGTGGAGATCGTGCGCGATGCCGCCGCGCAGGGCGATTCCCTGCGGTTGCTGACGGTTCATGGCGCAAAGGGCCTGCAGGCGCCGGTCGTGATCCTGGCCGACGCATGCCTTGATCCCGATGCCGGCAATCGCGCGGATTCGCTCGAATGGAACGGCCTGCCGATCCTGGCCCCGCACAAGGCGGAGCGGCGGGGCTCGATCGGAGAGGTCCATGCCACGGCCGCGGCCCAGGAGCGGGAGGAGCATTGGCGCCTGCTCTATGTCGCGCTCACCCGCGCGGAAGAGAAGCTGATCGTCACCGGTTCTCTGGGGCCTCGCGCGAAGGGCGAAGTCAAACCGGAAAGCTGGTTTTCCGCCGTTGAAAGCGCGATGGCCTCGCTGGGTGCTGAATGGGAAGCCGATCCGTTATGGGGTGCACGCCGCCGCTGGACCGGGATGGAGGTGCTGCAACCCCGGATCGCCGAGCCGGAGCCGCCGAAAGAAGCCGTCACGCCTTCCGAGCCCACATGGTTGCGCCGTCCCGCACCGGTCGAGGCGCGCCCGCCACGCCCGCTCGCTCCCTCGGCACAGGTCGAAGACGATGTGCCGAACCCACCGCCCACCCCCGCCATGCGGCAGGCGGCCGAGCGGGGAAGGCTGTTGCATGCGCTGTTTCAACGGCTGCCTGACATCCATCCCGACCGCCGGCTGGATAGCGCCGACCGCTGGCTGATGCAGCAGGGTGTGGCGGATGCGGCTGCGCGCCAGGACATTGTGCGCCATGCGCTCCGCGTGATCGACGAGCCTGGCTTCTCCGCGCTTTTCGGTCCAGGGGCGCTGGCCGAAGCGCCGATCGCCGCCGTGGTGGGCGAGGACGTGATCGCCGGCACGGTGGACCGCCTTTGCGTGGGTGCCGACCATGTCCAGCTTGTCGACTTCAAGACCGGCCGTGTTGCACCACTGTCGGTGGAGGAGGTGCCACTCTCGCATGTCCGCCAGATGGCGGCCTATGTCGCGGCGCTGGAGGTGATCTTCCCCGGGCGGACCGTGGAGGCGGGATTGCTCTACACCAGCGCGCCGCGCCTCATCGTCCTGCCGCCCGAAAGGCTGGCGCCGCACAAGCCCGGCTTTCTGCCCGAGCAGCACATTTTGTAGCCCGGCCGGTTGAGAGGCCGTCCCGCCCGCCTTAAATTGCAGGCAACCGAAGGAGACTGAAATCATGGCCACCAAGGCAGTTACCGACACAAGCTTCCAGGAAGACGTCCTTTCAGCCGACAAGCCGGTGCTTGTCGATTTCTGGGCGGAATGGTGCGGCCCTTGCAAGATGATCGGTCCGGCCCTGGAGGAAATCTCCGAAGAACTGGCCGACAAGGTGACGATCGCGAAGGTGAACATCGACGAGAATCCCGATGCGCCCGGCCGTTACGGCGTGCGCGGCATTCCCACGATGATCCTGTTCAAGAATGGCGAGGCGGCCGCAACCAAGGTCGGCGCCGCGCCCAAGAGCGCGCTCAAGGGCTGGCTCGAAAGCGTCCTTTGACCTGACTCCGACGGTCGGACTATGTCAGCGGTATCATGACCGTTTCGGCATAGGCCGGCCGCTCGCGCAGCCGGTCGTACCAGCCGCGCACATGCGGCAGCTCCGGCCGCTCCATATCGAGTGTGAAGAAGGTGTGGGCATAGACGCCCATCGGCACGTCGGCAGCGCCGAATTCCTCCCCCGTCAACCAGGGCTGCCCCGCCAGCGCATCGTCCAGAATCCCCATCAGTTCTCCCGCCTTGCGCGCCGAAACGGCGATGGCATTCCCGTCACGCGTTTCGGGCGGACGCCGTACGAGATGGAGGAAGGCGTCCCGCTGCGCATCAGCGAAGCTGAACTGCCAGTCCATCCATCGGTCGCCCCGCGCCCGTGCCGCTGCGTCGGCGGGCCACATTCCCGCTGGTGCATAGCGCGCCGCCAGATAGCGCAGGATCGCGTTGGATTCCCACAGGACCAGTTGGCCATCCTCGATCGTCGGGATCAGCGCGTTGGGATTGAGGGCCAGATAGGCATCGCTCATCCCGAACTCGCCGCCCACGTCATGGCGGACGAACGGCACCCCCACTTCCTGCGCGAACCAGACGACCTTCTTCACATTATGCGAATTGAGCCGTCCCCATATCGTCAGCACGCTTTCTTCCTTTCAGCGGAGCAAGGTTTCCGCCGCTAAATCCCAGAGCCGTGGGGAGGAAGCGCCCAGCAGCCCGCGCCGCAGGTCGCCCACGCGATAGGGCGAACCGTCGAGCCGCTGGCAGCATCCACCTGCCTCGTTCAGGAACAGCGTTCCTGCCGCATGGTCCCAGGGCAATGTCCGTGCGAAGATCGACACGTCGTTCTGGCCCAGCACCAGCCGCGGATATTGCTCGGCGGCGCAGCGGGGAATGTCCACCAATGTAAAGCTGGTCTGAGCGCGCCGCTGCACCTCGGCGCGCTCCTCCGGCGTCATGAAATAGACCGCCAGCGCCGCGACCGGCAATGCCGCGCCGCTCTCCCGCGCCTGGACACGCTCGCCGTCGATAAAGCTCCCGTCCCCGAGCACGGCGTGGCACAGCCGTCCGCTCAGCGGATCGAGAATCCAGCCGGCCAGGATTATGCCCCCGTCTGCCAGCGCGACCATGATGCCGAAGGGGGGCTTTCCTGCCGCGAAATTGCCCGTCCCGTCGATCGGGTCGATGATCCAGTTGAGCCCTTCGCCCGCGCGATCCAGAATGGACGGATCGGCAGCACAGGCCTCCTCGCCGATGATCCCCGCTTCCGGCAGGATAGCGCTCAGTCCCTCGGCAAGCCGCAGTTCGCTTTCCTTGTCGGCGATCGTGACGAAATCGTCCGCAGCCTTCTCGCTGATCTCGTCCGCGGCGAGGTTGCGATAGCGCGGCATCACCACTTCGGCTGCCACGATCCGCAGCTGCGCCGCCACGGGCTCGTGCAGGTCCAGCGGCATCAGCTGCGATAGTCCGCATTGATCGAGATATAGCCATGCGTCAGGTCGCAGGTCCACACCGTCGCCCGCCCTTTTCCCAGGCCGATGTCGACGCCGATACGGATATCCTGTCCTTTGAGATGCGCCGCCACGGGCGCTTCGTCATAGCCCTCGACCGCAAGGCCGCCTGTCGCCACCTGCGTATCACCGAAACGGATCGACAGCCGGTCCCGGTCCGCAGGCTCGCCGGCCTTGCCGACCGCCATGACGATGCGGCCCCAATTGGCGTCCTCGCCCGCGATCGCCGTCTTTACGAGCGGCGAATTGGCGATGGACAGGGCGATGCGATGCGCGCTGCTATCGCTCTCTGCGCCCTCCACCGCGATCTCGATGAACTTCGACGCCCCTTCGCCGTCGCGCACGACCAGATGCGCCAGCTGGCGGCACAGATCGCTCAGCGCCGCTTGGAAGGCGTCGGCACCGGCATCTTCCGATGACGCAAGTGGCGCGTTCCCAGCCTTGCCGGTGGCGAAGGCCAGCACCGTGTCGCTGGTGGACGTGTCGCTGTCCACGGTGATGCAGGAGAAGGTCTGGCGGTTGGCGGTCGACAGCATCTGCTGCAGCAGCGCCGGCTCGATCGCGGCATCGGTGAAGATATAGCCGAGCATCGTCGCCATGTCCGGCGCGATCATGCCCGACCCCTTGATGATCCCGACCAGCTCCACGCGGGTGCCGCCTATCATGGCCGACGTTCGTGCGCCCTTCGCATAGGTGTCGGTCGTCCCGATCGTGGCCGCCGCGTCCTCCCAGGTGCAGGGCGACGCAGCAAAGGCGGCTTCCAGCCCCGCCTCGGCTTTGTCGACCGGCAACGGCACGCCGATCACGCCGGTGGAGGAGACGAAGATATCGGAGGGCAGGCAGCCGAGATGATTAGCGACCTTGGCGGCGATGGCCTCCACCGCTGCGCGCCCGCGGTGGCCCGTGAAGGCATTGGCATTGCCCGCATTCACCACCAGGGCCCGCGCCGACCCGAGCGGCAGCGCGTCCCGGCACCATTCCACCTCGGGAGAGGGGCACTTGCTTTGCGTGGTGACACCCGCGACGGCAGTGCCTTCGCTCAGCTCGACATAGGTGAGATCACAGCGATCCCATGCCTTGTAGCGCGCCCGCGCGATCCTGGGCGTGACGCCAGCGATCGCAGGCAAATCGGGAAAGGCGACGGGGGCGAGGGGAGAGCGCTCGATCATATCCAGCCGCTTAGCGCAATCCCGTGCAACGTCAACGCGCCATCCTGCGCGGACGGCCCAGTTCGCGGGTTGCCGTCCGGACTTTGACATAGAGCCGCCCGATCCCGTCGGGCATTCGGATCATTCGATAGGCATTCCGCCTCGCATAGGCGATCAAGCTGTCATCCGGCCGCAACGGCAGGTTCCGGGTGCCATTCTCATAGCCGACCAGGATCGCTTCGGGCGGAGCGCGGTCCAGGTCGGTCAGCGTGGCCGGCGTCAGAGCCTTGATCGCGCGGGCTTCTGCCGGACTGATCGTCCAGCCGCTGCGATAGGCGAAGGGGCCGGTTGCCAGTCGGGGATCGAGCGCCAATCCCCCGTCGATGATCCGGTGCGGGGCGAGGGTGATGATCTCATCATCGCCGGTCAACGCCCGCACCTTCCGGGCTGCCCAATAGGCAGCTTGGGTCGAACTCCAGACCGGCGATCCCTCCCTCGCCATGGCCGCAATGGCGTGGCTGGTCGGCCATAAGCCGGCCAGCGCCATCAGGCACAACAGGCCGATTGCTGTCTCGCGTCGCGCCCTGGTCCAATGCCGGGCGTCATCCAGCATGTAGCCAAGCGCCAGACCCAGCGGCGGCAGCAGCGGCATCACATATTGCAACTGGGTGGGGGTGGGGAGGGCCGCGCCGAAGAGACCGCCGACGACCATCCACACCGCCAACCGCCGTCCGGGCGAACGGACCTGAGCGCGATTCGTGATCCAGTTAACGGTCAGCAGCAGCAGTGCGACCAGGGCAGGTCCGGAGGCAAGAGCCTTGAGCATGTCCCCCGCTTTTCCTGCCAGGGTCAGTTCGTCGCCTTGCCCATTGGCCGAATACCAGGCGAACGGCCCTGTCGAGGCGAAAGTCAGCACGCCGTAGAAGAAGCTGTCCGGCGCCAGCAGCCAGATGCCCAGCATCGGCAGCAGGCCAGCGATTCCTCCCGCTGCGAGCCATGCCGCCGCCCGGATGCCGCATCGTCCGCCGCTGGTCAGCACATAGAGGCCGGCCGCTGCCGCCAGTGGTGCGAAGTTGAGCTTCGTGGAAATGGCGAGGCCGAATAGCAGGCCCGCTGCGAACCAGAAGCGCGGCCGGCAATGGCGCAGCGCCAGGATCAGCACGAGCATCGCCATGGAGACGAGCAGCGTAGGCAGCATGTCGTTGCGAACCACGCTGCCGCAGAATTGAAAGGCCGCGGTTGCCGCAACAAGCAGGGTCGAAACCGTAGCGCTTTCCCGGGAGATTGCGGCTGCCCGCTGCGTGGTCCACAGTGCGGCCAGCGCACAGATCGCGGTCACGGCGGTCGCCAGCCGCATCGCGATGACGATATGGCCGGGAAACAGCCAGGCAAGCGGCGCGAAGGTCCAGCTGTGCAGCGGGGGCTGCAGATAGAGAAAGTCGCGGAAGATCAGCAGGCGGGAGCTGAAATAGGCACCCGCCACATATTGACTCTCGTCATGGTCGAACGGCGTAGCCAGCGCGGCGAGACACAACCACAGCGCCAGGACCAACGGCACGAGCGTGACAGCCGGCACGGCCAGCCTGCGCACCGGCGCCAGCGCTGCCTGAGGATACATGATGGTGCGACCCTTGCTCTTTCATTACCGCTATCACGCCCGGCGCGGCGAGTGCAAATCCCTTTCGGCCAGCCGCTGCAGTGCGGCGTCAATCCGACGTCATTTGCCTGCTTTCCGCGATGCGCGCGCATTGTGACGCGCGTGCGACAGGTGTAGCTTGATTGACTAAAGCCCGTACCCTCCCTAAATCGCCGCGCATGTCTGCGCGCGGTGTCGGAAGGGTTCGCGCGCCCCCTCTTTGTCAGGAATTTGCATGTTCGGCGCACTCGCCAAGTCCATCTTCGGATCGTCCAACGAACGTTATGTGAAGTCGCTGGGCAAGATCGTCGATCAGATCGCTTCTTTCGAACCTGCGATCTCGGCGATGTCCGACGAGGAACTGGTGGCGCAGACCGTGAAGTTCCGCGAGCGGCTAGCCAATGGCGAAACGCTCGACGACCTGTTGCCCGAAGCCTTCGCCACCGTGCGCGAGGCGGCCAAGCGCACGCTCGGCCAGCGTCATTATGACGTCCAGATGGTGGGGGGCATCGTCCTCCATCGCGGCGAGATCGCCGAGATGCGCACTGGCGAGGGCAAGACCCTGGTCGCCACGCTCGCCACCTATCTCAACGCGCTGGAGGGGAAGGGCGTCCACGTCGTCACCGTGAACGACTATCTCGCCAGCCGCGACTGCGAATGGATGGGCCAGGTCTATCGTTTCCTGGGCCTCACCACCGGCGTCATCGTGCCCAACCTTAGCGAGGAGCAGCGGCGCGAGGCTTATAACGCCGACATCACCTATGCGACCAACAACGAACTCGGCTTCGACTATCTGCGCGACAATATGAAGTACGACCGCGCCTCGATGGTGCAGCGGCCCTTCAATTTCGCGATCGTCGACGAGGTGGATTCGATCCTGATCGACGAGGCACGCACGCCGCTCATCATCTCCGGCCCGACCGACGACAAGTCGGAGCTGTATGTCGCCGTCGACGCCATCGTGAAGCAGATCGGCGAGTCCGACTATGAGAAGGACGAGAAGCAGCGTTCGGTCACCCTGACCGAGGAAGGGACCGAGAAGGTCGAACGGATGCTGGAGGATGCCGGCCTGCTCCAGGGCGCCAATCTCTACGATTTCGAGAACACGGCAGTCGTCCACCACGTCAACCAGGCGTTGCGCGCCAACGTCATGTTCCGCCGCGACATCGACTATATCGTCAAGGACGGGAAGGTCGTCATCATCGACGAGTTCACCGGCCGCATGATGGACGGGCGCCGCTGGTCCGATGGCCTGCACCAGGCGGTCGAGGCCAAGGAAGGCGTCCAGATCGAGCCGGAGAACCAGACGCTCGCGTCCATCACCTTCCAGAATTACTTCCGGATGTACCCGAAGCTCAGCGGCATGACCGGCACCGCCGCGACCGAGGCGACGGAGTTCTACGAAATCTACAAGATGAACGTCGTCACCATCCCGACCAACCGGCCGGTGCAGCGTGTCGACGAGGAAGATACCTTCTACAAGAGCCTGGAAGACAAGTTTCGCGGCATCGCCAGGACGATCAAAGAGCATTCGGAGAAGGGCCAGCCCGTCCTTGTTGGCACTGTCTCGATCGAGAAGTCGGAACTGCTGTCCGAGTTCCTGAATCAGGAAGGCGTGCCGCACGCGGTCCTCAATGCCCGCTTCCATGAGCGCGAGGCGCACATCGTCGCCCAGGCGGGCCGCAAGGGTGCGGTGACGATTGCGACCAACATGGCCGGCCGCGGTACCGACATCAAACTCGGCGGCAACCTTGAGATGCGTGTCGAGGATGAACTGCGCGACATGCCGGAGGGGCCGGAGCGTGACGCCGCCATCGCCCGGATCGAGGCGGAGATCGAGGCGGAGAAGCAGGAAGTGCTCGCCGCAGGCGGTCTGTTCGTGCTGGCGACCGAGCGGCATGAGAGCCGGCGCATCGACAATCAGCTGCGCGGTCGTTCCGGTCGTCAGGGCGACCCGGGCTTGTCGCGTTTCTACCTCAGCCTCGATGACGATCTGATGCGCATCTTCGGCCCGGACACGATGTTCGCGAAGATGATCCGCTCCAACCTGGAGGACGGCGAGGCGCTTCCGCCGTCCAAATGGCTGAGCAAGGCGATCGAGACCGCGCAGAAGAAGGTCGAGGCGCGCAACTACGACATCCGCAAGCAGGTCGTCGAATATGACGACGTCATGAACGACCAGCGCAAGGTCATCTACGAACAGCGCAGCGACATCATGGATGCCGATACGGTGGACGACGTCGTCACCGACATGCGGCGCGAGACGGTGAACGACCTGGTCGGCGCGTCCTGCCCGCCCGGCACTTATCCCGAGCAGTGGGACATTGCCCGGCTGAAGGCGCGCACATCGGAAGTTCTGGGTCTGGAACCCGATTTCGACGCCTGGCTGGCAGAGGATCAGGTCGATCCCGAGATGATCGAGGAGCGGCTGGCGGCACTCGCCGACGAAGCCGTCGTGGAGAAGGTCAAGGAGATCGACACCCGCGACTGGCATATGATCGAGAAGTCGATCCTGCTTCAGAGCCTGGACCATCACTGGAAGGAGCATCTGGCGACGCTCGACGCGCTGCGGCAGGTCGTGCACCTGCGCGCCTATGCGCAGAAAACGCCGATCAACGAATATAAGCAGGAAGCCTTCGCCCTGTTCGAGCGGATGCTGGAGAATATCCGCGAGGATGTGACCGGCTCCATCGCCCGTGTCCAGTTCCGGCTCGACCAGCCGCCGATGCCCGAGTTCGAGCTGCCGGTCCTTCCCGACTTCATCACCACCCACATCGATCCGTTCTCCGGCGACGACGACAGCGTCGATCGGGATGGTGCGTTGCGTGGCATCACCACCACGATCCCTCGGCCGCCGGTGGGAGACGCCCAGCCGGGCGAGTTCGCCAATCTGGACATCAGCCGCAATGCCCCATGCCCTTGCGGTTCGGGCCAGAAATACAAGCATTGCCATGGCGCGCTGAACTGATCGACGCACTGTAACAATCTCAAATCCCTTTCCTTTCCGGAAAAGTTGGGGCGCGATTTAAAAGATCGCGCCCCTTGCCGTTCTGATTGTCGAAGCCGCCGCAGATCGAAGGGTGGTGGCCTCGTTTTTTTCACGTCAAACGGAAGGGGACTCCCAATGACTGTTATCGGAACCAATTCTTCGGCGCTGCGCGCCGCCAATGCCTCGTCGATGGCCAGCAAGTCGCTGAGCACCGCGATGGAGCGCCTGTCGACCGG
The DNA here is from genome assembly GCF_000447205.1 of Sphingobium ummariense RL-3. Classification (GTDB taxonomy): domain Bacteria; phylum Pseudomonadota; class Alphaproteobacteria; order Sphingomonadales; family Sphingomonadaceae; genus Sphingobium; species Sphingobium ummariense. The sequence continues at coordinate 5,073 of NZ_AUWY01000073.1, read as the reverse complement.
CAAGCGCATCAACTCCGCGAAGGATGACGCCGCCGGCCTCGCCATCGCGTCCACCATGACCGCCCAGATCCGCGGCATGACCCAGGGCGTGCGCAACGCCAATGACGGCATCAGCCTGGCGCAGACCGCCGAAGGCGCGCTCGGCGAAGTGTCCAACATGGTGCAGCGCATGCGTGAACTGGCCGTCCAGGCGCTGAACGGCACCAATGACGACAAGGCGAAGGCCAACATCAAGTCGGAAATGGACCAGCTCTCGACCCAGATCACCGACACGCTGACGAACTCCTCGTTCAACGGCATCAAGCTGTTCGACGGCTCGACCGCTTCGGTGGCGATCCAGGCCGGCGCCAACGCCTCGGACTCGGTCACGATCACCCTCGACGACCTGGCCGGCTCGGCCGACATCACCGCCGTCGCCGGTGCGACCGCCTCGGCCGTCGACGTGACCGACGTCGCCTTCTCCTCGGCCGACCTCGCGCTGTTCGACACCGCACTCGACACGATCTCCACGACCCGCGCCAACCTCGGCGCCGTGCAGAACCGCCTCGAATCGACGGTCAACAACCTGACGAGCAACATCACCAACCTGACCGACGCCCGCAGCCGCATCGAGGACGCCGACTTCTCGGCCGAAACGACCGCGCTCGCCAAGCAGCAGATCCTGAGCCAGGCATCGACCGCAATGCTCGCCCAGGCGAACCAGAGCCAGCAGGGCGTGCTCAAGCTGATCCAGTAAGGGCAGCCTCTTTCCGATCATCGCAAGGCCAGCGGGCATCATGTCCGCTGGCTTTTGCTGTTTTTTGCTGTTTGTCGCTCTGCTGCCCGATTGCCTCGGACGATTGCTCTGAATTCCCCGAGAATGCCTTTTGGGGAGCGGTTGGGGATATACCGCTGATTCAGAAAAGAAATATTCCAGTTGCATCAGCGATGTGAAGATTCAAACCTTAGCATCGCCATGAAAATATGATGCTGCGATGCCGCATTTTGCAATTGACACCGCACGTTCATCCTTCATTGTATCGACTTCCAAGCCGCATTCGGGGGAGAAAGCGGGATCGGCAGTGCTTGAGTCATGAAATTGACCTACGAACAGTATCAAAGGTCATGACGTCCGATTTACCATTCGTGCAGGAATGGGCTGGATCAGGTGGTTAATCTCATCTGGAGGAAGAATTACTATGGCGATCAGCGAAGAGACTGCGGCGCTCGTGGCAGCGCAATTGACGCAAGCCTGGGCGATCCGTTCGGGCATCAAGAAGCCCGATCCCAAGAAGCCGGCCGATGGTCAGGTGGAAGCGCAGGTCATCACGATCTTCAGTCGCTTCCTGGATACCGTGAAGAAGAAGGCCTGATAACCGGCTTTCCGATTGACCCCAATGATGGCGGACAGGGTGGGATTCGAACCCACGGTGAGCGTAAACCCACGGCGGTTTTCAAGACCGCTGCCTTAAACCACTCGGCCACCTGTCCGTCTGCGGCTTCCTAGCGCAAGGCAACGGCTTGCCAAGCCCAAATATATCGAAAGATTGCGCTCCCCGCTTGCAAGGGGCAGGGCGGGGAGCGCGTCCGGATGCTGTCGGGCACTCTGGACTGCTCGGCGCATAGGCGCAGGATCCGCGTTCGTCATCCCCGAAAGGCATGATCGGGCCGCTGCGGCACATTAAATTTCGTTCACCTTGGGCGGATGCGCATCTTTTGACGAAACCCCGGTCGTGTGCGTAACAAAATTTCGCCTTCCATAGGGTGCCTCGATCATTCCCTTCATGAAGCGATACATTTAGGAATTCACGAGCCGGCCCCCCTGTGCAACAACAGGGGCAATGAGAGTCTTCCAGCAATCCTTCCTGCTTTTTCTCCTGCCCATGCTCGGTGCTGTTTCCTTTGCATTGCTGGGATCGTCTGCCGCCCTGGCGCAGGACGACGCCGCCTTCCGCGCTTATCTGGAAGGCCTTCGCCCGCAGGCGCGGGCGATGGGTATCCGGGATGCCACGCTCGACGGCGTCTTCTCAACTCTGACCCCCAATCCTCGCGTCATCCAGCTGGACCAGAACCAGCCGGGCGGCGGCGCCTATTCGCCGATCCCCAATTTCGAGCCCTATCGCCGCCAGCATGTCGATGCCGCGCGAATCAGCCGAGGCCGCGCCGCCTATGCCGCCAACCGAGCGCGCCTTGCGCGGATCGAGGCGGAAACGGGCGTGCCGGAAGAGATCATGGTGGCGATCTACGGCCATGAGACCAATTACGGGTCCTACACCGGGGATTTCGATCTGATCCGCTCGCTCGCCACCCTGGCCTGGGAGGGCCGCCGCCGTTCGCTGTTCGAACCGGAACTGCTCGCCACGCTCAAGATGCTCGACAATGGCGTGCCGCGCAGCCGGCTAGTGGGCAGCTGGGCGGGGGCCACCGGCTATCCGCAGTTTCTGCCCAGCGTCTATCTGCGTCTGGCGAAGGACGGGGATGGCGATGGACGGGCGGACATCTGGACCAGCGAGGCCGACGCACTCGCCTCGATCGCCAATTATTTCGTCAATGCCGGCTGGCGCCGCGGCCAGCCCTGGGGAATCGCGGTTTCGGTGCCGGCTGGCTTCAACCGCGCAGCGGTGGCCGCGCGCACGGCGCCCGCGCGTTGTCCGCGCGTCTTCAACCGGCACAGCCGCTGGCTGACCATGGCCGAATGGCGGCGGCTGGGCATAGTGCCGGCTGCCGGCGGCTGGCCGGGGGACAGCATGCTTGCCACGCTGCTGGAGCCCGATGGTCCCGGCAAGACCGCCTATCTGCTGACTGGCAACTATCGCGTGATACTCGATTATAACTGCTCGAATTTCTATGCGCTTTCGGTGGGGCTGCTGGCAGATGCGGTTCGTCAATAACGCATGGTTCTGGGCCTGCGGTGGATCGCTGTTGCTTGCGGCCTGTGGCGGGGGTGAGGAGGGGCCTCGTCCCCCGGCGCCGACGGCTCGCCCCGCTCCGGCGCCACAGGCCGTAGCGGATGAGCCAGTCCGGATTGGACCGCCCTATCAGGTCGGCGGCGTCACCTATACGCCCGAGGACAAGCTCGATTATGACGAGGTCGGCTATGCCGGCTGGTACGGGGAGGAGCTGCAGGGCAACGAAACGGCAAATGGCGAGCGTTTCCTGCCGTCGGCCGTCACCGCGGCGCACCGTACCCTGCCAATGCCCAGCTATGTCGAGGTGACTGCGCTGGACACCGGCCGCACGATCCTGGTGCGGATCAACGATCGCGGCCCGTTTTCCAATGACCGCATCATCGACCTGTCCCGTGGCGCGGCGGAGCAGCTCGGCATCATCGGCACTGGAGCGACGCCGGTGCGCGTGCGCCGCGTCAATCCGCCCGAACCGGAAAAGGCGCTGCTGCGCGCCCATGGCCGCGCGCCGGAGCGGCTGGAAACGCCCGCCCCGCTGCTGGCCGTGCTCCGGAAGCGGATCGTCCAACCGTCTCCCACCGCCGCTGCATCGCTCCCCCCGGCCGCCCAGCCTGCCCGCACGCCCGGCAAGCGGCCTTCGGCTCCGGCTGCTTCCGTGCCGCCGCCATCGTCGGGCGGTTACATGGTGCAGGTCGCCGCCTTTTCCTCCCGCCAGCGCGCCGAAGCGCTTGCCCGCCGTATCGGCGCCATCGCGGTGGAGGGCGGCGGCGTCTGGCGCGTCCGCTACGGTCCCTATGCGACGCGGGACGCGGCGCGGGCGGGCGTGAAGCAGGCCGCCGCCAAAGGCTTTCAGAACGCCCCCATCATGGCTAATGACGGCCGATAGGGCTCGCCCCCATTTGCGATTCCATCAACCCGAAGGCAGTTGTTCATGAAGAAGTCCGTTGCAGCCATCCTTTTCGTCGGGCTGCTGGCCCAGCCGCTGACCGCGGCCGCACCGCCTTACACCACCGACGCGCCGGTCGCTTACATGAAGGATCTGTCGTCGGGCGCGGTGCTGTATGACAAGGGCGGCGAGACGCGGATGCCGCCTGCCTCGATGGCGAAGATGATGACCGCCCATGTCGCCTTCCGCCTCATCCAGAAAGGAGACCTGAAGCTCGATACCAAGTTCACGGTGCGTCCCGAGACCTGGAAGCAGTGGCACGGCCCGCAGGCCGGCTCCACCATGTTCCTTTCGGCCGGCGAGCAGGTCTCCGTCGAGAATCTGCTGCACGGCATCGTCACCCTTTCGGGCAACGACGCCTGCGTGGTGCTGGCGGAGGGCATTGCCGGAACCGAACAGGCCTTCGTCGCGCTGATGAATGAGGAGGCCAAGCGCCTTGGCCTGAAGAACAGCCATTTCGGCACCAGCAACGGCTGGCCGGACGAGGGCGTCACCTATGTGACCGCCGAGGATCTCGCCAAGCTCGCCCAGGCGACGATCGAGGAGACGCCGGACCTCTACAAGAAATTCTACGCCACCACCTCCTTCACCTGGGGCACGACCATGGGCGGCGCGGCGATCGAGCAGGCGAACCGCAACCCCATACTGGGCAAGATCGCGGGGGCCGACGGTCTCAAGACGGGCCATACGGAGGAAGCCGGCTTCGGCTTTACCGGATCGGCGGAGCAGGACGGCCGTCGCCTGGTGATGGTGCTGGCCGGCCTCAAGAGCTTCAATGGTCGCATCACGGAGTCGGTCCGCTTCATGGACTGGGGCTTCAAGGCGTGGAGGGCGCAGCCGCTCTTCAAGAAGGGCCAGACCGTCGAGACCGCCGAGGTGCAGCTGGGCAGCGCCACCTCCGTGCCGCTGGTTGCGCCGCAGAACCTGGCGGTCACCCTGCCGCGCACAGCCTCGTCCAATATTTCGGTCAAGGTCACCTATACCGGCCCGATCAAGGCGCCGATCGCCAAGGGGCAGAAGATCGCCGAGCTGATCGTCTCCACCCCCGACACGCCGCCGCAGGTGATGCCGCTGGTCGCCGGTGAGGATGTGGCGGAGGCCGGGGTCTTCGGGCGGATCTGGAACGGCCTGAAGTCCTTCTTCGGGTGACGCGCGGCCGCTTCATCACGCTGGAAGGCGGGGAGGGGGCCGGCAAGTCGACGCAGCTTCGCGCCCTCGCCGCTGCGCTGCGCGCGCGCGGGC
>NZ_AUWY01000072.1 GCF_000447205.1 Sphingobium ummariense RL-3 | reverse complement strand
CGCGAGCCCGGCGGCAGCGAGGGCGCGGAAGCGATCCGCGGCCTGCTGCTCACCGGCAGCGCCGATCGCTGGAGCCCGCGCGCGGAAGCGCTGCTTTTCGCGGCCGCCCGCGCGGACCATGTCGAGAAGACGATCCGTCCCGCGCTGGATCGGGGCGCCTGGGTGCTGTCCGATCGCTTCCTCGATTCGAGCCGTGCCTATCAGGGAATGGGCGAGCTGACCGACGGTGACGTCATGACGCTTCACCGGATCGGCAGCGCGGGGTTCCTGCCCGATCGCACGCTTGTCCTCCATTTGGAGGAAGGGGAAGCAGAACGGCGCGCCCGCGCTCGCGACGGCGACGAGGCTGACCGCATAGGTGGCCGGGACGACGCCTTTCACCGCCTGGTCGCATCGGCCTTCGCTCGCTTCGCCTCTGAGGAGCCTAGCCGCGTCCGCACGGTCGATGCCTCGGGCGATGCAACCGCCGTCACGGCGCGCCTGCTGGACGCGCTGGGCGACTTGCTGCCATGACGGCGCCGGTCATCGGTCATGAGGCCCAGGCGGCCATGTTGCTCGCCGCCGCGCGAAGCGGTCGCATGCATCATGGCTGGATATTCTCCGGCCCCCGCGGCATCGGCAAGGCGACCTTTGCCCGTGCGCTGGCCCTGCGCCTTCTCGCCGAGGCTGCCGGCCCGCCGATAGCGGCTGAGGGTCTCATCGTGCCGCAGGATCACCCGATCCGCGCGATCTTCGAAGCGGCTGCTCACCCCGATTATGCCGAGCTGTTCTGCCTGGAAAGGGACAGTGGCACCGCCCGCAACATCACTGTCGATCAGGTGCGCGGCCTCCAGCGGCTGATTCAGTCCGCGCCGTCGCTTTCGGATCGTCGCATCGTCCTCATCGACAGCGCCGACGATCTGGAGCGCGGCGCCGCCAATGCCCTGCTCAAGTCGCTGGAGGAGCCGCCCGCCGGCATGGTCTTCCTCCTCGTCAGCCATGCGCCGGGCCGGCTGCTTCCCACGATTCGCTCGCGCTGTCGCACTTTGCGTTTCGATCCCCTGGACGATGCGGCGGCCCGCGCCGTGCTTCGCGCGGAACGGGAGGATCTGCCCGCCAACGAACTGGAAAGCCTCGTCCGGATCGGCGAGGGATCGCCCGGCAAGGCGCTGGGCTATGCGGGGCTCAGCATCGCCGATATCGAACAGGCACTTGCCACCATCGCGGCCGGCGGCGATCCCGATAATCGCCAGCGCCTGATCCTCGCCAAGGGCCTGTCGCAAAAGGCCGCGCGCCCGCGTTACGAGGCTTTTCTCGAGCGCGCGCCCGCCTTCATCGCCAAGGCCGCGCGCCAGCGCCAGGGCGAGGCGCTGGGCCAGGCGCTCGACCGTTGGGAGGCCGCGCGCCAGCTCGCCAGCGGCGCGATCATACTCTCGCTGGACCCCGCAACCGTCGTGTTCGAGCTCGCCGGCCATGTCGCGGCGCTCGCTCCGCCGGCGCGCTGAAAAGCGCCTTCCCGCATCCGCGAACAGCCGCTAGGGAAGGGCACATGTCGCAGCCCTATACCATTACCACCGCCATCAGCTATCCCAACGGCCGCCCGCATATCGGCCACGCCTATGAGGTGATCGCCACGGATGCGATCGCGCGCTTCCAGCGGATGATGGGTCGCGATGTCTTCTTCCAGACTGGCACCGACGAGCATGGCCTGAAAATGGCGCAGACCGCCCGCGCGCGGGGCATTGAACCGCGCGAACTCGCGGACGAAATGTCAGGCTATTTCAAGGATATGAACGACAGGCTGAATATCAGCTATGATCGTTTCATCCGCACCAGCGAGCCGGCCCATCATCGCGCCAGCCAGGCCATCTGGCAGGCGATGGAGGCCAATGGCGACCTGTACCTCGGCCGCTATGAGGGCTGGTACTCCGTCCGTGACGAGGCCTTCTATGACGAGAAGGAGATCAGCGAAGGGGAAGGGGGCGTCAAGCTTTCGCCCCAGGGCACGCCGGTCGAATGGACGGTCGAGGAAAGCTGGTTCTTCCGCCTGTCCGCCTATCAGCAGAAGCTGCTCGACCTCTATGCCGCGCAGCCGGACTTCATCCGCCCGGAAAGCCGCCGCAACGAGATCCTGCGCTTCGTCGAAGGCGGCCTCTCGGATCTCAGCGTTTCGCGCACCAGCTTCGACTGGGGCGTCAAGGTGCCGGGCGACGAGGGCCATGTGATGTATGTGTGGGTGGACGCGCTCACCAACTATATCACTGGCTGCGGCTATCCCGACGATGCGGAACGCATGGCCCGCTATTGGGCGCAGGGCGGCGACATCACGCACATCATCGGCAAGGATATCGTGCGTTTTCATACCGTTTACTGGCCGGCCTTCCTGATGAGCGCGAAGCTCCCCTTGCCGAAGCAGGTCTTCGGCCACGGCTTCCTGCTCAACCGCGGCGAGAAGATGTCGAAGTCTCTGGGCAACGTCGCCGACCCGCTGGAACTGGCCGACCGCTTCGGTGTCGACCAGCTGCGCTACTTCCTGCTGTCGGAAGTCACCTTCGGCAATGACGGCAGCTACAGTGCCGAGGCGATCGTCCAGCGGTCCAACAGCGATCTGGGCAACGCCTTCGGCAACCTCGCCCAGCGCACGCTCAGCTTCATTGCGAAGAACCTTTCGGGGCGTCTGCCCGTCATCCACGGGCAGGACGCTGCCGACGAAGAACTGTTCGCGCTGATAGACCGTGCCGTGCGCACCGACATGCCCACGGCCTTCAATGACCTTGCTCCCAGCCAGGCGATCGAGGCATGGCTGCGTGCCTGCTTCGCCTGCAACCAATATATCGACGCGCAGGCGCCCTGGGCGCTGCGCAAGACCGACCCGGACCGGATGGAAACGGTGCTGGCCACGCTTTTCATCGCCATCACCCAGCTCGCCGTCGCGATCCTGCCGGTCATTCCGGCGAGCGCCACGGCCTTGCTCGACCATATGGGCGTGCCTGCGGACAAGCGGACCTATGATGGCATCGGCGCTCACTGGTATTCCCCGCTGGCCGAAGGCGACTTCACCCTCGCGCCGCCGACGCCGCTCTTCCCGCGCCTGGAACTGCCGGCGGAGGACGCCTGATCATGCTGATCGACAGTCATTGCCATTTGAATTACAAAGGCTTGGTCGAGGATCAGCAGAATGTGCTGGAACGAGCCCGTGACGCCGGGATCGACAAGATGCTCAACATCGCGACGCGGGAGAACGAATGGGATGCGGTCCTCGCCACGGCGGAGCGCGAGCGGGACGTCTGGGCAACGGTCGGTATCCATCCGCACGAGGCGGACGAGCATCCCCATGTCGACACCGCGAAGCTGGTGGAGCGGGCGGCCCATCCCCGCGTCGTCGGCATTGGCGAAACCGGCCTTGACTATTATTACGACCATAGCGACAGGGCGCGGCAGCAGGCGAGCTTTCGGGCCCATATCGCCGCCGCACGGCAGACCGGCCTGCCGCTGATTGTCCACACCCGCGATGCGGAGGAGGATACGCTGGCGATCATGCGGGACGAAATGGGGAAGGGGGCCTATCCCGGCGTTATCCACTGCTTCACCGCCAGTGGCGCCTTCGCCGATGCCGCGCTGGAACTCGGCTTCTATATCAGCATTTCCGGCATCGTGACGTTCAAAAACGCGAAGGATCTTCAGGAAACCGCCGCGCGCCTGCCGCTGGACCGGCTGCTGGTCGAAACGGATTCACCCTTCCTGGCCCCGGTGCCGCATCGCGGCAAGCCCTGCGAACCCGCCTTTGTCGCCGACACGGCGCGCTTCCTGGCACAGCTGCGCGGCGAAAGACTGGAGGTTCTGGCGGAAGCAACCTCTCGCAATTTCAACACCTTGTTCAGCAAGGTTCAGACCGAACCTGCCACATGACATTGAAGCTCACCATGCTGGGCAGCGGCACCTCATCCGGGGTGCCGCGCATCGGCAATGACTGGGGCGCTTGCGATCCGGCCGAACCGAAGAATCGGCGCACCCGCGTCTCGATCCTGGTGGAAAGCCCCACGACCCGCATCCTCGTGGACACATCTCCGGACATGCGGCAGCAATTGCTCGATGCTGATGTCGTGCATATCGATGCCATTCTCTGGACTCACGATCATGCCGATCACAGCCATGGGCTGGATGATGTCCGCCAGCTCTACCATTATCGCGGGTCGCCGCTTCCCGGCTATGCTCGGCCGCAGGTGCTAAGGCTGCTTGCCCAGCGCTTCGCCTATGCCTTCGAAGGGCGGCACGGCTATCATGCTACCGTCGAATCTCATGAGTTGCCCGACCGGTTGCGCATCGGCGACATCGACATCGCCTGCACCGACCAGCCCCATGGCGAAATTTTCTCCACCGGCTTCCGCTTCATGCATGCCGGCAAGTCCATTGGCTATGCCACGGATTTCCATGCGGTGACGCCGGAGATGCTGGCGCTCTTTGACCGTCTGGACGTCTGGGTGGTGGATGCGCTGCGGAAACGGCCGCATCCCACCCACGCGCATCTGGCGCTGACGCTGGAGGCTATTGCCGCAACCCAGCCCGACCGTGCCATCCTCACTCATATGGACCAGAGCATGGACTATGCGACGCTCTGCCAGACCCTCCCCAAAGGCGTGGAGCCCGGCTATGACGGTCTGGTGATCGAACTGGGCGGAGCGGGGCAAGCGGATTGATGGACGGGACGGATCAGGCCGCGTCGACGCTCTGGTACGTCCTTGCCCTCGTGCTGGTCGGGTCCGCCTTGGTCGCGCGGCGTCTGCAGCTTGGCGGCATGATCCGCATGGCGCTGCTCTGGGTGGTGATCTTCGCGGGGTTGCTTGGCCTTTTCAAGCTCGGCGAGCGGTCGGGATGGTTCGCGGGCAAGCTGGCGGAGCAGGGAGCGGTCGCCTCCGGCGATGTGCCGCCGAGCCTTCCCGCCGCCCGGACTGAAGGGCAGGTGCTTCGCATTCCCGTCGCCCCCGACGGTCATTATTGGGTCGAGGGCACGATCAACGGATCGGCAACGCGGTTCCTGATCGACAGTGGCGCCACCATCACGGCCTTGTCCGAGCAGTCTGCGCGCGCGGCCGGGCTCAATTTCGAGCTGCAAGGCCCCGGCGTCATCATGACCACGGCCAACGGCAAGATCGAGGCCAAGCGTGCACGCGTCGCAACGCTTGCCATTGGCCCCGTCCGCGCCAGCGACATTGACGTCGTGGTGTCGCCCGCTTTTGGGGAAGTGAATGTGATCGGCATGAACCTGCTGTCAAAGCTGAAAAGCTGGGGCGTCCAGAATGGCGAGATGGTGCTGACGCCATGACGGCCACCGCTTCTCCCAGCCGCGCCCAGCGGCTCAAGGCCATCATCGGCGGCTCGACCGGCAACCTCGTCGAATGGTATGACTGGTATGCCTATTCGGCCTTCACCCTCTATTTCGCCCCGCATTTCTTCCCCAGCGAGGATCGCACCGCCCAGTTGCTGAGCGCCGCCGGTATCTTCGCGGTCGGCTTCCTCATGCGTCCGATCGGCGCCTGGTTGATGGGCATCTATGCCGACAGCCGGGGCCGCAAGAGCGGGCTCACCTTGTCTGTCTCGCTGATGTGCGCCGGCTCGCTGCTGATCGCCCTGACGCCGGGCTATGAGACGATCGGGGTCGCGGCGCCGCTGCTGCTCGTCCTCGCCAGGCTCATGCAGGGACTGTCGATCGGTGGGGAATATGGTGCCAGCGCGACCTATCTGTCGGAAATGGCGGGCAGGGACCGGCGCGGCTTCTATTCCAGCTTCCAATATGTGACGCTGATCGCGGGACAGCTGGTCGCCATCTGCGTCCTGCTGGTGCTGCAATCGACCCTCAGCGAAGCAGACCTCGACGCCTGGGGCTGGCGCATCCCGTTCGCGATCGGCGGCGCGCTCGCGATCATCGTCTTCTGGCTGCGTCGCGGTCTTGCCGAAACCCACAGCTATGCCGCGGCGAAGGCCGCCGGCGCACCGAAATCCAGCTTCGTCGAACTCGTAACGAAGCATCCGCGGGAAACCGTGACGGTGATGCTGCTCACGGCCGGCGGCACCATCGCCTTCTACGCCTATTCCATCTATATGCAGAAATTCCTGGTGAATACCAGCGGTTTGAGCCGGGAATCCGCATCTGAAATCAATGCGATAACGCTTTTTCTTTTCATGCTTCTTCAACCCGTGGCAGGTGCCTTGTCCGACCGGATCGGGCGCAAGCCACTGATGGTGGGCTTCGGCGTGCTGGGCGTGCTCGGCACCTATCCGATCTTCACCGCGCTGTCGCAGACCCGCGACCCGTGGCTCGCCGGGCTGCTGGTCATGGCCGGGCTGGTGATCGTCACCGGCTACACCTCGATCAACGCGGTGGTGAAGGCGGAGCTTTTCCCGGCGCATATCCGCGCGCTCGGCGTGGCGCTGCCTTATGCGCTGGCGAACACGCTGTTCGGCGGCACGGCGGAGTTCGTGGCGCTGTGGTTCAAGCAGTCAGGAATGGAGCCGGCGTTCTACATCTATGTGACGGTGATGATCGCGATCTCGCTGGCGGTTTATGTCCGCATGCGCGACACGCGGCAGCACAGCCTGATCCTGGAAGACTGACGGAGGTTCACACCGTTGCAGGGCATTGAGAAAGAGCGTCGTGACCATGGGTGGCTGACTGTGGGACAGCGCCTCACCCCCTCCCGCCTCTATTTCGATTTAACATAATATATATTATCGAACTTATATCAAAGGCAGGGGGATAGCCACCCCCTTCCCAAAACTCTAATCAACTGTCCGCCTCGCTCTACGCCTTGGGGTTCCTCATGTCCGCAAATGCCACGCCCAGTCCCGCCGACATCATGCCGCTCGCCACCGTCATGGCGCGGTTGCGCGATCCGGAAACCGGCTGTCCCTGGGACATCGAACAGGACTTCGCCAGCATCGCGCCCTATACGATCGAGGAAGCCTATGAGGTCGCCGATGCGATCGAGCGCCAGGACATGCCGGCGCTCCGCGACGAGCTGGGCGACCTGCTGCTCCAGGTCGCGTTCCACAGCCGCATGGCGGAACAGGCCGGCCACTTCGCCCTGCAGGACGTGATCGACGGCATCACGCAGAAGATGGTCCGCCGCCATCCGCACGTCTTTGGCGAAGGCACCCGCCGCGAGGACGGCCACGCCCAATGGGAAGCGATCAAGGCGGTCGAGCGCGCGGACAAGGAACCCGATCCCAGCGCGCTCGCCGGCGTCGCCCAGGCGCTCCCGGCGTTGCTGCGCGCCGAAAAGCTCCAGAAGCGCGCCGCCCGCACCGGCTTCGACTGGCCCGACATCGAGGGCGTGACCGCCAAGATCGAGGAAGAGCTGGACGAGGTCCGCGCGGCCGCAACCCCGGCCGAGCGCGAGGAGGAAGTCGGCGACCTGCTCTTCGCCGTGGTCAACCTCGCCCGCCACTTGAAGGTCGATCCCGAAGCCGCGCTGCGCACCGCCAACCGCAAGTTCGAACGCCGCTTCCGGGCCATGGAGAATGAGGCGGGCGAGGCCTTCGTCGCCCTGCCCCTCGACGCCAAGGAGGCTTTGTGGCAGCGCGCCAAGCAATCGACGGCGCAGTGATCCGCCCGCCGCTGCCCGGCGATCATGACGCCATCTGGTCGATCCTCGAACCCGTCATCCGGGCGGGCGAGACCCTGGCAGTGCCTCGCGATCTTGGCCGGGAAGACGCCCTCGCCCTCTGGCTCTCGCCGGAACGGACGGTGCGGCTGCTGGAAGAGGACGGCGCGGTGCTCGGCATCTTCTACATCCGCGCCAACCAGCCCGGCGGTGGCGCGCATGTCGCCAATGCCGGCTATGTGACCGCCTCCCATGCCCGAGGCCGGGGTGTGGCACGGCGGATGTGCGTCGCCTCACTCGACCTTGCCCGCGAGCATGGCTACTTGGCCATGCAGTTCAACTTCGTGATCTCCACCAATCAACGCGCCGTCGCGCTGTGGCAGGGCATGGGCTTCACGATCGTGGGGCGTTTGCCCCAGGTCTTCGTTCACCCGAATGAGGGATTGGTCGACGCACTCGTGATGCACCGGTTCCTCTAAGAAAGCGCCCGCTTCTCCGGTTAGCGGTCCAGCTGTTTTCCGGCATTATTCCCAGAAAATTCCCGCGCGCAGAGCCCTTGGGTGCGGGAGTTCCTCGCGGCCCTGCCAGACTGACCCGGATCAGTCGCGCTCCCGCTTCCAGAAACGGGCCAGCGCGGAATCGGACAGGCGAACCTCGATCGCCATATCGCCCCCGTCCGGATTGCTTCCCAGCACCTCGCCATGCTCGTGCAGCCAGGCGATCGCCGCGCCGTCCGCCAACGGCACGCGAAGCTTGTGCACGCGGGCTCCGGCGGTCATTCGCGTGGCGATAGCCCGCTGAAGCAGGTCCACCCCCTCCCCCGTCAAGGCGGACAGGATCACGACGTCATCGCGCCGCGCCGCCGCTTCCCGGACATATGCCGCCGCCTCCGCGTCCAGCAGGTCGAGCTTGTTCCAGGCCTCGATGATGACGGGCGCATCCTCCTGGGGCTGCTCGCCGCCGATGCCGAGTTCGGCGAGCACGTCGAGCACGTCGTCCCGCTGCGCCTCGCTGTCGGGATGGGCGATGTCGCGGACGTGGACGATCATGTCGGCCGACAGCACTTCCTCCAGCGTCGCGCGGAACGCCGCGATGAGCTGGGTCGGCAGGTCCGAAACGAAGCCCACCGTGTCGCTGAGGATCGCCTTGTCGAGCCCCGGCAGCGCGATCTGGCGCATCGTGGGATCGAGCGTGGCGAACAGCAGGTCTTCGGCCATGACGTCGGCGCCGGTCAGCCGGTTGAACAGCGTCGACTTGCCAGCATTGGTGTAGCCGACCAGCGCGATCACCGGCCAGGGCGCGCGCTGGCGGCGGGCGCGATGCAGGCCGCGGGTGCGGGTCACCTGCTCCAGCTCGCGGCGGATCTTCGCCATGCGGTCGCGGATCATGCGCCGGTCAGCCTCGATCTGCGTCTCGCCGGGGCCGCCGAGGAAGCCGAAGCCGCCGCGCTGCCGCTCAAGGTGCGTCCAGCTCCGCACGAGCCGTCCCGCTTGATAGTCGAGATGCGCAAGCTCCACCTGGAGCCGCCCCTCATTGGTCGCCGCCCGCTCGCCGAAAATTTCGAGGATCAGGCCCGTCCGGTCGATGACCTTCGCACCGGTCGCCTTTTCCAGATTGCTCTGCTGGACCGGGCTCAGCGCATTATCGACGATGACCAGTTCCGCTTCATTCTCCTGCGCGAGCGCTGCTATGCTGTCGACCTGCCCGCTACCGAACAGGGTGGCGGGTTTGCGGTCGCGAACGCGGAACGCCTGCGCAGCACGGACGTCGATGCCGATCGCCAGCGCCAGGCCCTTTGCCTCCTCGATCCGCGCGTCGCTGTCCCTCCGCTCGGCACCGGGCACGTCCGCGCGCACCACTATAGCGCGCGCGCCGCGCGAAACCTCGTCAGCGGAATCCCGGTTGAAGACAGCCATGCTACTTCAACGCGCAGGCGCGCGAAACGGCGACAGCGTCAATCGTCGTTCTCGCCCTCGCCCGACAGGTCGAGCGAATGGAGCGGCTGCACGGTGGAGATGGCATGCTTGTAGACGAGCTGGACCATGCCGTCCCGCTCCAGCAACATGCAGAACAGGTCGAAGGCGGCGATCTCGCCCTGCAGCATCACGCCGTTGACCAGGAACATGGTGACCGGGCTGCCGGATTTGCGGACAGCGCTCAGGAAGATTTCCTGCAACAGGCGGGCCTTGCCGTTGCCGTCGCTCGCCTTGCGCAGTTCCGTCAGGTCCATCGGCTGTGCCGGCATCACCGTCGAGATCGCATGCTTGTACACCAGCTGCGACTGGCCGTCGCGGCGGAGGAGAACGGAGAAATTGTCGAACCAGGTGATGATGCCCTGCAGCTTCACGCCCTTCACCAGGAACATCGTGACGGGGGTCTTGCTCTTGCGCAGGCTGTTCAGGAAGATGTCCTGAAGGTTGTTCACTTTATCGGCCATGCTCTTCGCCAGTCCTTATTGGCGGGACGTTACCCGCTCTTGCACCCCTGGGCAGGGTATCTTGCCTGCCCCCGCGGTTCGAGGGCGGACGGACCTTATCGCAATTGCGAAGGCCCGTCCATATCT
This sequence comes from Sphingobium ummariense RL-3, assembly GCF_000447205.1. Taxonomy (GTDB): domain Bacteria; phylum Pseudomonadota; class Alphaproteobacteria; order Sphingomonadales; family Sphingomonadaceae; genus Sphingobium; species Sphingobium ummariense. Next base: position 26,611 of record NZ_AUWY01000072.1, on the reverse strand, counting down.
CAGCCGTCCTTCCCGTCCGTGATGCCGAGCAGCTTCAGCTTGCGGTGCAGCGCGGAGCGTTCCATGCCGATGAAGGTCGCCGTGCGCGAGATGTTGCCGGAGAAGCGCCGGATCTGGATCCTCAGATATTCCCGCTCGAAGCTCTCCCGCGCCTCGCGCAGAGGGGCGCCCATGATGGCGGACTGGCCGATGCCGTCCCCGCCGCCTCCGCTGGTCAGTTCGGCGGGCAGCATATCCAGTTCGATGCGCCCGATCCGGTCGCCCGGGGCCAGGATCATGGTCCGTTCGATCACATTGCGAAGCTGGCGGACGTTGCCCGGCCATTCATTGGCCTGGAGCGCAGCCATGGCATCGCTGGCGATCTCCGGCGGTGGCACCCGGCGCTCGGCTGCGAAACGCGCCAGATAATGCTCGACCAGCGGGGGGATGTCGTCCCGCCGCTCGGCCAGCGGCGGAATGGCGAGCGGAACGACGTTGAGCCGGTAGAACAGGTCCTCGCGGAACCGGCGTTCCTCGATCTCGGTCGCGAGGTGCCGTGCCGTGGAGGATATGACGCGCACGTCCACCTTCACCTGCCGCTGGCCGCCTACCCGAGTGAAGCTCTGGTCGGTCAGCACGCGCAGGATCTTGCCCTGCGTCGTCACGGGCATGTCGGCTATCTCGTCGAGATAGAGGGTGCCGCCGTGCGCCTGTTCCAGATAGCCCGGGCGGACGAGGCCGCTCGGATCCTCTACGCCGAACAGTTCCTCCTCTACCCGGTCGGGGTCCATGCGCGCGGCCGCCACGATGATGAAGGGCGCATCGGCCCTGCCGCTCCAGCTATGGAGCATGCGGGCGGCGACTTCCTTGCCCACGCCGGCGGGGCCGGAGATGAGCACCCGGCTTCCCGTTCCAGCCACCTTCTTGATGGTGGCACGAACCACGTTGATCGCCGCGGAGGTGCCGGTCAGCTCGTCATCCTGGCCGAAGCGGGCGCGCAGCACCTGGTTCTCGCGCCGCAGCCGCTCCGTCTCCGTCGCGCGAGCGACGAGATGGATCAGCCGATCCGCCTCGAACGGCTTCTCGATGAAGTCGGCGGCGCCCTTGCGGATTGCGGCGACAGCCGTGTCGATATTGCCGTGGCCGGAAATCATCAGCACCGGGATCGTGGCGTCGCGCCGCTTGATCTCGTCCAGCAGATCCAGCCCGTCGAGCTTCGATCCCTGGAGCCATACGTCCAGCAACACCAGCGAAGGCCGTCGCGCGTCCAGCGCTTCGATCGCGCTGTCGCTGTTGGCCGCCGTGCGGGTCGTAAAACCTTCATCCTCGAGCACGCCCGCGACCAGATCGCGGATGTCCTCCTCATCATCGACTATCAGAATATCAAGCGCCATTGGCTGTTACTTTTCCCTTGGGCAGTGCGACGACCTGCCCTTCTTCCAACTTGTCGAGTGCGGCGATCGGGAAGCGCAGGGTGACCCGCGCGCCGCCGCCGTGCGCATCCTCGAAGCGAATATCGCCCAGATGTTCCTCGACGATCTTCTTCACGATCGCGAGGCCGAGACCGGTGCCCTTGGACCGGGTGGTCATATAGGGCTCCAGCATGCGCTCCCGTTCGGGAGGCAGTCCGATGCCGTCATCCTGCACTTCGATCATCAGATGGCCGGCATCCTGCCGCACGGCCATCCGGATATGACCGCGGGGCTGTCCCTCTTCCGGGGCTGGCTTCGGCTCGATCGCCTCCACCGCATTCTTGACGATATTGGTGAGCGCCTGCCCCAGCTGCCGCCGATCGCAGACCAGTTCCATGTCCTGCTCCCCGGCCGTGAAGGCAAAGCGGATGTCGGGATGCGCGACTTCATGCAGAAACAAGGCGTGGCGGGCGATGTCGCCGATCGCTTCACGCCGGAAGACGGGCTTGGGCATGCGCGCGAAGGAGGAAAATTCGTCGACGATCCGCCGAAGGTCGCCAACCTGACGCACGATTGTTCCGGTAAGCCGGGTGAATGTCGCGCGGTCGCTCGTCACCTCCTCGGCATAGCGCCGCTGCAGTCGCTCGGCGGCGAGCTGGATCGGCGTCAACGGGTTCTTGATCTCGTGCGCGATGCGGCGCGCGACGTCCGACCAGGCCGCCCGGCGCTGATCCGAAAGCTGCTGGGTAATATCGTCGAAGGTCAGGATATGGCCCGATGCGCCTTCGGAGACTTTCACCGCGAGCGTGCGGAGGTCGCCATGCGCGCGCACCTGGACAATGCCGGCGCCTTCCTCCGATGCGATCAGGCCGGCCAGTTCCGCCGACACCTCCGCGAGGGGACGTCCCACCGGATCGTCTCCTTCATCGACCAGGATCGCGGCGGCGGAGCTGTTCAGCAGTTGCACCACGCCGTTGCTGTCGACCGACAGGACGCCTGCCGTCACCCCGGACAGGATCGCTTCGATGAACGCGCGCCGTTCATCGAGCTGGCTATTGGCCCCCACGAGAGCGCCCGTCTGCGCCTCCAGGCGCTGGGTCATTCGGTTGAAGGCCGACGCCAATGTGCCGATCTCGTCCCGCGTTGGCGGACTGGTGACGCGCGCGGAAAGATCGCCCGCGGTGATGCGGCGCGCGGCCGTCACGAGTTCGTTGACCGGCCGCACCATCCAATCAGCCACCGCAAGGGCGATATAAACGGCGATCCCCACCAGCAGCAGCGATCCCACGAACAACGCGACGTTGAAGCGCAACTGCAGGGCGCGGGATTGCGCGGCGAATATGTCATAGTCCGCCAGCACCTTCTGCGCGCGTTCGACATTGCTGAAGGCGGAGGAACCGGAGTCGCGCGTCGCGTAGAGATAGATTTTCTTGCCGGGATAGAGAAGCGTCACCGCTTCGATCTGGTTGGGCTTGGGCTGGACCACGACATTCTCGCCGGCCGCAAGCCGCCGCACGACATCGGGCGAGAGCATCTGCGCTGCGGGACGGCTGTCGGGATCGACGGTCGCGGCCGTCCGCGCTACGCCATCCTTCCCTATTTCGATGATCGCCGATCGGTTGAGCTTTCGCGTCACGACCTGATAGATATAGCCTTCGGCGAAGCGCGGGCTGGAGACCGGCGACTGGTTGAGATAGTCGCGCAGGTCGCTCGCCATCGTGACGGTCTCGTCGCTGACTTCGCGCAGATTCTGCTCATAATAGCCCCGCGCCAGATCGCTGGCGTTCTGCAGCATGCCCCGCGCGCTGTCGGAGAACCAGAACTGCACGCCATATTGGAAAAGCAGCGAAGCGAAGATCACGACCAGCAGCATGGGGACGCTGGCGATGATCGAGAAGATCGCCACCAGCCGAACATGCAACTGCCCGTCGCTGCCGATGGCCGATTGGGCCGCGCGGCGCTTGGCGACTCGCCGGCCGAGCAGGACGAGCAAGGCGATTGCCGGCACCAGGTTGGCGACCAGCAGCAATGCGACGATGGGCGGGGTCAGCAGCGTATAGGATTGGCCCTGCCCCGACAGCAGATGATAGGTGAGGCCGGCGATGCCAAGGAAGAGGATCAGCGCCACCGCTTCGATCAGCGACGCGAGGCGGCCGTTCTGCAGAAAGGGAGGTATCCTGTTCCGCCCTCTGCTCTCCTCTTCAGGGAGTGTCACCGCACCATTCATAGTGGCTTGGTTACAACAATGCCGTGCCCGATCAAACACAGTATTTCTTGTGTGGTCGTTACTGGTCGAACGGGGCCGTCGGTTCGTCCTTCGTCGTCAATCGGGAACGCGCAGTTGGAGCGGGTCCAGCCCATAGTCGGTCAGCTTCTTGCGCAGCGTGTTGCGATTGATGCCGAGCAGGCCCGCGGCGCGGATCTGATTGCCGTCCACGCTTGCCAAGGTCTCCTGCAGCAGGATGGGCTCCACAACCGCCAGGAGATCGTCGTGAAGCGACCGGCTGCCCCCCTGCCCCAGGCCAACGCCCAACTGCCGCCTAGTCCATTCGCGCACCGCATGCGCCAGCTGATCGGCCGGCACCGCATGGTCGGCAGGTACCGAATCGAGCGGCAGTGCGTGGCGCAATATGTCACCCGCAATCACATTCTCGCGGCTCAGAACCGCCAGGCGCTGCATCAGGTTCTGCAGCTCGCGCACATTACCCGGCCAATGATAGGCCATCAGCATCTGCGCTGCCTCGTCCGACAATGACTTGCGCGGCAGTCCTTCGATGGCGGCACGCTCCAGGAAGTGGCGCGCCAGCAGGATGACGTCTTCCCGCCTCTCCCGCAGCGGCGGCAGCGCGATGGGCACGACATTGAGGCGATAGTAGAGATCCTGCCGGAAGCGATTTTCCTCGATCAGCTGGAGCAGGTCCTTGTTGGTTGCGGCGATGATGCGGACATTGACCCGCACTGGCTTGGAGCCGCCCACCGTCGTGACCTCACCCGACTGGAGGACACGCAGCAAGCGGGTTTGCGCCTCCAACGGCATGTCGCCGATCTCGTCCAGGAACAGGGTGCCGCCCTGCGCCTGCTCGAACTTGCCGGCGGTACGGGCATGAGCGCCGGTGAATGCGCCCTTTTCATAGCCGAACAGCTCCGCCTCGATCAGTTCGCGCGGGATCGCGGCCATATTGATGGCAACGAACGGCTTTGTCCTGCGCTGGCCCAGGCTATGGATCGCCTCCGCCACCAGTTCCTTGCCGGTGCCCGACTCGCCCAGCACCAGGATGCTGAGGTCGTTGGACAGCACGCGTGCGATGGTGCGGTACACCTCCTGCATCGCCGGCGAGCGGCCGACCAGCGGCAGGCCGTCATGCGGCAGCGCGCCTTCACCGTCGCCGTTCGCGGCCACGGCGCGGGTGCCCAGTGCATCGGACACTGCGCGGGTCAGCTCGTTGAGATCGAACGGCTTGGGCAGATATTCGAAGGCGCCCTTCTCGGTCGCGCGTATGGCGGTGTTCAGCGTGTTCTGCGCCGACAGGATGATGACGTTGAGGTCGGGCTTGTGCTCGATGATCTCCGCCACGCCGTCCAGCCCGTCACCGTCGGGCAGCATGACGTCGGTTATCAGAACGTCAGGGGCAAAGCTGCTCATGAGCGCGGTGCGCTCGCGGATGGAGGCTGCGGTCTTGACCTTGTGCCCCTGCCGCCGCAGCGCCTCGCCCACGACCACGCAGATGGCGGGATCGTCGTCGACGACCAGGATGGATCCGGTGGCGGCCATCAGCCCATTCCCATCGGCAGCAGGATGCGAAAGGTCGATTCCCCCGCTTCCTGATCGCGCGCATATTGGACGAAGCCGTTCATGTCGCGCACCAGCTTGTCCACCAACGCGAGCCCCAGCCCCTGCCCGTCGCGCTTGCCGGTAATGAAGGGGTTGAACAGGTGGTCCAGGATATGCTCCGGCACGCCCGGGCCGTTGTCGATCACCAGTATCTCGATCGGCAGAACCGCGCTGCCCTTGCCGTCGCCTACCACCACCGAGACGCCGTGGCGGAACGCGGTCTCCACGCGGATGCGGGGCCTTTCGACATGCTCCAATGCCTCGGCCGCATTCTTGAGCAGGTTGATCATCACCTGCACCAGCGCGTCGTCGTTGATGACGGCGAAAGGCAGGGACGGATCATAACGCTTTATGATCTTTACATTCTTGGCAAAACCGGCCGAAGCAATGTTGGCGGCGCGGTCGATCAGGGGATAGATGTTGCCAGGGCGGCACTCCAGCTTCCGCTCCGTCGAGAAATCCTGCATCCGGTCAATCAACGCGGCGATCCGGTCGACCTCGTTGCAGATCAGCTGGGTCAAAGCGGCATCGCGGCCGCCATTGCCGGGTTCCAGCAACTGTGCCGCGCCGCGGATGCCCGACAGCGGGTTCTTGATCTCGTGCGCCAGGATCGCCGCCGCGCCCATGGCGGAGCGCGCGCCGCCGGCAGTGCCGCGATGGCCGATCTTGCGCGCCTGGCTCTGGGCATGGATCGACACGATGCGCCAGCCGTCATGATCCACGACAGGAGCGATCATCAGGTCGACCTCCATCTCCGCTGTGCGGCCGGCATGCACCTTGACGTCATAGGCGGCGATCGGCTTGTTGCTGTGCCAGATGTCGAAGCGCGCGCCCATCTCCGCCATGCGGATGGTGCGGGTGACGTCGCTCCCCACGATCGCCGATCGCGCCATGTTGAGCAATGTTTCCGCGCGGACATTGGCATCCGCGATCCGGTTGTCCGGGCGGACCACCAGCGTTGCCACCGGCAGCGCGGTCATCAGCTCCGACAGCGACGGCCCATCCTGTGCCATGCGGACTGGCGGGACCGAAGCCAGCGCCATCATCATGCCGCCTTGCGCGGTTCCAGCGCGACGTCGCTTGTCATCAGCGGCTCGTAGAAGCGCGCGAGCATGTCGAGCACGCGGGCGCCGTCCGGTTCCTGATTGACGGCGTTGCGGAACTCGGCCGATCCGGGCAGGCCCTTGGTGTACCAGCCGATATGCTTGCGGGCCATGTTGACGCCGGTCAGGCCGTCATAATGGTCGAGCATCGCCCGGTAATGCTCCGTTATGACGCCATATTGTTCTTCGAGCGACGGATCGGGCAGGCGCTCACCGGTCGCGAACCAGTGCATCACCTGGCCGATCAGCCAGGGGCGGCCATAGGCGCCACGTCCGATCATGACGCCGTCCGCGCCGCTTTGGTCAAGCGCGGTCTCCGCGTCCTCGATAGAGCAGATGTCGCCGTTGACGATCACCGGGAGCGACACCGCGCCCTTGACGCGGCGGACGAAGGCCCAGTCGGCCGAACCCTTGTACATCTGGCACCGGGTGCGGCCGTGGACGGTGATCAGCTTCGCACCCAGATCCTCTGCGATATGCGCCAGTTCCGGTGCGTTGAGGCTGCCATGGTCCCAGCCCATGCGCATCTTGACGGTGACGGGCACGTCTACGGCCTTCACCGTTGCCTCGATCAACGCAGCGGCAAGCGGCAGGTCCCGCATCAGCGCGCTGCCGGCGTCGCCGTTCACCACCTTCTTGACCGGACAGCCCATGTTGATGTCGATGATCGCCGCGCCGCGATCGGCATTGAGCTTTGCCGCCTCCGCCATTTCTACGGGCGAGCAGCCGGCGAGTTGCATCGAGACGGGCTCCTCGACCGGGTGCCATGCCGCCTTCTGCAGCGATTGGCGGGTTTCGCGGATCATCGCCGCGGTCGCGATCATCTCGGTTACGTTGAGGCCCGATCCGTAGCGCCGCACGAGCGTACGGAACGGCATGTCTGTAACGCCTGTCATAGGCGCGAGAATGACGGGCATGCCGATCGTTACCGGACCGACGGAAATGGGCGCGAGCCTGCTCATGAACTACAATCTGCCTAAAAAACAGGCAGCCCATAGAAGAATTTGGAGCCGACGGCAAGCAAAGGCACTGGCAGGCCCCCATCGCCTCGGCTATGCGGCCGCGCATGACAGAAACCGGGGACAGATGCGTCGCGTTGCTGGTGGCAGCCGGGCAAGGCAGCCGAGTCGGCGGCGACATCCCCAAGCAATTCCGCACGATCGGCGGCAAGGCCGTGCTCACCCATGCCTTCGATGCGCTGGCCGCCCATTCCGGGGTCGACGAGATCCTGATCGTGGTTGGTGCGGGATATAAGGAAGAAAGCGCCCGGTTGCTGGCGGATCGCGCCTATACACTTGTCACGGGTGCGGAGAGCCGGCGTGGATCGGTGCGCGCTGGGTTGGAGGCAATCGCAGCACAAGGCGGTGCAAGCCGGGTGCTGATCCACGACGCGGCCAGGCCCTTCCTCCCGCCTGCCGTGATCGATCGGCTTTTGGGAGCCCTGGAGGATCGTGCGGGCGCGATTCCGGTGCTGCCCGTCGCTGACACGCTGCTTCGCCGCACTGACGGCACCACGGTCGATCGCGTCGACCTGGCTCGGGTGCAGACGCCGCAGGCCTTCCGCTTCGCGGAGATACTGGCAGCGCACCGCGCCTGGGACGAGGCACGCGAAGCCACGGACGATGCGCAGATCCTGAAGACCGCCGGGCATGACGTGATGCTGGTGGATGGTGACGAAAGGCTGGAGAAACTGACCTACCCTACCGATTTCGAGCGAGCCGAGGCTCGGCTTGCGGGCGCCTTCTCGACGCGCGTCGGGATGGGCTATGATGTCCATCGGTTGGCGGAGGATGAGGAACTGTGGCTTGGCGGCGTCCAGATCCCGCACGAACGTGGCCTTGCCGGGCACAGCGATGCCGACGTAGCGTTGCATGCGATCGTCGATGCCATACTGGGCGCGCTGGCGGATGGTGACATCGGCAGCCATTTCCCGCCATCGGACCCGCAATGGCGCGGCGCGCCATCATGGCGCTTCCTCGACTATGCCGCCAAGTGTGTGCGCGAACGAGGCGGGTGGATCGCCCATGTCGACCTCACAATCATATGCGAGGCGCCGAAGATCGGCCCGCATCGGGACGCGATGCGGAGACGGATCGCGGAGATCCTCTCGATTCCCCTCGACCGGGTCAGCGTGAAGGCGACGACAACCGAGCGGCTGGGTTTCGCGGGTCGGCGCGAAGGGATAGCAGCGCAGGCCGTTGCAACGCTTTCGCTACCCGCTATCCTGCCCTGATGCCCGACACCATTCTCCCGCAACTGCTGGTCGACCTCGCCGAGCGTGTCATCGTCGCTAATCGCCGGGCAGGCCGTACGATCGCCGTGGCGGAGAGCTGCACCGGGGGCCTTGTCTCTGCCGCGCTGACAGAAATTGCCGGCTCCTCGGACGTATTCGAAGCGGGATTTATCACTTATTCCAATGATATGAAATCGGAACTGCTCAAGGTTTCGCAGGATGTCCTGGAAACCTTCGGCGCGGTTTCCATCGCCACCGCCTGGGCAATGGCACAAGGCGCGCTCAAGAAAAGCCATGCGCAGGTCGCGGTTGCCATTACGGGCATAGCCGGCCCTGGCGGCGGGTCGGAACAAAAGCCCGTCGGTACCGTGGTCTTCGCCCGGGCCGAACGTGGAGCGAGCCCCGACAAGGTCGTCGCCGACATGCGCCATTTCGAAAATAACGGCCGCGGCGGCGTGCGCCTTCAGGCGGCGCTGTGCGCGCTCGAATTGCTGCTTCCCGATTCGTCGGTGCCATAGAGAGCCGCTGCACGCGCCTCGAAGGCGCCGATCATCTTGCGCAGAGCCCGATCAAACACCTGCCCGGCCAGCATTTCGAACAGCTTGTTCTTGAACTCGAATTCCACCTCGAAGTCCACGAGGACGCCGCCCTTCCCGTCGTCGCGGAAGCGCCATTCATTGTGGAGATGTTTGAGGGGGCCGTCGAGATAATCGACCCGTACATGGTCGGGGCGATGCTTGTGGACGCGGGAGGTAAAGCTCTCCTTGATCCCCTTGAAGCCGACGATCATGTCCGCGACCATCTCCGACTCGCTGTCGGTGCGCACGCGGATCGCGCTGACCCAGGGCAGGAATTCAGGATAAGCTGCAACATTCGACACCAGGTCGAACATCTGCGTCGGCGTATAGGGCAGCGGCCGTGTCTCGTTATGCCTTGGCATGGGCCTTCGCCAGCTGCGCCGCGCGCGCCGCCTTCATCTCCGCAAAGTCTTTACCCGCATGATAGCTCGACCGGGTGAGCGGGCTGGATGCTACCTGAAGGAAGCCTTTGGCCCGGGCGATCGCCGCATAGGCGTTGAAGGCAGCGGGCGTGACGAACTCCATCACCTTGGCATGTTTGGGCGTAGGCTGGAGATATTGGCCCATCGTCAGGAAGTCGATGTCGGCCGACCGCATGTCATCCATGACCTGATGGACCTCCAGCCGCTCTTCTCCCAGCCCCAGCATGATGCCCGACTTGGTGAAGATCGACGGATCGAGCCGCTTCACGGTCTCCAACAGGCGCAGCGACGCATAATAGCGGGCGCCTGGACGAATCGTGGGATAGAGCCGGGGCACCGTCTCCAGATTATGGTTATAGACGTCCGGTCTTGCGGCAACGATTGCCTCGATTGCGCGCTCGTGCTTGTTGCGGAAATCCGGGGTCAGGATTTCGATGGTGGTGTCCGGCGTGGTCCGGCGCAGCGCCTCGATCACCTTCACGAACTGCGATGCGCCGCCGTCGGGCAGGTCGTCGCGGTCGACCGAGGTGATCACGATATGCTCCAGCCCCATCTCGGCCGCCGCGTCGGCAAGATTCTGCGGCTCGTTGGGATCGACCCTGCGCGGCATTCCGGTCTTGACGTTGCAGAAGGCGCAAGCCCGCGTGCACACGTCTCCAAGGATCATCACCGTCGCGTGCTTCTTCGTCCAGCATTCGCCGATATTGGGACAGGCCGCTTCCTCGCAGACCGTCGCCAGCCCCTTTTCCCGCATCAGCCGGCGCGTCTCGTGATAGCCGGGGCTGGTCGGCGCCTTTACGCGGATCCAGTCGGGCTTGCGGGCGCGCTCGGGCTTGCTGCCGGGCATGGGGATCGGGGCAATGTCGTTCATGCGCCCCAGATAGCGACCCGTACGCGCACTTGCCAGCCCCCGCGTCATTGGGCACAGAACGCTCCATGACAGATTTTGCCGATATGCTCGTTGGGTACCGCCGTTTCCGTGCCACCGGATGGACGGGACAGCGCGAGCGATGGGACGAACTGTCGGAAGGCCAGAGCCCGCGGGTGATGGTCATCGCCTGTTCCGACTCCAGGGTCGACCCTGCGCAGATATTCGATACCAGCCCGGGCGAAATCTTCGTGGTGCGCAATGTGGCCGCGCTCGTTCCCCCCTTCGAGACGAATCCCGGCCATCACGGCGTTTCAGCAGCGCTGGAATTCGCGGTGCAGGTGCTGCAGGTCGGCGAGATCGTCGTCATGGGCCATGGCAAGTGCGGCGGCTGCAAGGCGGCGCTCAGCCAGGACCTGAAGGATGCCCCTCCCGGCGAGGGCGGCTTCATCCATAACTGGATCGAGTTGTTGGACGGTGCCCGCGATGCAGTGGTCTCTCGTTTCGGCGACGACCGGAGCCGGGACGCCGAACGCGCGATGGAACAGGAAGGCGTCAAGGTGAGCCTGGCCAACCTGCGGACCTTCCCCTGCGTGCGAAGCAAGGAGCGTCATGGCGCATTGAAGCTGGTGGGTGCCTTCTTCGCTATCGCCGACGGCCAGCTGCATCTGCTGGACGAGCCGAGCGGCACGTTCCATCCCGCACCGTTGGACGCCGGCTGATGTCCGCCGACGTCCGGGCGGGCAATGTCGCCCTGCTGATCGACGCGGACAATGCGTCGGCGGACTTCTTCGATCCCGTCCTGACCGTTCTGGCGGAGCTCGGCACGGTCAACATACGGCGGGCCTATGGCAACTGGAGCAAGCCGGGCCTGAAGGGATGGGCGCGACTGGCGGTGGTGCAGGCGATCGAAACGCAGCAGCAGTTCGACCTGACCAAGGGCAAGAATGCCACCGACATGAAGATGACGATCGACGCCATGGACCTGATGGCAAGCGGCCGCGTCACCGGATTCGGCTTGATGTCCAGCGATAGCGACTTCACGCCGCTGGTCACGCGGCTGCGGCAGGAGGGGCTGCCGGTCTATGGTTTCGGTTCGGAAAAGACTCCGCAGGCCTTCCGCAGCGCCTGTTCACGCTTCATCGCGGTCGAGGCGCTGACGGCAGCGCAGGACGAACCGGTCGTTTCCGAGACGGAGCAGCCGGCAAAGGCGGAAGCCGAGGCCCTGTCGCCCGATCTGGTGAAGCTGCTGATCGACGCCTATGGCGCGGTGAAGCGAGATGAGCAGGGTTTCGCACGGCTGAGCGAGGTGGGCCAGCTGGCGGGCAATCGATCCAGCTTCGACGTGCGGAATTATGGGTTCAAGCGGCTGTCCGACCTTTTGAAGACCGTCCCCAACTTCAAGGTGGAAACGCGCGACGGACAGAGCTGGATCAAGCGGGTGCGCTGATGGCAGCCGCGCGCCACCTGTTCATCCATGGGCGGGTACAGGGCGTCTTCTATCGGAAGTGGGCGATGCAGACGGCGCGGCAACTGGGCCTGACGGGCTGGGTCCGCAATCGGACGGAGGGTAGCGTCGAGGCCTGGATCGAGGGCGATCCGGCTGCGCAGGACGCGTTCGTTGCGCGGGCGCGGCGGGGACCACCCGCAGCCAGCGTCGAGAGCATCGACGTGACGGAAGAGGCAGCGCGACACTACCCCATCTTCGAACAGCACCCGACGGCATAGCCACCGGTCCTTTTCCTGACGACCGGCCATTTGACGGCCCCTTGCGGACTCGTCAGGCTCCATTCGTCTGGCTGGGCGTATCGGGGCGGAGCAAGCATGCGGTTGAGGATCAGGCATATTGCCCACGGCATGGTCGCGGCGGCTCTGCTGGCCGGCGGGGCTGGCGCGGTCGGGCCGGGATGGCGATGGACTTCGCTGCCTTCCGGTTTCAGCGCCCCCCCGGTGCCCGTCGACAATCCGATGAGCGGGGTGAAGGTCGCGTTGGGCAGGCGCCTTTTCTACGATCGCGCGCTTTCGAGCAACGGTTCCCTGGCCTGCGCCGACTGCCACCAGCAGGAACGCGGCTTCACCGACGGACTATCCACTCATCCCGGGGTTTCGGGCGAGATGGGCGTCCGCAACGTGCCGGGCCTCGCCAATGTCGCCTGGCGGCCGGCCTTGACCTGGACCGATGCCAATCTGCTGTCGCTGGAACAACAGGCGATGGTCCCGATGACCGGCACGAAACCCGTTGAAATGGGACTGGGCGGCCAGGAAGGCCTGCTGGCGCAGCGACTGGACGCCGATCCCTGTTACCGGAGGCTGTTTGCAATGGCTTTTCCGGGGCCGGAAAAGGGCGCAGATGTCGGCAAGGTCACCGCAGCGCTGGCCGCGTTTCAGCGGACCATTCTTTCCTATTCCACCCCCTATGACCGCTTTGCGGCGGGACAGTCGGGGGCGCTGCCTCCACTCGCGGCGAAGGGATTGGTGCAATTCAAGAGCGCCGGCTGTGCTTCCTGCCATGGGGGCAGGGATTTTACCGACAGCAAGGTTCATTATGTCGGCACTGCCGCGCCCAGCGAGGCCGACGGTGCGGCCTATGGCGGCAAGCCGCTGCCTCCGGGCTTCGTACCGCCACCTGACAGTTTCCGCACGCCGTCGCTCCGCAATGTGGCGGTGACCGGCCCGTGGCTTCACGATGGGCGCGCGGACAGCGTTGAATCCGCCATCCGGCGCCATGCCGCAACGCAGCTCATCGGCGTCGATATGCCGGCGCTGCTGGCTTTCATGGATTCGCTGACCGACCCGGTGCTGCTGACGGCGCCGCATCTGGCGCGGCCGCCGGCGTCCTGCCCAGTGCCCGCCTGAACGAAAAAAAAGGCCAGCCCCGAAGGGCCGGCCTGGAAAGTTTTAGGAGAGGATGCCTGAAAGGCCCGATCTATTTGCGCTGCGGCACGTTCTTTCGCAAGTGCGAAGGAGGAACGTCGCATTGCAAAAATTGCAATCGCGTGACGGATCAGCGCGTCAGCTTCTTGTAGGCCAGGCGGGTCGGACGATCGGCCGCATCGCCCAGGCGGCGGCGCTTGTCCTCTTCATACATCTCGAAATTGCCTTCGAACCATTCCACATGGCTGTCGCCTTCGAAGGCCAGAATGTGGGTCGCCAGACGGTCCAGGAAGAAGCGGTCGTGGCTGATGACCACGGCGCACCCGGCGAAATTCTCGATCGCCTCTTCCAGCGCAGCCAGCGTCTCGACGTCGAGGTCGTTGGTCGGCTCGTCGAGCAGCAGGACGTTGCCGCCGCGCTTCAGCATCTTGGCGATGTGGACGCGGTTGCGCTCGCCGCCCGACAGCTTGCCGACGTTCTTTTGCTGGTCCTGGCCCTTGAAGTTGAAGGCGCCGACATAGGCTCTGGTCGACATGTCGTGGCCGTTGACCTTCACATAATCGAGGCCGTCCGAAACTTCCTCCCAGACGTTCTTCGAGGGATCGAGATGATCGCGGCTCTGGTCGACATAGCCCAATCGCACGGTCGAGCCGATGTCGATCTCGCCCGAATCTGGGGTTTCCTGCCCGGTGATGATGCGGAAAAGGGTCGATTTGCCAGCGCCGTTCGGCCCGATGACGCCGACGATGCCGCCCGGCGGCAGCATGAAGGAGAGATTCTCGAACAGCAGCTTGTCACCGTAGCTCTTTGAAATGCCCTTGGCTTCGATCACCTTGCCCCCCAGACGTTCGGGCACCTGGATGACGATCTGCGCCTTTCCGGGCGAACGGTTCTCCTGGCTGGCCACGAGCTGTTCGAACTTGGCGATACGTGCTTTCGACTTGGTCTGGCGGCCCTTGGGCCCCTGCCGGATCCATTCCAGTTCGTCGTTGATCGCCTTCTGGCGGCCGGTGGCCTCGCGGTCCTCCTGCTCCAGGCGCTTGGCCTTCTTTTCCAGATAGGTGGAATAGTTGCCTTCGTAGGGGAAATATTTGCCGCGATCGAGTTCCAGGATCCAACCGACCACATTGTCCAGGAAATAGCGGTCGTGGGTGATCATCAGCACCGCGCCGGCATATTCCTTCAGGTGGTTTTCCAGCCAGGTTACGCTTTCCGCGTCGAGATGGTTGGTGGGTTCGTCGAGCAGCAGGATGTCCGGCTTCTGGATCAGCAGGCGGGTGAGCGCGATACGGCGCTTTTCGCCACCCGACAGGCTTTCCACCCCCCAGTCCGACGGCGGGCAGCGCAGCGCTTCCATCGCGATCTCCAGCTGGTTGTCGAGCGTCCAGCCATCGACGGCGTCGATCTGCTCCTGGAGTGTGCCCATCTCCTCCATCAGGGCATCGAAATCGGCGTCCTCCGGCGGATCGGCCATGATCATGCTGATCTCGTTGAAGCGGTCGAGCTTGTCCGCGATGCCACGGGCGCCGTCCTTGACATTCTCCAGCACGGTTTTGGTGGGATCGAGCTGCGGCTCCTGCGGCAGGTAGCCGACGGTGATGTTCTCGCCCGGCCAGGCCTCGCCCGAAAAATCGGTGTCGATGCCGGCCATGATCTTCATCAGGGTCGATTTGCCCGCACCATTGGGACCGACGATGCCGATCTTCGCGCCGCGGTAGAATTGCAGGTTGATATTGCTGAGCACCGGCTTGGGCGCACCGGGAAAGCTCTTGGTCATGCTCTTCATGACGAAGGCATATTGGGAGGAGGCGGACATGGCTGAAGCAGCTCCGGATGAAGGATGGCAATGTTTGGCGTCCGGTTAGCGAAGGCGGAGCGCATTGGCAAATCGCTGCATGCGGGTTACACCGCCGCCCATGCAGAAAATCCGGTCGATCCCCCTCCTCGCCGCGCTGCTGGGCAGCGTCACCCTCCTTCCCCTTCCCGCCTTCGCCGACAGCGCTGCGATTCGCGACGCCGCCCTGAAGGACGAGGTGGCGATGGCCTTTACAGAAGGCCTCACCACAGAGGTCGGCCCTCGACCGGCGGGTACGCCACTGGAAGCACGCGCCCGTACCTGGGCGGTCGACAGGTTGAAGGCGCTGGGCTTTGCCAATGTCCGCGCCGAGTCCTATACCATGCCGGTCTGGCTGCGCGGCCGGGACGAAGCGCGGGTCGTGTCGCCCTTCCCCCAGACGCTGGTGGTTGCCGCTCTCGGTAACAGCGGATCCACTCCGGAAAAGGGCATCGACGGCGAGATCGTCTATTTCCCCACCTTGGCTGATCTGGAGGCCGCGCCCGAAAGCGCCGTGCGCGGCAAGATCGCGTTCGTCAGCCATGACATGCGCGCCGCGCAGGACGGATCGGGCTATGGCTATTTCGGCGCCGCGCGTCGGCAGGGCCCCAGCATCGCCTCCCGCAAGGGCGCGATCGGCATTCTTATCCGATCGATCGGCACCGATCATCACCGTGTTCCGCACACCGGCGTTCAGATGTGGGCGGAAGGTGTCCAGCCTATTCCTGCTGGCGCGCTTACCGTGCCCGATGCTGAACAGCTCGTCCGTATGGTTTCGCGCGGGCAGCCGGTGCGCGTCCACCTCACGCTGACGTCGCGTACACTGAAGGACCAGCCTTCGGGCAATGTCATCGGTGAGATCCCCGGCAGCGATCCGGGCGCCGGCATTGTCGTCGCGGCCTGCCACCTGGACAGCTGGGACCAGGGCACGGGTGCGATCGACGATGCATCAGGCTGCGGAATCGTAACCGCGGCCGCGCTGCAGGTCGCCAAGGCCGGTACACCACGCCGGACCATTCGCGTTCTTCTCGCCGGGGCCGAGGAGGTCGGCGGCAATGGCGGCCGTGCCTATTTCACCGCCCATGGTAAGGAGCCACACGCGCTGGTGATGGAATCGGACTTCGGCGCGGACCGCGTATGGCGTGTCGATTTCAAGCTTCCGCAAGGGCAGGAGGCGCTCGGCGCACGCGTGGCGAAGGCCCTGGCCCCGCTGGGCATCACGGCCAGCAGGCTGCCTGCGGGCGGCGGCTCCGACATCGAGCCGCTGGTGGAGGCGGGCATTCCGGTGATCGACCTTCAGCAGGATGGTACGCGCTATTTCGACATCCATCACACGCCTGATGATACGCTGGACAAGATTGACCCCGAACAGTTGCGGCAGAATGTCGCCGCGTGGGCGCTGACGTTGAACGAAGTGGCGAACGCGCCAGAAACTTGGGGCAAAAACTGAACTTTTATAGTAGACAACGACCCGTCGCGTGATTCGCTCGCTTCGCCGACGTAGAAAAGCATTGATTTGTGGTATGCACACGTTAATGCGGGTCGCTCGCGTAGGCCTGCCAAAAACTGCCTTACGCGGCATTATGCTATGGGAGCCGTACACAATGAAGAAGATCGCTGTTGTTTTCGCTTCGGCCGGCCTGATGGCCCTCGCCGCTTGCGGTGAGAAGCCGGCCAACGAGACCGCGAACGCTTCGAACGCCGTCGTCGAGAACGTTGTCGAGAACGCCGCCAATGCTGCTGACAACGCCGCCAATGCCGCCAACGTGGCCGAGAACGCTGCGAACGCCGCCGGTAACGCCGCGAACGCGATGTAATTCTCGCTTCGGCGCGATATTGAGGGGGCGGATCGCTGGGCGATCCGCCCCTTTTTTATGCCTTCATCCAAACCAGAAGCCGCCAGCCCGCAACCGGCCCTTCTCGCCACTACGCAAAAACTCTCCTATTGCGAAGTCGCTTCCACACACCCTCTTCCTCGCAAATCTGCGCTCTGCGACACTGTATACTTCACAGCTTTCACAAGGCCGCCACCTCCTGTCCTGTCGCGCCCCGAACCGCGACGCCGCGCTGTCCTACACGCCGCCCCTTCGCTATGCTCCTTGCTTCCGACGGTCTTCTGCCCGCTGGCGAACGGAAATTCCGGTCAGAGCCGAATGAGGGCGAACAGCATAATCCGGTATCAGTGCCTGTTTCCGATGGGAGTTGACGAGCCTGTCCGATCACATGCCCCACACCGGGAAAGCAGTTCCGCCCGCCTCCGGCGCAGCAAGGCGCTTCATCGCACGCGCCAAAGGCCGTGTAGCATTGGGCGAAGTTTCCCCCTACATCAGCCTTAAGGTATCAGATTCGAGCGATGACAGAACTACCCCCTACTCCACTGCTGGACCAGGTGACCTGGCCGGCCGACTTGCGCGCCCTTGATCCCGGGCAGCTTCGCCAGCTCGCAGACGAACTGCGGCAGGAGGTGATTGCCGCAGTCGGCGTGACGGGCGGACATCTCGGCTCCGGACTGGGCGTGGTCGAGCTCACCGCCGCCATTCATTATGTATTCGACACGCCCGACGACAAGCTGGTCTGGGATGTCGGCCACCAATGCTATCCGCACAAGATCCTGACCGGCCGGCGCGACCGCATCCGCACGCTGCGTCAGGGCGGCGGGCTGTCAGGCTTCACCAAGCGGGCCGAGAGCGACTATGACCCGTTCGGCGCGGCGCACAGCTCGACCTCTATCAGCGCGGCGCTGGGTTTCGCCATCGCCAACAAGCTGACGGGTCGTCCCGGCAAGGCAATCGCGGTCATCGGCGATGGCGCCATGTCCGCGGGCATGGCCTATGAGGCGATGAACAACGCACGAGATGCCGGCAACCGGCTGATCGTTATCCTCAACGACAATGACATGTCGATCGCGCCGCCGGTGGGCGGACTTTCCGCCTATCTGGCACGACTGGTGTCCAGCCGCGAATTTCTGGGGCTGCGCGACGTACTGAAGCGCCTCGCCCGCAAGCTCCCCGGGCCGCTGCACAAGGCGGCGCGCAAGACGGACGAGTTCGCGCGCGGCATGGCCATGGGCGGTACCCTGTTCGAAGAACTGGGCTTCTACTATGTCGGCCCGATCGACGGCCATAATCTCGACCAATTGATCCCGGTGCTGGAAAATGTCCGCGACGCAGCCGAAGGACCGTGCCTGGTCCATGTCGTAACCCAGAAGGGCAAGGGCTATGCCCCGGCGGAGGCGGCGGCCGACAAATATCATGGCGTGCAGAAGTTCGACGTCATCACCGGTGCGCAGGCGAAGGCGCCCCCGGGACCGCCAAGCTATACCAGCGTGTTCGGCAAGGCGCTGATCGCCGAGGCGGAGAGCGACCCGGCCATATGCGCGATCACCGCGGCCATGCCGTCGGGCACCGGCCTGGAAAGCTTCGCCGAACGATTTCCCGAGCGCAGCTTCGATGTCGGCATCGCCGAACAGCATGCGGTCACCTTCGCCGCAGGCCTTGCCGCGCAGGGAATGCGTCCCTTCTGTGCGATTTATTCGACCTTCCTGCAGCGCGCCTATGACCAGGTGGTGCATGACGTCGCGATCCAGAACCTGCCGGTGCGCTTCGCCATCGACCGGGCGGGGCTGGTGGGCGCGGACGGCTCCACTCATGCAGGCAGCTTCGACATCACCTATCTGGCCACCCTGCCGAACATGGTGGTGATGGCCGCCGCGGATGAGGCGGAACTGGTCCATATGGTCCATACCTGCGCGGTGCATGACAGCGGTCCGATCGCGGTGCGCTATCCGCGCGGCAACGGCACCGGAGTTCCCCTGCCGGAACAGCCACAACGGCTGGAGATCGGCAAGGGCCGCGTGGTGCGCGAAGGGCGCCAGGTGGCGATCCTTTCGCTCGGTACCCGGCTGGAAGAAGCGATCAAGGCGGCCGAGGCGCTGGAGGCCAGAGGGCTTTCCACCACCGTCGCCGACCTGCGCTTCGCCAAGCCGCTGGACGAGGCGCTGATCCGGCGGCTGCTGACCACGCATGAGGTGGCCGTGACCATCGAGGAAGGGGCTATCGGGGGCCTTGGCGCCCATGTCCTGACGCTCGCCAGCGACCTGGGCCTGACCGACGCCGGTCTCAAGATCCGCACGATGCGCCTGCCCGACCTGTTCCAGGATCAGGACAAGCCGGAAAAGCAATATGCCGATGCGCGACTCGATGCCGCGGGAATTGTGGATACGGTGCTGACGGCGCTTCGGCACAACAGCGCCGGAATGGATGCCGGCGCGCTGGCCTGATATAAATATGCAACTGATTGGTTGCACTTTTGGACGCTGGTCGAATTCGTCCTCGAACCCACCGACTTCGGCACGCGTCTGACGGTGGCCGAAAGCGGTTTCGACAAGGTGCCCGAGCCGCGCCGCACCAATGTCATGCGGGACAATGACGGCGGCTGGGCGCAGCAGGTGAACAATATCCGCGCCCATGTCGAAGGCTGAACCGGCCGCGCTGTTCGATGCAACTCGCCTGGGACTGCTGGCCCGGCTCGCGGAGGGGCAAACCCGCTCGCTCGTCCAGATGGGCGAAGGCCTGCCGATCAGCCGTCAGGCGGTCGCCAAGCATCTGGAGGGCTGCGCGACGCGGCTTTCGTCCAACGCGCCAAGAGCGGACGCGAGGTGCATTTCGCGCTGCGCCGGGACGCGATCGAGCAGGCGCGGGACTGGCTGGGCCGGGTCGCCGCACAGTGGGACGGGACTTTGGCCCGGCTCAAGGATTTCGTGGAAAGGGAATGATCCCCCTCAAAGCGAGGGGGATACCGGCCCTGCTTACTGCGGCGGAACCGCGGCGCGCGCGTCCTGGCCGTCGCCTTCCGGCGCGGCGATGATGTCGCGGGTCGTCGTGCCCTTTTCCACCACCTCGGTGCCCGGATCGCCGACGGAGGAACGGATGCCCGGCGCGGCATTGGCGCGGCCGGCGGCGTTGAGCGCGGCGGATTCGGTCGCGCTGCGCGGCGCGGGACCGCCGAACATCGCTTCCATCGCAGCGCGGCTCGAATCGACATTGGCGGCGGACGGAGTGCCCGGCGCAGGCGGAACCAGGGCGAAATCGGGCGGGATCACAAGCGGAGCCTGACGCGAGACGGCGAATTCGTCCGGACGGTCGCGGTTCAGCAGGCCGCCACCGCCACCACAGGCCGACAGGGTCGAAACGAGGCCGGCGGCCAGGATCAGTTTACGCATTACTTCAGGTTCTCCGTCTTCGCGCCCTTTTCGCGCAGCAGCAGCGCCCGTGCAAGCAGGATCAGCACGCCGATGGTGATAGCCGCGTCGGCCAGGTTGAAAATCAGGAAGGGCCGCCATTCGCCGAAATGCAGGTCGGCATAATC
Organism: Sphingobium ummariense RL-3; assembly: GCF_000447205.1. Classification (GTDB taxonomy): domain Bacteria; phylum Pseudomonadota; class Alphaproteobacteria; order Sphingomonadales; family Sphingomonadaceae; genus Sphingobium; species Sphingobium ummariense. The sequence continues at coordinate 6,109 of NZ_AUWY01000072.1, read as the reverse complement.
GACGACATAGCCCAGGCGGACGCGGTCGACGATATTGCCGATGGCACCGCCCAGCACGAGACCGAGCGCGGCGACATCCGACCGCGCCTTTTCCCGCCACATCCACACAGCGACGAAGGCGGCGATCAGCAGCGTCATGCCTACGAGCGCCCAGCGGCTGGTTTCGTTGTCCGCATGGAAGAAGCCCATGGAGACGCCGCGGTTTTCCAGCCAACGCAGGCGGAAGATCGGCAGGATCTCGATCCCTGCGTCGGCGCGGCTGCGGAGCGCCAGCGGCCAGGTGACGGTGTACTTGACGAGTTGGTCCAGCGCCAGGGTGACGATGGCGACGGTCAGGCCCAGTGGGCGATGGTTGACGGTCATGCCTTCAGCACCGTGTCGCAGCGGTCGCAAAGGGCGCCGTCTTCCGTCACCTCGGGCAGCAGGCGCCAGCAGCGGCCGCATTTGTGCCATTCGCTCGGGCGGACGACGATGCCGTCGCCGACACCCATCTCGACCCGGGCGACGATGGCGATCTCGGCGAAGTTCACACCGTTGCTGGGCACGATTTTCCCCATGGAAACATCGGCTTCCAGACTGGAGCGGATGATCTTTTCGCGGCGGAGCGGCTCGATCGCCTCGTTCACCTGCTCGCGCTCGGAGCGCAGGTTCGCCCACCGATCACCCAGGTCCGCATCGGCCCAGTCGGCATCCACCTCCGGCCATTCCAGGAAATGGACGCTTTCTTCGTCGCTTGGAAAGCGACTTTGCCATACTTCCTCAGCGGTGAAGGGGATGATCGGCGCGGCATAGCGGACGAGCGCGTGGAACAGCGTGTCGAGCACGGTGCGATAGGCGCGGCGCTTGGGGTCACCCTTCGCGTCGCAGTAGAGGCAGTCCTTGCGGATGTCGAAGAAGAAGGCGGAAAGATCGCTGTTGGCGAAGTCCATCAGCGCACGGGTATAGCGGCTGAATTCCAGCCAGTTCTCGCTGTCCGCCGCCCGATCGACCACGCCCCGCAGCTCGGCGTCGAGCCCGGCCAGCAGGTGGAGCATGTAGCGCTCCAACTCCGGCATGTCGGCTGGGGCGACGCGCTCCTCCTCCGAGAAGTCGGACAGGGCGCCCAGCAGGTAGCGGAAGGTGTTGCGCAGCTTGCGATAGGCGTCGGACGCGCCGGCCAGCACTTCCTTGCCGATGCGGATGTCGTCGAAATAATCAGCGCTCGCCGCCCAGACGCGCAGGATGTCCGCGCCGCTCTCGCCGATGATCTTGAGCGGATCGACGACATTGCCCAGGCTCTTCGACATCTTGCGGCCATTGCCGTCGAGCGCGAAGCCGTGGGTCAGCACCGCCGCATAGGGCGCGCGGCCGCGGGTGCCGCAGCTTTCGAGCAGTGAGGACTGGAACCAGCCGCGATGCTGGTCCGACCCCTCGATATAGAGGTCCGCACGCACGCCCTCCCCATAGCGGCCCTCGACCACGAAGCTGTGGGTCGAGCCGCTATCGAACCAGACATCGAGGATGTCGTTCACGACCTCATAGTCGGCCAGGTCGTAATCGGGGCCGAGCAGCGCCTGATGGTCGGCGCCGAACCAGGCATCGGCGCCGCCCTGGCGGAAAGCCTCGACGATGCGGGCATTGACGGCGGGATCGACGAGATAGTCGCCGCTCTTGCGATGGACATAGAGGGCGATCGGCACCCCCCAGGCGCGCTGGCGGGAGATCACCCAGTCGGGGCGGCCCTCCACCATCGAGCGGATGCGGTTGATCGAGCGTTCCGGCACCCAGCGGGTGTTCTGGATCGCGTCGAGTGCAAGATCGCGCAGCGTGGCGCCGTTGGTCGCCCCCTCCACCGTCGCCTCATCCGCCATCGCGGGAAGCCCGCCGGAAGGACGGTCCATCGGGATGAACCATTGCGGGGTGCAGCGGAAAATGATCTTCGCCTTGGAGCGCCAGCTGTGCGGATAGCTGTGCCGGAAGTCGTCCGATGCCGCGAGCAGCGCGCCCGCTTCGCGCAGGTCGGTGCAGATCGGCCCGTCCTTGCTGACGAACTTGGGGTTGATGACGCTCCCCTGCCCGCCGAGCCACGCCCAGTCGGCACGGTACTTGCCATCGCCTTCGACCGCGAAGACCGGGTTGATGCCATGCGCCTTGCACAGCTCGAAATCGTCCTCGCCATGGTCGGGCGCCATGTGGACTAGGCCGGTGCCCGCGTCGGTCGTGACGAAATCGCCGGGGAGGAAGGGGCGCGGCTTGGCGAAGAAGCCGCCGAGCGTGTGCATCGGGTGGCAGGCGATGGCGCCGGCAAGCTGGGCACCTTTGATCCGCCATGGCTGATCCGTCGAAGCTTGAAACACCGACCACAATGGCTCCTTAAGAGAGCCATCTTCGTTAACCGGCGGCCATTTCTGCCCGGCGACACGCTCCATAAATGGTTGGAGCAACGCTTCTGCGACTAGATATTGATTGTAGTTGCCGTCTGCGTCCGATACGCCATCGACAAGCAAATATTCGACGTCCTCACCGTAAGCCAGCGCCTGATTGACCGGGATCGTCCAAGGCGTAGTTGTCCAGATGACAGCGTAGAGTTTGTTTCCGCCATCAATCAGCTTTTGAAGTTCCGGCGCGTTCGGCGCTTCCATTATTTCGAACGCCACGTCGATCTGGGTCGACACGACATCCTCATATTCGACCTCGGCCTCCGCCAGTGCGGTCTTTTCGACCGGGGACCACATGACGGGCTTGGCGCCGCGATAAAGCTGACCGCTCTGCGCGAATTTCAGCAGTTCGCCGACGATCGTCGCCTCGGCATCGTACTTCATGGTCAGATAGGGATCTTCCCAGTCGCCCATGATGCCCAGGCGCTTGAACTGCTCCTTCTGCACGTCGACCCATTTGTCGGCATAGGCGCGGCACTGGGCGCGGAACTCGGATGCGGGCACCTCGTCCTTGTTCAGCTTCTTCTTGCGATATTCCTCCTCGATCTTCCATTCGATGGGGAGGCCGTGGCAGTCCCAGCCGGGCACATAGGGCGCGTCCTTGCCGAGCAGCGACTGGCTGCGGACGATGATGTCCTTCAGTACCTTGTTCATCGCATGGCCCATATGGATGTCGCCATTGGCATAGGGCGGGCCATCGTGGAGGATGAAGCGTTCGCGGCCGGCGCGGCGCTGACGCAGCTTGCCGTACAGGTTCATGGCCTCCCAGCGGGCGAGGATCGCCGGTTCCTTCTGCGCGAGCCCGGCCTTCATCGGGAAGTCGGTGACGGGGAGGAAGACGGTGGACTTGTAGTCAGGCTGGTCGGTCATAGGTATCCGGTCAGTTCTTGATCCGTTCGCCCTGAGCGAAGTCGAAGGGTTCGACCGACCGATAGGGAGGTCACTTCGCTCCGCTCAGTGGAAGGCTTCGACTTCGCTCAGCCCGAACGGGTGAGAAAATGTGCCCGGTGCCCTACGCGACGTGGGGCGTTCCCGCAAGGATTTGCCGCGCGTCGTCGCAGTCCTTCGCGATCTGGGCAGTGAGCGCGTCGAGGCCGTCGAACTTCGCCTCCGGCCGGAGATAATGGATGAGCTGGACCTCGATCCGCTGGTCGTAGAGGCTTTCGGCGAAGTCGAAGAAATGAGGCTCCAGCAGCTCCTTGGGCGGATCGAAGCTGGGGCGGATGCCGAGACTGGCCGCGCCGTCCAGCACGCGGCCGTCCGGCAGCAGGCCGCGCACCGCATAGATGCCATAAGCAGGACGCAGATAGGGCCCCATGTCGATATTGGCCGTGGGATAGCCGATGGTGCGGCCAAGCTTGTCGCCATGCTGGACCACACCCTCGATCGCGAAGGGGCGCGTCAGCAGACGGGTGGCGGTGGCGCAATCCCCGGCCTGGAGTGCCGTGCGGATGCGGCTGGAGGAAATGACCCCTTCCCCGTCGAGCACCGGCGGCACGGCCTCCGCGCCCATGCCGAGATCGCGCAGGGTGGCGACCGTGCCGGCGCGCCCCTTGCCGAAGGTGAAGTCCTCGCCCGTGACCACGCCGGCGACGCCCATATCCTCGCTCAGGAGGCGGACGAAGGCGGCGGGATCGAGCGCCGCCAGATCGCGCGTGAAGGCGAAGACCATCATGGCATCGGCGCCCGCGCGGGCGAACAGCGCCTGGCGCTGGTCCAGCGTGGTGAGACGGAAGGCGGGTGTGTCGGGCCGGAACAGCCGCACGGGATGCGGATCGAAGGTGGCGACGATCACGGGACGCCTTTCGGCGCGGGCGCGGGCGATGGCGCGTCCGACCACCGCCTGATGACCCGCGTGAAATCCGTCGAAATTGCCCAGCGCCATGATGCTCCCGCGCAGGTGCGGCGGCACGGGGGCGCTGCTGGTGAGCCGCTCCATCGGGCGCGCTATAGGCAGGTGCGGGGGCGGTGGCAATCGGACAAGCGGGTCGTCCGGCGGGGCATTATGAGTTGCCCCCGTGATCCGTTCGGGTTGAGCCTGTCGAAGCCCTGCCCTTGCTTGGAAGAAGAACAAGAGCCCCCTTCGACAAGCTCAGGGCAAACGGAGGTGAAGATTATGCACGGCGCGTGAAGGTCACGAAGCTGTAAGCGGGGCGACCATCGAGCGCGGAATGATCTTCCCGTGCGACTTCCTGCCAGATCTCGGGATCGGGATAGGCAATGGCGGCATCGCCGTCCGCGTCGACATGCACTTCGGTCAGTTCGATGCGGTCGGCGAGCGGCAGGAACAGGCGATATATCTCCGCGCCGCCGATGACCATTACGACGAGCGCATCCGCCAGCGCGACGGCGCCGGCCGGATCATGGGCAATTTCCGCCCCCTCCCCGCGCCAGTCCGGATCGCGGGTGAGGACGATATGGCGCCGGCCGGGCAGCAGGCCGGGCAGGCTGTCGAACGTGCGGCGGCCCATCACCATCGGATGACCCGCCGTCAGCGCCTTGAAATGCCGAAGGTCGGCCGGCAGCCGCCAGGGAAGATCGCCGTCCCTGCCGATCACGCCATTGTCGGCCCGGGCGAGGATCAGGACGATCTCGCTCACAGCACCAGCCGCGTGACGTGCCCCATCTTTCGACCGGCGCGCGCCTCATGCTTGCCGTAGAGGTGGAGGTGGTTGGCGGGATCGGCGAGGATCGCCTGCCACTCGTTCGCCTGGGCCCCGATCAGGTTGCGCATGTGCGCGCCCGGCGCGGCGAGGCCGGCGTCGCCCAGCGGCAGGCCGCAGATCGCGCGGACATGATTCTCGAACTGGCTCGTCACCGCGCCTTCGATGGTCCAGTGGCCGCTATTGTGAACGCGCGGCGCCATTTCGTTGAAGACCGGGCCTTCGGCGCTGGCGAAGAATTCCAGCGTCAGCACGCCGACATAGCCGAGCGCGTCGGCGACCTTGCGCGCCAGCGTTCGGGCTTCCTCCACCTGTTCGGCGATGCGGCCGCCTGCGGGGACGGTGGAGGTGGCGAGGATGCCATCCTCATGGACGTTGGCGGCCGAATCCCAGAAGCGCACTTCCCCGTCGGCGCCGCGCGCGAGGATGACGGAAAATTCCTCCTCGAAGGTCACGAAGCCCTCGAGGATGGCGCTTTGCCGGGCGATGGCGTTCCAGGCGCCGACGGCGTCGCCCGGTTCGGAAAGGCGCACCTGCCCCTTGCCGTCATAGCCCATGCGGCGGGTCTTGAGGATCGCGCGGCTGCCGATGTCGTCGATCGCCTCCTCCAGCTCGTCCAGGCTCTCGACCGGGGCAAAGGGCGCGGTGGTGCCGCCTAGGTCGGAGACGAAGCGCTTTTCGAGCAGCCGGTCCTGCGCGATGCGGAGCGCCTCCGCGCCGGGACGGACGAGGCCGTGGGTGGAGAGGACGTCGACCGCCGAAGGGTCGATATTCTCGAACTCGTAGGTGACGACGTCCACTCCGTCCGCGAAGGCGGCGAGCGCGGCGGCGTCCTCATAGGCGCCCCGGGTCCAGCGCGGCGAGACGTCGGCGGCGGGGCCGCTTTCCTCCGGCGCGTAGATGTGCGTGCGGTAGCCGAGCTGCGCGGCGGCGACGGCGATCATGCGGCCGAGCTGGCCGCCGCCGAGGATGCCGATGGTGGAGCCGGGCGGGACGGTGGTCACTCAGTCCTCGACCGTTTCGGCGACC
>NZ_AUWY01000071.1 GCF_000447205.1 Sphingobium ummariense RL-3 | reverse complement strand
CCGCGTCGGTCTGGCGCGCGCGCCAGGCGTCGAGCCGGGCGGCCAGCGCATCGTCGGCGGTGGCGAGGATCGCGGCGGCGAGCAGCGCGGCGTTGATCGCGCCGGGCTTGCCGATCGCCAGCGTGCCGACGGGAATGCCGCCGGGCATCTGGACGATGGAGAGGAGCGAATCCATGCCCTTGAGCGATTTCGATTCCACGGGAACGCCCAGGACGGGCAGGCGAGTCATGGAGGCGGCCATGCCGGGCAGGTGCGCGGCGCCCCCTGCCCCGGCGACGATCACCTTGAGGCCGCGGCTGGCCGCGCCCGTCGCATAGTCATACAGCCGCTGGGGCGTGCGGTGGGCGGACACCACCTTGCATTCATGGGCGACGCCCAGCGCCTCGAGCGTTTCGGATGCGTGACGCATCGTCTCCCAGTCGGAGCGCGAGCCCATGATGATGCCGACCTGCGCGCCGTCCCCGCTCATCCTTCAGCTTCCCCTCGTGGAGCGGCGCCCGCCGCCCGGAAAGCACAGCCCCTTAGCGGGCGGGCAGCGGCGGAGCAAGAATGTGTCACGCAGAAAACCCAGGCGGGTTCAGCGCTCGGAGAGATAGTAGCGATCGGTCGCCGTGAGCGCGTCGTCCAGTTCGTAGACGATCGGCTGGCCGGTCGGGATCTCCAGGCTGGCGATCTCGGCGTCGGAAATGCCCGACAGGTGCTTGACCAGCGCGCGCAGCGAATTGCCATGGGCGGAGATGACGACCCGCTTGCCGGCCTTCAGCTCCGGCGCGATGCGGCTTTCCCAATAGGGAAGGACGCGGGCGATGGTGTCCTTCAGGGACTCGGTCGACGGGATCGCGATGCCGGCATAGCGGCGGTCCTTCGACAGGTCGAATGCGCTGCCCGGCTCCATCGGCGGCGGCGGAATGTCGAAGCTGCGGCGCCAGATCTTCACCTGATCGTCGCCATGCTTCGCCGCGGTCTCCGCCTTGTCGAGGCCCGTGAGGCCGCCATAATGGCGCTCGTTGAGGTGCCAGTCCTTCTCGACCGGCAGCCAGAGGCGGCCCATTTCCTCCAGCACCAGGTTCAGCGTCTTGATCGCGCGCGTCTGGAGCGAGGTGAAGCACAGGTCGAAGTCGAGGCCCTTTTCCGCCAGCAGGCGGCCTGCCGCCCGCGCTTCCTCCGCGCCCTTTTCCGTCACGTCCACGTCCCACCAGCCGGTGAAGCGGTTTTCCAGGTTCCAGGCCGACTGGCCGTGGCGGATGAGGACGAGGGTAGGCATGGGCACGCATCTCCTGCACAAGAGCGGACGGATGGGGCTTCCCATAACGACCAAAATCTCCCGCGCAAGCTTGCCGCGGCGCGCGTCGCACCCACATTGAGGTCCAGCGGGCGATCGGATAGCCCGATGGGACGATTTGTTGGGAGCTGAACCGCGTGGCATTTGTGAAGGGCGCCTGGCGCATACTGGTGGCGATCAAGGACGGGCTGGTCCTGTTGTTCCTGCTGCTGTTCTTCGGCCTGCTCTATGCCGCCCTGTCCTTCTCCCCGCGCCCGGTGCAGGGCGTGAGCAGCGGTGCGCTGCTGCTCGACCTGGACGGCACGATCGTCGAGCAGCCCGAGGAGGTCGGCACCATGGCGCTGCTGACCGGCTCGGGCGACCGGACGAAGGAATATCGCCTGGCCGACATCGTCGCCGCGCTGGAGGCGGCGAAGGGCGACGCGAAGGTGAAGGCGGTGGTCCTGAACCTCGACGGCTTCCTGGGTGGCGGACAGGTCGCGCTGTCGCGAGTCGGCCGCGCGCTGGACGAGGTTCGCGCCGCGAAGAAGCCCGTCCTTGCCTATGCGACGCTCTACAGCGACGACAGCTACCAGCTTGCCGCCCACGCGAGCGAAGCGTGGGTCGACCCGCTGGGCGGCGTCGCCATTATGGGCCGGGGCGGGTCCAACCTCTATTACAAGGGGCTGATCGACAAGCTGGGCGTCAACACCCATGTCTACCGGGTCGGCACCTACAAGAGCTTCGTCGAGCCCTTCATCCGCGCGGACCAGTCCCCCGCCGCCAAGGAAGCCAACCAGGCGCTGGCCGATGCGCTGTGGCAGGACTGGCAGCAGGACGTGGCCAAGGCCCGGCCCAAGGCGAAACTGGCCGCCTATGTGCAGGACCCGGTGGCGGCGGCGCGTTCGACCGGCGGCGACATGGCGAAGGCAGCGCTGGCAGCGGGCCTCGTCGACAAGCTGGGGGATGAAAGCGCCTTCGGCGACCATGTCGCAAAGATCGCGGGCAATCCGGCGGATGACCGCGCCGGCGGCTTCGCGGCGATCGAGCTCAACGGCTACATGCGGGCGCACCGCCCTGCCGACAACGGCCAGATCGGGGTGCTGACGGTCGCCGGCGACATCGTCGACGGCGAGGCCGGGCCGGGGACGGCCGCGGGCGACACCATATCCTCGCTGCTGCTCAAGGCATTGGCGGAGAAAGACCTCGAGGCGCTGGTCGTACGGGTCGATTCGCCGGGCGGATCGGTCATGGCAGCGGAAAAGATCCGCAGCGCCATCATGCAGGCCAAATCCGAAGGGCTGCCGGTCGTCGTTTCGATGGGCAATGTCGCGGCCAGCGGCGGTTATTGGGTATCCACCCCGGCCAGCGTGATCTTCGCGGAGCCCGACACGATCACCGGCTCCATCGGCGTGTTCGGCATCCTGCCGAGCTTCGAGGGAACGCTGGCGAAGATGGGCATCACCACCGACGGCGTGCGCACCACGCCGCTGTCGGGGCAGCCGGACCTGTTCGGCGGCACCACGCCCGCCTTCGACCAGGTGATGCAGATGGGGGTCGAGGACATCTACCGGCGCTTCGTCGGCGTCGTCGCGCAGTCGCGCCGCAAGAGTCCGCAGGCGATCGACGCGATCGCGCAGGGCCGCGTGTGGGACGGCGGAACCGCGCGGCAGATCGGCCTGGTCGACCGCTTCGGCGGGCTGGAAGACGCGATCGCCGAGGCGGCGAAGCTGGCGAAGATCGACCCCGCCAAGGCGCGACCCTATTGGATCGAGAAGGAGCCCGACCAATGGGCCGACTGGATCCAGGCGCTTACCGAGCGCGAATCCGACGATGCCGGCGCGCCCCGCGACATGCTGGCGCGGCAGGCGCTGTTGCAGCGGCGTTGGGCCTGGCAGGCCGTCGCCGACGCGCGGGCCATGGTGACGGGCGCCGGTGTACGGGCGGATTGCCTGGAATGCCGCGGCTTCGGCGCGCCACGAACAGTGGGCGCGTCGGAGCAACGGGGTGTCCTGGGGATGCTGGCAGCGCTGTTACGCTGATCCGCGCCGACTGGCTTAATCCAGCGAAATGAACGCGATCGTCTTGCCGTCCGGCGACCAGGCGCTGCGCGGCAAGGATGCGGCGTTACCCCACAGCTTGACCAGTTCGACGGCCTTGTCGGTTGCCGGCTTGCCATCCACGACGGGGGCCAACCGCAAAACGACGTCCTGCGCCATCGATGGGGTCTTGCCCGGCGTGCCAGTCAGATAGGCGATCGAGCGACCGTCGGGCGACACCTGCCGCGCGATGCCCAGCGCCACTGCCGGGGCCACGAGGCGCGCGGCTTGTTGCGGCGGCTGTGCCGTTTCGACCACGTCGCTGTCCCAAGCCTTGGCGCGGCGCGCCTTACCCTCGCTGCTGAAGTGCACCCACTCGCTGCTGGCCGACCAGCCGGTCATGCTGACTGGCCCGCTGCTGTGATGGATCACCGTCTGTTCGGGCGGGGTGCCGATGTTGATCGTCTGTAGCGTGGTGCCGCCGGGTTTGCGTGTTCCAGCAGGCGCGGCAGCGATCCTGACGTCGCTGAATGCCATCGTCTCGCGCGCTTTCGGGTCGTGGGGGCAGACGCCCAGGCCGATATAATAGGGTCCCGTGATGCGGATCTTGAACGATCCGCCCGCGTGATGCAGCTTGCCGTCCGCGCCGAGCACCGAGAGATAGGCATAGTCCCCGATCTTGGTCAGCCCGACCGTTCCCTGCCGGGGCGTGTTGATCCAGATGAGCCGCGTCTGGCCGCCCTTCACCTCCCGATACTGCAGCGACATCTGCTGATTGCCCATGCGCAGGACATCAACATAGGCGGAATCGGGATCCAGATCCTGCCGCAGCACGATCCCGCCCTTGCGGTGCAGATAGCCGCCGTCGCCGGGCCTGGGCGCTGGCGAAACGAAATCGAGCCGGGTGGTTGCCACCACGTCGCCGGACATGCGCTTCCAGGCGAAATGGAAATCATCGCGATCAGCCCACATATTCTGCCCTGCGGCCGTGATGCGGTAGCGCTGGCGCTGGGGATCATAGCTCGCCTCGCCTGGCGATGCGGGCTGACCTATGTCACGATGATCGATGAATTGGCCGATCGCATTGCCCTGCGCGGCGATGCCCGCTGCCGCGACCGGCAGCGTCGCCGCAATCGCCCACATCATCACCTTCATGCCACTTCCTCCCCATTATTTTGAGGAAGGCTATCACCCGGAGCGCAACCTGTCGTGCCTGTTATTCGTCGCGATATCCGGGCAAGCCCAAGCCCTGGCGGATTGCCACCGCGCGCAAGGCGAAGCCAAGGATCGCAGCGATGACGCCGGCGGTCGGCACGTCGAGGCTCGCCCAGCGCAGGACAACGAATAATCCGGAGGCGAAGGCGGCAGCCGTCACATAGAGTTCCGGCCGCAGCAGGATCGACGGTTCGCCTGCGAGCAGGTCCCGCATGATGCCGCCGACGCAACCGGTGACGACGCCCATCATCGCCGCGACGAAGGGCGGGACGCCGTAGCTCATCGCCTTGGCCGCACCGAACACCGCGAAGGCGGCGAGGCCCACGGCATCCAGCCAATCCAGCGCCCGCTCGCTCCAGAAGGCGCGCGGCGTAAACCATACCACCACCGCGCCGGCCATGCAGGCAATGGCAGGGACGGCGTCATGAACCCAGAAGACAGGCGCACCGATCAGCAGGTCACGCACCGTGCCCCCACCCACTCCGGTCAGCAGCGCGAAAAAGGCGAAAGTGACGAGCGTCTGCCCCAGTCGCGCGGCCGCCAGCGCGCCGGACGTAGCGAAGACGAAGGTGCCGACGATGCTGAGCGTCTCCAGCACCGGGCCGATACTCTGGACGAAGGCGGGAGACTGGGGAAGCATGGCCCGATCTAACGCCGTGTCGCCGTCCGTGTCGAGCGTGCACCTGCCGCACTGGCGCTGGCTGGCTTTTCGAGAGGACCTTCAGCGTGGCGGCGGGAGGCGCTTCACGCTGCCGTCCGCCAGCAACCAACGATAGACCGGCCCGATTACCGGAGCCCGCTTCATCATCGCCCGGCGGACTGCCGCCTGAAGGCCGGGCAGATGCCGCCGGTGCGCTCGCCCCTCTGGCGAACGGCTGATCTGCTTCAGCACGCTGACCTTGGTCTTTCCTGCTTCCATGCGCTGCAGGTAGAATGCGAGTCCTTGGGGATCGGCCTGCCGTTCAAGCAGGGTGATATAGGCCCAGCGCACGAATAGCGCCCCGTCCGCGCGCATCAACTCCTGCGCCGACCGTGCCGGACGCGCTGCCAGGAAAATGTCGAATTCCGAGTGCCGACTCGCCATGGGCTCCGCCCCCCTGCGCGAAGCCTATATCGTTGCACAACCGACTCAAGCGGCCTTGCGGGCCTTGCTCAGCTTCTTGAGCAGCATGTCGCGCTTCAGGCGCGAGAGATGGTCGATGAAGAGGATGCCCTCCAGATGGTCCATCTCATGCTGGAGGCAGGTCGCCAGCAGCCCATCGAGTTGCTCCTCGTGGATCCGGCCTTCGCGGTCCATCCAGCTCGCACGGATGCTCGCGGGGCGCTCGACCTCGGCGAACTGGTCCGGGACCGACAGGCAACCTTCGTTATACACCGAAAGTTCGGCGGAACCCTTGAGAATCTGGGGGTTGATGAAGACCATCGGCTTCTTCACCGGCGGTGCGCCCTCCTCGTCCGATTCCGGCTCCTGCAGGTCGATCACCAGCACCCGCTTGGGCACGCCGACCTGGATCGCGGCAAGGCCGATGCCCGGCGCGTCGTACATCGTGTCGAACATATCGTCGATCAGGCGCTGCAGATCGTCGTCGATCGCCTCCACGGGCGTCGAAATGGTGCGCAGGCGCGGGTCCGGCGCCTCTAGGATCGGAAGGATGGCCATGCGTCGAACATAGGCGGAACGCAGAGATTCTTCAACCCACCGGGCGCCGGGCGCGGAGGGCCTGGGCGAGCGTGCCTTCGTCGAGATAGTCCAGCTCTCCGCCGACGGGAACGCCGTGGGCGAGCTGGGTCAGGCGGACCGGGAATCGCTCCAGCCGCTCGGCGAGATAATGGGCGGTGGTCTGCCCTTCCAGCGTGGCGTTCATCGCCAGCACCACTTCATCGATGCCGCCCTGTTCGACCCGGGCGATCAGGGAGTCGATGCCCAGATCCTCCGGCCTTATGCCTTCCAGCGCCGAAAGCCGCCCGCCAAGCACATGAAAACGACCGGGAAAGAGGCGCGACTTGTCGAGCGCCCAGAGGTCGGCGACATCCTCCACCACGCACAGGGCGCGCGCATCGCGGCGCGGATCGACGCATATGCCGCAGGGATCGACCGTGTCGACATTGCCGCAGACGGCGCATGTCACCAGCCGATCGTTGACCGCCTCCAGCGCGCGCAGCAGCGGCTCCATCGCGCTCTCGCGCTTCTTCAGCAGGTGCAGCACCGCGCGCCGCGCCGAGCGCGGACCAAGCCCAGGCAGGCGGGACAGCGCCTGGGTGAGCGCATCGATCTCGGGAGAAGCCATGGAACCGAGATAAGGGCTTGCAAGTCGTGCATACAAGGGGTTTGAGAGGCCGCCATGCGCATCGTCTATATGGGAACCCCGGACTTCGCCGTCCCGGCGCTCGACGCCTTGGCCCGGGCGGGCCATGAGATCGTCGCGGTCTACAGCCAGCCGCCCCGTCCCGCCGGCCGGGGCAAGGTGCTGCGCCCATCCCCGGTGCACCAGCGGGCGGAAGCGATGGGGATCGCGGTGCGCACGCCGCTGACGCTGCGGGACGCGGAAGTGCAGGCGGCGTTCGCGGCACTGCACGCCGATGTCGCGGTGGTTGCGGCCTATGGGCTGATCCTGCCCGGCGCGATCCTGCAGGCGCCACGTTTAGGCTGCCTCAACATCCACGCGTCGCTGCTGCCGCGCTGGCGCGGAGCGGCGCCGATCCAGCGCGCCATCCTGGCGGGCGACAACCTGACCGGCGTCACCATCATGGACATGGAGGCCGGGCTCGACACAGGGCCGATGCGCGCCAAACATGTGACGCCGATCGAGGACAAGACCGCTGGCGCACTGACGCAGGAGCTGGCGCAGGCCGGCGCGAAGCTGATGGTCGAGGTGCTGGACGATCTGGCGCTTCATCCCCCCATGGCCCAGCCGGAGGACGGCGTCACCTACGCCGCGAAGATCGAGAAGGCCGAGGCGCGGATCGACTTTTCCCGCGACGCGCACCAGATCGAACGGCAGGTGCGGGCCTTCAACCCCTTTCCCGGCGCCTTCTTCGAATATCGGGGCGAGCGGTTCCGCGTCCTCGCCGCCCATGTCGAGGAGCATCAGGGGCCGGCCGGCGAACTGCTCGACCACAGCCTGCTCATCGGCTGCGGCCATGGCGCGATCCGCCCGACGCTGATCCAGCGGGCGGGCAAGGGGGCGATGTCGGCCGGCGAGCTGCTGCGAGGCTATGACATGCCGGCGGGCAGCCGGGTGGACGACGGAGCCGCATGACGCGCTTCGCCTTCACCGTCGAATTTGACGGGCGCCCCTTCATGGGCTGGCAGCGGCAGGCGCACGGGCCCAGCGTGCAGCAGGCGATCGAAGATGCGATCGCTTCCGTCACGAGCGAGGCGGTCGCGGTCCATGCCGCGGGGCGCACCGATGCCGGCGTGCACGGGATCGCGATGCGCGCCCATGCCGACATCGCCAAGGAGATCGCGCCGTTCCGCCTGATGGAGGCGCTCAACGCGCGGCTGCGGCCGGACCCCGTCGCGATCCTTGCCTGCGAGGCGGTGGCGGACGACTGGCATGCGCGCTTTTCCTGCACCGGCCGTTCCTATGTCTATCGCATCGTCAACCGGCGCGCGCCGCTGACCTGGGAGAACGGCCTTGCCTGGCGGGTGATCCAGCCGCTCGACGCGGCGGCGATGCACGGTGCGGCCCAAGTCCTTGTCGGATTGCACGACTTCACCACCTTCCGGTCGGTCCATTGCCAGTCGGCGAGCCCGGTCAAGACACTCGACCGACTCTCCGTCGAGCGGGAGGGGGACCGGGTGAGCATCCACGCCGCCGCGCGATCCTTCCTGCATCATCAGGTGCGCTCGATGGTGGGATGCCTTGCCATGGTCGGCATGGGGCGCTGGAGCGCGGACGACCTGCGCGCGGCGCTGGAGGCGCGGGATCGCGCCGCGCTGGCGCTCAACGCGCCGCCCGACGGCCTCTATTTCGTGCGGGCGACCTATCCCGGCGAATCATAGCCGGGTGCGGAACGGGGTGAAGTCGGTGCCGGCGTCGTAGACGTCGAGGCCCTCGCGGCGCTTGATCGTGTTCACGATCACATAGGTGACGGGGGTCAAGACGACTTCCCAGCCGACCTTCAGCATCCAGTTGGTGACCATCACGGTCAGCACCTGCGCGGTCGTCCAGTGGCCATAGAAGGCGAGCGGGTAGAAGATCAGGCTGTCGACCCCTTCCCCCACGATCGTCGAACCGATCGTGCGCGCCCACAGATGCCGGCCCCCGGTCATCAGCTTCATCTTCGCGAGCACGAAGCTGTTGGTGAACTCGCCCGCCCAGAAGGCGGTGACCGAGGCGAAGACAATCCGCCAGGTGCTGCCGAACACCGCCTCATAGGCGCCCTGGTCGGGCCAGCCCGCCGCGGGCGGCAGCGAGACGACCACCCAGCTCATCACCGCCATGAACAGCATCGCGGCGAATCCCGCCCAGACGCAGCGCCGCGCCCTGGCATAGCCGTAGACTTCCGTCAGCACATCCCCCAGCACATAGCCCAGCGGGAAGAAGAGGATGCCCGCGCCGAAGGTGAAGCCACCCAGCGTCGAAAGCTTCGCCGCGCCGATCAGGTTGGACAAAAGCAATATGGCGACGAAGGCCGCCATGAAGAAATCATAATAGCGCAACGGACGCGCACCCAGCGCAACCGCCTTGACCTTCTGGATGCCCGCCTCGCTCATGACCGCCATGCTTATCGGTGTGACCGGCGATTGCAACGCCGCGATGATTGCGCCCGGCGCCAAGCCCCGCTATCGGCCGGACGACGGCCCCGTAGCTCAGCCGGATAGAGCATTCGCCTTCTAAGCGAATGGTCGCAGGTTCGAATCCTGCCGGGGTCGCCATCTGGTGGAGTGAACGAAGCGGTTCATCAGTCAGAGCGGAAAATTGCGTGAGCGCTGGTCGCCTCCCCATGCCATATTCGCGGCATGAGAAAGATCGAGAAAGCCATCGCCGTGCCGATCGCGCACATGGTCCATCCCGCAGAACTCGCGCTGGGCGGCGCGATCGCTCTGGCGGGTGTCGCGCTGATGCTGGGGCAGATCGCCGCGTCGCTGTAAACTGCTCAGCCGCCCCAGTTGATCGCCATCATCACAAGGCCGATGATCATCACCATGAAGGCGAAGGGCAGGAAGCTGTAGTCCGGCTTGTTGGGATCGCTCATGCCTTGCCTTCCTCTTGTCCTGTTCGCCGCAGCAGGTCGTCTGTGACCGTCATGGTAAAGATCGGGTCCGCGTCCGACGGCACCTCGGCTATGGCGTCGACGAAGGCCGCGCGCGTTTCCGGATCGTCATAGACCATCTTCCGGTCGAACGCAGCGCGCCAGGTCATTTCGTCCGGCCATTCCGCATAGCCAACGAAGCGGCCGTCCGCGTCACGGTGAAGCCGCGACCCATAGCTGCCATAGCGCGCCCGGATCAGGTCCGTGCCCCGTCTCCAGGCCCGGCGGAACTGATCTTCCTTACCGGGATGGACCCGCCACCAGTAAACCGCGACGAACATCGGCTCGCTCCTTTCCCGGGGAAGAATGTCCCGGGGAAGAATGAGCCGGATCGGGCGCGGGTTCCAGTCCCGCGCCCTTTTACCATCACAGGATGGTCTGACCAGTCTTGGCCCAGTCGGCCGCGAAGGCTTCCAGCCCCTTGTCGGTCAGCACATGCTTGGAGAGCATGCGGATGACGGCCGGGGGCGCCGTGATGACATCGGCACCGATCTTCGCGCATTCCAGCACATGGATGGGATGGCGCAGCGAGGCGGCGAGGATTTCCGTGTCGAACTGATAATTGTCGTAGATCAGGCGGATGTCCTCGATCAGCTTGATGCCGTCGAAGCTGTTGTCGTCATGCCGCCCGACGAAGGGCGAGATGAAGGTCGCGCCAGCCTTCGCGGCGAGCAACGCCTGATTGGCGGAGAAGCACAGGGTGACGTTGACCATCACGCCCTCGCCCGTCAGCGCCTTGCAGGTCTTCAGGCCATCGATGGTGAGCGGCACCTTGATGCAGACATTGTCGGCGATCTTCCTGAGGATGGCCGCTTCCTTCATCATCGTCTCATGGTCGAGCGCCACGACCTCAGCCGAGACGGGACCATCGACGATGCCGCAAATCTCCTCGACCACTTCCAGGAACTGCCGGCCCGATTTGTGGATCAAGGTGGGATTGGTGGTGACGCCGTCGAGCAGGCCGGTCGCGGCCAGATCGCGGATGTCCGCGGTGTCCGCGGTGTCGACGAAGAATTTCATGACGATGCTGCCTCTGCTGATTCGTTGACGGCGCTATAGCGTCTCCGGCCAAGTCTGTCCTACAGGGACGCATGGCCCGTGCCCGTGTCCTCCTGCTGAACGCCCCCCTGGGTCCGCTCGACTATCGCGTACCGCACGGGATGAGCGCGCCGCCGGGCAGCATCGTCGTCGCGCCGCTGGGGCCGCGACAGCTGATCGGCGTCGTCTGGGAGGAGGATGCCTTTCCGGATGTGGAGAGCGTCTGCGACAATCGCCTGCGCAACCTGCTGGAGGTGGTCGATGCGCCGCCGCTGCCCGAGCCGCTGCGCCGGCTGATCGAATGGACGGCGGACTATTATCTGGCGCCGCCCGCGGCCGTGCTGCGCATGGCGCTGGCATCGATGTCGGCGCTGGAGGGCGCGCGCACGGTCATCGAATATCGCGCCACCGGCACCCTGCCCGACCGCATGACCGAGCAGCGCACGCAGGCGATGGAGCGGATCGGCGAACGGCAGGGGCTGATCCGCGAACTGGCGATGATCGGCGGGGTGAGCGATGCTGTGATCCGGGGTCTCGTCAAGGCGGGTGCCTTCGAGGCGGTCGAGGTGAGCATCGACACGCCCTTCCCCGAGCCGGATCCCGACCATGCCCCCCCAGCCTTGTCCACGGAGCAGCAGGCGGCGGCCTCGCGCTTCGTGACCGCAGTTCATGATCGCGACTTCGCGCCCTTCCTGCTCGACGGGGTGACGGGGTCGGGCAAGACGGAGGTCTATTTCGAGGCGATCGCGGCGGCGATCCGGGAAGGGCGGCAGGTTCTGGTGCTGTTGCCGGAGATCGCGCTGACCGAGCCTTTCCTCGAGCGATTCGAAAAGCGTTTCGGTACGGTGCCGGTCAACTGGCACAGCGGCCTGCGGCAAAGCGAGCGGCGCCGGGCCTGGCGCGCCATCGCGGCGGGTGAGGCCCGGGTCGTGGTCGGTGCCCGTTCCGCGCTGTTCCTGCCCTATCCCAATCTCGGCCTCATCATCGTGGACGAGGCGCATGAGGCGAGCTTCAAGCAGGAGGATGGGGTCCATTACCACGCACGCGACGTGGCGGTGATGCGCGGGCTGATCGAGAAATTCCCGGTCGTGCTGGCGTCCGCCACGCCCGCGATCGAGACCCGCCATCAGGTCGAACTGGGCCGCTATGAGGAGATCAGGCTGCCCGCGCGCTATGGCGGCGCCGAGATGCCGCGGATCGAAGGCATCAACCTGCTCACCGACCCGCCCGAACGGGGCCGCTGGATCGCGCCGCCGCTGGTGCGCGCGATCGACGAGACGCTGGAGGAGGGGGAGCAGAGCCTGCTCTTCCTCAACCGTCGCGGTTATGCGCCGCTGACGCTGTGCCGCCATTGCGGCTATCGCTTCCAGTGCCCCAACTGCACCGCATGGATGGTCGAGCATCGACTGACCCGGCGCCTCGCCTGCCATCATTGCGGTCATGTGATCCCCTCCCCCCGCTTCTGCCCGGAATGCAAGGAGGAGGATTCGCTGGTTGCCTGCGGCCCCGGCGTCGAGCGCATCGCCGACGAGGTCAAGGCGCTCTGGCCGCAGGCGCGCACGGCCATCGTCACGTCGGACACGCTCTGGTCGCCGGCCAAGGTCGCCGAGTTCGTGAAGTCGGTGGAGGCCGGCGCGGTCGATATCATCGTCGGCACGCAGCTCGTGACGAAGGGCTATCATTTCCCCAACCTCACGCTCGTCGGGGTGATCGACGCCGACCTCGGGCTGGAAGGCGGCGACCTGCGCGCGTCGGAGCGGACCTTCCAGCAGATCGTCCAGGTGGCGGGGCGCGCCGGGCGCGGGCAGAAACCGGGCCGCGTGTTCATCCAGACGCGCATGCCTGAAAGCGAGGTGATCCAGGCGCTGATCGCGGGGGATGCCGAGCGCTTCTATGCGGTGGAGACCGAAAATCGCCGTCGCGCCAACGCCCCGCCCTTCGGCCGCTTCGCCGCGATCATCGTGTCGAGCGAGGATGCCGACGAGGCCGCGCAGGTTGCCCGCCTGATCGGCAAGTCGGCGCCCACGATCGATGGCATGCGGGTCTATGGCCCTGCCCCCGCCCCGCTGGCGGTGCTGCGCGGGCGGCACCGGCACCGCCTGTTGGTCCACGCGACGCGGCAGGTCGACGTGCAGGGTGCGATCCGCGAATGGCTGTCCGACATCGTCTGGAAATCGGGCACGCGCGTCGCGGTGGACGTCGATCCCTATAGCTTTATGTGATGGAAAGCCCCTGCCGCAATCTGTGCAGCCTGAACGCGGAGCGGGTCTGCACCGGCTGCGGCCGGACCATCGACGAGATCGTTTATTGGCGGAGCATGACAGACGAGGAGCGCCGGGCCGTCATGGTGCGGCTGGCTTCGTTTTCGCCGCCTGTGCGTCGAGCTCCGCCTTCAGCTTAAGGGCGGCGTCTCGCATCTCCGACCCGTGCGGGGAATAGGCGATGGGATCGAGCAACTGCGAGGCCCGCGCATAATTGCCCCGCGCGGCCTCGGCATGGGCATAGGTGAAGCGATAGTCGGGATTCTGCGGCAGCAGCGTGAAGGCCTTGTAAAGCCCGTCATAGCCGATCGCCGGCATCGGTCCGCCCTTCATCACGTTGTAGCGATAGAAAAGCTCGAGCGGCACGGGGTCTTCGGTGTCGGCGCGGTTCGCCCTGACGATGGCGGACAGTGCCGCCTTCCAGTCTCCCGGCGTGTTACTGTCGTGCGCGCGGTCCAGCAGCGCCTCGGCCCGCACGGCATGGGCGCGCGAAAGGCCCGGGTTGAGCGCGACCGCGCGATCGGCATCAGCGAGCGCTCTAGCCTTGTCCTCCGCCTTCCATTCCGCTTCCGCAAGGAGGGCCGCGGCATAGGCGCTGTCCGGGAATTTGACCGCGATGGCGCGAATTGCGTTCACCAGCCCGGGCAGGTCCTCGGTCTTCGGATGGTTCATGAGCCGCAGCTCATCTTCGGTCAGCGCGCCCTGCGCCGGATCGACGGGGCTGACCGTGATCGTACCGATGGTCATGGTCTTGGTTTTGAGCGACGAGGCTGAAAGCCGGTGCCGCATGTATATTTTGAGATCCTTCTCCAGCCCCTCCAGGCCCCCGGCGAAATAGGCGTCGGGCTGAAGATCGGGAACGCCGTTGGCCAGGTCGGTGAGGTAGCGCTTCATCTCGGCGCGTCGCGTATTCTCATACTGAAAATAATGAGTCAGCAGCCAGGCGGTGCCGTAATAGCGATCGCCGTCCCGCAGGCTGAGGCCGTCAGTGTCCCGCGCGAAGAGATTCTTCACGGGATAGGGCGAGTTGAGGACCAGGCCGGGAACCCGGGCCATCGGTATATGGCCGAACTCGATCGAGCCGTCCTTCGGAAACTTCACCACGGAGAAGAATTCGGCGAAGCCCTCCACATACCAGGCGGGATAGGCGGCCGGGAAATGATGCAGCATGAAGTGATGCGTATATTCGTGGAAGAGGATTTCTTCCGCGCCGAAATCGAACTTGCTGGCCTTGCCACCGCGCGACAGCACCGCAAAGGCAGTGCGATCGGAGGTGGTGTAAAAACCTGCAATGTTCGGGTTGTGCGCAAGGGCCTGCACCTTGTCGTCCCTCGACAGCAGGTAGACCGTGACCGGACTGCCCTGCTCGGGATCCGCAATGCCTGTCACCGTGCGCAACAGATAGTCGAATTTCTCCAGCCGCTCGGCAAAGCCGCGCAACCTTTCGTCATTGCCCTCGCTATAGACGGTAAAGTGACGGCTTTGCGCCTTCCACCAGGCCGCCTGCGCGCTGCCAGGCGCCAGTGCCGCAAGACCCGCCAGCAGCAGCCATATCCGAATCATCCGCATGCCCCGCGGCTCTCCCACATCCCATTCCCTTGTTGGAACGCCGCAGCGAGGAAAGAAAGGCGGATTCAGCGTTCGCGTTCGAGCAGCGCTTTTTTCCTTGCTGTCCCATATGCATAGCCGCCGAGACTGCCATCGCCGCGCAGGACGCGATGGCAGGGGATGAGCACGGCGAGGTTGTTCCCGCCGCACGCGGTTCCGGCCGCGCGCACCGCGGCGGGATTGCCCGCCATTGCTGCGATCTCGCCATAGCTGCGCGTCTCGCCCGGCGGGATCGAGCGGAGCGCGGCCCAGACCGCCTGCTGGAAATGCGTGCCCTGCACATCCATCGGTAGATCGGCCGGCCTGCGTGGGTTGTCGACCAGCGCCCGCACCTGATCGGCGAGCGCCGTGAAGGCGGGATCGGGCGGCTGAAGGTCGGCGTGGGGGAAGCGGCTGCGCAGATCCTCCACGCCCTCGTCGAAGCTGATGCGGCAAAGCCCCTTTGCGGTCGCGGCGACAAGCATCGGCCCGAGGCTGGTGTCGAGCACGGCATGGCGGATCACCGCACCGCGCCCGCCGTCCCGCCAGGCACTGGGGCTCATGCCCAGATGACGATCGGCATCGGCATAGGCGCGGCTGGGGGCGTTGTAGCCGGCTTCGTAGATCGCGTCGGTCACGGTGCCCTCGCCCGCCAGCGCCGCCTTCAGACGGTCCGCGCGGATGGCCCGCGCATAGGCGGCGGGGGTCAGGCCGGTTTCGCGCTTGAACAGGCGATGGAAATGGTGCGGCGCATAGCCGACGTGCGACGCGATCTCGTCAAGGCGGGGCGGTTCCTCCGCCTGCGCCATCATCCGCATCGCCTTCTCCACCGCCAGCCGGTCGCGTCCCACCTCGTCGGGATGGCAGCGCAGGCAGGCGCGAAAGCCCGCCGCGCGCGCGGCCGCCGGGTCGGGATAGAAGGCCATGTTCTCACGCCGGGGGTGGCGCGCGGCGCAGCTTGGCTTGCAATAGATGCCGGTCGTCCGCACGGCGCCCACGAAGCGCCCGTCCTGCGCGCGGTCTCGGCGCAGGAAGGCATCCCAGCAGGCTTCGGGATCAAGGGCTGCGAAAGCCGGGGGGTCGATGGCGGTCATCTGGTTCATGCATATGGTATAGGCCGAGCGCCTTGGCCATGCTTCCCGTCTCTTGCTGTCAAAACCGGGCCTATGCCTTGCCGGGACCAGCCGCGACATAGGTTGTTTTCCCGGTTGCCTAACGCTGCCCTTAGCATATGTATGCGCGCGCCATGGTCGCCCTGTTCCGCCGTCTCAGCCTGCTCCTCCTCCTGCTCGCTCCGGCCGGCGCCGCACATGCGGAACAGCAGGATATCGCCGCCGCTGCGCGGGGCGTCGTCCGCGTCGTGCTGGTGGCGACCGATGGATCGGAGGCGTATTTCGTCGGCCACGGGAGCGGCTTCGCGGTCGCGCCGGACAAGGTGCTGACCAACGCCCATGTCGTGGAGCTGACCCGCGAGGAAAAGAATCTCGTCATCGGCGTCATCCCGTCGGAAGGCACCAAGACCTATGGCGGCCATGTGATCGCCTATTCGCCCGGCAACGACCTGGCCCTGATCCAGCTGGACGAAGGGCGCCTGCCGGTCAGCACCTTCTACGCCGGGGCGGTGAGCGACGGCCAGCACGTGACGGCGATCGGCTATCCGGGCACGGTGGACCGCGCGCAAGGCCTGGGGCTCAAGCAGCTGGTCGAGCCGATGGGGACGGTCAAGACCAGCGGCAACGTCTCTTCCGGTCGGTCGACGCAGAATTTCGACACCGTTCTCCACACCGCGCCGCTCGCGGCGGGCAACAGCGGCGGGCCGCTGGTCGACGATTGCGGCAGGGTTCTGGGCGTCAACAGCTTCGGCTCCGTGTCGGACGGCAATGATGCGGAGTTCGGGTTCGCGGTGTCCTGGCGCGAGGTCGCCTCCTTCCTGCGGCAGGCGGGAGTATCCTCGCTGCACACCATCGTGCCGTGCCGTTCCATGGCGGAGGCGGATGCCGCAGCCGCTGCTATCGATCAGCGTGAGGCGCAGGCCAACGAGGAATCGAGCCGGTCACGGGAGGAAAAGCGGGACGCGGAGATCGCCCAGGCGCGCGATGTCGCCGAGCATGAGGTTCTTTCCGCACGCGAGAATGCGATGGCGGGCGCTGCCGTCCTCCTCGCCTTTGCTGTCCTGGGACTGGGTGCGGGTGGCCTGTTCTACAGCCAGGGGCGGGAGAAACGGGCGACCTGGTTCCTGGCGGGCGGCGGCGTGCTGCTGTTCGGGGCGCTGGGCCTCTTCTTCCTGAAGCCCAGCTTCTCGTCCATCGACGAACGGATGAAGCTGCCCGACGACGGCACGGCCGTCACCAACGGCGCCTTCGCCTGGGCAGGAGACAATATCTGCCGGCTGGACCTGAGCCGCAGTCGCCTGACGGTATCTCCGCCCAATGACGCGCCTCTGAACTGGGCGGAAGGCGGCTGCGTCAACGGCGATACGCAATATATCGAGAGCGGCACGCGATGGGAGCGCGCCGTCGTCCCCGCGGAAGGCAATTTCGTCAGCCGATCAAGCTTCGACCCGGCGACCGGCACGTTGCGGGTCGAGCGCTGGCTGCCCGACATCGACACGATGGAGAAGGCCCGGGCGCTGCTGGCCGACGGTCCCGCCAAGGGGTGCAGCGCCAACCCGGAGCAGCGGGCCCGCATCGCGACGCTGCGCAACGACCTTTCCGCACTGTTGCCGGCGCAGCCGAACGAGCGGCTGGTCTACCATTGCCAGAAGGGTCGGCTGACGCCGTCCGACCCTGCCCCCTGACCCTTTGGGTTGCGCGACAAAACTCAGTCAAAATCGGTGCGTTTCCCGCCTGCGACGGAATCGTGTCACATGGCTTGCATAGTCATAATGGCGCTGCTAACCGGCCCGACGACAGGGGCTCGGGACGGGATCAGACCGCGCCCTCTTTTTGCATGACCGGCGTCACAGGCGCCGCAAGTCAACGGAGGACCATAAGCGCGTGGAGACTAGCGGCGGTATTCAGGCCAGCCTCAGCGGCCGCTATGCGGTGGCGCTGTTCGATCTGGCTCGCGACACACAGTCGCTCGACACCGTGGTGGAGAGCCTGCGCGCGCTGAAAGCCGCGCTGGCCGAATCGCCCGATTTCAAAGGCCTGATTAACAGCCCGGTGCTCAGCAGGGACGCAGCGGGCAAGACGATCGCCGCCGTCGCATCCGCCATGGGCATCGACGCGCTCACCACCAAATTCCTGGGTGTGCTGGCGCAGAACCGCCGCCTGTCCCAGCTGCCGGCGGTCGTCCGCGCCTATGAAACATTGCTGTCGAATCACAAGGGCGAGGCACGCGCCGAAGTGACCAGCGCCCACCCGCTCGACGATACGCAGGTCGCCGCCTTGGCCAAAAGTCTAAGGGCGCGTGTCGGCCGCGACGTGGCAGTCGATGCAAAGGTCGATCCCGCGATCCTCGGCGGACTGGTCGTGAAGATCGGCAGCCAGATGATCGACAGCTCCATTCGTACCCGACTGAACTCCCTCGCCCATGCTATGAAGGGCTGAAAGCCCCACAAGGCTTCATGAAAGGCTGAAAGCTAGACACATGGACATCAACGCCGCAGAAATTTCCAAGGTCATCAAGGACCAGATCGCCAATTTCGGCACCGAAGCGCAGGTGAGCGAAGTCGGCACCGTGCTGACCGTGGGTGACGGCATCGCCCGCGTCCATGGCCTCGACAATGTCCAGGCAGGCGAAATGGTCGAGTTCGCCAACGGCGTGCAAGGCATGGCCCTCAACCTCGAAGCCGATAATGTCGGCGTCGTCATCTTCGGCTCCGACGCCGAGATCAAGGAAGGCGACACCGTCAAGCGTACCGGCACGATCGTGGACGTTCCGGTCGGCAAGGGCCTGCTCGGCCGCGTGGTCGATGGCCTTGGCAACCCGATCGATGGCAAGGGCCCGATCGCCTACACCGAACGCAAGCGCGTTGAAGTCAAGGCGCCGGGCATCATCCCCCGCAAGTCGGTGCACGAACCCGTGCAGACCGGCCTCAAGGCGATCGACGCCCTCGTTCCCGTCGGCCGCGGCCAGCGCGAGCTGATCATCGGTGACCGCCAGACCGGCAAGACCGCCGTCGCGATCGACACCTTCATCAACCAGAAGGGCATCAACGCGGGCGACGACGAGAGCAAGAAGCTCTACTGCATTTACGTCGCGATCGGCCAGAAGCGCTCGACCGTTGCGCAGATCGTGAAGCAGCTCGAAGAAAATGGCGCGATGGAATATTCCATCGTCGTCGCCGCGACCGCTTCGGAGCCCGCGCCCCTCCAGTATCTGGCGCCCTATACCGGCGTCACCATGGGTGAGTTCTTCCGCGACAACGGCATGCATGCGGTGATCGTCTATGACGACCTGTCCAAGCAGGCCGTCGCCTATCGCCAGATGTCGCTGCTGCTGCGCCGCCCTCCGGGCCGCGAAGCCTATCCCGGCGACGTTTTCTACCTGCACAGCCGCCTGCTGGAGCGCGCTGCGAAGATGAACGACGCCAACGGTGCGGGGTCGCTGACGGCGCTGCCGATCATCGAGACGCAGGCGGGCGACGTGTCGGCCTACATCCCGACCAACGTGATCTCGATCACCGACGGCCAGATCTTCCTCGAAACCAACCTCTTCTACCAGGGCATCCGTCCGGCCATCAACGTCGGCCTGTCGGTGTCGCGCGTCGGCTCCGCCGCGCAGACCAAGGCGATGAAGAAGGTTTCGGGCTCGATCAAGCTGGAGCTGGCCCAGTATCGCGAAATGGCGGCCTTCGCCCAGTTCGGTTCGGACCTCGACGCCTCGACCCAGAAGCTGCTGAACCGCGGCGCGCGCCTGACGGAGCTGCTGAAGCAGGCCCAGTTCTCGCCCCTGCCTTTCGAGGAGCAGACCGCGTCGATCTTCGCGGGCACCAACGGCTATCTGGATGGCATCCCGGTCAAGGACGTGACGCGCTATGAAGAGCTGATGCTCGCCTATCTGCGCCACGACCATCCCGAGGTGCTCGCTGCCATCCGCGACAGCAAGGACCTGGGCGACGACGCCAAGGGCAAGCTGAAGGCCGCGCTCGACGCGTTCGGCAAGACCTTCGCCTAAGCACGCAACATCCGTCACCCCTGCGGAAGCCGGGGTGACGGCTAAAGGAAGAGACCCGCAAGGTCACGATGCTCACCGCTGAATCCCTCCTGGCCTGGACGATCATGTCGATCGGCCTGGTGCTGCTGCCGGGACCGGACACCCTGCTGGTGGCCGGCCACGCGGCGCGCCGTGGGCTGAGGGCGGGGATGGCGGCGATCGGCGGCATCCAGCTGGGCGGCCTGTTCTACATGGCGTTGTGCGGCTTCGGCTTCCTTTCGGTGTTGAACGCGGTGCCCGGTCTGTTCATGGCGGTGAAGATCGCCGGCGCGATCTACCTCGCCTGGCTCGGCCTGCAGATGATCCGGGGTGCGATCAAGCCCGCCCCCGCTTCGGAAGCGCCGAAGATGCGGCTGGGCGGATCGCCATTCGCCCAGGGTTTCGTCAGCACCGTGCTGAACCCGAAGGTCGCGATCTTCTTCCTCGCCGCGCTGCCGCAGTTCGTCGGCACCGGCCCGGATGCGCCCTGGCAGGGCATGCTGCTGATCGCGATCGTCTATGGCCTCGGCTTCCTGTGGTGCACCCTGCTCGCGCTGCTCGCCACCAAGGCGGGCCGCCGGGTCGGGCAAAGCAGCGCGATGCGCTGGTTCGAAGGCGCCATGGGCGTCGGTTTCTTTGGTCTCGCGGGCCGTCTGGCCCTTGCTCGGAACGTATAATCTATGCCTAGCCTCAAGGAACTGAAGCTCCGCATCGGGTCAGTCAAGTCGACCCAGAAGATCACCAAGGCGAAGCAGATGGTCGCCGCTGCAAAGCTGCGCAAGGCGCAGGCCGCTGCGGAAGCCGCCCGCCCCTATTCGAGCCGCCTGGAGGCGGTCGTCGCTTCGCTCGCATCAAAGATCGCGGGCGGATCGGGTGAAGGCGCCTCCCCGCTGCTGGCCGGCACGGGCAAGGATGACGTCCACCTGCTGGTCGTCGCCAACTCCGATCGCGGCCTTGCCGGCGCGTTCAACGCGAATATCGTCAAGGCTGCCATCGCCAAGGCGCGCGCGCTGGAGGATGACGGCAAGAAGGTGCGTTTCTATCTGATCGGCCGCAAGGGCCGGCCGGTCATCAACCGCACCTTCCCCGGCCAGATCGTCGGCAATTACGACACGGCGGGCGTCAAGGAACCGGGTTTCGCCCAGGCTCAGGCGATCGCGCAGGAGCTGAGCACCATGTTCCTGGGGGGCAAGTTCGACGTCGCGCACCTCTTCTACTCGCGTTTCAAGTCGGCGCTCGCGCAGATTCCGACCGAGCAGCAGATCATCCCGGTCAAGATCCCGGCGGACGCCGACCGCAACGCCCTCGGCGCGACGGTGGAATATGAGCCGAGCGAGGAAGCGATCCTGGACGACCTGCTGCCGCGCAACGTGACGGTGCAGATCTTCAAGGCATTGCTGGAGAATAACGCGTCCGAACAGGGCGCGTCGATGACCGCGATGGACAATGCGACCCGCAATGCGGGTGACCTCATCAACAAGCTGACCATCCAGTACAACCGCAGCCGCCAGGCCGCGATTACCACTGAACTCGTCGAAATCATCTCGGGCGCCGAAGCCCTTTAAGTGCAGGCAAGGACAACAGTCATGGCAACCACCAACAATGTAGGCCGCATTTCGCAGGTCATCGGCGCCGTCGTCGACGTGACCTTCCCCGATGCGCTCCCGGCGATCCTTTCGGCGCTGGAAACCAGCAACAACGGCCAGCGCCTGGTGCTGGAAGTCGCCCAGCATCTGGGCGAGAACACCGTCCGCACCATCGCGATGGACTCGACCGACGGTCTGACCCGCGGGCAGGAAGTGACCGACACCGGCGCGCAGATCAGCGTCCCCGTCGGCCCGGCGACTCTCGGCCGCATCCTCAATGTCGTCGGCGAGCCGATCGACGAGCGCGGCCCGGTCGCGACCGAGCTCAAGTCGCCGATCCACGCCAAAGCCCCTGAGTTCGTCGACCAGTCGACGGACGCCTCGATCCTCGTCACCGGCATCAAGGTCATCGACCTGCTCGCCCCTTATGCGAAGGGCGGCAAGATCGGCCTGTTCGGCGGCGCGGGCGTCGGCAAGACCGTGCTCATCCAGGAACTCATCAACAACATCGCGAAGGGCCATGGCGGCACCTCGGTCTTTGCGGGCGTGGGTGAGCGGACCCGCGAGGGCAACGACCTTTATCACGAATTTCTCGACGCGGGCGTCATCGCCAAGGACGCGGACGGCAACGCGATCAGCGAAGGATCGAAGGTCGCGCTGGTCTATGGCCAGATGAACGAGCCCCCCGGCGCCCGCGCCCGCGTCGCCCTGTCGGGCCTGACCATCGCCGAATATTTCCGCGACGTCGAAAATCAGGACGTGCTGTTCTTCGTCGACAACATCTTCCGCTTCACCCAGGCGGGCGCGGAAGTGTCGGCGCTGCTCGGCCGCATCCCTTCGGCCGTGGGCTATCAGCCGACCCTGTCGACCGACATGGGCGCGCTGCAGGAGCGCATCACCTCGACCAACAAGGGGTCGATCACCTCGGTGCAGGCCGTGTACGTCCCCGCGGACGACCTGACCGACCCGGCGCCGGCCACCAGCTTCGCGCACCTTGACGCCACGACCGTGCTTAACCGCGCGATTTCGGAACTGGGCATCTACCCGGCGGTCGATCCGCTCGACTCCACCAGCCGCGTGCTGGAGCCGCGCACCGTGGGCCAGGAGCACTACGACACGGCCCGCGCAGTCCAGTCGATCCTGCAGAAGTACAAGTCGCTTCAGGACATCATCGCCATTCTGGGCATGGACGAGCTGTCCGAAGAGGACAAGCTGACCGTCGCCCGCGCGCGCAAGATCCAGAAGTTCCTGTCGCAGCCCTTCCACGTCGCCGAAGTCTTCACGGGCATCAGCGGCAAGTTCGTCCAAATCGAAGACACCGTCCGCTCGTTCAAGGCAGTGGTCGAGGGCGAATATGACCATCTGCCCGAGAATGCCTTCTACATGGTCGGCGGCATCGACGAAGCCATCGAGAAGGCGAAGAAGCTGGCCGCTGAAGCCGCATAAGACGACACTCTCCCCTCCCCGCCCGAGCGGGGAGGGACAAGGAAGCGAACATGGCACTGCATTTCGAACTCGTGACCCCGGAAAAACTCGTCCGCTCGGAAGAGGTGTGGCAGGTCGTGGTGCCCGGCACCGACGGCGATTTCGGCGTGCTGGAAGGCCATGCGCCCTTCATGTCGACGGTGCGGGACGGCACGATCCAAATTTTTGCCAGCGCGGGTGCGTCGCCTGAATCCATCCCGGTACAGGGCGGCTTTGCCGAGGTGAACGAGAAGGGCCTGACGGTTCTCGCCGAAAAGGCGGGATAAGGCCGTGATGCCCGTCCGCGCGGCAACCGACGGCGGGGCACAAATTCTGATTACGATGGGGGGCGCTCCTTGCGCCCCCTTTTCATATCGGGCCATCCTCTCGTGATGCTGAGCCCCTCCCATACCCCAGCCGACACAGGCATGCTGCGTGGCGGCGAGCGTTCCCCGTCGGCCGGGCCGCTCTCGCTCACCATGCCGGCGGGCTGGCTCATAGCGGCTCTGGTTGCCTGGCTGAGCCTCGACCAGCTTTTGCTGTGGCGTTTCCTCGACGTCATGCCGCTTTGGGCCTATGCGCTGGGCGGCCTGGTGGTCGGGGGACTTTGCGCGGGTATCGTCCTGAGCATGCGGGGCGTGCAAGGCCCGTCGGCGGGTGCGCTGCTGCTGTGCCTTGGCCTGGCCCTGCTGCTGCTGGTGCTGGGGGGCGAGGGACGTTTCTTCTACGCCAATGTCGACTGGCAGGTGCGCTATGCCGTGATGCGCGACATCAGCGTGCAACCCTGGCCGTTCGTCTATACGGCGCGCGGCGCTCCCGACGTGTTGCGCGCGCCGATCGGCATGTTCCTGCTGCCTGGAGCCGCCGCAAAGGCCTGGGGCTTGCGGGCCGCGGATATCGCCCTGCTGCTCCAAAACAGCCTGATGCTTACGGCGCTGCTCGGCCTGGGCTCGACATTGTTCGAAACCCGCAGAGCGAAGCTCGTCGCGCTGGCCATCGTCATCGGCTTCAGCGGCTTGGATGCGCTGGGCCGCATCCTGTTTCGCGGAGGCCTCTCAGATCATATCGAGAACTGGGCCTATCTCCAGTATAGTTCCACCATCACCCTTGCCTTCTGGGTTCCGCAGCATGCCATGGCGGGGTGGATCGGCGCGCTCGGCTATCTGCTGTGGCGCAGCGGCAAGATGCCGATCGGGGCGTGGCTCGCGCTGCTACCGCTGACCGCGCTCTGGTCGCCCCTTGGCCTGATGGGCGCCATGCCGTTCGCCGCGCTCGCGGGCGTGCGGGTCATCGTCACGCGGGCGATGCGCCTGCCAGACATCGCCCTGCCCGCAGCCGCGACGCTGCTCTCCATTCCGGGATTGCTCTACCTCGGCGCGGCGCCGGAGGCGGTAGGCGCCCGCTTCAAGCCGCTGCTGCCGCTGCAATGGGGCGCATTCGAGTTGCTGGAAGTGCTGGTCTATGTCGTACCGGTGGCGTTCGTTGCGCGGCGGGGTCGCTTCGGCCGCGACACGCTTGCGCTGCTGACGACCTGGCTGTTGCTGATCCCCTTCGTGCAAGTGGGCTGGTCGACCGATTTCATGATGCGCGGATCAGTCACGGCCCTGACCATTCTGGCTGTCATGGTGGCGGACTCCGTACTTCGCGAGCAGCGCCTCCGCCTGTTCCTCTTCTCCGTCCTGTTGATCGGATCGGTCACGGGTATCCAGGAGGTACGTCGCGCCCTTTCCCATCCACCCGCGCCGCAGGTACAGTGCAGCTTCTTCAAGGCATGGGATCAGAGCTTCTGGTTCACGCCCAAGGGATCCTATCTGGCGCCATTGGCGGAGATGCCCGCGCTGGTGCGTCCCCAGAACCCCTATCGCGCCAACGCGAAGGAACCCGCCCGCTGCTGGGACGGGCATTGGTATCATCCCAACGAGATCGTGACCTAGGCGCGGAGCCGTTCCACCGCCGGTGCGGGTTCGGCTCCCGGCGTTTCGGCCACGATATAGAGCGGCCTCTGCCGCACCTCGCGCGCCACGCGGCCGAGATATTCGCCGATGATGCCGAGGCTGAGCAGGTTGAGGCCGCCGAGCATCAACACCGCGACCATGATCGAGGCATAGCCCGGCACATCGATTCCGGTGACCAGCGTGCGCACCACCAGAAATCCGGCATAGGCCATCGCAACAAGTGCGACCACGCCGCCGACATAGGACCAGATGCGCAGCGGCATGGTGGTCGATGCGGTGATGCCGTCGATCGCGAGCGACCAGAGCTTGCCCCAAGGCCATTTGCTCGCGCCCGCGCCGCGTGCAGCGCGGACATAGTCCACCGTAGCGACCCGGAAGCCGATCCACGAGAACAGCCCCTTGTTGAAGCGGGCCTGTTCCCCCAGTTGACGGAGCACATCGACGGCCTGCCGGTCGAGCAGGCGGAAGTCGCCGACATTCTCGGGAATCGGATAGTCCGAGAGGCGATTGAGGATGCGGTAGAAGCCGCGCGCGCTCCAGCGCTTGAACCAGCCATCGCTCGATCGGTCGGCGCGGCGGGCATTCACCACCTGCGCGCCGGCGAGCCAGTGCCGCACCATCTCCACGATCACCTCGGGCGGATCCTGAAGGTCGACGTCGATCGGGATCACGGCATCCCCGGCAGCATGGTCGATCCCGGCGGCGAGCGCCGCTTCCTTGCCGAAATTGCGCGACAGCCGGATATGGCGCACGTCGCCGTTGAGCCGCGACAGGATGCCGAGGATATCGGGCGTGCGGTCGCTGCTGCCGTCGTCGACGAACAGATATTCCACCGTGGCGCCATTTCCCATCAACGCAAGGGCGCGCGCCACGGCGGGACGGGCGGCTTCCAGGAACGGCGATATGCTGTCCTGCTCGTTATAGACGGGAATGACGATGGACAGTGTCCGCATGCGGCCCCGCATCCTTGCGATAAGTCTTTGTCCGCTATCGTCCGAAATGGTTAATGCCGGGTAAGCGCCCGTGCCTCGCTCATGCTTCATTTACCATCTTCGTGCATGCGGGGCGCATGGTCCGGCGCGCATTTCCCATCCTCATTCTGGTGCTGGTCGGCGTTGCTGCGCTGTTCCCAAGTTTCCTGTGGGGGCCGGGCGCAACGCATTCCCATCAGTACAACTATATGTGGACGGCGCATTTCGGCGAACAGATGGCAGCAGGGCATCTGTACGAGCGCTGGCTGCCACGCAGCTTCGAGGGGCTGGGAAGCCCGACATTCTATTTCTATCCGCCTCTCGCCTACTGGATCACCGGCGGGATCCATGCGCTAGGGGTCTCCATATTTCAGTCCATCAATCTTGGCGGATTGCTGCTGGTTCTGGGATCGGGGCTCAGCATGCACGCATGGCTCGCGGAACGCGGCACCCGCCCTTTGACGGGCGCCATCCTCTACATGCTCGCGCCCTATCACCTCTATGATTTCTATGTACGGGGGGCGCTCGCGGAAATGACCGCGTTCCTGTGGTTGCCGCTCATCGCTCTTGCCATTTCGTGGCTTCCACGGCGACGCGGGATGCTGCTGCTCGCCGCCAGCTACGCAGGACTGCTGATCGGGCATCTGCCGCTCGCGCTGCTGACCGGCCTGTTCCTCATGGCCCCGCTGGTCGTGGCCAAGATATGGAGAGATCGCTCCTCGCTGCCGCCCGCCATATTGGGGAGCGCGCTCGCTGTCCTCCTCGCCGCCTTCTACCTGCTGCCGGCAATGACGCTGCAGGACGAGGTATCGACCGCGATGCTCTGGGGAACGGATTATCGTGCGAGCGAGTGGTCGATCTGGACGAGCAGCTTCGAGCTGTTTCCCTGCCTCGCGCTCGCGCTGATCCTGCTGGCCTGGCCGGCCCAGTCAATCTGGACCGGAATTGCCGTCGTCACGGCGCTAGCGTCGGTAGGGCTCATCCCTTTCCTGTGGCACATATCTGTGCTGGACAAGGTGCAGTTTCCCTGGCGCGCCTTCTGCATCGTCGAGTTCGCGGCGGTGACGGCGCTGATGCAATACCGGCCTCGCCCGCTGATACTTGCAGCGACGGGCGTGCTTCTGCTCTTTCCCTATGCCTTCGGTGGGCTTCTCGGCGCCGCCTTTCTCCGCAAGCCCGTCGACTATGCGCTGATCGAACGGATCGAACCGGATGCTCCCGAATATCTGCCTGCAGGATTCGATCTATCGCGGATTCGCGAGAACGACCACTGGACTGACGTTTCGCGCTGGCGAGACCTGCCGCGTGGGGATCACGTTCGCGTCCAGCGGGACGGCCCGGTCGTGCTGGGCCGGTCGGCCTTTCCGATCTGGCGGGTTATGCGCGACGGCGAGCCCGTGCCTTCGGACGGCCCGCTGATGCATTTCGACGCGCGGCCGGGCGTATATCATATCGAGCGCGTCACGATCTGGCAGGAGCGCTGGGGCGCCGCGATCAGCCTGGCCGGCTTGATGTTCCTGATGCTGTCGCTCGTCCTTCCCCGCGCCATTAGCCTTTTGTCAAAGTTTCCAGCCTATTCACCTTTACCAGCCTTATCTGACCGGCCCTATTCGGGTGGGCTGGGCCGGTCGCGAGCTTCTGGCGGAGAGTTATGAGCGCATTTGGACGGAAGAATGGACCCGCTGGCATCAAGCCCGGTTTCGGGGTTGCCCGGCCGATGCATGGTGGCGGCACCCCGCGTGAGGAAGCGCGCGGCGGCGACCAGTTCCCTCCGCTCGAC
Source organism: Sphingobium ummariense RL-3 (assembly GCF_000447205.1). GTDB lineage: Bacteria > Pseudomonadota > Alphaproteobacteria > Sphingomonadales > Sphingomonadaceae > Sphingobium > Sphingobium ummariense. The sequence continues at coordinate 119,868 of NZ_AUWY01000071.1, read as the reverse complement.
ATCGCCGCCTTGCCGGGCGAGACGCCGTTCGACCCGCTTGCCGCGCCGACCGGCCAGATGCAGCGCAACGCCGACGCGATGCAGCGCCTGTCCGAGCGCGCCAACCAGGAACATCTTCCCGATGCCGGCCCGCAGGGCTTCGAAGCGTCGGTGCACAAGATCAAGGAGCAGGTGCTGCCCCGCCTGCTGGAGCGTGTCGATCCGGAAGCGGCTGCTACACTGACCAAGGATGAGTTGGCCGAGGAGTTCCGCCCTATCATCATGGAGGTGCTCGCCGAGCTCAAGCTGACGCTGAACCGCCGCGAACAGTTCGCGCTGGAGAAGGTGCTGGTAGACGAGTTGCTTGGTCTCGGGCCGCTCGAGGAACTGCTGTCGGACCCGGACGTCAGCGACATCATGGTGAACGGGCCGGAGCAGACCTATATCGAAAAGAAGGGCAAGCTCCAGATCGCGCCGATCAAGTTCCGTGACGAGGAGCATCTGTTCCAGATTGCACAGCGCATCGTGAACAAGGTCGGTCGCCGCGTCGACCAGACAACGCCGCTGGCCGACGCCCGCCTGCCCGACGGTTCCCGCGTCAACGTGATCGTGCCGCCGCTCTCGCTGCGCGGCACGGCCATCTCGATCCGTAAATTCTCCGCCAAGCCGATCACCATAGACATGCTGGCCCAGTGGGGGGCGATGTCGCCGAAGATGGCGACCGCGCTGAAAATCGCGGGCGCCTGCCGCTTCAATATCGTCATTTCGGGCGGCACCGGCTCGGGCAAGACGACGATGCTCAATGCTCTGTCCAAGATGATCGACCCTGGCGAGCGCGTACTGACGATCGAGGACGCGGCGGAACTTCGTTTGCAGCAGCCCCACTGGCTGCCGCTGGAAACCCGGCCGCCCAATCTGGAAGGCCAGGGCGCGATCACCATCGGCGATCTCGTCAAGAACGCCCTGCGTATGCGTCCCGACCGCATTATCCTGGGTGAAATTCGCGGCGCGGAGTGCTTTGACCTGCTCGCCGCGATGAACACAGGCCATGACGGGTCGATGTGCACGCTCCACAGCAACTCGCCCCGCGAGTGCCTGGGCCGTATGGAAAACATGATCCTGATGGGCGACATCAAGATCCCGAAGGAAGCGATTTCCAAGCAGATCGCCGATTCGGTCGATCTGATCGTCCAGGTGAAGCGCCTGCGCGATGGGTCCCGCCGCGTCACCAACATCACCGAGGTCATCGGCATGGAGGGCGAGGTCATCGTCACCCAGGAACTGTTCAAGTTCGAATATCACGACGAAGACGACAGCGGCAGGATCGTCGGCGAATACCGTTCCATGGGTTTGCGCCCGTATACGCTGGATAAGGCCCGCCAGTTCGGCTTCGACCAGCCTTTCCTGGAGGCTTGCCTCTAGGACGCCTCGAGCATTGTGACGAAATATTGCTGGCGGTTCCGCACCGCCAGCCCCCTTGCCTCACGCGCGCAGGAACGGCACATCTGGCATTCTCACAAAAGAGAGGATTCCCCCGATGAACCGCCTCGTCCTCCCCGCGCTCGCGCTTTCCGTCCTGGCCCTTCCCATCCTGCCGCTTGCCGCCCAGCATGCGGGCCATGCTGGGCATCAGGCAGGCGACCCCCTCGCCGCCGCGGTCGCCGCCCCGACGCGGACGCCGGCCAATGTCGCGCGGGACAAATATCGCCATCCTGTCGAGACGCTCAAATTCTTCGGCGTGGCGCCCGGCCAGACGGTGGTGGAATATAGCCCCGCCGGCGGCTGGTACACCGAGATCCTGGCGCCGCTGCTGAAGGGTAACGGCACTTTCTATGCCGCGCAGGCCCCCGGGCGGGGCTTCGACGGCCTGAAGGCAAAGCTGGACAGCGACCCGGCCACTTACGGCGACGTCAAGCTGGTGCCGTGGACCCTGCGCCTGACCTCGATCCCCGCCGGCAGCGTTGATACCCTCGTCACCTTCCGTAACGTCCACAATATGGTGATGGGCGGGACCGAGGCAGCGACCTTCAAGGCTTTCTTCGACGTGCTGAAGCCAGGCGGCACGCTGGGCGTGGTCGACCATCGCCTGCCGGAGGGCCGCGACAGCGCGCTTGAGAAGTCGAGTGGCTATCTGAAAGTCTCGACCATCCGCCGCATCGCCGAGACTGCCGGCTTCCAATATGTCGGCGCGTCGGAGGTGAATGCCAATCCCAAAGATACGGCAGACTGGGAAAAGGGCGTCTGGACGCTTCCGCCTACGCTGCGCAACGGCGAAGTGGACAAGGACAAGTATCTCGCCATTGGCGAGAGCGACCGCATGACGCTGAAGTTCCGCAAGCCGAACTGAGCGGACGCGCCGCGCAAAACGGGCCATTTTCGGCAATCCGGCCGGTTGCCAAGCGCGGCGCACCGGGTAAAGCGGGGGCGTGCAACCGCCCTCGCCCACCAGCCCGCCCGAGGACATACAGGCGCCTCCCGCCCAACGTGAGGAACGGCCGCTGATGGCCATTGGTCTGCGGCTGCTGACAATGCTGTTCCTGTCGACGATGTTCATGTTGGGCAAGGTCATGGCCGGGCGCGGCGTAACTCTGGTCGAAACCCTGTTCTATCGCCAGTTGCTGGCGCTGCCGCTGGTCATGCTCTGGGTCGGGCTGACCGATGGGCTCGGGTCGCTGCGCACGCGACGGATCGGCAAGCATGCCAGCCGGACCGCGATGGGTCTTACCGGCATGATGCTCAACTTCGGCTCCTACATCCTGCTGCCGTTGACGGAGGCGACGACCATCGGCTTTTCGATGCCGATCTTCGCAACCCTGTTGTCCGCCCTGCTGCTGCGGGAAGCCACGGGACCGCATCGCTGGGCCGCGATCCTGATCGGCTTCGTTGGCATTCTCATCATGGCGCGGCCGGACGCTACTCATTTCTCGCCGCTGGGCGTTGGGGTTGCCGTGGCCGCCGCCGTCATGACCGCATGCATCAGCCTGTTGCTGCGCGACCTCGGTCGTACCGAAAATGCCGGCGTCATCGTCTTCTGGTTTACCGCGCTGTCGATGCCGCCGCTCGCCATATTGATGCTGTTCTTCGGCAAGGCGCATGACCTGTTCACCTGGGGCCTGCTGATCCTGCTCGGCTTGACCGGCGGCGCGGCACAGCTCTGCATGACGGGTGCGCTGCGCTGGGCGCCGGTATCGATCGTGCTGCCGATGGATTACAGCGCCATCCTCTGGGCGACTATATTCGGCTTCCTGATCTGGAACGAATGGCCGCTCGCCAGCACCTGGGCGGGCGCCGCACTGATCATCGCCAGCGGGCTGTATATCGCCTGGCGCGAGCATGTCCGCGCCAGGCGAGCCCGGATCAGCCGATCAGTTCCGCTTCCAGGCTGATCTCTGCCTTCAGCAGCTTGGACACGGGACAATTGGCCTTGGCCTTTGCCGCCAGTTCCTGGAAGGCTGCTTCGTCGGCACCGGGAATGCTTGCCCTGAGGCTGAGCCTGCTGGCCGTGATCGCGAAGCCGCCTTCCTGCTGCTCCAGCGTGACCACGGCGTTGGTCTCCATCCTCTCGGCGGTCAAGCCCGCCTCGCCCAGTATCAGCGACAGCGCCATGGTGAAACAGGAAGCATGGGCGGCGGCGATCAGTTCTTCGGGATTGGATCCGGGCATGCCCTCGAACCGCGTAGCGAAGCCGTAAGGATAGGCATTGAGCGCTCCGCTCTGCGTCGAGATCGCACCCTTGCCGTTCTTGAGTCCGCCGCTCCACACTGCTGATCCGCTGCGATTGATCTTCATGGGACACCTCCTTGCCGGAACCGGGGAACCCCCACGGGCCCCCGCGGTTGCATAGCATGGGGCGCAATTCCTCGGGAGAGTGACATGGCTTATTCGGACAACGACACCACGTTCGAGAACCGCGGCGACCTCATCGCATCGGATCGTGTGGAAGGTACGACGGTCTACAACCGCCAGGGCGAGCGGCTGGGCCACATATCCAACTTCATGGTGGAAAAGCGCAGCGGCCAGGTACGCTATGCGGTGCTGTCCTTCGGCGGCTTCCTTGGCCTGGGACAGGATCACTATCCCCTGCCCTGGTCGGTGCTGACCTATGACACCGAAAAGGGCGGCTACGTGATCGACCTCGCCAAAGAGGTACTGGAAGCCGCGCCCCATTATGGCGTCGGTGAGCGCCCGTTCGAGGACGAAGCCTACGGCCAGAGCGTCTATCGCTATTATGGCGTGACTTATCCCTGGTAACTGCGGGAAATTGGCGAAAGCAGGGCGCGTGCTCCAAAGGGCTGCGCCCTGTGCGTTTTGACGCTCTCCGACCGCCCAGTTTTCGACACAGTTTATCGCTTGGCCATTCTCTACCAATTAAATAGATTATATCTGTTCCCTCGAAACATAGGACGAGGATCAGACCATGGACCGATTCGGATACAGGAGCGAGGCCCGCCAGCCGGTTGTGCTGACCATTCCCGGCCTCAACAACAGCGCCAAGGATCATTGGCAAACCATCTGGGAAGAGCGGCGCGGCGATTGCGAACGCGTTGATCTGGGTAGCTGGGCCAGTCCCAACCGAAACGCATGGGTTTCGCGGCTGGACCAGGCGATCCGCCGCGCCGACGGCCCGGTCGTGCTGGCCGCGCACAGCCTGGGCTGCCTGGCGGTCGCCTGGTGGGGCTCTCTTCAAAGCCAGGCCTATGGCTGGCCCGTCACTGGTGCGCTGCTTGTCGCACCACCCGACTGCGACAGGATGGAAACGCCCGAGGCGATCGGCGCCTTCGGCCCTACGCCCCACGCGCAATTGCCGTTCCCGTCAATCGTGGTGGGCAGCCGGGACGACCCCTATATTTTCTTCGAACGATGCCACAGCATTGCCAAGAACTGGGGTAGCGAATTCGTCGATGCCGGCCATGCGGGGCATATCAACGCCACATCCGGCCTGGGCGAGTGGCGGTTCGGCCAAGCCTTGCTGGATCGCCTGCTGGACGGCGCGACCGATCAAGCCGCAGCATTGCGGCAGCAGCGTCCTTCCCTCCTCCCGCGCACCGGGTTCCAGCGCGGACCACGCATGACCGCGAATCCCTGAATTATCCGTGGGCACGACAAGAGAAACTTGAGTGCCCCTTATTTTTGCTTTTTTGTCTATAAATTTAGTTGAGATAAATGACTCTCAAGAGGTGCCCATGACCGAACACAGACCCATCAACATTCCCCGAGCCCAGCGCGCCGATATCGTCGCCAGCATCGAAAAGCTGAGCGATATGCTGGAAACGCTCCGCTTCGGCTCCATCACGCTGACCATCCATGATGCCAAGGTCGTCCAGATCGACCTGACGGAAAAAACACGTCTTTCCAGCTGAAGATCGGCGAAGGGGCCTGCGGCCAAGGGGACCGCCGGCATTGCACTAGCCTCAACGGCCTTCACCGGACCACCGGCAAGGCTGCGTTGATCTACCGGACATCCGGAAAGAGGGGGACATCCATGATTGCGCGTACCTATCTGTTCGCCGGCGTTGCGGGCCTCAGCCTGCTGTCATCCATGGCTTTCGCACAGGACGCCGCGCCTCCGCCCGAAGCGGATCAGACCACGCAGCAACCCCGCGGCGACGTCATCATCGTCACGGCCCGCCGCCGCCAGGAAACGGCGCAGGAAGTGCCGCTCGCGATTTCCGTGATCCGCGGGGACAGTATCGAGGCGACGGGCAATTTCAACGTCGTCAAGTTGCAGCAGCTCGCGCCGACGCTCCAGGTATACACCTCCAACCCACGCAACACCTCGGTCAATATCCGCGGCCTGGGCGTGCCCTTTGGTCTGACCAGCGACGGTTTCGAGCAGGGCGTCGGCATCTATGTCGACGACGTCTATAATTCGCGCGTTGCCGCCGCGACATTCGACTTCCTCGACGTCGCTCAGGTGGAAGTGCTGCGCGGGCCGCAGGGCACGCTATATGGCAAGAACACCACCGCTGGAGCGATCAACATCACCACCAACCAGCCGACCTTCGATTTCGAAGGCCGGGCCGAGCTGAGCGTGGGCAACCTGGGCTACAAACAGGCGAAGGCCGCCATTTCGGGGCCGCTGTCCGATACCGTCGCTGCTCGGATAGCCGTCGCTGCAACGGGCCGCCGGGGCACGCTCTTCAACACGATCACCGACCGGTGGATCAACGAACAGGACAATCTCGGTCTCCGCGGCCAGCTGCTGTTCCGGCCGAATGACGATCTGAATATCACCCTGTCGGGTGACTACAGCCGGCAGAATCCGGAATGCTGTGGCACCGTGTTCGTGCGCGTGGGACGTACCCAGCGGGCGCTCAATCGCCAGTATGATGCTCTGGTCGCCGCCGTCAGCGCCGCCAATCCGGGCCGCAGTTACGCGGAGCCCAGCCGCAATCCCTATGACCGGCTGAGTGACCTCGACTCCAGCCTGAATGCGGGCAACAAGATCGGCGGGGCGTCGCTGCGGGTGAAGTGGGATCTCGGTTCCGGCACGCTGACCTCGGTCACCGCCTGGCGCTTTTGGGACTGGAGGCCAGAGAATGACCGCGACTTCACGGGCCTGTCGATCGTGTCGAGATCGCAGAACCCGTCGCAGCAGGACCAGTACAGCCAGGAATTCCGCTATAATTATGCAGGCGAGAAGATCGATTTCGTGCTCGGCCTGTTCGGCTTCAAGCAGCGAATCGACACCCAGGGCACCGAGCAGCAGGGCGCCGACGCCAGCCGCTGGAGCCTCTCCGGTGCCCAGGCTACCGATCCCTCCATCCTCAAAGGACTGACCGCCACCAACACCCAATGGCTCAAGAGCACCAGCGCCGCATTGTTCGGACAGCTGAGCTGGCACGTCAACGACGCGCTGACGATCCAGCCGGGCGCGCGCCTGAACTATGACAAGAAGTCGGGCTTTTATCAGCGCATCGTGACCAACGGCCAAGGCCAGCAGATCAGCTGCACCCCTGCACCCGCTGCGGGAAGCGTGTTGGCAGCGCAGTGCGGCGTGTATCAGCCACAGGTCAGTGCGCCGTCCGACAGCGCGTGGAACCTCACCTATGACTTCAACGTCAACTACAAGATCGCGCCCGACATCCTGGCCTATGCGACCTATGCGAAGAGCTTCAAGACGCTGGGGATCAACCAGAACGGCCTGCCGCTGAACGCGGACAACACGGTCAACTACGATGCCGGCACGGTGAAGCCGGAATCGGTCAACCATTTCGAGACGGGCCTGAAGACCCAGTTCTGGAACCGGCGGGCGACCTTCAACCTCAGCGCCTTCCGCACGGAGATCAAGGATTTCCAGGCGACGGTGAACGGTGGCCAGTTCGGCACGGTACGCGGCTATCTGGCCAATGCAGGGAAGGTCCGTTCCCAAGGCATAGAGGCGGACTTCAAGGTCGTCGCCAGCGATCGCTTCACCGCCTATGCCAATGGCGCCTATACCGACGCCAAATACAAGAAATTCGTCGATGCGCCCTGCCCGCCCGAGCTGTCTGGCGGCACGTTCCAGCCGGCCAACGCCACGCCCGACTATTCGCAGCCGGGTGTTCCGGGAGCGCTCAGCCCGCGCCAGTGCGACATTTCGGGCCAGCGCCTGCCCGGCGTTTCCAAATGGGCTTTCTCCTATGGCGCCGAGTACAACATACCGGTGACGCTGCTGGACAAGGACGGGCAAGTCTATCTCGGCGTGGACGGCAACTATCGCTCCCACTGGAACTCGAACGCCTCGCCTTCGATCTACACCGAAGTGAAGGGCTATGCGCTGACCAATTTCCGCGCTGGCTTCCGGGGAGAGGACTTCGACATCTTCGGCTGGATCCGCAACGCGTTCGACGTGAACTATATCGATCTGCTGCAGGTCGCGCCGGGCAATACCGGCCTGATCGCCGGCCAGCCCGGCGACCCGCAGACCTGGGGCGGGACGATCAAGTTCTCGTTCTGACCGGTCACCCCGGGGCGCGCCCTCCCCCCCTCTGCGCCCCACCATCGAGCGGGAGCTGTCCTTCGGGGCCGCTCCCGCTCCTCCGGCATTTGCTACCTGGCTTGCGCTGGGTTAGAGGCCATCCATGTCCACGACCTTCACGCTCGACACGTCGACCAGCCGTGCCAACCCCACTCCGGCGCCGATGAAGCGCCTGACCGTCCCCGCCATCCAGCGCCGCAAGTTCGAGGGAAAGACCGAGGAACCGCTGGTGATGCTGACCGCCTATACGGCGCGACAGGCGCAGATCCTGGACCCGCATTGCGACATGCTGCTGGTGGGCGATTCGCTGGGGCAGGTCATTTACGGACTTCCCTCCACCCTTGCTGTCACCTTGGACATGATGATCGCGCACGGCGCCGCAGTGGTGCGCGGCAGCTATCACAGCCTGGTTCTCGTCGACATGCCCTTCGGCAGCTACGAAGCCTCGCCCCAGGTCGCTTTCGCCAGCGCCAGCCGGGTGATGGCGGAAACCGGTTGCGCGGGCGTCAAGCTGGAGGGCGGACAGGCGATGGCGGAAACCATCGCCTTCCTCGCCGCCCGCGGTATTCCGGTCATGGCGCATGTCGGCCTGACGCCGCAGGCGGTGAATGCGCTGGGCGGCTATGGCGCGCGCGGCAAAAGCCAGCAGGAACATGCCAAGATCCTGGGCGATGCGCGTGCCGTCGCCGAAGCGGGCGCCTTCGCCCTCGTGCTGGAAGGCGTGATGGAGGAACTGGCCGTGGCGGTTACCGAAAGTGTCGACATACCGGTCATCGGCATCGGCGCCTCGGCCCGATGCGACGGACAGGTGCTCGTCACCGAAGATATGCTGGGCATGTTCGACCGCGTGCCCCGCTTCGTGAAGCGCTATGAAAATATTGCGGAAACCATCGATGGAGCGGCCGCCCGATACGCCGCCGAGGTGCGCGACCGCAGCTTTCCGACCGAAGATCAGGTCTACCGCCCCAAAAAGTGATTTGCGCGGACCAACAGCGCCGCTAATGATCGCGCCTTCCGCGTGCCGTTGCTGATGTATTTCTGGAGATTCCCGTGGCCCTGACGCCGCAAAACAGCGAAGCCTTCATGCGCGAGGTCGACGAGGCCGTCCGCCAGGACCGGATGCTGACCTTCTGGCAGCGCTATGGCCGCTGGCTGGTGGTCGCCGTGGTCCTCGGCCTGATCCTTTTTGCCGGCTGGCTTTACTGGCAGCAGCACAGCCGCACCCAGTCGGAAGCCGTGTCCGAACAGATGGACGCGCTGCTGTCGACCGCAACCCGAGGCGGCACGCCGGACGCCAAGCAGCTCGACGCGCTTACCCAGGCAAGCCAGCCCGGCTATCGCGCCGGCGCGCTGATGCTGAAGGCGGGCATCGCCGCGCGCAAGGGCGACAGCAAGGCCGCCATCGCCGCCTATCAGGCGATCGCGGCGGACAATTCGCTGGACCAGCCCTATCGCGACCTGGCGCTGATCCGCCAGACAGCGCTGGAGTTCGAAAGCCTGAAGCCCCAGCAGATCGTTGACCGGCTGAAGCCGCTGGCGGTGGAAGGGGCACCGTGGTTCGGCAGCGCCGGGGAGTTGGTGGCGATCGCCTATATGAAGATGGGCAAGCCCGATCTTGCGGGTCCGATGTTTGCCGCCATGGCCAAGGACAAGACCGTACCCGACTCGATCCGTTCACGCGCGCGACAGATGGCCGGGCTATTGGGGATCGACGCCGTCGAAACGCCGGCCGAGCCTGGACAGGGATGAAGTGAAGCGCATGGCATTGCACAGCATGAAGATGAGGATGCCGATCCGCCGTACCATGGCGGCCGTGGCGATGGTGGCTCTGCTGGCCGGCTGCGGCATTGTGGGCGGGAAGAAGGGTGGACCCAAGACGCCGGTTGTCGGCAAGCGCGTCTCGATCCTCTCGAACGAGCAGGGGATCGAAGTCGATCCAACCCTTGCCGACGTACCGGTCAGCTTGCCTGAGGCCTATGTGAACGACCAATGGTCGCAGCCGGGAGGAGATCCTTCCAAGGCGATGGGGCATCTGGCGTTCGGTGCGTCGCCCAAGACTGTTTGGACCAGCTCGATCGAAGGCAGCAAGCCGCAGGCCCGCCTCGCTTCGGCTCCCGTAATCGCGGGGGGCAAGCTGTACGTGATCGATGCCGGCGCCCATGTCATTGCGTTCGACGCCAATAGCGGGTCCAAGCTGTGGCAGACCTCCCTTCCGGCGGAGGGGAATGGCCGGGCGCTGTTCGGCGGCGGCGTCAGTATCCTGGACGGCAAGCTGTTCGCGAGCACCGGCATCGGCGACGTCGCCGCGATCGATGCGAGCAGCGGCAATATCCTGTGGAAGAAGCGCCCCGGCGGCCCGCTGCGTGGTGCGCCGACATTGGCGAACGGCCATGTTTACGTGATGGGCCAGGACAATCAGATCTTCGCGCTCAACCAGACGGATGGCGAAGTGCTCTGGACCGACAGCGGCACTTTGCAGACCACGGGCATTTTCGGCGTGGCGGCCCCCGCCGCCGCCCAGGGCACGGTGATCGCGGGCTACAGTTCGGGCGAGCTGACGGCTTATCGCTATGAGAATGGCCGTACCCTGTGGGGCGACGCGCTGTCGCGCACCAGCATCTCCACCGCCGTCGCCACGCTGACCGATATTGATGCCGATCCGGTGATCGACCGCGGCCGCGTCTTCGCGATCGGCCAGGGCGGCCGCATGGCATCCTATGAGCTGACCAGCGGCCAGCGCCTGTGGGAAATCAACATCGCCGGCATTTCCACCCCTTGGGTTGCGGGCGAATGGGTGTTCGCCGTCACCAGCGACGCCAAGCTGCTCTGCGTCGCCCGCGCCACCGGACGCATCCGCTGGATCAGTCAGCTGCGCCGCTGGGAGAAGGAAAAGAAGAAAACCAACGCCATCCGCTGGACCGGTCCAGTACTGGCGGGTGGACGCCTGATCCTGGTTTCGACCCATGGCGACCTCAATTATGTCGATCCGGGGACGGGGGCGATCCAGGCGCAGGTCGATATGGACAAGTCCATGTCGCTTTCCCCGGTGGTCGCGAACAATACGCTTTACATCCTGGCCGATGACGGCCGGTTGACCGCGCTGCGGTAAAAGCGGATCAAGCAAGCGGATGCTCCTGCGAAGGCGGGAGCCTGGTTCCGGCCGCCGGACTGGGCTCCCGCCTTCGCAGGAGCGCGCATTTCGTTTTTCAAGAAGGATATGGGCCACCATGCTGCCCACTGTTGCCATTGTCGGGCGGCCCAATGTCGGCAAGTCCACCCTCTTCAACCGCCTGGTCGGCAAGAAGCTGGCCCTCGTCGACGACCAACCAGGAGTCACGCGCGATCGGCGCGAGGGGGAGGCTCATTTGCTTGGGCTCGACTTCACGATCATCGATACGGCGGGCTATGAAGATGAGGATGCCCAGTCCCTCCCCGGCCGTATGCGGCTCCAGACCGAAGCGGCAGTGGATTCGGCCGATGTCGCTCTCTTCGTGATCGACTCCCGTGCCGGCATCACGCCGCTGGACGAGGAAATCGCCCGTTGGCTGCGCAGCGGCGACATTCCGGTTGTACTGCTAGCCAACAAGGCGGAAGGCAGGGCGGGCGACGACGGCGTCATGGAAGCGTTCAGCCTAGGCCTGGGAGAACCCGTCCCCTTCTCCGCGGAACATGGTCAAGGCCTTGCCGATCTGTTCCAGGCGCTCCTCCCCCATATCGACCGCGAGGAGGAAGAAGAGGAGCCCGAGACGGAGGAGGACAGCGAAAGCGCGCCGCTCAAGCTCGCCATCGTCGGCCGCCCCAATGCAGGCAAGTCGACCCTCATCAATCGCCTGCTGGGCGAGAACCGCCTGCTGACCGGACCGGAAGCCGGCATCACGCGGGACAGCATCGCGGTTGACTGGACCTGGACCGATCCCGACGGCAACGACCGTCCCGTCCGCCTGATCGACACCGCCGGCATGCGCAAGCGGGCCAAGGTGCAGGACAAGCTGGAAAAGCTGGCGGTTTCGGACGGCCTGAACGCCGTGAACTTTGCCGAGGTGGTCGTGCTGCTGCTCGATGCCACGCGCGGGCTGGAGGCGCAGGATCTGCGCATTGCCGACAAGGTGCTGGAGGAAGGTCGCGCGCTCGTCATCGGCCTCAACAAATGGGACACCGTGGAAAACGGCTCGGCGCTCTATCAGGGGATCAAGCAGGCGCTGTCGGACGGGCTGGCGCAGGTGCGCGGCGTGCCGATCATGACCGTCTCCGGCGCCACCGGGAAGGGTCTGGACGACCTGATCCGCGTCGCTTTCGAAACCCGGACCGCCTGGTCGCAGCGCGTTTCCACCGGTATCCTCAATCGCTGGTTCGAGCGCGCGTTGGAGGCCAATCCCCCCCCAGCGCCCGGTGGCAAGCGGATCAAGCTGCGCTATATCACCCAGAACAAGACCCGCCCGCCGACCTTCGTGCTGTTCGGTACCCGGCTGGACGAACTTCCTGAAAGCTATCGCCGCTATCTGGTGAACGGCATCCGCAGGGAACTGGGTTTCGGGGCCGTGCCTGTACGCCTCACCCTGCGCAGCGCCAAAAATCCCTATGCCAACAAATGAACCGGTTCATATCGATGCGCGCGGGATGAAATGCCCCTGGCCTGCGTTGCGTGCGGCGCGGACCATGCGTGAGGCGGCAGTAATGACCATAGAAGCCGACGACCCGATCGCAGGTCGCGAACTGCAGGCGCTTGCCCGGCAGCGAGGGTGGTCGTTCGAGGCGCTCGGCACACAACATTTCCAACTTCGCAGGCACGACTTGGCCGAGTAGGCATTTACGCTCTATTTACGCGCGGCGCTTATCCTGCTCGAGCAAGGCAGGGAGTGTCGCAGGTGTCTCATCAAGATACCGAACTGGTGAACTGGAATGATTTTGCTCGCACCCGCACCGAATTGGGCGCGTCGTTCCTGCGCATTCTGGGCTATTTTCGCGAGGATGGAGCCAAGGCCATCGCGGCGGTGGAGGACGCCTTTCGCGCCCGCAACGCCGTGGCGCTCGTCACGCCTGCGCATACGCTGAAGGGCGAGTCGGCTCAGTTCGGCGCCTATCGCCTGAGCGGGATGGCGGAAGAAATCGAGTTGGTTGCGCGCCGCTGCATCGAATTTCGGGAAAGCCCCGAGGAACTGATCGAGACCGTGGTCGCATTACGCCCCTGCTTTACTGAAACCATGGCAATGCTGGATCGCGACGCCAACCCGCTGGTGGCCCGCCGCCCCGGGACGTTCGGCAGGCGTACCGAAAGCCCGGCGGGCGATTTTGGCCGGGCAGTCTAAGCTGCGGCATTCCGTCTTGAAATAAAACCGATCATACCCCCATATGCGGGATATGGTTCAGCTCTCCGTCCTCGATCTCGTGCCCGTTGCCGAAGGCAGCGACGCACGCAAAGCCCTCGCCAATGCGGCCGATCTGGCTGCTCACGCGGAATCGCTCGGCTATCGCCGCTTCTGGGTTGCGGAGCATCATGGCATGCCCGGCATTGCATCGGCCGCCACGTCGGTCGTGCTGGCCCATATCGGCCATGCGACTTCCACCATTCGGATCGGCGCTGGCGGCATCATGCTGCCCAACCATGCCCCGCTCGCCATCGCTGAACAGTTTGGTACGCTCGCTGCGCTTTTCCCTGGCCGCGTCGACCTGGGGCTTGGCCGGGCGCCCGGTTCGGATCAGCGGGTCGCACAGGCGATGCGCCGGACACTGGATGGCGGCGTCGACCAGTTTCCCAGGGATATCATGGAGCTGCAGGCCTATTTTGCCGGCGACACACGCCTTGGCTTCGAAGCGACGCCCGCTGCCGGCGCTGATATCCCGCTCTGGATCCTGGGTTCCAGCCTTTATGGCGCGCAACTGGCGGCTGCGCTCGGCCTGCCCTATGCCTTCGCGTCCCATTTCGCGCCGGCTGCACTCGATGATGCGATTGCCGTCTATCGCCGAGACTTCCGTCCCTCTGCGCAACTGCGCGAACCCTATGTGATGGCCGGATATAACGTCTTTGCCGCCGATACGGCGGAGGAAGCTGCGCTCCTGGCCTCTTCGATGCAGCAAGCCTTCATCCGCCTGCGAACCGGGCAACCGGGCAAGCTGCAGCCACCCGTTCCCGGCTATCTCGACAGCCTGCCGCCTCAGGGGCGTACCATGCTGGCCGACGTCCTGAGTTGCTCCAGCATCGGCACCGAGGCGGATGTCGAGCGCGATCTTTCCGTCTTCCTCCGCCGTACCCAAGTGGACGAGATCATCGTCACCGGCCAGATCTACGACCCGGAAGCGCGCAAGCGCAGCTTTGCCATCGCCATTGCTGCCGCGCGCAATGTCCTCACGCCGGCAGCGGCTTGATCTTTGGGCTGGGGCTGAGACGCCCGCCGCTCAGCAACCGCGCCAACGGGGGCGCGGCTCGTCCGAGCCCCGTGCCGATCAGCACCACGGCAATCAGCACCAGCACCGGCTGTACGATCAGGTAGAGCGGATAAAGCGGCGATCCCAAGACCCCAAACATAGCGCCCAGCACTGGCCCGCCGAGCCAGATCAGGATGAGGTGCGCACAGAAGAGGAAGAAGGCGAAGGGCTCTATCCGCAGCAGCGTCCCTCGTGCCGGGCTATGCGCCAAGGCCCAAGATACACGCCAGAAGCACAGTGCGGCGGCGACGCGCACCGTCATGTCGAGCAGCCCCGCACCGGCGCTTGAGGGCGCGCCCGCGTGAAGCGACCAGGAAAGCTGGATCGGCATCAGCAGCGCGAAGGGAATCACGGCTACAGGGAATGGCAGCGCTGCCGTTCGCTCCGCCAGCCCGACCCGCCGCGCGAGGATGCCGAGAGTGAAGAAGAAGACGATCGATGCGCGCATGATCACCGGCGGCCCGATCCCCATGACCTGCGCGACCAGCGCCGCCGCCATGATCAGCAACAGCGTCCAGTTGGGCAAGCGCACCAGCAGCGGTGCGGCGACCATGCACAGGAACAGGTCGCGCAGAAACGGCATCTGCACGTTGATGTCGGGATTACGCGAGACGATGAACAGCTCTTGGAACAGCCATCCGAGCGACTGCGGTGTGGGCGCGGCGAGGTGGGCGAGCCGAGCGGCGCCGGAAACGAGCAGGATCGCAAGCGCATTCCACAGGATCATCGGCAGCAGGATTGTGCGCGCCTTGCGCGCGACATGACGGCCCCAATCAAGAGTGCGGGACGACTCGCTTACGAGCCATCCGGAGATGAGGCCCAGCAGCGGGACGGCGCTACGTCCGAAAATCTCCATCAGGACCCAGCGCAGGCTTTCCTGCGGCGTGCCGCGCAGGGTCTCGAGTTGCGCGCCGTTAATGCCTGTCCAGGCATGGACATAGACCACCCCAAGGATGCAGATGACGCGGGCGATGGCTATGGCGTCAGAGCGGCGGGCTCGGTCAGCCGGGATCAGGTTGGACAAGCAGGCATCCCTGGTCTGTGTGGGAGATGAATGCCTGAACTTGATCCATGTTCCTGCCAGCGTTTCGTTCCGACGGAATAAGTCAACAGTTCATGGACTTCCGAAGCCGACGAACCGGGTGACTAAGCCTATCTTTACGATTGGCACCTATCACCGGCTGGCATGCCGACTTGCGTTCGGCACAGGGGACGAAGAGGCTCATGACCCATATGCCGGGGGCGCATCAATTCTCGACCGGTGAGACGGTCCATGTCCTTCCGGCGTCCGCGGCCATCGGCATGGTGTTCCAGATCGCTGGTTCCAGTTCCAAGGTGATGATCGATGCCGCGCGCCTGCATGTGCTGGCGCAGGACAGCGACCCCTGCATCGCGATGGCAGGACAGGTCGGCAGCCAGGTCAAGATGCGCGTCGGTGGCAGCTGGCTGATCGCGTCGATCCGCGCCATGACAATGGATGCGCAGAACCCCGCGGGCATCATCGCCGACATCGATTTCCTGGGCGAAGGCGACGAGGAGAAGCTCACCGGTCGCATCTTCCGCTTTCGCCGCGGCGTTACCCGCTATCCGACTCCGGGCACGGAGATCCATCCGGTCTCCAGCCACGACATGAACCAGATTTACGCCGCCGACGATCGCGCACATGTGCAGATCGGCACGGTCTATCCCACCGCCGACACACGCGCTGCCCTCTATGTGGATTCGATGCTGGGCAAGCACTTCGCGCTGCTGGGATCGACCGGCACCGGCAAGTCCACCAGCGCCGCGCTGATCCTCCATCGCATCTGCGACCTGTCGCCGCAGGGCCACATCGTCATGATCGACCCGCATGGCGAATATGGCGCCGCCTTCGCCCAGAACGGTGCGGTCTATGACATCAACAATCTTGCCCTGCCCTACTGGTTGATGAACTTCGAGGAGCATTGCGAGGTCTTCGTGACATCCGAAGGATCGGAGCGCACGGTCGATTGCGACATCCTCGCCAAATGCCTGCTCGCCGCCCGTTCGAAGAACCGGCTCGCGGAAAGCATCGGGCGGCTGACGGTGGATTCGCCCATTCCCTATCTGCTGTCCGACCTCACCAACATCCTGCAGAACGAGATGGGGAAGCTCGACAAGGGCACCAACTCGCTGCCCTATATGCGCCTGAAGACCAAGATCGACGAGATCAAGGCGGACCCGCGCTATTCCTTCATGTTCTCCGGCATGCTGGTGGCGGATTCGATGCAGCAGTTCATCGCCAAGATCTTCCGCCTGCCCGCGGGTGGGAAGCCGATCTCGATCATCGACGTGTCGGCCATGCCTTCGGAAATCACCTCGACCGTGGTGTCGGTGCTGTCGCGGCTGGTGTTCGACTATGCGATCTGGGCACGGGACGAGCCGCAGCGGCCCATCTTGCTGGTCTGCGAGGAGGCGCATCGCTACATCCCCAGCACCACCAGCGGCGCGGGCCAGGCGGTGCGCAAGATCCTGGAACGGATCGCCAAGGAAGGCCGCAAATATGGCGTTTCGCTGGGCCTGATTACCCAGCGGCCGTCGGACCTGGCCGAAGGCGTGCTGTCGCAGTGCGGCACCATCATCTCGATGCGCCTCAACAACGACCGCGACCAGGCCTTCGTCAAGGCGGCGATGCCAGAGGGCGCGCGCGGGTTCCTGGATTCGATCCCGGCGCTGCGCAACCGGGAGGCGATCATCTGCGGCGAGGGCGTCGCGGTGCCGATCCGCGTTTCGCTCGACAATCTGGAGGAGAGCCGGCGCCCCGCATCCAGCGATCCGAGCTTCACCGAACTGTGGCGCCAGTCCGGCGGGGAGAACGACATCCTCGACCGCACCATCACCCGCTGGCGCAACCAGGGGCGCTAACCGGCAGGAGCAATGCGTCCGGCGGGCTCCGCCTCGCTGTTCACCGCCTCGCGGCATTCCTCCTCATGCACCGGCACCAGCAGCCGGGCCTTGCGCCAGCCGCCCTGCGCATAGACCAGCCACGCCAGCAATACGGCCGTCAGCGAACTCACCGGAAAGCTGAACCAGAGCGCATTGGCGCCCAGCGCCGGATAGGCGACGTAGTAGAAACCGATCCGCACGACGAAAAGGGTGAAGGTCAAAATGACGAGCGGCGGCACCACGACGCCGTTGGCGCGCATCACCCCGAAGAAGATCATGGTGCAGCCGAACATCAGGAAGCTCCAGCTGACGGTCAGCTGCATATGCCATGCCGCGTCGATCGCGGCCTGGTTGGCGCCCAGGAACAGCGACAGCAGGGGAGCATGGAACAGCAGGATGACGACGATCATCGATCCCGTGATCGCCAGCTGATAGCCCAGGCCATAGCGGGTGATCCGCCCGATCCGGTCCCAGCGCCCAGCGCCTACATTCTGCGCCGCCATGGCGCTGACCGCCGCGCCCATCGCCATCGCCGGCATCTGGAGATAGGTCCATATCTGCTGCGCCGCGCCATAGGCGGCCGTGACCAGCAGCCCTTCGCGATTGACCAGCCCGATCATCACCAGGCCGGAACCCGACATGACGATCATCTGCAGCCCCATCGGCAGTCCCTTGCCGAACAGCACGCGCATCTGGTCGGCCGCCGGCCACAGCCAGCGCAGCTCGGGGCCGCGAAGCCTGAGGGGTAGATCCTTGGCATAGGTGAAGGCGACCAGCCCGATCAGGCTGACGAAGCCCGCCATGGCGGTCGCCGCCGCGGATCCGGCGATGCCGAAGGCCGGGATCGGCCCCAGGCCGAGGATCAGCACCGGATTGAGCACCAAGTCGATGGTGACGCTGACGATCATGAAGATCAGCGGCGTGCGCGCGTCCCCCGCGCCGCGCAGCCCCATCATGATCATGACGGCGAGCAGGGTCGCCGGCATCGCCACGAAGATGACGCGCAGATAGACGAGGGCGAGGCCGAACGCCTCCGCCGGGGTTGCCAGCAGGCGGAGCAGCGCCGGGGCGCCGATCCAGCCCGCCACCGCCACGCCCAGCCCCATCATAGAACAGAAGCCGACCGCCGACCCGAAGGCCCGGCGCGCCGCCGTCACGTCGCGAGCCCCCATCGCCTGCCCGATCATCACCGTCGCCGCCATGCCGAAGCCGAAGACGACCGAGAACATCAGGAACATGATGATGTTGGCATTGGCGGTCGCCGCCAGCGCCTGCGGCCCCAGGAAGCGGCCGACCCAGATCGCGTTGATCGACCCGTTCAGCGACTGGAGCACGTTGGCGACCAGCGTCGGGATGGCGAACAGCAGGAGCGCCGATGCGATCGGCCCCTGTGTCAGGTCTCTTGTGCCCTTGCCTTCGCCGCTCATGCTTGCCCCTTCCCTCCGGCGCTGCGCCGGACGATTACCCCAGCCGGTCCAGCGCCGCCTTCAGCCTTTCCGCCTCCGCCGACTTCTCGGCATGATCCTCGCGGGCCTTCGCCACCGCCTCGGGCTTGGCCTTCTCGACGAAGCTGGGGTTCGACAGGCGGCCGCCCAGCGAATCCCGCTCCTTTTCCGCCGCGGCCAGCGCCCTGGCGAGGCGGACCTTCTCCGCCGCGATGTCGATCACGCCTTCCAGCGGCAGGATGAAGGTCGCTTCGTCGATGACGATCTGCGCCGCGCCGCCCGCCGGCACGTCGCCGAAGCTGAGGCTCTCCACCCGTCCCAGGCGCGCCAGCGCGGTGCCCTGCCGATCGAGCCGCCGGTGCGTTTCCTCCGTCGCGTCGCGGACGACCATCGGCAGGCGGGCACCCGGTGGCACGTTCAGTTCCGTGCGGGCGGTGCGGATCGCGCTCACCAGCCGGATCAGCCAGTCGATCTCCGCCTGCGCATCACTGTCCACCGCCGCCAGTGCCTGCGGCCAGCGAGCGACGATCAGCGCGCTTTCCCGCGTGCCGGTGAGGCTCCAGAGCTCCTCGGTGATGAAGGGCATGAAGGGATGGAGCATGACCAGGATCTGGTCGAACGCCCAGCCCGCAACGGCCCGCGTCTCATCGTCCATCGCGCCCTTCGTCAGCTCGATATACCAGTCGCAGAACTGGTCCCAGACGAAGTGGTAGATGGCGTTCGCCGCAGCGTCGAAGCGCAGGTCGGCCATCGCCAGGTCGATCGCCTGCACCGTCGCCACCGTTTCGGCGATGATCCAGCGGTTGACCGGCAGCTCCGCATGCGGTGCTTCATGGCTGGTCGACGCCGTGACGCCATTGGACTGGAGGAAGCGCGCCGCGTTCCACAGCTTGGTCGCGAAGTTGCGATAGCCCTCGACCCGCTTCTCGTCCATCTTGACGTCGCGGCCCTGGCTTTCCATCGCCGCCATGAAGAAGCGCAGCGCGTCCGCGCCGAACCGGTCGATGAGGCCGAGCGGATCGACGACATTGCCCTTCGACTTCGACATCTTCTGCCCGTCCGCGGCGCGGACCAGACCGTGCAGGTAGAGCTTGCGCCACGGGACATCCCCCATGAATTCAAGCCCCTGCATCGCCATCCTCGCATCCCAGAAGAACAGGATGTCGAAGCCGGAGATCAGCAGGTCGTTGGGGTAATGGCGCTGGAGCAGCTCGGTCTGCTCGGGCCAGCCCAGCGTGCCGAAGGGCCAGAGCGCTGAGGAGAACCAGGTGTCGAGGACGTCGGGGTCGCGCCAGATAGGCATCTTTCCCGCCAGCTTGGGTAATTCTTGAGTACCCTCTTTTGCTGGGAACAGCGAACCGACTATAGCGGCGTCACGGCTCTCAACGACCACGATCCTTTCGGGAGCAACATTATAGAGGTTTGCCGCAGCATTGATGGCCTCTTCTTCGTTCTCTTCAACAAATGTGTGGCCATAGAATTCACGAACCTTGCCATGGCCGCTTTCTTTGAAAAGAGGCTGGCCATTTCCGTTATGATCTGGCCCAAACCAAGCCGGAATCTGGTGTCCCCACCAGAGCTGGCGCGACACGCACCAGGGCTGGATATTCTCCATCCAGTTGAAGAAGGTCTTTTCCCAGCTCTTCGGGACGATCTCGATCCGCCCGTCGCGCACCGCCTGCATCGGCGCGACCGCCAGCTTTTCGGCGTCGACATACCATTGGTCGGTCAGCCACGGCTCGATCACCACGCCGGAGCGGTCGCCATAGGGCGTCTGGATGGTGCGGGGCTCGAAGTCGGCGGCGACCTCCTCGCCTTCCTTGGTCCTGGTGACGTGCGGCACGAGGAAGCCGAGCGCCTTCATATCCTCAACCACCGCCTTGCGGGCGTCGAAGCGGTCGAGGCCGAGATACTTGTCCGGCACCAGTCCGTCGGCGGTCTGGACGACCTTCGCGTCGGCGTCGAACATGTTGAGCATCTGCGAGGCGGCGATGCCCGCGCGCCGGCCGACGTCGAAATCGTTGAAGTCATGGCCCGGCGTGATCTTGACCGCGCCCGACCCCAGTTCCGGGTCGGCATGTTCGTCCGCTACGACCTTGAAACGGCGGCCGGTGATCGGCTGGAGAATGTCCTTGCCGATGACGTCGCGATAGCGCGGATCGTCGGGATGCACCGCGACCGCCATATCGGCGAGCATGGTTTCGGGCCGGGTGGTGGCGACGACGATATGGTCGCTGCCGTCGGCCAGCGTCACGCCGTCCGCCAGCGGATAGCGGAAGCGCCAGAAGCCGCCCTGCGTCTCCTTCGTCTCCACCTCCAGGTCGGAAATGGCCGAGCGGAAATGCGGGTCCCAGTTCACCAGCCGCTTGTCGCGATACAGGAGTCCGCGCTTGTGCAGTTCCACGAACACCTTGACCACGGCCTTCGAGAAGCCCTCGTCCATGGTGAAGCGCTCGTTCGCCCAGTCCATCGAGCAACCGAGGCGCCGCAACTGGCGGGTGATTGCGCCGCCGCTCTCCGCCTTCCATTCCCAGACCTTCGCGATGAAATCCTCGCGGCTGTAGTCGGTGCGCTTTTCTCCGCGCGCGTTCAGCTGCCGCTCGACCACCATCTGCGTCGCGATGCCGGCATGGTCGGTGCCGACGACCCACAGCGCATCCTTGCCGCGCAGGCGCTCGTAGCGGACGACGATGTCCTGCAGCGTGTTGTCCAGCGCATGGCCGATGTGGAGGCTGCCCGTCACATTGGGCGGCGGGTTGACGATGGTGAAGGGCTCCGCGTCGGGGCGGGCGGGCCGGAACAGGCCGTTCGCCTCCCAATGGGCGTACCAGCGGGATTCGATGTCGGCGGGATCGAAGGTCTTGGGCAGTTCGGTCATGGCTGGGGCTTTAGCCGCTTCCGGGCGGCGTGCAAGGCATCGCCAGCGCGACAGCGGCGAAGTTCACACCGTTGTCGGGCAAAAGAGCGCCCTTTGGGGGCAAAAGTCACGCCAAAGTCACAGCGACGCGACACTGACGCGACAGTCGGGTCACAGCGACGCCACAGTGACGCGACAGCGACGCGCCAGCGAGGCGACAGGTGCGGGATGGCGGTGCGGGGTTGGGCGGGACGCGTCCATCGTGAAGGATAGAACAGAGAAAATCCCATTTTGAAACGGCTCATCAAAAGGCAGCGGGACCCCGGCTCAAGGCCGGGGTGACGGTCGTGACGGTTCCCGACGAGCCCTCATTTCGCTGTCCATTTATCTATCCAAGCCAAGGCCTCGTCATACCATTGCAGCGAGTTGCGGGGTTTCAGCACCCAGTGATTCTCGTCGGGGAAGACCAGCAGCTTCGAGGGGATGCCGCGGCGCTGGAGGGCGGTGAAGGCGGCGATACCCTGGGTATAGGGGATGCGGAAATCGCGTTCGCTGGTGACGACCAGCATCGGCGTCTTCCAGGCGCTCACATGGGCGACGGGGTTCCATTTCTCATATTCGGCCGCCTGATCATAATAGGGGGCGCCATGTTCCCATTCGTCGAACCATAGCTCCTCGGTCTCATAGGCCATGGCGCGGGCGTCGAACACGCCGTCATGCTGGACCAGGCATTTGAAGCCGTCGGGCCACTGGCCCGCGATCCAGTTCATCATATAGCCGCCATAGCTGGCGCCGAGCGCGCAGGCGTTGCCGGCGTCGAGCTGCGCGTCCTTCGCCGCGGCGGCCGCGAGGCCGAGCTTCAGATCCTCCAGCGGCTTGCCGCCCCAGTCCCTGTTGATGCTGTCGACGAAGGCCTGGCCATAGCCGGTCGAGCCATGGAAATCGACGGTGACGGCGGCATAGCCATGGGCAGCGAAGGCCTTGGGATTCCAGCGATAGGACCAGCTGTCGTTGAAGCTGCCCTGCGGCCCGCCATGGACGAGATAGGCGACCGGCAGCTTGCCCGTGACGCCCTTGGGCTTGACGATCTGGCCCCAGACGGTGTCGCCGCCCGCGCCGCGGAAGCTGAAGCGCTGCACCGACACGTCATCCACGCCCGCCAGCTTGGCGGCATTGACGCTGGTGAGGCGGACGGGCTTTGCGGCCTTCCGCCCGGCGGCGGGCATCAGCCAGAGGTCGGCGGGCGACTGGATGCTGTCGAGCGCATAGACGAAGCCGCCATCGGGCAGCGGGATCACGCTGCCAACATGGCCGGCCTGGGTCAGCCGCGTCACCTTGCCGCTCGCCACGTCGACGCGGAAGGCGGGGTGGTCGAGCACGTCGTCGGCGGTGACGAGGATGCCCTTCCCGTCCGCATCCCAGGCGATCGAGCCGACCGAGCGGTCCCACCCCTCGGTCAGCGCGCGCGTTTCGCCCGTGGCGATGTTCCGCAGCATCAGCACCAGCCGGTCGCTCTCATAGCCGGGGCGCTTCATCGCCGCATAGGCGAGCCAGCGGCCGTCGGGCGACACGGCGGGCATGGTGTCAGTGGCGTCATTGGCGTCGGTGAGGTTGACGGGCCTGCCGCTGCCGTCGGCGGGCGCGGCGAAGATGTCGAGATTGGTCGAGAGCGGCTCGATCCGGCCTGCTTCGCGCAGGGCGAAGAACAGCGTCCGGCCATCGGCGCTCCAGGCGATTTCCTCCGCGCCGCCGAAGGGCCTGGAGGGGCTGTCGCCGACGAGGCCGCCCATGACGGAGACGGCAGGGCCGCCCTCCACCGGCATGACGAAGATCTGCGAGCGCTGCCCATCTGCCCATGTGTCCCAATGGCGCACGAAGAGCTGGTCGTAGACGCGGCCGGTCCCGGCGCTCGGCGGATCGGCGGGTTTGACCGCATCGAGCGTCTTCGCGCCCACCGGACGGTCGGCCCAGAGCGCGACTCTGTCGCCCTTCGGGCTCAGCAGGAAGCCGGAGATGCCGCCGGGCGCGCGGCTGATCTGCACCGGCTGGCCGCCTGCGAGCGGCACGCGCCAGAGCTGGTCGTCGCCGCTGGCGTTGGAGAGGAAGTAAAGGGCGCTTCCATCGGGCGAGAAGGCCGGAGCGCTTTCGTTCCTGTCGGGCGTGGAGGCGATGAGGCGCGGCGGCTGGCCGGGCTTGTCGATCGGCAGCAGGTAGATGTCGGTGCGGCCGCGATTGCCGGCCAGGTCGGTGGTGCGCAGCTGATAGGCCAGCCACTTGCCGTCGGGCGAAGCCACCGGCGCGGAGATGCGGTCGAGGCCGACCATGTCGCTAGGCGTGAAGGGGCGCGCCAATGCGGGTGCCTGCGAGAGGGCGAATGCGCCGAGGCCGGCGAGCAGGAGATGTTTCATGGTCGAACCTCTGGATCGGATGCCGCCCGGAAACGCGAGGACCGCGCCGCGGACGGAGGTCTATGCAGCGGGTGTATGCCGGTGGACGGGCGGCAACAAGGGGTGGTGGTGGCGGATCGGCAGCGTGTCGGCCTCTCTGCCGACCACCGAGGCCCCTCCCCCTTCGAGTGTTCTAAAGGTGGAGACCCAGGAAAGAGGCGCCGGGGACCGGATTGAACGAAACCGGCTCCGCCGCGACGAACCCAAGCGCCTCGTACAACTTGATCGCGGGGACGAACTTCGCCTGCACGTCCAGCCTCATTTCGCGGTAGCCCACCCGGCGCGCTTCCTCGATGAGGCGCTCCGCCAGGGCACGACCGAGATGCCGCCCCTGGGCGTGGGGGCGAACATAGAGTCGCTTCATCTCGCAGATTTCCGGCGTGACCCGGCGCATCGCCACGCAGCCCTGGATATCGCCCTCCCGATCCGCGAGCAGCACGCAGCCGGCAGGCGACGCATATTTGCCCGGCAGGCTGGCGAACTCCGCTTCATTGTTCTGATAGTCGAGATTGACCGGGGAACTGGCGATGAATTCGCGCCAGATGCCAAGCACCGCCGCGGTATCATCGGGAAAGATGGCAGGCCGTATGATCGTCATGGCACGCACATTTCTTCACGATCATGGCCGCAATGGGACGGCGTTTCGGCGCATTGTGGCGATGGGGGCGTTGCAGGCGTCCTTGGGGTGCATGTCAGCGCATTGAGTGCAGTGGTTTGCAAAGAGAGGGTCGCTCTTTCTTCTCGATCACCATCAAAGGGGAGCGGGACCCTGGCTCAAGGCCGGAATACGTCTGATCTTGTGACCGCAAACGGCCGGATACAGCGATCGCAAATCACCCAACCGCCAAAGAAAAAGGCTCCCGCGCGGGGAGCCTCTTCCTTCTGTTCTGTGCGGGCCGGTCAGATGTGGATCGGCTTGCCGGTCACGGCCATGGCCGCTTCCTTGATCGCCTCGCTGTGCGTCGGGTGCGCGTGGCAGGTATAGGCGATGTCCTCGCTCGACGCGCCGAATTCCATCGCCTGCGCAGCCTGGGCGATCATCGTGCCGGCGACGGTGGCGATGATCCACACGCCGAGCACCTTGTCGGTCTCCGCGTCGGCGATGACCTTCACGAAACCCTCGGGCTCGTGATTGGTCTTGGCGCGGCTGTTGGCGAGCATCGGGAACTTGCCGACCTTGACCGCGCCCTTTTCCTTGGCAGCTTCCTCGGTCAGGCCCACGCCCGCGATCTCGGGCCGGGTGTAGACCACGCTCGGGATGACGTCATGGTTCACGATGCCGGTGAGGCCCGCGATATTCTCCGCGACGGCAATGCCTTCGTCCTCGGCCTTGTGGGCCAGCATCGGGCCGGGGATCACGTCGCCGATCGCCCAAACGCCGGGAACCTTGGTCGCGAAATCGTGATCGGTCTCGATCTGGCCGCGCGCGTTGAGTTCCAGCCCGATCTTGTCGAGGCCCAGACCCTCCGTGTTCGGGCGACGGCCGATCGACACCAGCACGACATCGGCCTCGATCGTCTCGGCCTCGCCGCCGGCGGCGGGCTCCAGCGTCAGCGTAACGCCGCTCTCCGTCGCCCGCGCGCCGGTCACCTTGGTGCCGAGCCTGTATTCGAAGCCCTGCTTCTTGAAGATCTTGTTGGCTTCCTTGCGAACTTCGCCGTCCATGCCGGGCAGGATTTGGTCGAGATATTCGACGACCGTTACCTTGGAACCCAGGCGGCGCCAGACGCTGCCCAGTTCCAGGCCGATCACGCCGCCGCCGATGACGACCAGATGGCCAGGCACCTTGTCCAGCTCCAGCGCGCCGGTCGAATCGACGATCTTTCCGCCGGCATTGTCCACCGCCACGCCGGGTAGCTGCGCGACCGAGGAGCCGGTGGCGATGACGATGTTCTTCGCCGTCACACTCTTGCCCGCAACCTCGACCGTGTTGGCGCCGGTGAAGGAGGCCATGCCCTTCAGCCAGTCGATCTTGTTCTTCTTGAACAGGAATTCGATGCCGCCGGTCAGGCCCTTCACCGCGTCGATGCGCTGGCCCTGCATAGTAGGCAGGTCCAGGCTCATGGCATCGATCTTGACGCCCAGCTTGGCGAGGGCGCCGTTCGCGGCTTCCTCATAGAGTTCCGACGCGTGCAGCAGCGCCTTGGACGGAATGCAGCCCACATTGAGGCAGGTACCGCCCAGCGTCTCGCGGCTTTCGGCGCAGGCGGTCCTGAACCCCAGCTGCGCCGCCCGGATCGCCGCGACATAACCGCCGGGGCCGGCACCGATCACAAGGACGTCATAGTCGAATTCAGCCATGGTATATCTTCCTCTGGCTCTTGAACTTACAGGTCGATCAACAGCCGGGTCGGATCCTCGATCGCGTTCTTGACCGCGACCAGGAAGGTCACGGCTTCGCGGCCGTCGATCAGGCGGTGGTCGTAGCTGAGCGCCAGATACATCATCGGGCGCACGACGACCTGGCCGTTGCGGACGACCGGGCGGTCCTCGATGCGGTGGAGGCCCAGCACCGCCGACTGGGGCGGGTTGATGATCGGGGTCGACATGAGCGAGCCGAACACGCCGCCGTTGGAGATGGTGAAGGTGCCGCCCTTCATGTCCTCCATGGTGAGCGTGCCTTCCTTGGCGCGCTTGCCGAAGTCGCCGATGGTCTTCTCGATCTGTGCGACGCTCATGCTCTCCGCATTGCGGATGACCGGAACGACCAGGCCGTTCGGGGCCGAGACGGCGACCGAGATGTCGGCGAAGTCGTTATAGACGAT
Source organism: Sphingobium ummariense RL-3 (assembly GCF_000447205.1). GTDB lineage: Bacteria > Pseudomonadota > Alphaproteobacteria > Sphingomonadales > Sphingomonadaceae > Sphingobium > Sphingobium ummariense. The sequence goes on along the minus strand of NZ_AUWY01000071.1, from coordinate 93,088 downwards.
CTCGTCGCCCTCGATCTGGCCGTTGACGCCGGGGATGTCCTTCAGCGCCATGCACACGGCCTTGGTGAAGAAGCCCATGAAGCCGAGGCGGACGCCGTGCTTCTTCTCGAACAGGTCCTTGTACTTCGCGCGCGCTTCGATGACGGCGGACATGTCGACATCATTGAAGGTGGTGAGCAGCGCGGCGTTGTTCTGCGCTTCCTTGAGCCGCTTGGCGACCGTCTGGCGCAGGCGGGTCATCTTGACCCGCTCCTGCTTGCGGCTGGGGCCGGCGGCGGGCGCGTCGGATGCGGGCGCGGCGGCAGCGACGGGCGCCGCAGCGGCAGCCTTCGCAGTGCCCGCGGCAACGGCGGCCAGCACGTCGTCCTTGGTCAGGCGACCGTCCTTGCCGGTGCCCTTGATCTTGCTCGGGTCAAGCCCATGCTCCAGCACCAGCCGACGGACGGCGGGCGACAGCGTCAGGCCGCCGGCATCGCCTTCCTCTTCGACGGGGGCGGGGGCGGCAGCGGCGGGCGCAGGCGTGGCGGCCTCCGCCTTGGCGGCAGGAGCAGGAGCAGGAGCGGGCGCGGCCGCAGGAGCGGGCGAAGCGCCGGCCGAGGCGCCTTCGTTCACATAGGCCAGCAGCGCGCCGACCTCGACCGTGTCGCCTTCCTTGGCGACGATGTCGCCCAGCGTGCCGGCGACGGGCGCGGGCACGTCCACCGCGACCTTGTCGGTTTCCAGGGACACGATCGGCTCATCGGCCTTCACCGCCTCGCCGGGCTTCTTGAGCCACTGACCGACGGTTGCTTCGGTAACGGATTCGCCCAGCGTGGGGACTTTGACTTCGGTGGCCATGAGCTTTCTCAGCCTTTCTTCTGGCGGCGGATTTCTTCACGGACGCTGTGACCCAGCGCATCGGCGACGAGCGCGCCCTGTTCGGCGACGTGGCGCTTGGCGAGGCCGGTGGCCGGCGAGGCCGACGCCTTGCGGCCCGCGTAACGGGCACGCATCGGCGCCTTGCCGGCAAGGCCCAGCGCTTCCTCGATATAGGGCTCGACGAAGAACCAGCCGCCATTGTTGCGGGGCTCTTCCTGGCACCAGATCACTTCCTCCAGATTCGGCATCTTCTTCAGCCGTTCGGCCAGCGCCTCGGTGGGGAAGGGATAGAGCTGCTCGATCCGGACGATCTGGGTGTTCTTGTCCCCGGCGGCGTCGCGCGCCTCGATCAGGTCGTAGGCGACCTTGCCCGAGCAGAGCACCAGCCGCTTCGTTTCCGCGTCGGGTGCCGGGTTGGTGTCCGACAGGATGCGGTGGAACTGGCTGCTGCCCAGGAAGTCCTCGGTCCGGCTGACCGCCAACTTGTGCCGCAGCAGCGACTTGGGCGTCATGATGATCAGCGGCTTGCGGAACGAACGCAGCATCTGCCGGCGCAGCACGTGGAAGTAATTGGCCGGCGTCGTGATGTTGGCGACCTGGATGTTCCCTTCCGCACAAAGCTGAAGGAAGCGTTCCAGGCGGGCGGAGCTATGCTCCGGCCCCTGCCCTTCATAGCCGTGCGGCAGCAGGCAGACGAGGCCGTTGGAGCGCAGCCACTTCGTTTCCGAAGAAGCGATATACTGGTCGAAGATGATCTGCGCGCCGTTGGCGAAATCGCCGAACTGCGCTTCCCACAGCACCAGCGACTTGGGATCGGCCAGCGCAAAGCCATATTCGAAACCAAGCACGCCATATTCGGAGAGCGGGCTGTCCAGCACCTCGAACCGGCCATGCGGCACGGTCGACAGCGGAATATATTTCTTCTCCGTATCTTGGTCGACCCAGACCGAGTGACGCTGGCTGAAGGTGCCGCGACCCGAATCCTGGCCCGACAGGCGCACGCCATAGCCTTCCGACAGCAGCGATCCGAAGGCCAGCGCCTCGCCGGTCGCCCAGTCGAAATTCTCGCCGGACCGGAACATCTCCGCCTTGGCATCGAGCACGCGCTTCAGCGTCTTGTGGACGTTCACGCCCTCGGGCACCGTCGTCAGCGTCTTGCCCAGGCTGTCGAACAGCTTCTGGCTGATCGCGCTCTCGACATTCTGGCGGGTGGTCTCCGCATCGGCGGGCCGATGCAGGCCCGACCAGCGGCCGGCGAACCAGTCGGCGGTGTTGGCCTTGTAGCTCTTCGCCGCCTCGAACTCTTCCTCCAGATGGTTGACGAAATCGCCCGTGACCTGACTGACGAAATCGTCATCGACCACGCCCTCCGCCTTCAGCCGCGCCGAATAGACGTCGCTGACCGGCGGATGCTGACGGATCTTCGCGTACATCAGCGGCTGGGTAAAGCTGGGCTCGTCGCCTTCATTGTGGCCGAAGCGGCGATAGCACCACATGTCGATCACGATGTCGCGGTGGAAGGTCTGGCGATATTCGATCGCCAGCTTGCACGCGAAGGTCACGGCCTCCGGATCGTCGCCGTTGACGTGCAGGATCGGCGCCTGGACGCCCTTCGCCACGTCGCTGGGATAGGGCGAGGAGCGCGCGAACTGCGGCGAGGTGGTGAAGCCCACCTGGTTGTTGACGACGAAGTGGATGCAGCCGCCGGTATTGTAGCCGCGAATGCCCGAGAAACCGAAGCATTCCCAGACGATGCCCTGGCCGGCGAAGGCCGCATCGCCGTGGATCAGCACGGGAAGCACGGCTTCGTGCTTTTCCAGGTCGCCGCGGAAGGTCTGCTGCGCGCGGACCTTCCCCAGCACGACCGGATCGACCGTTTCCAGGTGCGACGGGTTGGGCACGAGCGACATGTGCACCTTGATCCCGTCGAACTCACGGTCGGTCGAGGTGCCGAGATGGTATTTGACGTCGCCCGATCCGCCCACATCCTCCGGATTGGCGGTGCCGCCCGAGAATTCGTGGAAGATGACGCGATAGCCCTTGGCCATGACGTTGGCGAGCACGTTCAGGCGGCCGCGATGCGCCATGCCGTACACGATCTCGCGCACGCCCAGCGCGCCGCCATATTTGATGACCGCTTCCAGAGCCGGGATCATCGATTCGCCGCCGTCCAGGCCGAAGCGCTTGGTGCCGACATATTTGCGGCCCAGGAACTTCTCATATTGCTCGGCCTGGATGACCTTGGACAGGATCGCCTTCTTGCCCTCGGGCGTGAAGTGGATCTCCTTGTCCTTGCCTTCCATGCGGTCCTGCAGGAAGCGGCGCTCCTCCACATCGGCGATGTGCATATATTCCAGGCCGACATTGCCGCAGTAGTTCGCCCGCAGGATCGCGACGATCTCTTCCACGGTGGCGTAGTCGAGGCCCAGCGTACCGCCCAGGAAGACCTTCTTCTTGAGGTCGGTCAGGCCGTGATATTCGGGGGTCAGGTCGGCCGGCAGCTTGCGTTCCGACAGGCCGAGCGGGTCGAGATTGGCGGCAAGGTGCCCGCGCACGCGATAGGTGCGGATCAGCATCTGTGCGCGGATCGCATCCTCCGCGGCCTGCGCGATGTCGGCGTCCGACACCTGCTTGCCCGCGGATTTGGCGGCGGCCTTCACCGCCACCTGCATCTGCGTGGGATCCAATGCGCCGGTCAGATCATCCGTATCCGACAGCGGCCAGTTGTCGCGCGCCCAGCTCGGCCCGCGCTCGATCTCGAAATCCTGATTCTCGTAACCCATTGCCTGGTCCCATCCCAGCCGCGTGCAGTCGCGGAAAGGGGAATAGCGGCCGGGGTGCAGCCCGACCGCTTATATATGTAGGAGTTATCTTACCCCTTCAAGACCTCAACCAGCGTCGAGCCAAGCTCCGACGGGCTGGACGCGACCTTGATGCCGGCCGCTTCCATCGCCGCGATCTTGCTTTCCGCGTCGCCCTTGCCGCCCGACACGATCGCGCCGGCATGGCCCATGCGGCGACCCGGAGGCGCGGTGCGGCCCGCGATGAAGCCGGCCATCGGCTTCTTGCGGCCCTTCTTCGCCTCGTCGATCAGGAACTGGGCGGCCTGCTCTTCCGCATCGCCGCCGATCTCGCCGATCATGATGATGGACTCGGTCGCGTCGTCGGCCAGGAACAGCTCCAGCACGTCGATGAAGTTGGTGCCGTTGACCGGATCGCCGCCGATGCCGACCGCGGTGGTCTGGCCGAGACCCGCGTTCGAGGTCTGGAACACCGCCTCATAGGTCAGCGTGCCCGAGCGCGAGACGACGCCGACGCTGCCCTTCTTGAAGATGGAGCCGGGCATGATGCCGATCTTGCACTCGTCGGGGGTCAGCACGCCGGGGCAGTTGGGGCCGATCAGGCGCGACTTGCTGCCCGACAGCGCCCGCTTCACCTTGACCATGTCGAGCACCGGGATGCCTTCGGTGATGCAGACGATCAGGGGAATTTCGGCGTCGATCGCCTCCAGGATGGAGTCGGCGGCGAACGGTGGCGGGACGTAGATCACCGAAGCATCCGCACCGGTCTTGCTCTTGGCTTCGGCGACGGTGTCGAACATCGGCAGGCCGATATGGGTCGTGCCGCCCTTGCCGGGGGTGACGCCGGCGACCATCTGCGTGCCATAGGCCAGCGCCTGTTCGGTGTGGAAAGTGCCGGTGGCGCCGGTCATACCCTGGGTGATGACCTTGGTGTTCTTGTTAACGAGGATGCTCATTGACCGCCTCTATCCTTCTAGTTCCACCCCGGCGAAAGCCGGGGTCCAGTGTCCCATCGCTCAAGGTCGCGCGATCCGATCGTAAAGGTCCGCCCATTCCGGGTCTGCCTCTTCAATTTCCCGCAACTTCCAGGCGCGCTTCCATTCCTTCATCTGCCGCTCCCGAAGACGGGCGGCTTCCCAGCCGTCGCGCACCTCGTACCAGACGAGCAGCCGGCAGCCATAACGCTTCGTGAACCCAGGAACGACGCTGTTGCGATGCTCCCACGCCCGCTTGGGAAGATCGACGGTGGAACCGATATAAATCGTTCCATTCCGTCGACAGGCCATGATGTAGACGAAGGCAAACCTTCCATCACAGGCCATCCCGGCTGGACCCCGGCCTTCGCCGGGGTGGTTCAATTCCTCAGGCCAGGCTCTCGTCGATGCCCTTGCAGGCGACCAGCAGTTCCTTGACCGCGTCGACCGAGACCTGGAGATTGGCCTTCGCCTCGTCGTCCAGCTTGATCTCGACGATCTGCTCGACGCCGTCCTTGCCGATGATGACCGGCACGCCGACATAAAGCCCTTCGTCCAGGCCGTACTTGCCCTCGACGAACGCCGCGCAGGGCAACAGGCGCTTCTGGTCGTAGAGATAGGCTTCGGCCATCGCGATGCCGCTGGTGGCGGGCGCGTAATAGGCGGAGCCGGTCTTGAGCAAGCCGACGATCTCGCCGCCGCCCGAACGGGTGCGCTGCACGATGGCGTCGATCCGCTCCTTGGTCGAGCGGCCCTGCTCGATCAGGTCGGGAACGGGAATGCCCGAGACGGTCGAATACTGGACCACCGGAACCATCGTGTCGCCATGGCCGCCCAGCACGAAGGTGTTCACATCCTTCACCGAGACGTCGAATTCCTCGGCGATGAAGTGGCTGAAGCGCGCCGAGTCCAGCACGCCGGCCATGCCGACGACCTTGTTGTGGGGGAGGCCGGAAAATTCGCGCAGCGCCCACACCATCGCGTCGAGCGGGTTGGTGATGCAGATGACGAAGGCGTCGGGGGCGTTCGCCTTGATGCCCTCACCCACGGCCTTCATGACCTTGAGATTGATGCCCAGCAGGTCGTCGCGGCTCATGCCCGGCTTGCGGGCGACGCCGGCGGTGACGATGATGACGTCCGCGCCCGCAATGTCGGCATAGTCGTTGGAGCCGGTGATCTTCGCGTCGAAGCCCTCGACCGGGCCGCACTGCGACAGATCCAGCGCCTTGCCCTGGGGAACGCCCTCGACCACGTCGAAGAGGACGATGTCGCCCAGACCCTTCAGCGCGGCGAGATGCGCGAGCGTGCCGCCGATGTTGCCAGCGCCGATGAGCGCGATCTTCTTACGGGCCATATGCGTGTCATCCTCCAAGTCGTGACTATTGGAATTGCGCTGAGCGCTTAGGCCCATATGGAACGGGATTCAACCGGCGAAACCGCCTTGGGTCGATTTATCTTTGCAATTCGTTCGCAATTGCATTAGTGAGGGTCTGGCCCTGTTGCGATGCGCTCCTACCCTGGCGCAACGCCTCCCGTCCCACAGCGGCTTCCTGCCGGACGCCTTCCCGAGGGAAGGCGTCCGGATCCTTTTCGTTGCGATGCAGAAACGATCGGCCCGCAAGGGCGATCCCCTGGCCTGTGGAGCAGCTGAAGCAGGAACGGCGGCGGTCCCCGACGCGCTATTTCGACCCGTGGCCCAGCGCCAGATAATCGTCCGACTGCATTTCCATCAGGCGGGACACGGTCCGCTCGAACTCGAACGATCCGTCGCCTGTCGGATAGAGGCGGGCGGGTGACGCATCGGCGGCGGCCAGTAGCTTCACCTTATATTCGTAGAGCGAGTCGATCAGTGTGACGAAGCGCGCCGCCTCGTTGCGTTTCTCCGGCCCCAGCACGGGAATGCCGACGATGATGACCGTGTGATATTTCCGCGCGATCGCCAGATAGTCGGGCGCGCCACGCGCCTCCTCGCACAGCCGCCTAAAGGAGAAGACCGAGACGCCCTTGAGGCTCTTAGGCACATGGAGCGTCCGCCCGCCCTGAACGGGGATGTCCTCCGCCGGCACCTTGGCGCGATCCTCCACCGAAAAATCGGTAAGGCGGAAGAAGGCGTCGGACAGCGCCTTCGTCGCTTCGGGTCCATTGGGACAATGCCATAGAGTCGCGTCGCCGAGCCGGTCGCGCCGATAATCCGTCGGCCCATTGAGGCTTAGCACATCGAGCTTCATCTTGATGAGGTCTATGAAGGGCAGGAACAGCTGCCGGTTGAGCCCGTCCTTGTAGAGGTCATCGGGCGGCCGGTTGGAGGTGGTGACGATCGTCACCCGCTTTTCCAGCAGTCCGGTGAACAGCCGCGACATGATCGCCGCATCGGCCATGTTGTTGACGACCATCTCGTCAAAGCAGAGCAGCCGCCCCTCTTCCGCAAGCGATTCCACGACCGGGGGGATGGGGTCGCCACTTTCGGACTGGCGCGCCTCTGCCAGGCGGGAGTGCACATCCAGCATGAATTCGTGGAAATGGACCCGCTTCTTGCGCTGGACCTTCACCGTGTCGAAGAACAGGTCCATCAGCATCGACTTGCCGCGCCCTACCCCGCCCCACATGTAGAGCCCGCGCGGCGGCTCCGGCGGCTTGCGCAGCAGCCGCCACAGCGTCGACCCGCGTGGAGGAGCGGACTCCAGTTCCTCCTGAAGGCGATCGAGTCGCGCGGCCGCGGCATCCTGATCGGAATCGGGCCGCAATTCGCCGGCCGCCACCAGGGCGTGATAGCGATCCAGAATGCGGGTCACCGTTCCTCCGGCGCCTTCCGCAGGGTCGCGGTGGATGCGGCGACAGGCTGGCCGTGCTGGCTGAGCACCAGCCGCAGGAACAGGAGTCGCCCGGTCTCGCCCAGCAGGTCGACCTCGGCCCGAAGGGGTGCATCGGCGCTGCCGGCCGCCAGATATTGCATCGACAGGTCGACGGTCACCGCGCCCGCCTGGGCAGGGCGGCCCATCGCTACCATGGCGGAAAAATAGGCGTGGTCGGCGAAAGCGGCGAGCAGGCCGCCATGCAGCGACCCCAGCCGGTTGCGATGTTCGGGGCGCGGTTCCAGCTCGACGATCGCGCGCCTGTCACCCTCGCGCCGGGAATAGAGCGGGCCGAGAATGGTGAGAAAGGTTCCTTCCGCCGGCTCCACCCATTCGAGCCAGCCGGCGCGCGGCCCATCCGCGATCGGCCGCGCCATCCCCTGCCGTACGGTCACGCCGGTCAGAGCTGCCGTTCCACCAGCATCTTCTTGGTCTCCGCGATCGCCTTGGCGGGCGAAAGGCCCTTGGGGCAGACATTGGCGCAGTTCATGATGGTGTGGCAGCGGTAGAGGCGGAAGGGATCCTCCAGCTCGTCCAGGCGCTCGCCGGTATATTCGTCGCGGCTGTCGGCCAGCCAGCGATAGGCCTGGAGCAGGATGGCCGGTCCCAGGAACTTGTCCGAGTTCCACCAGTAGCTGGGGCAGCTGGTCGAGCAGCAGGCGCACAGGATGCACTCGTAGAGGCCGTCCAGCTTCTCACGATCGGCCGGCGACTGCAGCCGTTCCTTGCCGCTCGGCGCCGGGCTGACGGTTTGCAGCCAGGGCTTGATGCTGTTGTACTGCGCGTAGAAGTGGGTGAAGTCCGGCACCAGATCCTTGATCACGTCCATGTGCGGCAGCGGGGTGATGCGCACTTCCTTGCCGGCGCACTCGTCGATCGCGGTGGTGCAGGCGAGGCCGTTCTTGCCGTTCATGTTCATCGAGCAGGAACCGCAGATGCCTTCGCGGCAGGAGCGGCGGAAGGTCAGCGTCGGATCATATTCGTTCTTGATCTTGAGCAAGGCGTCGAGGACCATCGGCCCGCACTGGTCGAGGTCGATCTCGAACGTGTCATAGCGCGGGTTCGCGCCCGAATCGGGATCGTAGCGATAGACCTTGAAGCTTCTGACATTGGTCGCCCCATCGGGCGCCGGGTGGGTCACGCCCTTGCCACTGATCTTGCTGTTCTTGGGCAACGCAAATTCGGCCATCGCTCTTCGAGCCTCTTTGGAAAATGTCTCGCAGTGGGGCCCGCATAACAAATAATCTGCAAAGGTCCAGCATCTAGCGCGCCCATCTCCGCCCTCTTCGGTCCCAGGGGAAGGGAGCGCGCGCCCTCTTGCATCGCTGGGCGCAATCGTTACGGCAGGCGTCCGGGGATCATCGTGCCGACAGAAATAGCATTCCTAGCCATAGCCGAAGCCCAGCAAATCTATCACTGGCTTCCGGCTGCGCTGGAGCTCGCGCGACGGCCCGACGTCTCCGTCACGATCCTGTCTCCTTCCCCCGTGCTGCTTGACCTGGTCGCGCATTACGATCCGACGGGGACGCTGAAGATGGAACATCTGCGTCGCCCCTTCTTCGGTGCCGACACATTGTTCCGCCAGCCGTCGCGGCTTGCCACCCTGTTGCTCAACGCGCAGCGGCTGTCGCATTTCCCCTTGCTGGTGACGACCGAGATATCGAGTGCCGCGCTGCGCTTCGTCCCCGGTTTCCGGTCGCGACTGATCCTCATCAAGCATGGCGCAGGCGACCGGGAGGGCGGTTACAAGGCCCGCCATTCCGCATTCGACCTGACCCTGGTGGCCGGCGAGAAGGACCGCCGGCGGATGATCGAGCGCGGCCTGTGCCCACCCGAGGCCGTCGCGGTCGGCGGCTATGCCAAGTTCGAGCTGAGCGCGCCGCCGCAGCGTTTCTTCTCCGACGACCGGCCAGTGCTGCTCTACAATCCCCATTTCGACCCGCGGCTTTCCTCCTGGGTGCGGCACGGCCCGGCGGTAATGCGCGCCCTTGAAACGCTGCAAGGCTGGAACGTCATCGTCGCACCTCACACCAAGCTCGCCGGCCGCGTGGCTCCGATCGAGACGACAGCCCCGCATATACGTGTCGACATGGGCAGCCGCCATTCGATCGACATGAGCTATACGATGAGTGCCGACGCCTATCTGGGCGACGTGTCCAGCCAGGTGTACGAGTTCCTGCTGCAGCCCCGCCCCTGCCTGTTCCTGAACCTGGATCGGCGGGACTGGCGAAACGATGAAGCCTTTGCCCATTGGCGGCTGGGACAGGTGCTGGAGCGGGTCGAGGACCTTCCTGAAGCGTTGACACGCGCGCCGGACTTGCAACCGGGCTTCGTTGCTGCGCAGAAGGCGGCCATGCACGATTCCATCGACCAATGCGCCATCCCGGCCTCGGTGCGGCAGGCCGATCTGATCCTCGCCTTCATGCAGGGGAAGGCATGAGCGCGCTGATCGAGACCGCCGCAGGACCGGTCCGCCTGCTGGGTGAAAATGCCACCCGCATATGGGGCATGTCCAATGCCGAGCGCTGCCGCCGCATGGCGGAAAGCGCCGGGAAGGGAGGCAAGCGGCTGGCGGAAGGCCATGAGCTGCTGTTCAACCTGGCCTACGCCTTCGACCCGCTGCTCCTTACCCTGGCGCTGGCGCAGCCGGGCACGCTCTTCGCCTGGGACGGCGTGCCGATCGTCGGGCAGGTGCCGGCCGGCAGCGATCCGATGCGGGCGCCATCGGTGATAGACCTGTCCGACGGACGCAAGCTGTACAACCACCAGCTCCGCAAGCTGGAGCAGCCCTTCGTCCGCGAGCTGACGCCGCAGACCCGAAGCGCGATCGAGCGGCGGAGCTATTTCGGCGCCTACAAGGGCGTGACCGACGTCCTCACCAAATATCTCTGGCCCGAGCTGGCGCTGGTGCTGACCCGCGTCGCGGCGCAGTTGCGCATGACGCCCAATATGGTGTCGATGATCGGCATCACGCTGTGCATCGTCGCCACCTTCCTCTTCGCCAGGGGCATGTACTGGACCGGGTTCCTTGCGGGCTTCATCTTCATGGTGCTCGACACCGTCGATGGAAAGCTCGCCCGCTGCACCATCACCTCCTCCAAATGGGGCAATGTGATCGACCATGGCGTGGACCTGGTCCACCCGCCCTTCTGGTGGTATTTCTGGGGGACGGGCCTGGCCACTTGGGGCCTGGCGCTGTCGGGCGGCACCTTCACCTTCATCATGACGGCGGTGATCGCCGGTTATGTGCTCCAGCGCCTGATCGAAGGGATGTTCCTCAAGGACTTCAAGATGGACATCCATGTCTGGCGCCCGTTCGACAGCCGGTTCCGCCTCATCACCGCACGGCGCAACCCGAACATGGTTATCCTGTTCTTCGCGTTACTCGCGGGGCGGCCCGACATCGGCCTGATCGCCCTTGCGTGGTGGACACTGATATCGCTGGTCGTCCACGCTGTCCGGCTGGCGCAGGCCTATCGGGTGAAAGCATCGGGCCGGCCGATCGTCAGCTGGCTGGAGGAAGCGCAGGCGTAGCGCCGCCCTTAGAAAGCGCTGCTCAGCCGGTTCATCAGCGCATGGGCGGGATTGTCTTCGCCCGGGGCCGGAAGCCGCATCATCCGGTCCAGCCGATCCTGCAGCCGGGCCACGCGGTCGTAGAGCTCCTGGCTCCCCTCGACCAGGGCACGGATCGAGAAGGGGAAGCCCTCCGAAACCGCCGCGTCCGTCGGCGCCGCATGGCCCAGGCGATGCTTCTCATCCGCCAGTTCCGCATCCGCGATCTCCCCGCGCTGCCACGCCCGCTGGCTGAGCAGCCACGCGATGACGTGCATCAGCCGCGTCGTGACCTTCAGCGATTCGCAGGCGAAGGCGACGCGGCGCAACGGATCGTCGGCACCGAAATCCTGGGTTTCGGGCGCGTCGAAATAGGAGCGCGCCTCATCGGCCATGACCATGGCCTCGATATAGAGACCATCCACGAGCCGCCGGTGAAGGCTGCGATCAAGAGAAACTGACGACTTCATGCGCCACTTAGCTGACATATTATCGCGGTCTTGTCAGGCCTGCAGAAAGGCGATTCGCCGCACTGTCCCAATCAGGGCCGGTTAGCGCAGCTCAGGCGATGATGTCCGGCACCAGCGCATCTTCCAGCAGCGTGATTTCGTCGCGCAGCCGCAGCTTGCGCTTCTTGAGCCGGGCGACCTGCATCTGGTCGCCCGAGCCGGTGTCGATCAGAGCGGCGATGGCGCCGTCCAGATCCCGATGTTCGACGCGCAGCAATTCCAGCCGCCTCATGATGTCTTCCCGGCTCACGGCGCACCCGCCCCATTGCGAACTCTACCCAGCCCATCTGATAGCCGGGCCGGAGGGCGCGGACCATCGCAAATTTACGGTCCGCCCGCCGCAAAGGCCCAATAGCAGCGAGACTCGGCGGCCGATTCGTGATCTACTTCGTCTTCCATCACCCTCGTAAGGAGAATGTCATGGAAAACAGCCACATTTCAGCTCTTTCAGCCAAGCATGCCGGGCTTGAGGCACGAATCAAGGCAGAGACGAGTCGGCCGATGCCCGACGCGATCCTGGTTGCCTCGCTCAAGAAGCAGAAGCTGCGTTTGAAGGAAGAAATGTCCGGCCGCCACTGACCGGCTCTGCGTGCCGGGGCGCCTGCCCCGCGCCGCGGCTGGCCAGCCTTGTTTCGGCAGACAAAACCCCGGCGCCCTCAGGGCCCGGGGTTTTTGTTTGGCCGGGGATGGAGAGCCCTTTCCCGCTGGCGGAAAAAGCGGACGGGCGCCGTCCCCGGATTTGGCACGAGGGAGTGGAGCCGCCGATCAGCGGCGGGGGGCCGGCTGCATGCGCAGATAGTCGGGCAAGTTGGGGCGGGTGCCGGACGAAACCGGGCGGCGCGCCAGCTGCGGGTCGATGGGTTCGTCGAACGCCACGCCAATCCGGTCCTCCTTGGACCATGCAACGATCCCGCTGACGGTGCCGACGCCGCGCAGTTCCAGCATCACCTTGACGCCAGCGGGGACCGCCCGTTCACAATCGGCCATCAGGCCAGTGGCAGAGAGGTTCCGTACCCGCGCCTTGCCGAGCGGAGCGCCCTCCGGGGTCACGAGGCTGGTGAGGAGAAACAGGCTGTCGCGCGGCGCCGAACGCGCCGGTCCACGACCCTGATTGTCCTGCTCTTTGTCCATCGATCGATCCGTGCCAAATCACCTCTATGGGCAGCACCATGGCATGGGGTGATGGAGAAAGCGTTAATCGTCCCGCGAAACCTTTTCCTGCCGCTCGTGGCGTTCCTGCGCCTCGACGGTCATGGTGGCGATCGGGCGGGCTTCCAGCCGGCCGAGCGAGATCGGCTCACCGGTGACCTCGCAATAGCCATATTCGCCCTCGTCGATGCGGCGGAGCGCGGCATCGATCTTCGAAATGAGCTTGCGCTGGCGATCGCGGGTCCGCAACTCGATCGACCAGTCCGTCTCGCTGGATGCACGGTCGTTGAGGTCGGGTTCGCGAAGCGGCTCGTTCTGAAGGACGGCGAGCGTGCCTTCCGCTTCGGCCAGGATCTGCTTCTTCCAATCCCAGAGGCGCTGCCGGAAATATTCGAGCTGCAGCGGATTCATGAACTCCTCGTCGGACGAGGGCCGGTAATCGGGGGGGAGTATAACGGCCGATTTGGGCGGCTTCTCGCCGTTTTTATCGGAATTCAGGACCGATGCCATCTGGCTCTCCGACTCGAAGAGGCTCCCGGCGCTGAAAGTCCCGGGTGCCCGTGACGTTGTTTGAGCGCGCCTAATAGCCATGGGCGGGGGGCTGCACAAGCGCGCAATAATGATGCGGAACGATAGAGATAGAGACTGGCTCCGGCCGATGGCCCGCCGTGCGGCCTGCATGGGGAAGCGCCGTTGGCCGAACGGGCCCGAACGGGTGCCCCTATTCATCACAGGGGCGCGGGCCGTTCCATAGTGGGACGTTAACCATATCGCTTCATCAGCGCGCCGGATTTCCCTCGACTTGGGTCCGAGATTCAGGGTTAACGGCGTTGCAGTTAACGCTTTCTTTTGTGTTTCTGCCTCTAGGGAAAGCTGTTCGTCCGTCACTGGAAAATCCGGTTTCGGGTCGGCGCTGACAGGACAAGAGTGGATACTATGTCGGTACGGATGGCGTTGGCGAAACTATGTGCCTGCACTTGCGGCGGGGCGATCATCGGCGGCGGCGCCGTGCATGTCGCCGAGAACGCCCGGCCGGCGCATGTGCAGAGCACGAAGAGCACCAAGATGGTGAAGGCCGCGCCGCGCAAGCGCTATGCCGTCCGCACCGTCAAGCGCCGCGTCGTGAAGACGGTAAAGACCGTCACGCCGCAGACCGTGACCGTGGTGACGCAAGCGGCCCCCGTTCCCCTTCCCGCACCCCTGCCAGCGCCAGAGATGCCGGTGATGTCCGGCGGCGGCGGCGCAGTGCCGGTGGTGATGGGCGGCGGCGGCGGATTCGGCGGCGGCGGCTTCTTCGGGGGCTTTTTCGGCGGCGGCGGCGGTGGCGGCGGCGGGACGGTCGTCATCTCGTCGACCAGCAGTTCCACCGGCGGCATCAGCAGCTCGACCAGCTCCACGACAGGTGGCGTGAGCACCTCCACCGGGGGCGTGAGCACCTCCACCGGGGGCGTCAGCACGTCGACCGGAGGTGTGTCGACGTCCAGCGGCGTTTCGAGCAGCTCAAGCTCCAGTTCGTCCTCGTCATCCTCCTCTTCGTCGTCGAGCTCGTCGTCCAGCAGTTCGAGCGGCGGCAAGCCGGGCAAGCCCGGTCATGGCCATGGATCGAGCGGGAGCAGCGGCTCCAGCGGAAGCAGCGGGTCGTCGAGCTCTTCGTCGTCCAGTTCCTCCTCGTCGAGCAGCTCTTCCTCCTCGGGCGGGTCGTCGAGCTTCGGCAGCACGACCAGCGGGTCGAGCGGCAGCTCGTCGTCCTCGTCGAGCAGTTCCTCCTCCAGTTCCTCTTCGTCGAGCAGCTCGGGCGGCAGCACCAGCACCGGCGGTACGGATGTCCCGGCTCCGCCTATGGTGCTGCTGTTCGGCGCCGCGGCCGTGGCCCTCGTCGCCCGCCGGCGCTTTGCAGAACGCAAGGCGCTGGCCTGATCGTTTTTTGCCGGGGGGCAAAAGGAAAGGCGGACCCGGATCGGGCCCGCCTTTTTCATGTCGAGTGAAGGCTCTCAGGCGCCGGCGATGATCTTCTCGATCTCCAGCACCGGATGGTTGGCCAGGTCCTTGGCGAGCTCTCCGACCAGACGGTCCTGCACCTCCTTGTGATAATGTTTGCGCAGCTCGCCCAGCGTGCTCGGCGGTGCGACGATGATCAGCTTCTCATACTCGTTGGCGAGCGCGCGGCGCTTCAGGATGTCGGCCGCCTCCGCCGCGAAGCGCTGTTCCTCCAGGTCGTGGAAATCCACCTGCTCCATGGCGCTGCGGTGTGATCCGACCGAATTAAACGCGCGGCCCGGCGCGTCGGTCGCCTGATCGCGATCCGGCGGATTGTCCTGCTGCCTTACCGTCTCCGCCTCCAGCTGCGGATAGACCCCGTCTCCCTTGTTGCGGAAGAAGAGGAGCTTGCGGCCGTCGGCCACCAGCACCATCGCGTCATGATCGATCTGCATCATTTTCTCCTGTCATTGCCGGCTTATTCAACGGTCGATGGAACGCAGGGTTGCACCGCGTTTCGCGCAGCGGCATAGGGCTGGCCCATGCACGACATCCGTTCCATCCGTGAAAATCCGGAGGCGTTCGACGCCGCCCTGGCGCGCCGGGGCCTGGCGCCGCTTTCGGCCGATATCCTGGCGCTCGACGAGAAGAGCCGCGCGCTCAAGACCGCGCTGCAGCAGGGGCAGGCACGCCGCAACGAGGCAAGCAAGGCGATCGGACAGGCGATGGCCGCCAAGGACATGGCGACGGCCGAAGCGCTGAAGGCCGAGGTCGCGGCGCTCAAGGAAGGCGTGCCGGCACTGGAGGCGGAGGATCGCGAGGTGAGCGACGCCCTGACCGCGATGCTGGCGGCCATCCCCAACCTGCCCGCCGACGACGTGCCGCAGGGCGCGGACGAAACCGACAATGTGGAACTGAGCCGCTGGGGCACGCCGCGCGATTTCGACTTCGTGGCCCAGGACCATGCCGATTTCGGCCCGGCGCTGGGGCTGGACTTCGAAGGCGGGGCAGCGCTGTCCGGCGCGCGTTTCACGGCATTGCGTGGGCAGATGGCGCGGCTGCACCGGGCCTTGGCGCAGTTCATGCTCGACACCCAGACCGCCGTGAATGGCTATGAGGAGACGATCGTCCCGCTGCTGGTGCGCGACGAGGCGTTGTTCGGCACGGGGCAGCTTCCTAAATTCGCCGAGGACCTGTTCCGGACGACCGACGGCCGCTGGCTGATCCCCACCGCCGAGGTCTCGCTGACCAACCTGGTGCGGGAAAAACTACTGCATGAATCCGACCTACAAGTGCCAATCCGGCTGACAGCGCTCACGCCCTGTTTTCGTTCGGAAGCAGGATCGGCTGGACGAGACACGCGCGGTTTCATTCGCCAACACCAGTTCGAGAAGGTTGAACTGGTCGCGATCTGCCGGCCCGAGGATTCCGAGGCCGAGCATGAACGCATGTGCGCTGCGGCGGAGAGCATATTGCGGGCATTGAAACTACCGTATCGCAAGGTGCTGCTCTGCACCGGCGACATGGGCTTCTCAGCGCGAAAAACATATGATCTGGAGGTCTGGCTGCCAAGCCAGCAGACCTATCGAGAGATTAGCTCCGTCTCCAATTGTGGCGATTTCCAAGCGCGGCGGATGAACGCGCGCTATAAACCGGAGGGCGGTAAAAACACGCGCTTCCTCCACACGTTGAATGGGTCGGGCCTGGCAGTCGGGCGTACGCTGGTTGCAGTGCTTGAGAACTATCAGCAGCAGGACGGCAGCGTTGCAGTTCCGGAGGCGCTTGTTCCATTGATGAGTGGTCAAAGGGAGTTGAGCATTCCCTATGAGAACATGCTGGGAACTTGGTCGAGATATTGATGCGCATCCTGCTGACCAATGACGACGGCGTCCATGCCCCGGGCCTCAAGGTGCTGGAGGAGATCGCGCGCACCCTGTCGGAGGACATCTGGATCGTCGCGCCGCATGAGGAGCAGTCGGGCGCGGGCCACAGCCTGACGCTCACCCGCCCGCTGCGCATCCGCAAGCATGGCGAGCGGCATTACAGCGTCACCGGCACGCCGACCGACGCGGTGATGATGGCGGTCGGCCATCTGATGAAGGATTGCCCGCCGGACCTCGTCCTTTCCGGCGTCAACCGGGGCGCCAACCTGGCCGAGGACGTGACCTATTCCGGCACCGTCTCCGCCGCGATGGAAGGCGCCATCTCCGGCATCAAGTCGATCGCGCTGAGCCAGGTCTATGCGCGCGAGGGGCTGGGCGACAATGTGCCCTTCGCCGCGGCACGGGCCTGGGGCGAAAAGGTGCTGCGCCCGCTGATCGCGCTTCCCGCCAGCCCGCGCATGCTGTTCAACGTCAACTTCCCCGCGATCGATCCCGAAACGGTCAAGGGCATCCGCGTCGTGCGGCAGGGCTTCCACGACGTGGATCGCACCCGCATCGTGGAAGGGACGGATCCGCGCGGCTATCGCTATTACTGGTTCGGCCTGGGCAGCAGCGATGCGGTGCCGGAGGGCAGCGACCTCGCCGCGATCGCGGAAGGCTATGTCACGGTGACGCCGCTGCACTACGACCTGACCCAGGACAGCGCGCTGGCGGCGACGGCGGCGGCCTTCGCCGACTGATCCCCTTCGCGGCTTCTGTTGCAAGCGGGACGCAATGGGCTAGACACGGCGGATGCCGCGCACGCCGCCGATCCTAGCCCTGCTCCTGCTGCTGCCGCTCGCCGCCTGCATTCCCAACCATTCCGGCGAGCCCGATACCCCGGCCCCGCCGCCGCCCCGGCTCGATATGGACACGTCCTCCGTCAGCGCGATCGAGAGCGAGCCGGTGTGGACGGCGCAGCAGGTGGTGGCGCGAGCACAGACGGTGGCCCCATCCACCTATGTGGTGCAGCCGGGCGATACGCTGCGCGGCATCGGCAACCGCACCGGCGCGGGGGCCGAGGCCATCGCGCGCGCCAACGGCCTGGCGCCGCCCTATGGGATCCGGGCCGGACAGAGGCTGTCGATACCGGGCGGCCGCTATCACCCGGTGTCGGAGGGCGAGACGGGCATCGCCATCGCGGCGGCCTATGGCGTGCCATGGCGGCACATCGTGGAGGTCAACGGCCTGACCGAGCCCTTCGTGCTGCGGCGGGGCCAGCGGCTGCTGCTGCCCGGCGACACCCCGCGCCGGCCGCCCAGCATGGAGGAGCGTGCCGCCGCGTTCCGCATCGACATCGACGACGTGCTGACCGGCGGCCAGCCCGCCGCCGCCGATGATGCGCCGCCGGTCGCGGCGCCGACGCGGCCACGCCCCCTGCCCTCCAACGTCCCGATCGCGACGCCCGGCGCCTTCGTCGGCGGCTTCGCCTGGCCGGTGCAAGGAGCGATCCTTTCGCGCTTCGGCCCTGGTGAGAGCGGCGCGAAGAACAACGGCATCGACATCGCCGTCCCGGTCGGCACGCCCATCCGCGCCAGTGCCGACGGCGTCGTCGCCTATGCGGGGGACAAGGTGGCCGTGTTCGGCGGCCTGATCCTGGTGACGCACGGCAGCGGCTGGGTCAGCGCCTATGGCCATGCCTCCCGCGTCGACGTGGTGCGCGGACAGAAGGTGAAGCAGGGGCAGGTCATCGGCCTGTCCGGCGACAGCGGCTATGCCAGCCAGCCCAAGCTGCATTTCGAGCTGCGCAAGGACCGCGTGCCGGTCAACCCGGTCGGCCAGCTGCCGGCGGCGGGCCGATGAGGATCGCTCCCTCCTCCGCTTCCCCCACGGCCGGCTTCCTCCGCCGCCGCTCGTCGATGCCAGTCTGGCTGGACCTTGCCTGGCGGGTCGGGCTGGTCCTGGGCCTGATCGGGCTGGTGCTGCTGCTCCACTGGGTCGGCCGTGACGGGCTGAGGGACAATCTCGACAACCACATCAGCTTCATCGACGTGCTCTACTTCACGACGGTCACGGTGACCACGGTGGGCTATGGCGACATCGTGCCCGTCAGCCCGGAGGCGAGGCTGTTCGAGGCGCTGCTGGTGACTCCGATCCGCCTGTTCGTCTGGCTGATCTTCCTCGGCACGGCCTATAACCTCTTTTTCCGCAACATCGTCTACAGGTGGCGCATGGCACGTATTCAGGCCGATCTGCACAACCATATCGTCGTCACGGGTTTCGGCACGAGCGGGAACGAGGCGGTGCTGGAGTTGATCGCCCGCGGCACCGACCCGCGAGAGATCGTGGTGATAGACCCCAGCGAGAAAGCACTGGGCGACGCGGAGGCGCTGGGTTGCAACGTGCTGTGCGGCGATTCGACGCGCGATCGGACGCTGAAGGATGTCGCCATCCACCGTGCCCGAACGCTGATCGTATCGGCGGGGCGCGACGACACCTCCATCCTCATCACGCTGACCGCCCGTCACCTTGCCCCGCGGCTGCCGATCAGCATCGTCGTGCGCAACGAGGACAATGAACTGCCCGCGCGGCAGGCGGGGGCTACGACGGTCATCAACCCGGTGAGCTTCGCCGGCCTGTTGCTGGCGGGCAGCACCAGCGGGCGGCACCTGGCCGACTATATGGCCGACCTGGCGGCATCAAGCGGGCAGGTGCGGCTCAACCAGCGGCCAGTGATGCCCCAGGAGATCGGCGGGCCGCTGTCGGGGATCACGACAGGGCTGGGCGTGCGCATCTATCGCGGCGAACGGCCGATCGGCTTCTGGGAAGCGGAGTCGCGCTCGCTCCAGACCGGCGACGTCATCATCGAGATCGTGGAGCAGGCGCCGCCCCCGTCGACCAACGACCCTATTTGAACGACGAACTGCAAAGATTTGTTGCGACGCAGCAACATATCCGAAAATTCGTGTCAACGCCGCCGCGATGATGCAAATCTCATTTGTGCTGACCGCGCAGACACGGAACATTTGCCCCACAACAATATCAAAGGGGTAAGCCATGCGCTTCAGAAGTGCCTTGCTGTGCGGCGTCGTGCTGTGCGGATCGATGCTGACCGATACCGCCTTCGCTCAGGCCGATGCCGCTGCGGACGAGGGAACTGCGATCATCGTCACCGGATCGCGCATCCGCCGCGACCCGCTGGACCAGGACAAGCCGATCGTCACCGTCGATAGCGAAGCCATAGCCAAGACCGGCCTCACCTCCATCGCCGACGTGCTGCAACGCCTTCCGAGCGCAGCCGGCGGCCTGAACACCAAGACCAACAATGCCGGCAATATCGGCGGCCCGCCGGACGGCACCGGCGTCAGCTCCGGCTCGGCGGAGATCGACCTGCGCTATCTGGGTGCCAAGCGCACCCTCGTGCTGGTCGACGGCATGCGCTACGTAAACGGTTCGGCGGCGGGCGGCATCCCCGCCTCGGTCGATCTCAACACCATTCCGCAGAGCATGATCGAACGGGTCGAGGTGCTCCAGTCCGGCGCCTCCCCGCTCTACGGGTCAGACGCGGTCGCGGGCGTGGTCAACATCATCACCAAGCAGTCGCAGAAGGGCCTCAATGCCTCGGCCCAGTTCGGCACCTACCGCCAAGGCGACGGCCACACCTATGACATCAACGCCAGTTACGGCATTCAGGCCGACCGGGTGTCGATCGTCTTCGGCGGCAACTATGTGAAGCAGGAGGGGGTTCGCACCTCCGACCGCAGGATTTCGCAGTGGCCGGCGGCGGGCGGATCGAGCTGCGCCGACGGCGGCTGCTCCAGCGCCACCCCCAACGGACGCTATGACGTGCTGGGCCAGAGCCTGACGCTGGGCAGCCCGGTGATCGGCCGCGCGCCGGTGCGGTCCGATTATCGCAACTATAATTCCTCGACCGACTCCTTCAATTTCGCGCCATACAACTATCTGCTGACGCCTTCGGAGCGTTATGGCGCCTTCCTGAATGCGAAGTTCGAGTTCTCCGACGCGGTCTCGATGCGCACGCGCCTCGTCTACCAGCACCGCAACTCCACGACCCAGGCGGCCTTCCTGCCGCTGTTCATCGGTCCGGACGCGGGCAACGGCAACCTGCTGGACACGATCTCGGTCGACGCCACCAATCCATACAATCCCTTCGGCGTGACGCTTTCCTCCGGCGCGGACGGCAGCGCCGCCAATTATTCGACGATCCGCCGCCGCTTCGTCGAAGGCGGACCACGCATCTTCTCGCAGAGCGTCGATACGCTCAGCCTGGAAAGCACGCTGGAAGGCTCGTTCGACGTCGGCGACCACAAATGGTATTGGGACGTCAACGGCACCTACGGCACCAACAATGCCCATCAGGTGTTCACCGGCAACCTCAACGCCGCGAAGCTGGCGCAGGCGCTGGGACCGGTCAGCCAGTGCACCGGCGCGTGTGTTCCGTTCAACATCTTTGGCGGCGCCGGGTCGATCACCCAGGCAATGCTCGACTTCGTGACCTTCGACGAGCGCGACCGCAGCGAGCAGGAGCTTTGGGACGCCACGGCAAACCTGTCGGGCGACCTGTTCGATCTTCCGGCTGGCCCGGTCGGTTTCGCGATCGGTTACGAGCATCGCAACCAGGAAGCGTCCTATACGCCCGACCCGATCATCACCGCAGGCCTGGGCGCGGACGTGCCGACCAGCCCGGCGCGCGGCGGCTTCAACGTGGATGAATTCTACGGCGAGCTGCGTATCCCGATCCTGTCGGATACGCCCTTCTTCCAGAAGCTGGAACTGGACGGCGCGGCCCGCCATTCCAACTATTCCAGCTTCGGCAGCAACACGACCTACACCGTGTCGGGGCTGTGGAAGCCGGTCAACGACCTGCTGCTGCGCGGCGGCTATGCGGAAAGCCTGCGGGCGCCCAGCATCGGCGAGCTCTACGCCGGCCGCTCGCGCACCGACGCGACGATCGACGACCCCTGCACCAGCGCGCCGGGCGGCTTCTTCCAGACCAATGCCACCGTCCGCGCGAACTGCATCGCCAACGGCGTGCCGGCGAGCGGCAGCTATGCCGAACCCGTGGGTGGCCAGCTCGGCGTCTTCTCGCAGGGCTATACTGGCCTGAAGCCGGAAACGTCGAAGACCTGGACCGCGGGCATGGTCTACAGCCCGGCCTGGGCGCGCGAGAGCTTCGGCAGCGCCTTCAGCGTGGAAGTCAATTACTACAATATCCGCCTGAAGAACGCGATCGACTCGGTCCCGGCGACACTGACCCTGCGCCGCTGCGCCTTCGACGGCGATCCGATCAGCTGCGCCGCGATCAGCCGCACCGGCAGCGGCGCCGTGGCGGGCATCGACGGCGTTCTGCAGAACCTCAACGCCATCAACACCGACGGCATCGACGGCACCCTGCTCTACCGTTCGAAGCCGATCGGCACGGGGACGGTCGGCCTGACGGTGAATGCCGCCTATCTGCTGAAATATGACATCAAACCGCCGGCAGACCTGAACGCTCCCACCATCGAGTGCGCTGGCACCGAGCGCTGCGGCGCGAGCGACCAGGCCTATCCGCGCTTCAAGGCAACCGCGACGCTCGACTGGTCGACCGAGAATTGGGGCGTGTCGCTGACCGGCCGCTACATCGACAAGGTCACCGAAAGCGACGGCCACAGGATGGGCACCACCATCTATGGCGACATCCAGGCCTATTTCTCCCCGGCCTGGCTGGACCACCGCACCCGCTTCACGATCGGCGTCAACAACCTGTTCGACAAGGACCCGCCGCTCTGTAACACCTGCGATGGCGCGAATTTCGACACGACGACCTACGATGTGCCGGGCCAGTTCGGTTATCTGCGCTTGTCCTACCGGATGTAAGCGAAGGCCGGTTTGTGATGGAGGAAGGGCGCGCCGCGAGGCGCGCCTTTTCTTATTCGAAGCGGTGTTTCGAAGGGCGGGTTTGGGTGGGAAGCGGACAGGCAGCTTTTGGAGGGATGACCGGCAATAGCGGACGCTGTGCGGCGAAAGAATCATTCGGCAACACTCGCCCAATTGTGAACATGGAGAATTGCTGCCAGCCTCCCTCTATGATCAAGCA
Source organism: Sphingobium ummariense RL-3 (assembly GCF_000447205.1). Lineage (GTDB taxonomy): Bacteria > Pseudomonadota > Alphaproteobacteria > Sphingomonadales > Sphingomonadaceae > Sphingobium > Sphingobium ummariense. Next base: position 70,454 of record NZ_AUWY01000071.1, on the reverse strand, counting down.
CATTACACTCGGCCTATGCCTAATTGTAGTACCCACAGCTTCGCCCGCTGCCGGTCAAGATTCCGATGGCACCGAAAGTTTGCAGACTGTTCGTGGATATTTGGATGCGCATTGGGAATATCCAAACTTCGTTCCTGACAAAAACTCAGGTCTGAAAGTCATGGATTTTCAGATAAGAGATGAAAAATGGCTGAAAATATACTTTTCACCTGTGAGCCAGGCAATGATGTTCCGTCCTGATGAAACGGTTTGCTTTCGAGTTATTGGACAGGGATTTCTTGCGCCCCGGCGGCCGTCATTCATGCAGCCATGGGAAGGAAGCCAGTTCATTTTTGTGAAGATCAAGAAACTGAAACGCCTCAAATCTAACGAAAAATGTGCTGCTCCACAGAAGGCGAACCTGCGCTAAGGCCAGATTTGCTTGTCCAGCCTTCCACTTTCCGCCTGAATGAGTGTCCGGTCTCAGGGGTGTTGATGGCATTGCTCCAACGACTAAAATTGGTCGAAACCCGCCATTTCCCGTCCCCCCGTGACATTTGCTGCGTAAATCCCTATGTGGCGCGGCAATCATGGCAACGAAAATACCCCCCGCGCCGAAGGTCGGCATGGTTTCGCTCGGCTGTCCCAAGGCCCTGGTTGACAGCGAGCGCATCCTTACCAAGCTGCGTTCCGACGGCTATCAGATGTCGCCCGACTATGCCGGCGCCGACGTCGTGCTGGTCAACACCTGCGGCTTCCTCGATTCCGCCAAGGAGGAATCCCTGGAGGCGATCGGCGAAGCGATCGCGGAGAACGGCCGCGTCATCGTCACCGGCTGCATGGGCAATGAGGCGGACCTGATCCGCGCGAAATTCCCGCAAGTGCTGGCCGTGACCGGCGCCCACCAATATGAAGCGGTCGTCAGCGCGGTGCACGAGGCATCCCCGCCGGTGCCCAACGCCTTTGTCGACCTGGTGCCCGAAGGCGGCCTGAAACTGACGCCGCGGCACTATAGCTATCTGAAGATCAGCGAAGGGTGCAACCATCGCTGTTCCTTCTGCATCATCCCGTCGCTGCGGGGCGACCTGGCGTCGCGCCGTATCGACGCGGTGCTCCGCGAGGCGGAGAAGCTGGTGGCGGCCGGGACGAAGGAACTGCTGATCATCAGCCAGGACACGTCCGCCTATGGCGTGGACACCCGGCACGAACCGCGCCTGTGGAAGGGCCGCGAGGTGCGCGCGCACATGACCGACCTTGCCCGCGAGCTCGGCCAGCTCCGCACGGCCGAAGGCGCACCGCCCTGGGTGCGGCTGCACTATGTCTATCCCTATCCGCATGTCGACCAGGTCATCCCGCTGATGGCCGAGGGGCTGCTGACGCCCTATCTGGACATCCCATTCCAGCATGCGTCCCCCAGCGTGCTCAAGGCGATGAAGCGGCCCGCCAACGAAGCCAAGGTGCTGGACCGTATCCGCAACTGGCGCGCGATCTGCCCAGACATCGCGATCCGATCGAGCTTCGTGGTCGGCTTCCCGGGCGAGACGGAGGCGGATTTCCAGTATCTGCTCGACTGGCTGGACGAGGCGCAGCTGGACCGGGTCGGCGCCTTCCGCTTCGAGCCGGTGGAAGGCGCGGCCGCCAACGCCCTGCCCGGCGCCGTCCCCAACGAGGTGAAGGAGGAGCGTTACCAGCGGATCATGGAACGCACCGCTGCAATCAGCGCGGCCAAGCTGGCGGCCAAGGTCGGCCGTACTCTTCCCGTCATCCTGGACGAGCTGGGCGAACCCGACGAGGACGGATCCGTCGGCGCGACCGCGCGCAGCCAAGCCGACGCGCCGGAGATCGACGGCAGCGTCTTCCTGCGCGACGTGGGAGAAGGCCGGAAGCCGGGCGATATCCTCAACGCGCTGATCGAGGATGCCGACGAGCACGACCTGTACGGAGTGCCGGCATAGGCTTCATCCGCCCGCAAATCCGTCCTGATATTCGGTCTTTATGGCCTTGCGCATCGCGGCATCGACCGGAAGCACGACCTCATAGCTCCCCTCCGCATAGGGGCCGGCGCTGTAGGGCGCGATGACCACGGTCACCGCGTCCACCAGCTTGCCGTCGCTGGACGTCGGCACCAGCACCTCCTTCATCGGGTCGATGCACTGGGAGAAATCGTCGCTGCCACGCTGCACCGGCGCGCCGCGCTTCTTCGCCCGCTCCTTGTCGAGCGCGTCGCAGAAGCGGTCGTGGATCGCCGCGGCGAAGGCGGCAGCGGAGGTCATCGTCGCTTCGAAGCTGGTCTCGCGCTTGCGTGCCTTGTCCCACAGGATCGCCTCATAGCCCGTCATCCCGTGTGCGCCGCCGGTATAGACATAGCTTTCCGAGCGCAGCGACAGAAACCGTGGCGTGTCGGCAGCGACCGTCCAGCGCGTCTCCAGGCTGTGCGGGCGGAACGGATAGCCGGCGTTCTTGGCGGCCCGGCTGTCGTCCCGCGCCATCTTCAGCGCATCCACTTTCGATGTCTCCATCTCCTTGGCCAGCTTGCTCGCCAGCGCCGGAACCGCCGCTGCCTGGGCCGGATAGGCATAGGCGAATTCGAGGAAGCCGGTCTTCTCGCTCACCGCAAAAGGCTTGGCAGCGGGCGGCGGGGGTTGCTCGTGCCCGGCCATGCGGTTGGCAAAATCGGTCGCGGCAGCTCCGTTCATCGCCGCGGCATGGTCGTTACCCGCCTCCTCCGAAGGCGCGCAGCCCGACAGCAGCAGGGCCGCCGACACCAGCGGCCCCGCCCAGGCTCCCCACACGGATCGACGCATCAATGCGCCTTCGCGGCGGCTTGGCATTTCTCGCTGATCGCCTTGCGCGCGTAGTCGCTTTGCAGCGCCGCACCGGCCTGGGGCCAGCCTTCGGCGATCAGTGCCTGCTCGACGGCACGGGCGTTGGAAAACCGGCCGCTTTCCGCAAGCGCATAGGCCCGGGCGCGAACGGCTTGAAGACCGCTATTATCAGGTGTCATCCTTACTCTCCTTGGCTGTTATGGTCCGAAGCTAGGCCGGTTCGGCGAGAAAGCAAAGGCGGAGAAAGACCGTCCGGGGCCGGGACGGGACGGGCGAAAATCTCCCTTTTCTCCGACGCAGCCTTTCCCGTACATCATGCGCATGACCGACCTTTCCAACCTGCTCAGGCCCGACAACGGCCAATCCGCCCGTTCGATCCACCTGGTTGATGCCGCCGGTTTCGAGGGCTGGCTTACCGCCCAGCCCGAGTCCGTGCGGCTGCTGGTTGCCGCTCAGAAATTCCGGGGCAAGCCCCATGAGCATGCGGTGTTGCCCGAGGACGGCGGGCAGAATCGGGCGGCGCAGGACTGGTCGATCGTTGCCGGCGTCGCCAGCGTCTCCCAACTGGGACCGTGGTGCCTAGCCCGTCTGGCGGAGCAGTTACCGGAAGGAAGCTATCGGCTGGCCGAGGGCGATCCTGGCGAGGCTGCGCTGGGCTGGGTGACGGCGCACTATCGTTTCGACCGCTATCGCAAGGACGAGGCCACGCCGGGCCCGCGCGTGCTGCTGAGCCGCGAGGTCGCGCGAATCGAGCCGACCGTCCGACTGGCCGAGGCGACCGCGCTGGTGCGCGACATGGTGAACACCCCAGCGGCCGACATGGGGCCGCCGGACCTGGAGGCAGCCGCGCAGGCCGTGGCGCAGGCGTTCGGCGCGACCGTCACCGTGACGCGCGGCGATGCGCTGGAACAGGGATATCCGATGGTCCACGCCGTCGGCAAGGCCGCCCACCGGACCTTCGCGCCGCGCCTGATCGAGCTGGAATGGGGCGACCCACGCCACCCGCGCGTGGCGATCATCGGCAAGGGCGTCTGCTTCGACAGTGGCGGGCTCGACATCAAGCCTTCGGCGGGCATGCGGCTGATGAAGAAGGACATGGGCGGCGCGGCGCATGCGCTTGGGCTTGCCCGCCTGATCATGGGCGCGAACCTGCCGGTGCGGTTGCACATGCTGATCCCGGCGGTGGAGAATGCGATATCGGGCAATGCCTTCCGCCCCGGCGACATCCTTGCCAGCCGAAAGGGGCTGACGGTGGAGATCGGCAATACCGATGCCGAAGGCCGGCTGATCCTGGGTGACGCGCTGACCCGCGCGGGGGAGGAACGGCCGGAGCTGATCGTCGATTTCGCGACGCTCACCGGGGCGGCGCGAGTCGCGGTGGGGCCGGACCTGCCCGCCCTCTTCGCCAACGACGATGCGTTGGCGCAGGCGGTCGAGGCTGCGGGAACGGCGGTCGACGATCCGGTGTGGCGCCTCCCTTTGTGGGACAGCTATTCCGATATGCTGAAGTCCGATGTCGCCGACATCAACAATGCCGGCGAGGGCGGCTTTGCGGGTGCGATCACCGCCGCCCTGTTCCTGCGCCGGTTCGTACCCGACGGCGTGCCATGGGTTCATCTCGATACCTTCGCCTGGCGTCCGTCGGCCCGCCCAGGCCGGCCCAAGGGCGGCGATGCCCTAGGCATGCGAGCGGTGTTCGACATGCTCCAGAAGCGTTACGGCAAGCGCTGAGATCAAAAGAGAAAAGTGCGCCTGGCCGTTACGCAACCGGATTGGCAGTCATGCGTTTGGCCCGACATGAACGCCTTGACAGGAACCGAACAGGCCATCGAAATCGAACGACCGGGCGTCCGACCGCTCAGTCAGTGGATGCGAACGCTGGTCGATTATGTTCGTTCGGGCCGGCCGGACCTCACCAATCGCCAGATGGCGCTGATGATGACCGTCTATATCGGTTCGGGCCCCCACACTGTCCGTGGTCTGGCCGAGGCGCTGAACGTGTCCAAGCCGGTTATCACCCGCGCGCTGAACAAGCTGTCGGCCCTCGGTTACCTGCGGCGCGAGCGGGATGCGACCGACCGGCGCAATATTTTCATCACCCGCACCCCGAAAGGGGCGGAATTTCTTGACGCCTTTCACCATTTCATCGCAGGAACCGGCCGCGATGAAAGGCCTGACCACCACCGTGCGGAGCGCACCGTCTGACCGGATCCATTTCAAGCTGGAGGGCCGTTCCGTCGCACTCGACCGACGGGTCCATGCCGCGCGCGGCGACCTGGCCGACCTGTCGCTGGCGGGCACCCTCTTTTCCGCCCATTATGCGCGCGCGGTCGAGCTGACCTGCGTCGCGTCGGGCGTTCCGGTTCTGGCGCAGCCTTCGACCAGCGCACAGGCGATCAGCGAACTGTTGCGCGGTGAACATTTCCATGCGCTCGACGTGACGACGGACTGGGCCTGGGGCTTTTGCGGTCATGACGGCTATGTCGGCTATGTCCGTCGCGAGGCCTTGGACGTGCTGGAGACGGCGACCCACCGGATCGTGGCGGCTGCGGCGCCCCTGTTCAGCCAACCCGACATCAAATCGCCGATCATCGACTATTGGCCGCGCGGCGCCCTGTTCGGCGCCACCGAGCAGGAAGATTTCCTGGCGGCGGGCGACGGTTTCGTCCACGTCCGCCATGCTGCCGCCGTCGACGCGCTGGAGCAGGACTGGGTGGAGGTTGCGTTGCGCTATCTGGGCCAGCCCTATGTCTGGGGCGGCCGCGGCCATCGCGGCGTCGACTGCTCCGGCCTGGTTCAGGTGGCGCTCGGCCAGTGCGGCATCGCCGTCCCGCGCGACACCGACCTGCAATGCGAGGGGATCGGCTCCCCCGTTCCCGCCGTCGAGCCGCTGCGGCGCGGCGACCTTGTCTTCTTCCCCGGCCATGTGGGGTTCATGGCCGACAGCGAGACATTGCTGCACGCCAATGCGCACTGGATGGCGGTGGTGACCGAGCCGCTTGCCGATGTGGTCGCGCGGCTGGCGGCGTCTCATCCAGAACCCATCATCGCGCGGCGGAGGATCGGCGCATGAATACCAAGGTCTTCATCGACGGTGGCGTCGGGACCACCGGCATCGAGATCGGCGAGCGGCTGGCGAACCGCCCCGAGCTCGAGCTGCTGACGCTGGACGAGGCGAACCGGAAGAACACGGAAGCCCGGCGCGACGCGCTGAACGCCGCGGACGTGGTGATCCTCTGCCTGCCCGACGATGCCGCGCGGGAAGCGGTGACGCTGATCGACAATCCGCACACCCGCGTGATCGACGCTTCGACGGCGCATCGTGTCGCCGACGGTTGGACCTATGGTTTCCCCGAGCTGGAGCCGGGCCATCGCGAGAAGCTGGCCGGTGCGCGCTACGTCGCCAATCCGGGCTGCTGGCCGACCGGCTTTCTGGCACTGGTCCGGCCGCTGGTGCTGGCGGGCCTTCTGCCGACGGACTGGCCCGTGACCGTGTCGGGCGCGTCGGGCTATTCGGGCGGCGGCAAGGCAATGATCGCGCAGTTCGAGGCGGACGGGGGGGCGCCTACCGCCTTCCACAGCTACGGCCTGTCGCTGACGCACAAGCATATACCGGAAATGACGCGCTATGCGGGCCTCGCCTATGCGCCGATCTTCGCCCCGGCGGTTGCGAACGTCTATCGCGGCATGCTGGTGGAAGTGCCGCTGCATTTACGCGCCATGCCCGGACAGCCCCGTGCGCCGGACCTGCATGCGGCGCTGTCCGCAGCCTATGAAGGCTCGTCGATCGTCAACGTGGTGCCGATGGCAGAGAGCGCCAGCCTGTCGCAGGTGCGGATCGAGAATGTCGGCGCGACCGACCGCCTCACCCTGTTCGTGTTCGGCAGCCCGGCTGGCGATCAGGCGCGGCTGGTGGCGACGCTCGACAATCTGGGCAAGGGTGCGGCCGGCGCGGCGGTACAGAACCTCAATATCCTGGCCGGCCTGCCCGAAACAGCAGGCCTCCGCCTGTAGGACAGCGAACTGCCGATCAGTGGACGGTGCCGAGCGCCTGGTCGTAGGAAAGCAGCACGATCAGCCGCTCGATCTGGCGCCAGCGGCAGAAATGGATGTGGTTTCCAAGATCGCGGCTGCGGTCGGCGCGGGCTGCCGCCTCATAGCCTGCATTGTCCCCGAAGCGCATCATGAGATCGGCCGCGTCCTCATAAGAGGCGCGATCCGACAGATAGGGCAGCAACATTTTTTCCCCGCTTTTTTGGCGACCTTTTGCCCGTAGCATTCAATCGCCATGCCAGTTCGGCGGGAGCCAGCTTCCAGGCGGCTGACGAAGGTGAACGGACCATTTGCCAAGTCCCGTTGCGGGATGACTGTCCCGAAGCGGGATAGAGCCAACAGCGCCTAGACCCGTTTCGGCACATCTTCGCGAGCAGGCCAAGCCGCTGGCAATCCCCACCGCACCATGGCAAGGGAACGGCATGAAGGACAGGAAGAATCCCACCGGCGCGGGCGCGATCATCGCCCTCCTCATCCTGGGCGGCGCGATCGTGGGCGGCACGATGGGACAACCAAGCGCCGGCCTGCTGATCGGCACTGGGCTGGGCGCCGTCATCGCGTTGCTGCTATGGCTGCGCGAACGCAAGGCCTGATCTTAAGCCGCCTTGCCGCCGACGCATCCGCGACATAAGTGTGGCGCCATGAAAAAGCATCTTTTCGCCCTGACGCTCCTGGCGCTCGTCATCCTGGCAGGCGCCCTGTTCTATTTCACGCGGGGCGACACGGCGCAGCTGCCGGTCGGCGCCGATGTCGGCCGAGAGCCGGTCTTCACCACGCCGCGCAGCGAGATGGTGCCCACCGTCAACGTCGCCGACGTGCGCGTCTGGACCGCCAACGAACAGCCGGTTGCGGCCAAGGGCCTGCGCGTCGCCCGTTTCGCCGAGGGGCTGTCGCATCCGCGCTCGCTGCTGCGGCTTCCGAACGGCGACGTCCTGGTCGCGGAGACCAACAGTCCGCCCCGTCCCACCGGCGGCATCGTCAACCGGGTGATGAACTATCTCATGGATCGCGCGGGCGCCGGGGTCCCCTCCCCCGACCGCATCACCATCCTGCGCGATGCGGACGGTGACGGTCGGGCCGAGACCAAGGCGCCTTTCCTCACCGGCCTGCATTCGCCCTATGGCATGGCGCTGATCGGCGACACACTCTATGTCGCCAACACCGACGCGCTGATGGCTTTCCCGTACAAGGACGGCGACCTGCGCATTTCGGCGAAGGGCCGCAAGATCCTGAACCTGCCTGCGCAGGCGCCCAACATGCACTGGACCCGCAGCCTGGTGGCCGGTCCCAACGGGCTGCTTTATGTCGGCGTCGGTTCCAACAGCAATATCGGCGAGAATGGCCTGGAGAGCGAAGCCAACCGCGCCAATGTGCTGGAGGTCGATCCGAAGACCGGCGAATATCGCATCTTCGCGTCGGGCATGCGCAATCCGGTTGGCCTGGCGTTCGAGCCGAGCAGCGGCGCGCTGTGGGGCGTGGTGAACGAGCGCGACATGCTGGGCAGCGACCTGGTGCCCGACTATCTGACCCGGGTGGAGTTCGGCGGCTTTTACGGCTGGCCCTGGAATTACTGGGGCGGTTATGAGGACCGCCGCGTCCAGCCCCAGCGGCCCGAGGTCCGCGAATATACCAAGCGGCCCGATTATGCGCTGGGCAACCATGTCGCGCCGCTGGGTCTCAGCTTTGCCCAGGACGTGAAGCTGGGCGCCCCCTTCGTCAACGGTGCCTTCGTCGGGCTGCACGGCAGCTGGAACCGCAAGCCGGCCGCTGGCTACAAGGTCGTGTTCGTGCCCTTTGCCGATGATGGCGAGGCGGGCAAGGCGAAGCCGATCGATGTCCTTACCGGCTTCCTGGACAAGGAAGGAGAAGCGCGCGGGCGGCCGGTCGATGTGACCGCCGACGCCAAGGGTGCGCTGCTGGTGAGCGACGATGTGGGCGGCGTCATCTGGCGGGTGACGCCGGGTCGCTAAACCGCGATCCCGTTTCGCCCGGCGAGTTCCACCACATATTGCCACGCCACGCGGCCCGAGCGGCTGCCGCGCTGGGTCGCCCACTGGATCGCCTCCTGCGGGTCGAAGGAGAGGCCGAGCTTGGCTGCATAGCCGGCGACGATGTCCACATAGGCCTGTTGGTCGATCGCATGGAAGCCGAGGCTGAGGCCGAAGCGATCGGACAGCGCCATCTTGTCGTCCACCACGTCGCGCGGGTTCACCGGGTCGTCCTGCTCCGACAGGTGGCGCGGTACGATATGCCGCCGGTTGGAGGTCACGTAGAGCCGGACATTGGAGGGGCGGGCTGCCGTGCCGCCCTGAAGCAGCGAGCGCAACTGGCGCGCATCGCCCACGCCCTCATCAAAGCCAAGGTCATCGAGGAACAGGACGAAAGGCCGGCGCGTGCGACGTAGCAGCGTGAAGAGACTGGGGAGGCTGGCCAGTTCGTCGATCGCGCATTGCAGCAAGGCGATGTCCTGCCCATCTGCCTGCAACCGGCCCACCACGGCCGCTACCGTTGCGGACTTGCCCGTGCCCCTCGCGCCCCACAGCAGCACGTCATGCGCGGCATGGCCGGCGGCAAGACGCCGCGTATTGTCCAGCAGCGCGCTCTTCTGCGCGTCGATCCCCGTCAGTAGGTCGTAATCGACCGGCTCGAACCGCTCGACGACGCGGATCACCCGCCCGTCCCAGACATAGGCCGGCGCGGCGCCAAGATCGGCGGAGGAGGCAGCTGGCGGCGCGAGCCGTTCCAGCGCTTCGGCGATGCGGGTGAGGAGGGCGTCGTTCATGCGCTGCGATTACCGGCCGCGCGCCGTCCCGGCAAGTCTGAGGCAGTGCTGTCATCGCATTGTAGCAATGGCCTTTTACTCACGGCCGTCGGGGATTATAGACCGGGGGCCGTGACTATCGCAAATCCTGTCCTGTCCACCAAGATCTGCCGCTACAGCGCCGAGGCGCTCCGGGAAGCGGTTTTGCTGATCCGGGCCGGAGAGCCAATCGCCGTCCCTACCGAGACCGTCTATGGCCTGGCTGCCGACGCGACGGATTCCCATGCGGTTGCCGCGATCTATGCCGCCAAGGGACGGCCCAGCTTCAATCCGCTGATCGTCCATGTCTCCGATATCGAGATGGCGCGGCGTCTGGCCCAATTCTCGCCCGCGGCGGAGCGGCTGGCGTCCCGCTTCTGGCCAGGCCCGCTGACCCTGGTGCTGCCTGTCAGGCCCGACAGCGGCCTGTCACCGCTCATCATGGCCGGCCTGCCTACCGTCGCGCTGCGGCTGCCCGCCCATCCCGCCATGCGCGCGCTGATCCGGGAGAGCGGCCGTCCGCTTGCTGCTCCTTCCGCCAATCGCAGCGGCGGGATCAGCCCCACGCGCGCCGAACATGTTCTCTCCAGCCTGAACGGCAAGATCCGCATGATCCTGGACGAAGGGCCAACCAGCGAGGGGCTGGAATCGACCATCGTCGCCCCGGAGGCTGACCGGGTCCGACTGCTGCGTCCCGGCCCCGTCACGCCCTCGATGCTGGCGCAGGCGAGTGGGCTGCCCATCGATCTGGCGCAGGACGCCGCGCGGATCGAGGCTCCGGGGCAGATGGAAAGCCATTATGCGCCGTCCAAGCCGGTGCGGCTCAACGCGCTGAAGGCGGAGAAGGAGGAATTCCTGATCGGCTTCGGGCTGATGCCCTGCAACATCAATCTCAGCGTGGATGCCGACGTGCGCGAGGCGGCGGCCAATCTTTTCGCGGCGCTTCACCAGGCGGACGCCAGCGCTGCCGCGGGGATCGCCGTGGCGCCGATCCCCGCCGAAGGCATCGGCGCCGCGATCAACGACCGACTGCGGCGCGCGGCGGCCTGAAGTCGCTCAGGTCGGTCTGCTCAATCGCAATTGTCGTAGCCCGCGCGGCGGCATTCCTTGCGGCGCTGTTCCTCCGCCTTCTTGCGTTCCCGCCCCTCGCGCGCTTCCTGCTTGCGCATCTTGCGGCCATAATTGCGGTCGGCCTCGTCCTGGCTGGTCGTGGCCCAGTCCGCCGCCTGCGCCCCAGCCCGCACCGGCATGGTGACGATGTTCGCGGCCGTCCGCGCGATACAGCCGGACAGCAGCAGCATCGCGACCGGCGCGCCCAGCAGCAGTTTCGTCTTCATTCGATCACCCCTCGACCAGCACGGGCCGTTCATACCAGGCCCTTTCTTAACCATAGCCGAAGGACGGCGCCAGCGTCCGGGCGCCGTATGCGATCAGGCCTCGATCCGATCGGCGAAGCCCTTGCGCAGCTTGGCGAGCTTGGGCGGGATCACCGCCATGCAATAGGGATTGCGATCACCCACCCGGTCCCAATATTTCTGGTGATAGTCTTCGGCCGGATACCAAGGGGCCTCCGGCTCGATCGCGGTGACGATCGGATCGGACAGGCTGGGCTGCGCACGCGCGATCGCGGCCCGCGCCTCCGCCTCCTGCTCGGCGGAATGGGGGAAGATCGCCGACCGGTACTGCGTACCAATGTCGTTGCCCTGTCGATTCAAGGTCGTCGGATCGTGCGTGGCGAAGAAGATGTCGAGAAGGTCGCCATAGCTGATTACATCCGGATCGAAGGTGATGCGAATTGCCTCCGCGTGACCTGTTGCGCCGGAGCAGACCTGCTCATAGCTGGGATTCGGCACCCTGCCACCGATATAGCCGCTTTCGACCGCACCGACGCCTTTGAGGCTCTGATAGACCGCCTCGGTGCACCAGAAGCACCCGCCTGCCAGGGTTGCAATATCTTGGGCCATGCTGATTTTCCTTATCCTGCGTTGGCGCACAGATAGGAAGGATCAGGCCGCCGTTCCAGCCTTGGCCACCGCGGCCTGCGCCTTTGCGCGCTCCTCGGCCACCAGTTCCTTGCGGGACAATTTGCCCACCAGCGTCTTGGGGAGGTTGAGTCTCACTTCAACCGATCCCACCCGCTCATGCTTGCCCAGTTGCGGATTGAGCCAGGCCTTCAGCGCCTCCCCGTCAATGGTGGCCCCTTCCTGCAGGGAGACGAATGCCTTGGGACATTCCCCATGGTAACTGTCGGGCACGCCGATCACGAGCGCTTCCTTGACCGCGGGATGGTGATAGAGCACCGCCTCAATCTGGCTGGGGAAGACCTTGAACCCGCCGACCGCGATCATATCCTTCAGGCGATCGACGATCTTCACATAGCCGTCCTCGTCCACATAGCCGACGTCGCCGGTGCGCAGCCATTCGCCGACAAATACCTCCCTGTCGGCGTCTGGCCGCTGCCAATAACCCTTCATGATCTGCGGTCCGGCGAAGGTGAGTTCGCCCGGGACGCCATCAGGGGCTTCCTTGGTGGGATCCTCCCGATCGACCACGCGCACGCGGGTGCCCGGCACGGGCTGGCCCACGGTGCCGGTCTTGTTCAATCCTTCATAGGGGTTGGAGCAGACGACCGGACTGCTTTCGGTCAGGCCATAGCCTTCCACCAGCTTCGCGCCGGTCAGCGCCTCAAACTTCTCCTTGACCTCCAGCGGGAGCGGCGCGCCACCCGAAATGCAGAGGCGCAGCGAGGAGAAATCGACCTTGCGCGTCTCGGGATTGTCGAGCAGCGCCTGGTACATGGTCGGCACACCTGGCAGCGCGGTTACCTTGGTCCGCTGCATGGCTGCCAGGACCTGGGCGGCGTCGAAACGGGGCAGCATCACGATCTCTCCGCCGTTCAGAACCGTGCGGTTCAATGCGCAGGTATTGGCGAAGACGTGGAAGAAGGGCAGCACGCCGATGATCCGGTCCTCCGTGCCGGGCTTTGGATCCATCATCTGCACCTGCCGGGCGTTGGCGGTCAGGTTCTGATGCGAGAGCATCGCGCCCTTGGGCTGGCCGGTGGTGCCGCCGGTATACTGCAGCAGCGCGATGTCCTTGTCCGGGTCGATCTGCGGCATCGGGCAATCGCCCTTGTTGGCGATCAGTTTTGAAAAGGGAATGATGCGCGGGTCGTCAGCCGGACGCGGGGCCGTCTCCGCGCTCTTGAACATGCGGAACAGGAGGGATTTGACCGGCGGCAAGGCTCCCGCAATCGAGCCCACTACCAGCGTCTGGAGGCTGCTGTTCTCCAGCACTTCCAACGCCGTCGGCAGTAGCGCTTTCGCGGTCAGCGTGAAGAGGATGGTGGTCCCGCTGTCTTCGACCTGATGCTCCAGTTCGGTAGCCGTATAGAGTGGGGAGAAGTTGACGACCGTCGCGCCCGCCATCATCGCACCATAGTAGGCGGCGACATAATGGGGAACATTGGGCAGGAACAGGCCGACACGGTCGCCCTTGCGCACACCCAGCACTGTCAAGCCGCAGGCGACCCTGCGCACGCCGTCACGCACCTGCGCATAGGAATAGTGGCGACCGTAGAAGTCGATCAGCGGCGCCTCGGGATGGGCGGTCGCACTGCGCTCGAACATCTCCACCAGAGACATGGGCGGGAATGTCTGCTCCCACGGGGTCGGGTGGGTGTAGCGCTCTCTCCAGATCTTTTCATTCTTATCCATTGACAAGAGTGTAAGTGGAGAGGCCGGTTTACGCAAGCGTAAAGCACAGCAAAAAGGCCGCCCCGGAACCCCGGAGCGGCCCATATTTCCCTTGTTTTGCGCGTCCTTTGCCACCCGGCAAATGACGCTACGGCATCATTCCTTGCCGCCGAACGGATCGAGGATCTTCGCGGTTTCGGAGATCAGATTGGCCTCGCTGCGCGCGACTTCCTCGGCGCGCCGGGTGGCGTTCTCACGCTCGCGGCGCAGCTCCTCGATCAGCGCCTCGCGGTCGCCATCCAGGCGCGAGTCGGTCGGCGCCTCGATGCCGGCCTTCTTGGCCGCCTTCGCCACCAGCGCGTCCAGCTCGCGTTGCGAGCAGAGGCCCAGCGTCACTGGATCCTTCGGCACGATGTTGGAGATGTTCCAGTGCGTCCGGTCGCGGATGGCCGCGATCGTGGTGCGGGTGGTGCCGATCAGCTTGCCGATCGCACCGTCCGAGATTTCGGGATGGTTGCGCAGGATCCAGGCGATCCCGTCCGGCTTGTCCTGCCGCTTGCTGACCGGGGTGTAGCGCGGCCCCTTGGTGCGGCGGACGGGTTCCGGCCCTTTCAGCATCTTCAGGCGGTAGTCGGGATTGGCCTCGCCCTTGTGGATCTCCTCCATAGTGATCTCATGCGCACGCACGGGATCCCGGCCGGTATATTTGGTGCCGGCGGTATCGTCGGCAATGGCCTGCACTTCCAGGATGTGGAGCCCGCAGAACTCGGCGATCTGATCGAAGCTGAGCGCCGTATTGTCGACCAGCCAGCTTGCGGTCGCATGGGGCATAAGGGGTTGAGACACGAAACTCTCTCCGGCACTGAACGGCGTTAAAAACAACAAGGGCCGCCCAAGCAGGGCGGCCGCGACGAAGGGGAGATACTGCATGCCGCCGCATCCGGCAAGGAAAAGCGTCAGAGGGCGCTATGTCGATCGGGATGCTGGTTATGGCTGCTGGCCGCTCCAAGCCGCGTTCCGCTCAGGCGACGCTGTCCAGCACCTCGGGGTCGATATTGTAAAGGCCGTTCACGAATTCCTGCGCGCTGCGTTCCCAGCTGAAGCTCCGGCCGTAATCTGCGCAGGCTGCACGGTCGCAACGGAGCGCCGCGGCGATCGCCTCCTCCAGCCGGTCGGACAGCGCGCCCGTATCCGGCGTCACGATGTCCACCGGCCCCGTCACCGGATAGGCCGCCACCGGCGTACCGCATGCCAGCGCCTCGATCATGACCAGGCCAAAGGTATCGGTGCGGCTCGGAAACACGAAGACGTCAGCGCCGGCATAGGCACCCGCCAGCTCCGTCCCGAACAGAGCGCCCAAGAAGCGCGCCTGCGGATAGGCGCGTTCCAGGGCCAGTCGCGCTGGCCCGTCCCCAACCACGACCTTCGTGCCGGGATGCTCAGCGACAAGGAAAGCCTCGAGATTCTTTTCCACCGCTACCCGGCCGACATAGAGCTGGATCGGCCGGGGCAGTTCCGCAAATAGTGCCGGCGGCACGGCAGCCGGCGTGAAGGCGGCAAGGTCCACCCCCCTGCCCCAGGGCCGCACCTGTGCGACCCCATGCGCACGCAACTGCTGCCGCACCGATCCGGTCGACACCAGCACGGCTTGGGCCGGCCCGTGAAACCAGCGTATATAGCTCCAGAACCAGGCGGCGGGCAGGCCGGTGCGCTGCGCCACATAATCCGGAAAATGCGTGTGGTACGCGGTGGTGAACGGCACCCCCATCCGCAGACACCAGCGCCGTGCGGCAAGGCACAGCGGGCCTTCCGTTGCAAGATGCACGGCGTCGGGGCGGAAGGCAGAGATCGCCTGACCCACAACGCTCGATCGAACCAGCGCCAGCCGGATCTCCGGATAGGTCGGGCATGGAATGGAGCCATAGAGATCGGGAGAGATCACCCGCACCTCATGACCCATGCGCTCCAGCTCGGCCCGGATGGTTTGCAGCGTACGGACCACGCCGTTCACCTGGGGCGACCAGGCGTCGGTGACGATGGCGACCCGCATCGGTTCCACGCTCCCGTCAGGCGGCCAGGCGACCAGCCTCGGCCCGCTCCCGCGCGGCGATCTCGTCGGCCCAGTGCAATATTTCCATGCGGCCGTCGAAATGCTCGACCAGCGCGGTGCAGCCTTCGACCCAATCGCCGTCATTATAATATTGCACCCCGGCGATCTCGCGGATTTCCGCATTGTGGATATGGCCGCATACCACGCCGTCGACGCCCCGAGTCCCGGCTTCGTGCGCGACGACATGCTCGAACTTGGAGATGAACTCGACCGCGTTCTTGACCTTGTGCTTGGCCATCTTGCTGAGCGACCAGTACGGTAGCCCCATGCGCTGCCGCACCGCATTCACCAGCACATTGAGGCGCATCATCATGGTGTAGGCGGCGTCCCCCACGAAGGCGAGCCAGCGATGCGCCAGCATGATCGTGTCGAACTCGTCGCCGTGCAGCACCAGCAGCTTGCGGCCGTCGGCGGTCGCGTGGATCGCCTTGCGCCGGATTTCCACCCCGCCGAAGCTCATGCCGGTGAACTGACGGAAAATCTCGTCATGGTTGCCCGGGATATAGACGACCCGTGCGCCGCGCTTGGCGCGCTTCATGATGCGCCACAGGACATCGTTGTGTGCGGCCGGCCAGTAAAAGCGCTTCTTCAGCCGCCAGCCGTCAATGATGTCGCCGACCAGGTACATGGTGTCGCTGTCGACGCTGTCGAGGAAATCGATCAGCATCGTAGCATTGCAGCCGCGCGTGCCCAAGTGGATGTCAGAGATCCAGATCGTGCGGAAACGGCGGCGCTTCCTTTCCTGCTCGGGAATATGGAAGCTTGCTTCCGCGCCATCATCCAGGTCACCCAGGAAGGGCAGGCGCGTCACGCTATTCATGATACGATCCCCAAGGTCCGTTGTCCTTGAGGGAGAATCTATAAAGGCGCTATGTTACAACTCCGCACCGAATATGACGGATATGCTACGGTTTCCGCTCTTTCCACTTATTCGACGGTCAGCACGATCTTGCCGAAATGATCGCCCGCATCCATCCGTTCATGGGCCTTCGCGGCATCGGCCAGAGGAAAGCGCATGTCCATCGCCGGGCGCAGCCGCCCCTGCTCCACGAAAGGCCAGACGACGCGCACCAGCTCGTCAGCGACCAAGCTCTTGAAAGCAGGAGAGCGTGGCCGCAGCGTCGATCCGGTCAAGGTCAGCCGCCGGCTCATCAGCGCGGGCAGGAAGATTTCCGCCTTCGCTCCGCCCTGCACCGCGATCGAGACATGACGACCGTCCTCCGCCAGACAGTCGAGGTTGCGCGGTACATAAGCGCCACCGACCATGTCGAGCACGG
The DNA here is from genome assembly GCF_000447205.1 of Sphingobium ummariense RL-3. Taxonomy (GTDB): domain Bacteria; phylum Pseudomonadota; class Alphaproteobacteria; order Sphingomonadales; family Sphingomonadaceae; genus Sphingobium; species Sphingobium ummariense. The sequence goes on along the minus strand of NZ_AUWY01000071.1, from coordinate 53,715 downwards.
CCTGCACCCCCTGCCCGCCCGTGACCCGCCTGACTTCGTCGACGAAATCCTGTGTGCGGTAGTTGATAGCATGGTCCGCGCCCCAGTTCCGCGCCTGGTCGCACTTTCCATCACTGCCGCAAGTGACGATGATCCGGATGTCGAACAACTTGCACAGGCTGATCGCCATGGTACCGATACCACTGGTGCCGCCGTGCACCAGAACGGTGTCGCCTCCCACCGCGTAGGCGCGTTCGAACAGGTTGGTCCACACGGTAAACAGCGTCTCCGGCAGCGCCGCCGCCTCGACAATGTCATAGCTGTCGGGCACCGGCAGACACTGGCCCGCGGGCACTACGGCATATTCGGCATAGCCGCCTCCCGCCAGCAGGGCACAGACCCGCTGGCCCACCAGCATATCCGACCCGTCGCCCGCAGCCACGATAGTTCCAGCGACCTCCAGCCCCGGGATGTCGGACGCGCCGGGCGGCGGCGGATATTTGCCCTGGCGCTGGAGCACGTCGGGCCGGTTGACGCCTGCCGCCGCGATACGGATCAGCACCTCGCCCGGACCGGGAACCGGGACCGGCCGTTTTTCGGGCACCAGCGCATCAGGCCCGCCGGGCACCGGAATGGCGACCGCCGTCATCTCATTGGGTATCGTTGAAGTGTCCGCCATCGTCGCTGCCCCCCGGCCGCAGGAAAGTCTCGCGGCCTGAAATCGGCCGGCTGCGCGCGCCCTTATTGACAGACTGCCCCGCCCGGTCAACATTAGGCTTCATGGACATGGATGACGATCTGCCGCGCAAGGCCGACGATCCCCTGGCCCGGCTTCTGCGCCAGGATCTCGGTCCCTTGTCCGTGGCCGAACTCGAAGCGCGCATCGTCGCGCTGGAGGGGGAAATCGCCCGCATCCGATCGACAATTGAAAGCGCCGTTAACCACAAGGCAAGCGCCGAGGCGTTATTCAAGCGATGAACCGGCGCCTTGCTCCCTGCGGCCCTTCACAAGGGTTCACCGGGTGCGGGCAGTCAGGCAATTCCGGCGACCGGGGGCTGCCCCTTGTGCCGCTGTCGAGCAATGCCGACATAGGGTTCAAGACAGCCCCTATCTGGGGGCCAGGAGTAGTATAGACATGCCATCTTTCGCATCCGCCCTGGAAACCACCCTGCACAATGCGCTGACCCATGCGTCCGAGCGCCGCCACGAATATGCGACACTGGAGCACCTGCTGCTTGCCCTGGTCGATGACGAGCATGCGTCGAAGGTGATGCAGGCCTGTGGCGTGGAACTGGGCGAGTTGGCCGACGCGGTCACCACCTATCTCGATAACGAGCTCGACAGCCTGAAGGTGGAAGGCCAGCCGGACCCCTCCCCGACGAGCGGCTTCCAGCGCGTGGTCCAGCGCGCCATCCTGCACGTCCAGTCCTCGGGTAAGGACGAGGTGACGGGCGCCAACGTCCTCGTCGCCCTGTTCTCCGAACGGGAAAGCTATGCCGTCTATTTCCTGCAGCAGCAGGACATGAGCCGCCTGGATGCCGTGAGCTACATCAGCCACGGCGTCGGCAAGGGCACCCCCGCGCCCGAGCCGCGCGAGACCAAGGGCGCCCAGGAAGAGGAAAAGAAGGCTCAGGACAGCAAGGGCAAGAAGGACAGTGCCTTGGAGCAGTTCACGGTCAACCTCAATGAGAAGGCGATGCGGGGCAAGGTTGACCCGCTGATCGGCCGCGCGGCCGAAGTCGACCGGACGATCCAGATCCTCTGCCGGCGGTCCAAGAACAACCCGCTTTATGTCGGCGATCCGGGCGTGGGCAAGACGGCCATCGCTGAAGGGCTCGCGCGCAAGATCGTGGAAGGCGAGGTGCCCGACGTCCTCAAGGAGGCCGTGATCTACTCGCTCGACATGGGCGCTCTGCTCGCCGGTACCCGCTATCGCGGCGATTTCGAGGAGCGGCTGAAGGCGGTTGTCACCGAACTGGAGAAGATGCCGCACGCGGTGCTCTTCATCGACGAGATCCACACCGTCATCGGCGCCGGCGCGACGAGCGGCGGTGCGATGGACGCGTCGAACCTCCTGAAGCCCGCCCTGTCGGGTGGCACGATCCGCTGCATCGGTTCCACCACCTACAAGGAGTTCCGCAACCATTTCGAGAAGGACCGGGCGCTGCTCCGGCGCTTCCAGAAGATCGATGTGAATGAACCCTCCGTCGAGGACACGATCAAGATCCTGGCTGGCCTGCGCTCGGCCTTCGAGGATCATCACCACGTCAAGTACACGCCGGACGCGATCAAGGCGGCGGTGGAGCTTTCCGCCCGCTACATCAACGACCGCAAGCTCCCCGACAAGGCGATCGACGTGATCGACGAGGTCGGCGCGATGCAGATGCTGGTGGTGCCCTCGAAGCGAAAGAAGACGATCACGCCCAAGGAGATCGAGGCGGTCATCGCCACCATGGCGCGCATCCCGCCCAAGACCGTGTCCGCCGACGACAAGTCGGTGCTGGGATCGCTCGACACCGATCTGAAGCGCGTCGTGTTCGGCCAGGACAAGGCAATCGAGGTGCTCTCCAGCGCGATCAAGCTGTCGCGCGCGGGGCTGCGCGATCCGGACAAGCCGATCGGCAACTATCTCTTCTCCGGCCCCACCGGCGTCGGCAAGACGGAGGTCGCGCGTCAGCTCGCCAACCTGCTCGGTATCCCGCTTCAGCGCTTCGACATGTCGGAATATATGGAACGGCACTCGGTCAGCCGCCTGATCGGCGCGCCTCCGGGCTATGTCGGCTATGACCAGGGCGGGCTGCTGACCGATGCGGTCGACCAGAACCCGCATAGCGTGCTGCTGCTGGACGAAATCGAGAAGGCCCATCCGGACCTGTTCAACATCCTGCTGCAGGTGATGGACAATGGCCGCCTGACCGACCACCACGGCAAGACGGTCGATTTCCGCAACACCATCCTCATCATGACCACCAATGCCGGTGCGTCGGACATGGCAAAGGAAAGCATCGGCTTTGGCGAACTGACCCGCGAGGACGTGCAGGAGGACGCGGTGAAGAAGCTCTTCACCCCCGAGTTCCGCAACCGCCTCGATGCGGTGGTGCCCTTCGGCTATCTGCCGCCGGAGATCGTCGCGCGCGTCATCGACAAGTTCGTGCTGCAGCTGGAGCTGCAGCTCGCCGACCGCGACGTCCATATCACGCTGGACGACGAGGCGAAGGCCTGGCTCACCAAGCGCGGTTACGACAAGCTGTATGGCGCGCGCCCGATGGGACGCCTGATGCAGGAGAAGATCAAGCAGCCGCTGGCCGAAGAACTGCTGTTCGGCAAGCTGGTCCACGGCGGCGAGGTCCATGTCCACCTGAAGGACGATGCCCTTGCCTTCGAGATCACGCCCGCCGCGCCCAAGAAGGGCAAGAAGGGCGGCAAGGCCAAGACCGCCGAAAGCACGAAATAAGCGCCTTTATCAGGACAAAGAAAGGGCGGCCTGCGAAGGTCGCCCTTTCTGCATGAAAACCCTTCTCCCAGGGAGAAGGACATGAAGCCTTAGACCGCAGGGCTCAGGCGAAGTCCGATGAGGGGCTACGAGGGACGCTATTGCCTCAGTCGCAACCGCCGCTAATGTCACTTGTCATGCGTCTCACGGGTCGCCTCCATAATCTCCGCCGCCGCTTCATCGGCTCATGGTCAATCGACGATCCGCGCCCAATTCAAGCCAAAGCACCCTACACTTTTTTCCTGCCGTCCGAGGGTCGGATTGAAGCGCTACGGCCCGGTGACCTCGTAAAGCTGGTGATCCGCAGTCACCCGCCGGGCCTCGAATGGGACGCCGAACGCATGTGGGTGGAGGTGAAGAGCATCGCGCCGGAAGGATGGACCGGCACATTGGCGAATACGCCTTCAGACATGCCCCAGTTGCATAAAGGCGCTCTGCTCGAATTCCAGCCTTTTCACATTATTGACCTTATCTATGAAGGCCACAGAGACGTATCGCCCGATCCTCCCAACCGCGAATATTGGGATCGGTGCATGGCCGACAGCTGCGTACTCAATGACGGCGTACCGGTCTATTTCGTCTATCGCGAACAGCCGGACATGGCTGACGAACACGACGAGCATCCCGACAGCGGATGGCGGATCCGGGGCGATTATCGTGATCTGAGCGACGATGAGATCAAAGGCCGTACCGCGGAATATATAGCCATCGGTAAAGTGTTGAACGCCGATGACAGCTGGTTGCATTTGATCGACAGGCCGATCGGATCGGCGTGGCTTCGCAACTTCGACACAGGGGAATATGAGCCGCTGGACGACGATGGCGGCAATGCCCGGTCCTGAATCCGTCATCCTTCTTCACGGCTTCGGCGGCCACCCGCTTCAAACCGCCCTACTCGCCCGCCGCCTGCGCGAGTCCGGCTATGATGTCGCCAACATCGGCTATCCCAGCTGGCGCTGGCCGATCACCCGCGTCCTCGATCATCTCCATCACCGCATCGCAGTCAGCGCGGTGCAGGAAGCATCCGCCGTTCATTTCGTCGGCCACTCGATGGGCGGCCTGCTGTTGCGCGCCTATCTCACCCGCCACAGCCCCGGCCATCTCGGCCGCGTCGTCATGCTCGGTACGCCCCATGGCGGCAGCGAACTGGCAGACCTTTGCTATCGGCTGCGCCTCGACCGCCCGATCCTGAACCAGGCCAGCGCCCTACTTCGCACGCATCGCGACCCCGCCACGCAGGCGTTGTTCGGCACAGTCGACTATCCACTCGGCATCATCGCCGGTGACCGTCCGATGGTCGGGGCGATCCCTGCCTTTCTCTTCCGCGCACCCAATGACGGCAAGGTCAGTGTCGCCGCGACCCACTGCCCCGGTGAAAGCGATCATCTGGTGATGCCCGTCGCGCACACGGCAATGATCTACAGTCGCACCGTCGCGGACCAGATCGCGCATTTCCTATGCTACGGTTCCTTTCGCCGCGCCTGAGCTTTCCCCTCCCCCGCCACGGCAATCTCTGCTACATGCCGTCTTCCAGAAAAAAGGTCGCATCTCTTCCGCAACGATCAAGGAACAGATGTCGTGCGTCATTTTCTTTCTCCGCGCTTCGCTCGCGGCGTTCTTTGCCTTTCTCCTCTCGCTTTCCTCGCCACACCGGGTTCGAGCCAGCAAAATGGTGGTCCCATCGCCCGCTATTCCATGGATGTCGGCACCATGTCCGGCATGGCGGCGATGGCCGGCGGCGGTGGCGGCATGGGCGGCGCGATGGGCATGATGTTCGGCGGCCGCGGCAACCAGGCCATGCATGAGCTGGTGCTGCGCCTCGGTTCAACCCAGGCGCCTGCCGGAGGCGCCCCCAAGGCCGACCATTTCATGCCCGCCATCGCCGGGCTGGGCGCTTCCGTCCCGCTCGTCACCCCGCGCGTCACGCCCAGCGAGGGCGAGACCATCCCCGGTGAGCGTCCGAAGGGCCGTCTGCTTATCTACTGGGGCTGCGGCGCGAAGGCGGCTGCCGGCCAGCCAGTGGTCGTCGACTTCGCCAAGGTCGCGAAGGGGCAGATTCCGCCCGGCCTTTACATGAACGCGGGCAGCGTGCCGCAGGAATGGCAGGTGCGTTTCAACAACAGCAAGACCTATGGCGAATGGCCCAATGGACAGACCCGCAAGGTTGTGGGCCCGGATGCTTCGCTGATCGGCGACCACCGCATCGCCGGCAACTACGCGCCGGAGATCAAGTTCGCACTCAATCAGGACTTCATGCCGCCGATCACCGGCCGTTCGCGCGCTGCGGCGGGCGGTGCAACCGAATTGACCTGGAACGCAGTGCCGAAGGCGACAGGCTATTATGCCTGGGTGTTCAGCGCCAAAGAGGGCGGCGACATGGTCTGGTGGGCGTCGTCGGCCAGCCAGGCCTTCGGCGGCCCCGTCTGGGACTGGCTGTCGCCCGCCGCGGTCCAGTCGCTGATCGGCAAGAAGATCGTGATGCCGCCGACGCAGACCAGCTGCACCGTCCCGGCCGAGGTCCAGCAATCGGGCGGCGAGTTCATGATGGGGACGCTTTATGCCTATGGGCCCGAGGCGAACTTCGTCTACCCGCCTCGCCCAGCCGATCCCAAGATCATCTGGAAACCCGAATGGATCGCCCGCGTCCGCTATCGCGCCAACACCATGTGGATGCTGAACGGCCCCGACATGGGCGCGATGATGAGCCAGCGCGGCGGCGACGAGGATGAGCCAGAGGGGGCTCAGCAGCAGCGCCCTGCCCCGAAGAAGAAGAAATGCGGCAGCGGCCTGGGCGGAATGCTGGCGGGCGCCATGGGCTCGGGCTGCTGACCTCCTGTCCTCAGGGAGAGAACTGTCGAAGGCCCCTTCCTTTAAGAAAGGAAGGGGCCTTCGACTGTTTCGGCGCGAGCAGGGCGGGATGGGACAAACCGTTCCGCTTGAAAACGGGGCAGAAACAGGCAAGTCTGGCCGCATTGAAACCGCTTGAGGTCCATCCATGCTGCACAAGACTCTGCCCGCGCTGCTTCTCGGCGCGGCGCTGCTGCCCATGTCCGTCTCTGCCCAGACCGCCCCGGCCTCCCGTTTCGAGGGCCGCGATATCTTCGCGCTTCAGGTTGCGGCAGACCCTCAGATCAGCCCGGACGGCAAGACGGTCGCCTATGTGCGCCGCCAGGGCGACATCATGACGGATCGGCAGAAGGGCGCGATCTGGCTGGTCGATACCGCGACGGGGGCGCAGCGCCCACTCGTCCCCGACGCGAGCCAGCCCCGCTGGTCGCCCGACGGCAAGCGGCTCGCTTATATTGCCCAGGATCCGAAAGGGAATGCTCAGCTCTTCGTGCGCTGGATGGACAGCGACGCTGTGGTTCGCATCACCACCCTGCCCGACAGCCCGCAATCGGTTACTTGGTCGCCCGACGGCCGCAGCATCGCCTATATCATGCGTGTCCCAGGCGAGCCGATGAAGCTCGGCAAAGCGCCCGACAAGCCCGAGGGCGCCGAGTGGGCCAAGCCGCTCGAAGTCATCGACCGCGTCGATTATCGCAATGATGGTGGCGGCTATGTCCAGCCGGGCTACGACCATATCTTCCTGGTTTCGGCGGACGGCGGACCGCCCCGTCAACTGAGCTTCGGCGATTATCAGGACGGCGGGCCGCTGAGCTGGACGCCCGACGGCCGTACCCTGCTTTTCAGCGCAGTGCGCAAGCCCGATTGGCAGCATAATGTCTTCGACCCGGAAATCTATGCGCTGGACGTGGCTTCGGGCGCGATCGCACCGCTTACCAGCCGCGAAGGCCCCGATGGCGCGCCGGTGGTCTCTCCCGACGGATCGAAGATCGCCTATCTCGGCTTCGACGACAAGCGCCTGTCCTATCAGAACACGCTGCTCTACGTCATGAACCGCGACGGCAGTGCGCCTCGCGCGATCACCGCCGGTTTCGATGGCAGCATCGATCGCGCCGTCTGGGCGGCCGACAGCCGCTCGCTCTATGCCCAATATGACGAACGCGGGGTCAACCGGGTTGCGCGCATCACCCTCGATGGCAAGGTCACGGAGCTTGCGAGCGGCCTTACCGGCACCGCATTCGATCGTCCCTATAGCGGTGGCGAATTCACCGTGTCGAAGGGCGGCGCAATTGCTTTTACCAGCGGCTCCGCTCTTCAGCCGGCCGAACTGTCCGTGCTGACCGGCAGCAAGGCCCGCCAGCTCACCCATCTCAACGAAGGCTTCCTGGCGTCCAAGACGCTGGGTCAGGTTCGCGAGCTGGCGGTCAAGGCGCCGGACGGGCGCGAGGTGCCTGCGTGGCTCATCACCCCGCCAGGATACCAGCCGGGCACGCGCGTTCCACTGGTGCTGGAGATCCATGGCGGCCCGCACACTGCCTATGGCCCCCATTTCTCGACCGATGACCAGCTCTATGCGGCCGCCGGCTATGCCGTGCTCTACACCAACCCACGGGGCTCGACGTCCTATGGCGAGGCATTCGCCCAACTCATCCATCATAAATATCCCGGCGACGATTATGGCGACCTGATGGCAGCGGTCGATGCAGCGATCGCGTCGGGCGTCGCCGATCCGGGCAATCTGTTCGTGACAGGCGGATCGGGCGGTGGCGTGCTGACGAGCTGGATCGTCGGAAAGACCGATCGCTTCAAAGGCGCAGCCACGCAGAAGCCGGTCATCAACTGGATCAGCGAGGCGCTGACCATGGACAATACCCTTTTCACCTCGCGCTACTGGTTCCCCAAGAAACCTTGGGAAGATCCGATGGGTTACTGGAGCCGATCGCCGCTCAGCCTGGTCGGGAACGTCAAGACACCCACGCTTGTCGTAGTCGGCAGCGAGGACTATCGGACCCCGGTCAGCGAGGCGGAGCAATATTATGCAGCGCTGCAGATCCAGGGGGTGCCGACTGCGCTGGTGAAGGTGCCCGGCGCCAGCCATGGCGGCATCGCCGCCCGCCCGTCGCAGTCCGCCGCCAAGGCGGCGGCCATCATAGCCTGGTTCGATCGCTATCGCGGGAAAGCCGCCCCTCAATAGCGGCTCGCCGCCTGGCCGTCATTTCGCGAACCGCTTGAAGAAGCTGTCGTCGTTCCAGGCCGGACGCCGGGGGCTGTTCGCGACCCGCAGGGCGACGGCGGTGACATAGGCATTCAGCTTGGCTGTCTCTGCAGGCATGACCGACTGCTTCGGATCGTCGGATGGCGAATGGTAGATGTTGGCCCGCCAGGCCTTCTCCACTTCCGCCTCCGGCGTGCCGGCCTTGAACCCATATTTGAAAAATAGCGCGGGGATGCCTTCGCGAATGAAGGCATATTGATCAGAACGGATGAAGACGTTGCGATCCGGGAACGGGTCCGGCCAGATCGGCAGGCCCATCTGCGCGCTCACCGCCTCTGCATCCTTGCCCAGCGAGCTCTGGTCATAGCCGATGGGTGTGACCGCCTTCAGAGGGAAGATCGGCAGTGCCATGTCGAAATTGAGGTCGGCGACGATTGCCTGCTGCGGCACCGTTGGCCGCTTCGCGAAATAGCGCGCACCGAGCAGGCCCTTTTCTTCCGCCGTGACGATGGCGAAGAGGATGGAGCGCTTCGGCTTCTCCTTGCCCGCCTTCAGTGCCTTGGCGATCTCGATCAGGCTGGCGACGCCCGATGCGTTGTCGAGCGCCCCGTTGTAGATGCCGTCGCCGTTCACGGACGTGCCGATGCCGTAGCCGTCGAGGTGGGCGGACAGGACGACATACTCGCTTTTCAGCCTGGGATCGCTGCCCGGCAGGACGGCGACGATGTTGGACGAGGCGACATCGCGCCGCTGGGCCGCGACCTGCGCCTTGAACCGCTGGGTCAGGGCAAAGCCCTTGATGGGCGCCGACGCATCGGCCGCGTCGGCGATCTTCGCGAAGTCCTGGCCCGATCCGGCGAAGAGCAGCGCCGACTTGGCGGGATCCAGCTGGGCGCCGAGGAAGGGCTCCTGAGTTTCGCGCAACACCGCATCGGCGAAATAAAGCGCGGGCGCCCCGGCCAGGTTCACACGGCGGTTCCAGGGAATTTCCACCTGCTTGGGCGTCACCAGGCTGATCAGCCCTAGCGCCCCCTGCGAGGCGAGCCAGGTCGCCCGTTCCGACCGGGCGTGGGACTTCAGCGCGCCCGACAGGGCTGAAGGACCGCCCGATATCACGACGACGATCTTGCCGCGCACGTCCAGCCCCGCGAAATCGTCATAGCCCGCGTCCGGCAGATGGAGGCCGTAGCCCGCAAAGACCATGGGGGCATCGATGCTTTCCGGCACCGGGCCGCCGCCGCCCGAAAAGATGAGGTCACCCGGCACCGCTAGCGGCGTTTCTCCCTGCGCGCCGATCAACGACGCGCTGCTCCGGTCCGACTGGACGATCTGCTCCACGAAAGCGACTGGTTGCTTGAAGCCGTCGATCCCGCCAGGCTTCAGGCCGATCCGCCGAAACTGGGCGATCACATAGTCGGCCGCGCGGTCGTAGCCCGGCGTGCCGGTTCCCCGGCCCTCCATGTCGTCAGCTGCCAGGATCTCCACATGGCGCCTCCAGGCGGCGCCTGCATCGCCCTGGGCAGACGCCGCGCCTCCCTGCGCGGTCGCCGTAGTAGCCAGCAGGACGGGAAGCAGGGAAAGACCAAGAGAAGCACGGAGCATATCGGTGAGATCCTGTTGTGGAAGGCTGCCATATTTGCCTGCTCTCGTCCGACGAACAAGGGGGTTGGAACCGCCATCGAGATGGCGTATTACATGAACAACACAGTATGGAGATGCAGATGCCTCGCCTCACTTTCCTGCCCGCCTTGATGCTTGTCGGCCTCGCGCTGGTTCCGGCCGGATGTTCGCAAGGTGCAGAACGACATGGCACCGAATCGGACAGCACCGCGCCGCAGGACTGGGGCAGCCTGAAAAACTTCACCGGCATCGATGCCACCGGCCCGGACGACGTCATCATCACCATCGGTAGCGGTTTCTCGGTGAAGGCCGAGGGTGATCCCAAGGTACTGCAGCGGCTCGACATCCGTGTGGATGGCGACACGCTGGAAATCGGTCGGAAGAAGCGGTTCGGCCTCGGCTGGAGCGAGGGCAATGGTGCGACCATCCGCGTCACCCTGCCGCGTCTGGACGACATCTCTCTCACAGGATCAGGCGACGTGGAGGTCGACAAGGCGGAAGGCGCGTCGCTGGAGGCGGAGCTGACCGGCTCAGGAAATCTTAAGGTCGGCGCGGCAAAGGTCGGGACGCTGGACGCGGAGATCACCGGATCGGGCGATCTGTCGATGGGCGGCACTGCCGAAACGGCCGAGGTCTCCGTCACCGGATCGGGCAATTTTGCCGGCAAGGGATTGCACGTCCGTCGGGCCAAGGTATCCATCCTTGGATCGGGCAACAGCGATTTCGCGTCGGATGGGCCGGTCGACATCAGCATCATGGGCTCGGGCAACGTCACGGTGAAAGGCAGGGCACAGTGCAAGAGCAGCGTCATGGGATCCGGCGAGGCGCGTTGCGCGCCCTGACGCTCTGCGCGACCTTGGGGCTTGTCGCGCCGGCGCAGGCGGCGACACGCGGTTATACGATCACGAGCTTTGACGCGGTTCGGGTAGATGCGCCGGTGACGGTGGTCATCACGACAGGCGGCGGTGTGTCCGCCCGGGCGGAAGGAGATCAAGCGGCGCTCGACCGGCTGCGGGTCGATGTGTCGGGACGGTTGCTGACCATATCGATGGAACGAGGACAAGCCGGGGCGAAGGCCCCGGGCGGAGCGACGCTGCGCATGTCGACGGGAGAGATCGGCCGGATCATCCTGTCTGGGGGCGGATCGGTGTCGGTTGATCGGATGAAGGGGCAGCGGGGCCAGATCGCGATCGGCGGCAACGGCGATCTGACGGTCGGTGCCGTGCAGCTCGACCAGTTGTTCCTGAACCTGGCGGGGGGCGGCAAGGCCGTGCTCAATGGACAGGCTGGCGTGGCGGAAATCCATGTATCCGGACCGGGTGCCGTGCTGGCGGAGGGGCTGCGCACGCGGCAGGCGATTGTGGGCAATGAAGGCGCCGGCAGCATCGCGCTGACAGCCGACGTCGCAGCCAAGGTGATCGCCGCTGGCTCCGGCGATGTGATGGTGGCAGGAAAGGCGGCGTGCACGGTCGACAATCGGGGGACCGGACGCGTCTCGTGCGGGGGTGAGGATTACTAGGCCCGCCTGCCAACGGTCGGCATAGGTCGTCCAGGGCATTGTTCGTAACGCCGCGAAAGCCGCCACCGCGAAGACATCTCTGCGCTCCCTGCGGCTTATCGAAGTCTTTACCCACGCCGGTTTAGAAAAGGCGCCGATAACCTTAGCGGACCTCACCATGCGCCCTGCTGCCGCCCTGCCCATTTTTGTCGCCTCGGTTCTGCCCTCCCCTGCCTTGGCCCAGGTCGCAGCTGCCGACAGTGGCGACACCGGCTGGATGATCCTGTGCGCTATGCTGGTGCTGCTGGCGGCACTTCCTGGCCTGCTGCTGCGCCATGCGGGCATAGTGAACGTACGCAACGCGCTGTCCGTCGCGGCACAGGGCCTGGTAGCCATAGCCGGCATTTCGCTCGCCTGGGGAATTGCGGGATATAGTCTGGCTTACGCGCCGGGAAGCGCTTGGCTGGGAGGCGGCGGCAACCTCCTGCTTACCGGGCTGGGAGTGCTGCGCGACGGGCTGACGGTGCCTGAATCCGCCTTCGTGCTGTTCCAGATGACGCTTGCGCTCTTCAGCGGAACGCTCCTCATCGGCGCAGTGGCGGAACGTGCGCGCTTCGGCTGGATAATCGGCTTCGCCCCCTTGTGGCTGCTGATCGTCTATGCGCCGATCGCACATTGGGCCTGGGGCGGCGGCTGGCTCGCGGACGCAGGAGTGATGGATTTCGCGGGCGGACTTGTGGTGCAGGGCACGGCCGGCTTCTCCGCCCTTGCCCTGGCGCTGATTGCGGGGCGACGGCGCGAGCCATCCGATCCCGGCCATGCGCCGGTGCTGAGCCTGGCGGGCGGCGCGCTGCTGTGGGTCGGCTGGGCCGGCATCATCGGCGGCTGGGCGCTGGGCGCGACCGACGATGCGGCGGCGGCGATCCTGAACATGCATTTCGCCGCCTGCACGGCGGCGCTGGCCTGGGCATTTCTTGACCGGTTGCTGGCGGGTCGGACGAGCGCAACCGGTGTGACGGCGGGTGCGATGGCAGGGCTAGCCGGGATTTCCGCTTCAGCTGCACTGGTGGGCACTGGTGGGGCGATGTTGATTGGTGCGGTCACAGCCTGCGTCTGCCGCATCGGCTGGGGTGCGCTACGCCACCGGGTCGATGATCCCGCAGGCGTGTTCGTCCTGCACGGGCTGGGCGGTATTACCGGGATGCTGCTGCTGCCGATCTTCGTGCTGCCGCTGCTGGGCGGCGTGGGTTTCGATACGGGGATCACCTTGACGGGCTCCCTAATCAGCCAGCTGGTCGGCATCGCGATCGTCGGGCTGTGGGCCATGGTCGGCTCAGCCATCGCCGCGCTGATCGTCTCCATGGTCATTCCCATGCGCGTGGATGCGCAGCAGGAAACCGACGGGCTCGACATTGCGCAGCATGGCGAGCAGGGCTGGGATTTCCGCTGAGCCGCCATGAAAGTCGCGGTCGCCATCTTCGCACATCAGGAGGAACGGCGGATCGGCGCGTGCCTCTCTTCCTTACCGCTCGACCGGGCGGAGACGATCTTTCACATCCTGGTGAACGGATCGACCGATGCCACCGCCGACCGCGCGCGGACACGTGCGGGCGGGCGGTCGAACGTCATCGTTCATGACATCGCCGCGGGCGGCAAGTCGCGCACCTGGAATCATTTCATCCACGCCCTGTTGACGGGGGACGAGGACGCCGTCGTCCTACTGGATGGCGATGCGGAGATCGTTGCGGGATCGATCGATGCGCTGGTGGAGACGCTGAAGACCTGTCCACAAGCCAATGCTGTTGCCGGCATGCCGGTCAACGGCCGACAGGTCGAACTGTACCGGCGCAATCTGAAGATCGAAGGCGGGCTGTTTGGCGATCTCTATGCGCTGTCGGGGCGGTTCGTCGGTATGATCCGTGCGCGCGGACTGCGCCTGCCCGATGATCTGATCGGCGACGACGGGCTGGTGGCGGCCTGGGCGCATACCGACCTGCAGACCGACCATGGCTGGGTGATGGAGCGGGTCGCCGCCTGCGAGGCTGCCGGTTTCGCCTGCGAGCCTGTCCGACTGACCCAGCCGTCCACATGGCGGATGCAGTATAAGCGGATGATCAACTATTCGGTGCGCTTCTACCAGAACCGCATCATATCCGACATCATGGCGCGGGAGGGGCCGGACGGGCTGCCGCCGAGGCTGGGCGCCCTATACGGCGAATGGCTGCCGCGCTTTCGCCCCCGCCCGCTGCCGACGGGCTGGTTCGACCGCAAGGCGCTGGCACGGATGCGCGCGGCCGCCTGATCAGCGGTCCTTGCCCGCCAGCTCTTTGTTGATGAAGAGCGCCACGGCAGTCACGATCGCGCCCGAAAGCAGATAGACGCCGGAGGCCGCCAGTCCGAAGGTGACGGACAGCGCGAGCGCGACAAGCGGCGCGAAGCCGGCGCCCACCAGCCAGGCAAGATCGGACGTCAGCGCCGATCCGGTATAGCGGGTCGAGGTCGAGAAGTTCGATGCCACCACGCCAGACGACTGGCCGAAGCTGAGGCCCAGCAGCATGAAGCCCAGCACCATGAAGGCGACTTCGGACAGGTCGCCACCGTTCAGCAGCAGGGGCGCAGCGACCGAGAAGATCGCGATGCCGGCGGCCGACCAGCCGAGCAAGGTACGGCGGCCGACCTGGTCCGCGACGAATCCAGAGACGATGACGGCGAGGATACCGACGCAGGCGCCGATCATCTCGATACCGAGAAAGCGTTCGAGCGGCTGGCGGGTGTAAAGCGCAATCCAGGAAAGCGGGAATACCGTCACCATATGGAACAGCGCGAAGCTGGCGAGCGGAGCGAAGGCGCCGATCACGATGTTCCGGCCGTCGCTGCGGATGGTCTCCATGACCGGAGAGGGCTGGAGCTCGCGGGCATGAAACAGTCGCTCGAACTCGTGCGTCACCACGATGCGCAGGCGGGCGAACAGTGCCACCACGTTGATCGCGAAGGCGACGAAGAAGGGATAGCGCCAACCCCAGTCGAGGAAATCCGCGCGCGACAGAGTGGAGAGGAAGAAGGAGAAGAGGCCGCTCGCCACCAGCAGCGCGATCGGCGCACCCAGCTGCGGCATCATCGCATACCAGCCGCGCTTGTTACGCGGCGCGTTCAATGAAAGCAGGGAGGCGAGGCCGTCCCACGTCCCGCCCAGCGCCACGCCCTGTCCCCCGCGGAACAGCGCCAGCAGCACGGCCGACCAGTGTCCGATAGTGTCATAGCCCGGCAGAAATGCGATCGCCGCGGTCGATCCGCCCAGCAGGAACAGCGCAATGGTGAGCTTTACACCGCGGCCATAGGCGCGGTCGATCGCCATGAAGAGGAAGGAGCCGATGGGGCGTGTCATGAAGGCCAGCGCGAAGATCGCAAACGACCAGAGCGTGCCGGCAAGCGGGGTCAGATAGGGAAAGACGTGCGCCGGAAAGACGATGCAGGATGCGATCGCATAGACAAAGAAGTCGAAGAATTCGGAGGTGCGGCCGATGATGACGCCGATCGCGATCTCGCCCGGCGCGATCTTCTTTTCGCGGGCATTGATCACGCGAGCGTCGCGTTCCATCGCTGTGGAATGGGGCGTGGTGGTCGCGGACGTCATCGGCTATTCCTGGCGTTGATTGAGTGGGAACGACTCATCGCTGCACATGTTGCAGCATAGCGAATCGTTCCAGTGGTCGAAACGGCAATGCCCCATTTTGCAGTTGCGAGGGGATAGGACAAAAGGTCCAATGTCGATGCGCTACCCATCTCCCTATGCGGGCGACATGACCGCTCCGTTTACCCGGCCCAAATCCGCCATTCTGCGGCGATTCGCTCCCGTCCTGCTACTCCCTCTCGGGGGGTGCAACTGGGTGTTGATGAACCCTGCCGGCGATGTCGCACTGCAACAGCGCGATCTGATCCTTATATCCACCGTGCTGATGCTGCTCATCATCCTTCCGGTGATGGCGATGACGGTGTGGTTCGCCTGGCGTTACCGGGAAAAGGCGCAGGCTTCGGATTATGATCCCGACTGGGACCATTCGACCAGCCTTGAACTGCTGATCTGGTCTGCCCCGCTGCTGATCATCATCGCGCTGGGCGCCATCACCTGGACCAGCACGCACCTGCTCGATCCCTATCGGCCGATCGAGCGCCTCGACGCTACGCGTAAGGTCGATCCGGCGGCAAAGCGGCTGCAGGTCCAGGTGGTCGCCATGGACTGGAAATGGCTGTTCATTTACCCCGAGCTCGGCATTGCGACGGTCAATGAGCTTGCGGCTCCCGTCGATCAGCCGATCGAGTTCAAGATCACCTCCAGCTCGATCATGAACAGCTTCTTCGTGCCGGCGCTGGCAGGACAAATCTACGCCATGCCCGGGATGCAGACGGTCCTGCACGCCGTCGCCAACAAGCCTGGCGATTTCGAGGGCTTTTCCGCCAACTATTCCGGCGCGGGCTTCTCCCACATGCGCTTCCGCTTCCATGCGACGGACCGCGCCGGGTTCGACCGCTGGGTCGCGCAGGTTCGCGCTAGCAAGGCGCCGCTGGACCGCGCGACCTATGTGAAACTGGAACAGCCGAGCGAGAAGGTGCCGCCGATGTATTTCGGCGCTGTCGAGCCCCACCTGTTCCACGCCGCGCTCAACATGTGCGCGCAGCCCGGCAAACGCTGCATGGACGAGGTGATGATGACCGACATGAAAGGCGGCGCGGGCAAGGAATCGGCGCATGACGTCGAAGGGCTGCGCCATGACGGCACCATCGATGTCGGCGGATATCATCCCCTTCCGCCCGGCAAGCGCGGCGAGATCGCGCAGCCGGCCGGAATGACCCCGGCGGCAGAGCGCACGCCCGCCGAACAGGGGCACCAAGCCCCAGGGCAGAAGGATGCCGACGGCCATGCTGGCCATATGAGCCTCAAGGGCATGTGATGCGCCAGTCCGCCCTCCCCCGCCCCACCCCTTTCCCTTTCGCCTGAAGGCCCGCCCATGTCCCCCCATCCCGCATCCGAGAACAGCGGTATCTGGAAACTGATATTCGGCCGTCTCGACTGGAGCGCGATCCCGATCCACGAGCCGATTCTGATCGGCACCTTTGCCGTCGTGGTGCTCGGCGGCATCGCGTTGGTCGCGGCCGTCACGAAATACCGGCTCTGGGGCTGGCTGTGGCGCGACTGGTTCACCACCGTCGATCACAAGCGCATCGGCATCATGTACATGATCCTGGGCCTCATCATGTTCGTGCGCGGCTTTTCCGACGCGGTCATGATGCGCCTGCAGCAGGCCTGGGCGTTCAACGGGTCGGAAGGCTATCTGACCGCCCATCACTACGACCAGGTGTTCACGGCGCACGGCGTCATCATGATCTTCTTCGTGGCGATGCCGATGATCACCGGGATCATGAACTATATCGTCCCGATCCAGATCGGCGCGCGCGACGTCAGCTTTCCCTTCCTCAACAATTTCAGTTTCTGGATGACGACGGGCGGCGCCGTCATCGTCATGATGTCGCTGTTCGTGGGCGAATTCGCGCGCACCGGCTGGCTGGCCTACCCCCCCTTATCCGGAATAGCCTATAGTCCTGGCGTAGGCGTCGATTACTATATCTGGGGGCTGCAGGTGGCCGGTGTCGGCACGCTGCTGTCCGGCGTCAACCTGATCGCGACTATCGTGAAGATGCGCGCGCCAGGCATGACGATGATGAAGCTGCCGATCTTCGTGTGGACGTCTCTGCTGGCCAACGTGTTGATCGTCGCCGCCTTCCCGGTGCTGACGGCGGTGCTCGCCCTGCTCAGCCTCGACCGCTATGTCGGCACCGCCTTCTTCACGAACGACATGGGCGGCAATCCGATGATGTACGTCAACCTCATCTGGATCTGGGGCCATCCGGAGGTCTACATCCTCATCCTCCCCCTGTTCGGCGTCTTCTCGGAGGTTACATCGACCTTCTCGAACAAGCGGCTCTTCGGCTACTCCTCGATGGTCTATGCGACGGTCGTGATCGCGATCCTCAGCTACCTCGTCTGGCTGCACCACTTCTTCACCATGGGGTCCGGCGCCAGCGTCAACAGCTTCTTTGGCATCACGACTATGGTCATCTCGATCCCGACCGGCGCCAAGCTGTTCAACTGGCTGTTCACCATGTATCGCGGCCGCATCCGCTTCGAGCTGCCGATGATGTGGACGGTCGCCTTCATGCTGACCTTCGTCGTGGGCGGAATGACCGGTGTGCTGCTTGCAGTGCCGCCCGCCGACTTCGTGCTGCACAACTCGCTGTTCCTGATCGCGCATTTCCACAATGTCATCATCGGCGGCGTACTGTTCGGCCTGTTCGCGGCGATCAACTACTGGTGGCCCAAGGCCTTCGGCTTCAAGCTCGACAAGACCTGGGGTCTCCGCAGCTTCTGGCTGTGGGTGGTCGGCTTCTGGGTCGCCTTCATGCCGCTCTACATCCTCGGCCTGATGGGTGTGACCCGGCGCATGCGGGTGTTCGACGACCCCGGGCTGCAGATCTGGTTCGTGATCGCGGGCATCGGCGTGCTGCTGATCGCGCTCGGCATCGCCTGCATGTTCATCCAGTTTGGCGTCAGCATCATGAAGCGCGACCAGTTGCGTGACACGACCGGCGACCCCTGGAACGGGCGCACGCTCGAATGGTCGACCAGCTCGCCGCCGCCCGACTATAATTTCGCCTTCACGCCCGTCATCCATGACGGCGACGCCTGGGCGGACATGAAGAAGCGCGGCTATCAGCGTCCGCTGACCGGCTATGAGGCGATCCACATGCCCAGCAACACGGGCACCGGCATCATCCTCGCTGGCCTGTCGGTCGCCTTTTCGGTCGGCATGATCTGGTACATGTGGTGGCTCGCGGGACTGAGCTTCATCGGTATCCTGGCGGTCGCGATCGGCCACACCTTCAACTACAAGCGCGATTTCTACATCCCCAAGGATGTTGTCGAGCGCACCGAGGGCGAGCGCACACGGCTGCTCGCGGCACAGGGCTGATCCATCATGGCAAGCGCATCCACCGTCGATCCCGCCTTCCTGGACCAGGACGGCAATCCGCTCTTCCATCTAGCGCACGAGCCGCATCATCCGGAAGGCTCCAGCACGGGGCTGGGCTTCTGGCTCTACCTGATGAGCGACTGCCTGATCTTCGCCTGTCTGTTCGCCACCTATGCGGTGCTGGGCGGCAGCTATGCAGCAGGACCGGGGCCGAAGGACCTGTTCGAGCTGCCGCTGGTTGCGCTGAACACCGCCATGCTGCTCTTCTCCTCCATCACCTACGGCTTCGCCATGCTGGCGATGGAGAAGAACCGGCCGGGCGCCACCCAGGCCTGGCTGGCGGTCGCCGGCCTGTTCGGCCTCGCCTTCCTGTCGATCGAGCTCTACGAGTTCTCCAACCTGATCCATGAAGGCGCGACCCCGATGCGGTCGGGCTTCCTGTCCGCCTTTTTCACCCTGGTGGGTACGCACGGTCTGCACGTCACCTTTGGCATCGTCTGGCTGGTCACGCTGATGGTGCAGGTGGGCATGAAGGGCCTGATCCCCGCCAATCGGCGGCGGCTGATGTGCCTCAGCATATTCTGGCACTTCCTCGACGTCGTCTGGATCGGCGTCTTCACCTTCGTTTACCTGATGGGGATGCTGCGATGAGCGCCCACGAACAGCACGACGCCCATGGCCATCATGACGATGGCCACGCCCATGGCAGCTTCGGCAGCTACATGATCGGTTTCGGCCTGTCGGTAATCCTGACGGCCATCCCCTTCTGGCTGGTCATGACGGGTTATTTCACCAATCCACAGACCACCGCGATCGTGATCCTCGGCTTTGCAGTCGTGCAGATCGTCGTGCACATGATCTACTTCCTGCACATGAACACGCGTTCCGAAGGCGGGTGGACGATGATGGCGCTGATCTTCACGCTGGTGCTGGTGGTGATCACCCTGTCCGGCTCGATGTGGGTCATGTACCATCTGAACCACAATATGATGCCGATGAGCGCCCAAGACATGAGCCAGATGCCGTGACAGCCGACATGCCCCGCCGACGGTCGGCGGGGTTCCTGGCTGGCCTGTCGCTGGTCGCGATGCTGCTGGTCACCGGCTTCGCCGCGCTGGGCGTGTGGCAGGTGCACCGTCTTGCCTGGAAACGCGACCTGATCGCGCGGGTCGCGCAGCGGGTACACGCGGCGCCGATCGATGCGCCGCGGGTCGCCACACAGGCGGACGAATATCGCCGCGTGGTCGCCACCGGCCGGTTCCTGCACGACAAGGCGACGCTGGTGCAAGCATCGACGGTGCGCGGCCCGGGATATTGGGTAATGACGCCGATGGAGACCGATCGGGGCTTCATTCTGCTGGTGAACCGCGGCTTCGTGCCCGCGCAGGATCGCCAGTATTATCTGCGTCCAGCGGGGGCCGTCCGCGTGACCGGACTGGTACGGCTCAGCGAACCCAAAGGCGGCTTCCTGCGCAGCAACGATCCCACCGCCGGGCGCTGGTATTCCCGCGACGTCGCGGCCATCGCCGGAACCCGGCGGCTATCGCCCATCGCCGGCTATTTCGTCGACGCGGAGGGCGACCCGGCCACCCATAGCTATCCTGTGCCCGGCCTTACCGTGCTTCGCTTTCCGAACAATCACTTCGCTTATGCGATTACCTGGTTCACGCTGGCGGCGATGACGATGTGCGCCTACATCTTCGTGATGCATCAGGAGTGGAAGGGCGCACGGAAATGAAGCGCCGCTGGTTGCCGAGCCAGTGGCCGGCGGACGCCGCCGGGCGCAAGAACATGGCGCTGCTCGTCCAGCTTCGCTGGATCGCAATCGCCGGCCAGGTCGCGACCATCCTGTTCGCGCATTTCGTCATGGACATCCGCCTGCCCATTGCGCCGATGCTGGTGGTGGCGGGCGTGGCAGCGGCCGTGAACATCGCGAGCTTCGCCGTCCTGCGCCGCCGCACCGACGTCGCCCACCAGGAAACATTCCTGTCGCTGCTTTTCGACGTGCTGACGCTGACCGCGCTGCTGTACCTCAGCGGCGGAGCTACCAATCCGTTCCTCTCGCTCTACCTGCTGCAGGTAGGGCTCGGTGCGCTCCTGCTAGGCCAATGGGCTGTTTGGGGCATCGTCTTGCTGTCGGGGACCTGTGCCGGGCTGCTCTCCTTCTTCTACCGACCTCTTGACCTCAGCGAGGCACTGGAAGGGCATCTGTTCGACCTGCACATCATCGGCACCTGGATCTGCCTCACCATGATCGCGGTGCTGCTGGTGCTGTTCATGGGCCGGGTGACGCGCAATCTCCAGGCGCGCGAAGCCTATCTGGCCGAACTGCGCCAGCGTGCGGCAGAGGAGGAGCATATCGTCCGCATGGGGCTGCTGGCGTCAGGCGCGGCGCACGAACTGGGGACGCCCCTGTCGCAGATCGCCGTCGTGCTCGGCGACTGGCGACACATGCCCGAGATCACCGGCCATCCGGCGCTGGTCGAAGAGGTCGGCGAGATGCAGGCAGCCGTCCAGCGCTGTAAGGCGATCGTCACCGGCATCCTGCTTTCCTCGGGCGAGGCGCGCGGCGAGGCGCCGACGGTGACCGGGGTGCGTGATTTCGTCGAGGGGATCGCGCGCGACTGGCGGGCCGCCAATCCCGGCAATCCGCTGCGCTGCGATTTCGGCCCGCACGACTATCCCCGCATCGTAGCAGACCCGGTCATCCGGCAGGCGATCTTCAACCTGCTCGACAATGCACGCGAGGCGGGCGCCACCTATATCGACATGCTGGTGGGTCGTGACAGCGCGTCGCTGAATATCGCGGTGCGTGACAATGGCGGCGGCTTCAGCCAGGAAATGCTGGCCGATTTCGGCAAGCCCTACCGGTCAAGCAAGGGCAAGCAGGGCGGCGGCCTCGGCCTGTTCCTGGTTGTGAACGTCGTGCGCAAGCTGGGCGGCAGCGTCAGCGCCAGCAACGGCGCGCATGGCGGGGCGATGGTGGTGCTGCGCCTGCCCTTTGCCGCGGTGGGGATGGAGGAGACGAGCAATGGAGAATGACCGCCTGCTCGTGATCGTCGAGGATGATCAGGATTTCGCGCGGACGCTGAAGCGCTCCTTCGAACGGCGCGGCTATGCCGTGCTGCAGGCGGACAGCCATGCCGCGCTGGTCGATCTGCTATCGGTGCGGAAGCCGTCTTATGCAGTAGTCGATCTGAAGCTGGGCACCGAATCCGGACTGCTCTGCGTCCAGACCCTGCATGCGCATGATCCGGCAATGACGATCGTCGTGCTGACCGGCTTCGCCAGCATCGCAACCGCGGTGGAGGCGATCAAGCTGGGCGCGTCCCACTATCTCGCCAAGCCGTCCAATACCGACGACATCGAGGCCGCGTTCGCCCGAACGGCGGGCGATCCCTCGACCCCGCTGGCGCCGCGCGCCACATCGATCAAGACGCTGGAATGGGAACATATACACGAAGTGCTGAAGGACAGTGACTTCAACATTTCGGAAGCCGCGCGGCGGCTGGGGATGCACCGCCGCACGCTGGCCCGTAAGCTGGCCAAGCGCCAGGTCAGTTGACCTGCCTCGCGCACCATGCCATGGCGAATGGCACGCGGGTGTAGCTCAATGGTAGAGCAGAAGCTTCCCAAGCTTACGACGAGGGTTCGATTCCCTTCACCCACTCCAGGCGCTCAGCGAGACACGGCGATGTTGTCGAAATAGACCGTCTGCGTACCGGTCTTGTCTGCCGAGCGATAGGCCCCCAGTTCCAGTCCAAGATCGCGCCAGGCGCCATAGGCGGTGGGAGAAAAGCCCCATGCTCCGCGATAGTCGACTATCTGGCGGCCGTTCATGAAGGCACGGATGCGTCCCCCCGTCTCAGATCCTTTTTCGACGGACAGAAGCTCGAAATTGAAGCGAGTCCATACGCCCTTGCGCATGGTGCCTCGATAGAGAACTCCAGGGTCGCGCGTTCCGTAATAATAGAGCTTCGTCGCAGCGGGATTTCGCACGACAATAATGAATTCCTGCACCTGATCGGATTCGGTGCTTCGGCGAGATTGCGGCACGATGCGCAGCGAAAGGATCGGGCCTCCTGGCTCGATGCCGGGGACTTTTCGTCCTTTGCCGGTGCTGGCGGCTTGAAACACCTGAAAGTGGATCATCTGATGCGGCGGAGTATCGTAGTTCGGGTCAAGTTTCATGGCGAACTGGAACTGCAAAGGTTTGTCATCGCCAATTCTAAAACGGTTCGCTGCCCCACCCGGTAGCGCTCTATAGTGCGACCAGAAGGAATACATGATCTTGTTCTTGGCTGCGCCCGGCTGCGTCGGCGCCATTGAGACGCGCAGGCAGTTGGGCGGCGAAAGACAGCCGGATGACACGATGCCGCTGGACAGCGCGGGCCGCGTGCCTTTGTCGATGGTCGGGCGAATGTTCGCGCCATCCGGGCCGGGAATGGTTGCAATAGGTGCAATAGGTGCAATAGGTGCCTTTGCAGACGGCGCCTGCCCGCCCTTGTCGAAATTCATCGTCAGCAAGGGGCGCGGCGCAGCCATGGCGGCACTGGCGAGCCCAGCGGCGGGGATGAGCAACCAGGGGGTCGGTTTCACCATCTGCTCCTTCGGTCCAGCAATGGAGACGAAGCGGAAGCTGCTCCCCGCAAGATGAACGCGGGTGGAACGGCTGTGGTCCGCCCCGATCGGGTCAGTAAGGCGCCTCTTCGTCACGCGCAGGAATCGCACCACGGCGTCCGATGTTCCAGCCCGCGAGCCGATGACCTGCCAAGGCAGCCTCTACCGGGGGAACGCCCCTCAGTCGGGCGTCGAGAAAGCCGCCGTTGAAGGCATCCCCCGCCCCGCTTGAGTCGATCACGTCGATACGCCGAGGCGGTGGAACCGCCCGGCCGCCGATCAGGCAGCCTTCGCCACCGAGCTTCACCACGATCTGCCTCCCCTGCTCCGCCCCCCAGCGCCCGGCGGCATCTGCGGGATCATTCGCTTCCCCCATCTCCACCTCGTCCGCCAGCGTGGGCAGGCCGATGTCGCAACGCGCGATCGCGCGATCGCGCCACAAGCGGGCCGTTTCGGCGTCGGGCCACAGGCGGGGACGGTAGTTGCCGTCGAACGCCACCATGCCGCCGCGCGCATGCACTGCATCGCACAGCGACAGGAGCCGCTCACGCCCCTCATCGGGCAGGATGGCGAGCGTGATAAGCGAGAAATAGAGGAGGTCGGTTTCCACCGCCTGCGCTGCCATGGCGTCACTGCCCGGCAGAGCGAACATCTGTCGCGCGGCGCTTTCGCTACGCCAGTAATGAAAGCTGCGCTCCCCCATCGCATCGGTCTCGATCGCGTACAGGCCGGGGAGCCGGTGGGCGGCGCTCTGGACCAGGCTGGTGTCGATCCCTTCGACCTCCCAGGCGCGACGCAGGTCTTCGCTCATCGGGTCGGTGCCGATCGCGCTGGCGAACCGGACCCTGTGACCGAACCGTGCCAGATGAACGGCCGTATTGATCACATCGCCGCCATAGCGGAGATTCCAGCTCTCACCGTCGCTTCGGCTGAGTTCCAGCATTGCCTCGCCAATGACCGTGATCGTCGCACCCGCGCTCATTCCGTTCAATTCCCCTAGCAAGCGAAGGGCGCTCTGGTGCTGTCGCCCCGCTACGAAGTCAACCATAGGAGATCATCGGGCGGGAACGTTTTTCCCCCCGCGCCGTTTTTTCCATTCAGCAAAAGTATAACCTGATTGCGAGGCGGGGTTTCATGACAGTGTCGGCGGCGCCGAACTTTGTAGGCAACCGCTTTGAACTGCTGGTCCAGAGCGTGACCGACTATGCGATCTTCATGCTCGACCCAGATGGAACGGTCATGAGCTGGAACCCTGGCGCCAGGCGGTTTAAGGGGTATGAGGCCGAAGAAATCGTGGGCCTGCATTTCTCTCGCTTCTACACCGAAGAGGATCAGGCAGCCGGCATTCCCCAGCGCGCACTGAAGACCGCAGAACAGGAAGGGCGGTTCGAAGCGGAAGGCTGGCGGGTGCGCAAGGATGGCAGCCGATTCTGGGCCAATGTCGTGATCGACCCGATCCGCGCGCCCGATGGCACATTGATGGGTTTCGCCAAGGTGACGCGGGATCTGACAGAGCGCCGCGCGATCCAGGAAGAGCTGCGCCGAAGCGAGGAACGCTTCAGCCTACTGATACAGAGCGTCACCGACTACGCGATCTACATGCTCGACCCGGTCGGCACCGTCACCAGCTGGAACAGCGGCGCGGAACGTATCAAGGGGTATCGTGCCGACGAGATTCTAGGCCAGAACTTTTCCCGATTCTATTCGGAAGAGGACCGCATGGCGGGAATGCCGTCCCGCGCCCTCCACACGGCCAGCATGGAAGGGCGGTTCGAGGCGGAAGGCTGGCGTATCCGCAAGGACGGGACGCCTCTCTGGGCCCACGTTGTGATCGATGCCATCCGAGATTCGCAGGGGACACTGATCGGGTTCGCCAAGATTACCCGCGACCTGACGGAGCGCCGCGAGGCACAGCGGGCGCTCGACGAAGCGCGCGAGGCGATCTTCCAGACGCAGAAGATGGACGCGATCGGCAAGCTCACGGGCGGGGTTGCCCATGACTTCAACAATCTGCTGGCGGTGATCGTCGGCAGCCTGGACCTGGCACGCCAGCGCCTGGCGGTGGGCGCAGACATATCCCGCTATATCGACAATGCCATCACTGCCGCGGAACGGGGCGCGACGCTGACCCAGCGCATGCTGGCCTTTGCCCGCAAGCAAGAACTGCGGTTGCAGAAGGTCGATGCGCTGGCGCTTGTGCGGGATATGGCGGAACTGCTGAAGACCACGCTCGGCGCTGGCGTAACGATCGAAACCCGCTTTCCCCTGACATTGCCCGATGCGCATGCCGATCCCGCGCAGCTGGAGCTGGCACTGCTCAACCTGGCGGTCAATGCGCGCGACGCCATGGGCGGAAACGGGCATCTGGTCATGGAAGGTGGCGAAGTCTTCATCACCGAAGGAGAACGCCCGGACCTCGCCGCGGGCCGATATGTGCGCCTGTCGGTCCGTGACGAAGGCGAAGGGATGGACGAGGAGACCCTTGCTCGTGCCCGGGAGCCCTTCTTCACGACGAAGGGCGTAGGCAAGGGTACGGGCCTAGGCCTGTCGATGGTGCACGGCTTCGCGCAGCAATGTGGCGGATCGCTGACCATCAAGAGCGCTCCGGGCGCGGGAACGACCGTGACGCTGTGGCTGCCCGTCGCACCTGAAGACGCCGCGCGCGAAGCGGTGACGGCGCTGACCGCGTTCGAACTCGCCAACAGCGACCCGCTCGTCATCCTGGCGGTGGACGACGATGATCTGGTGCTGACGAACACGGCAGGCATGCTGGAGGAGCTGGGCCATACCGTATTCCAGGCAACATCGGCGGCCGAGGCGCTGCACATGCTGGAAAATGGCAGGGTCGACCTGGTCATCACCGATCATGCCATGCCGACCATGACCGGAGCGCAGCTGGCCGACGAGATAGAGGCCAGGATGCCGGACCTGCCCGTGATCATCGTCACGGGCTTCGCCGAACTGCCGCCCCATGCAAGCCTTCGGCCGCGGCTCGACAAGCCGTTCCGCCAAGCGGAACTCGCCCGCATTGTCGCGGCCGTGCGACCTGGAGGCACGGCTGGCCCTACGCCAAATTGGGAGGCGCCTGACACGCGCAGCTGATTCCTCTCCACACTATTCCGCAAGAACAGCGCGCAGGACGCGCGGTGGGAGGGAAATATCGGAGAAGGGCCAGCTTCGCTCTTGCATGCGCGGTGCAGTTCGCCAATGGGGAAGCGTATCCCCTTCCCCATCGCCGACAGGACTGCATGGACACGCCCACCGCGCCCACCCCGACGTCGCATTATTTCACCTCGCTGGGAACGCGGCTGCATTATCTGGACTGGGGCAACAGCGCCGCGCCGGTGCTGGTCCTGGTGCATGGCGGATTCGACCATGCGCGCAGCTGGGACTGGACCGCGCGCGCGCTCGCCCGCGACTACCACGTCATCGTGCCCGACCTGCGCGGCCACGGCGACAGCGCCTGGTCGTCGGAAGGCAGCTATGCCATGCACAATTATGTCTATGATCTGGCGCAGCTGGTGGAGCTGGCCGGGCGGGACAGGGTTTCGATCGTCGGCCATTCGCTGGGGGGATCGATCACCTTGCGCTATGCCGGGCTGTTTCCCGAGAAAGTGGGGAAGATCGTCGCGGTCGAGGGACTCGGCCTTGCGCCGCGGCGACTCGCCGACCGGCTGGAGAAGCCGCAGCCGGACATCTGGCGAGACTGGATACTGACCCGTCGCGCCGCCGCGTCGCGCATTCCCCGTCGCTACCCGACCATCGAGGCGGCGGTCGCGCGCATGCGCGAACGGAACGACCATCTGTCGGTCGAGCAGGCGCTGCATTTGACCATCCACGGCGTCAACCGCAACGAGGACGGCAGCTACAGCTGGAAGTTTGACAACGCGCTGCACGCCCAGATCATCGAGGGGATGGCCGAACAGGCTCTCCCCGCCTTCTGGCAGAGGATCGCCTGCCCCGTTCTGCTGTGCCTCGGCCTCGACAGCTGGGCTTCCAACCCGGCGCAGGATGGGCGAATGGCGCATTTCCGCGACGCGCGTCTGGCCGAGTTCGCCGATGCCGGGCACTGGCTGCACCACGACCAGTTCGACCGCTTCGTCGAAACGCTACGCGCCTTCCTGTGACGGGAAAGCGGCGATCGCGGCCTGGTAGCCCGCCTTCAGCCCAGCGATGAAATCGGCGGCCGGCTGAACCGCGCTGACCGCGCCGATCCCCTGCCCCGCACCCCATATGTCGCGCCACGCCTTCTTGTCGCCGCCGGTCATGGACGCGAAGTCCATCGCCGAGGCTTCGGGCAGATGGTCGGGATCAAGCCCCGCCGCCACGATGCTGGGCCGCAGATAGTTGCCGTGAACGCCGGTGAACACGTCCGAATAGACGATGTCGCCCGCGCCGCTGTCCACGATCATCTGCTTGTAGGCGGCGTCCGCATTCGCCTCCGTCGTGGCGATGAAGGGCGAGCCCATATAGGCGAGGTCCGCCCCCATCATCTGCGCCGCCGCGATCGATCGGCCGGTGGCGATCGCGCCGGACAGCGCCAGCGGGCCGTCGAACCACGCCCTGATTTCCTCCACCAGCGCGAAGGGGGAGAGCGTGCCGGCATGGCCGCCCGCCCCCGCCGCGACGGCGATCAGGCCATCGGCCCCCTTCTCCACCGCCTTGCGGGCGAAGGCGTTGTTGATGACGTCGTGCAGGACGAGGCCGCCATAGCTATGGATCGCCTGATTCACGTCCTCGCGCGCACCGAGCGAGGTAATGACGATCGGCACCCGATATTTGACGCAGAGGGCAAGATCCTCCTCCAGGCGGGCGTTGGTGCGATGAACGATGAGATTGACGGCGAAGGGCGCGTCCTTTTCCGTCAGTTCGGCACCGAGCTGCTGCAACCATGCCTCAAAGGTACCGCTGGGCCGCGCGTTGAGCGACGGGAAGGCGCCGACGATGCCGGCCCGGCACTGTGCCAGGACCAGCGCGGGCTGCGATATGATGAACATCGGCGAACCGATGAGCGGCAGCGACAGGCGGCCTTGCAGCTGGGCCGGCAGGGTCATGGCAGGGCTCTCCTTGTTTATCAGCGTCGGCGCTAGCATCGCAAACCGCCGCCCACAAAGGCGAATTTTATGTGTGTTGATGCAGTAATACAGTAGTGCTACAAGATCGTGTGGAGGGGATGGAAGGACAGGATCATGTACAGCGAGAGCGATCTACAGGATGCCGTAGCGGCGGGGGCCATCACCCCGCAGGCGGCGGAGGCCCTGCGTGCGCATGTCGCGGCGCTGCGGGCCAGCCCGGTGGTGGACGAAGAACATTTCCGGTTGCTGAGCGGGTTCAACGATATTTTCGTGGCCATCGCCTGCGCCATCCTGCTGGTGGCGGTCGGCTGGCTGGGCGACGGCTTGCGATTCGGGGCGGCGGAGCACCACCCGACCCCCGCATCCGGCCTGCTGATCACCGCGGCGAGCTGGGGACTGGCCGAATATTTCACCCGGAAGCGGCGGATGGCGCTGCCGTCGATCCTGCTGCTGGTCGGCTTTGCGGGCGGCCTCGCCTTCGCGCTGGTTGCCCTGATGATGCAGATCGTCCCCGATGCCGATGAAAGCACCGGCGCGCTGATCCTGTCCGCCATCGCGGCCGTGGTCGCAGTGGGCGCCTGGGCGCACTGGCGGCGCTTCATGGTGCCGATCACGGTCGCGGCAGGCGCTGCCGCCGGCGCGGCGGTGCTGGGCGGGCTGATCCTGTCGATCGCCCCGGAGAGCGAGACGCTGCGCTTCGGCCTGCTGCTGGCGGCGGGCATCGCGATCTTTGCACTGGCGATGCGCTGGGACATGAGCGACCGCGCGCGCACCACGCGCCGGTCCGACGTCGCCTTCTGGCTGCACCTGACGGCCGCGCCGATGATCGCCCATTCGCTGTTCCACCTGCTCGGCATCTTCAGCGCGCAGACGATGGATGCGGGCACGGCGCTGATGGTGGTCGCGCTCTACATCGCGTTCGGGCTGGTGGCGCTGGCCATCGACCGCCGGGCACTGCTGGTTTCCAGCCTCGCCTATGTGCTCTTCGCCCTCTACGCCCTGTTCCAGAAGGCCGGGGCGGTCGAGATGTCGGCCGGGTTCACGGCGCTGGTGATCGGATCGGCGCTGCTGCTGCTCTCCGCCTTCTGGCACCAGGCCCGCGCGCTGATCGTCGGCGGACTGCCGGATGGATTGAGCGAGCGCCTGCCCTATCTCGACCGGGTGGCGGCATAGGAGGGCGCGCTTCCCCGCCCGGACGCGACAGCAGCGAAGTTCACACCGTTGTCGGCCTCCGGGCGGTGGAAAAGGGCCAATAGTCACGCCAAAGCTACAGCGAAGCCACACCGACGCGCCACAAAAGTCACAGCGACGCGACACCGACGCGACAGTGATGCGCCACATAGGCCTCACCCACGCGCCTGTTGCGCGGCGGGCCTGGCGGGGTCGGCGGCGAAGGGATCGGCGAGAGTCTGGGCATGAAGCGCCAGCGCGCGATCCCATGTCCGGTCGAACGGCGTGCCCGCCAGACGCCGGCGGAGGCGATGCGCGCTGGACCGCGACATGCCCGCGGCATGGGCCGAGTGCGAGACATTGCCGGTGGCGAGCAGGGCCGCGAGGAAGAGGCGCTGCTTGTCGGCGGTCCAGTGGGCGCGGCTGGTTGGGACTTGCGCCGAGGGCGCAGGCGAGGTGGGGATGGGCTGCTGTTCCATCCACAAGGATAGATCAGAGGAAATCCTATTTTGGAAGGGGAATTCAGGCGGAGGCCTTGGTTCGTCCGGAGGATCACCACCGGCGAAGATCAATCGGGGCGATACCAGTAGATCCCTTCACCCGCGGGTTCATACCGGCCCCTTGGCTCCGGCGATGAGCTATCATCAAAGGGGATGAAATATCCCCAACCACCGTCAAAATAAGGCGACATCAGGATATCGACGCCATCCGCGGAAATGCTGACGCTTTCCGGCCTCAGGCTTGCAATACCCGGAGGCCAACGGGTCTTGGGCAATGAGGTCCAGGACTGCAGGCGCGGCCCTTCCAAAGCCAGGGCTTCTGCATGGATATCCCGAAGCATCTGCCGGTCTCGGGTCGGGCCGGCGCACCCTGCGATCAGCATCAGCATCATGAAAGCGAGTTTACCGGACTTGGGCATGGCGGCCTCTCCATTGGCGGAGAATGCCGATGTTGATCCATGTGCGCAATCGAGCGCCGGCTTTCCTTCCCTCGCGCGCTCCATAATCCCCTAACCTTTTCGCGCTAGGATCGCGCGGTTGCTTTCGGCAAGGATGGATCATGGCAAAATTTCTGGCATCGCTGGCGCGGCTGGCCGGCCCCAAGCTGGCGGTTGGGGGTGCGCTGGGTGGTGCTGCACTGCTGGTCAGCGCTTATCTGGACGGGGGGCGGGACCTGGAGGCGCAGGGGCAGGAGGTGCCGGCGAAGGAGACCGTCGCGCCGGCCGCATCCCCTTCCCCCAAGCCGGCCGAGCGCCGTCGCGACCAGCCGGTCGCCGTCGATCCGGACGCGCTGGTGGTGCGGCGGGTGCTGCCGATCAACGGGCCTTTCCGCCATGGCGACTATGTCTGGAACGAGCAGGGCGCGCCGGCGACAGGTCGGATCATCGTGACCGTGGACCTGAAGGCGCAGACGCTGTCGGTGTTCCGCGCGGGCTATGAGATCGGGTCGGCGGTCATCCTCTACGGCGCCGACGACAAGCCGAGTCCGCTGGGCGCCTTCCCGATCACGGAGAAGGACGCCGACCATGTTTCCAACCTCTACGACGCGCCGATGCCCTATATGCTGCGGCTGACCAGCGACGGGGTCGCGATCCATGGCAGCAACGTGCAATGGGGCTATGCCACCCATGGCTGCATCGGCGTGCCGACGCCCTTTGCAAAAAAGCTGTTCGGGGTGGCGAAGCTGGGCGACCTGGTGGTGATCACCAACGGCCGGATGCTGGATACCACCCATGCCGAGGCGGAGAGCTGAGCGGGACCGGTTTGGAACCTTCCAGCAAAGCCGCGGTCCTGAAGGTAGAGCCCAGCACTGATGGGCGCGGCCTGCACCCTGGTCTCCTGCTTTCGCAGGAGCACGGCTTCCCATGGAAGGTAGAAACGAAAAGGGCCGGCGCGCGATGGCGCGCCGGCCCTTTTCGGTTTTCAGGAGAACGGGTCAGGCGACCGGGCCGAGCCCCTTGATCGCCTGATCGACGAGCGCCTTGTCGGCATTGGCGTCATGGCCCTGCGCGATCAGCGTGGCCGCAGCGCTGGTGGCAGCACTCACCGCCTTCGCGCGGATTTCCGCGATGGCGGCACGCTCGGCAGCGCCGATCTTGTCCTCCGCCATCTTGCGGCGGCGGACGACCAGGGCCTCCGCATTGACCTTGGCGTCGGCGATCAGCGTTTCCGCCTCATGCTCGGCGGACTGGCGCATCGCCTCCGCCTCGCCGGCCGCGGCGGCCAGCTTCGCTTCATATTCGGCCTTCAGCGCCTCGGCCTCGGCACGCAGCTTCGTGGCTTCCTCAAGCTGCGCCTTGATCTGGGCGATGCGGCCGTCGAGCGCCTTGCCGATGAGCCCCGGCACGCCCTTGACCAGCAGGATGATGATGAACACACCCATGGCCAGGCTGACCCAGGCGGTCGCGTCCATGCCGACGGCCTTGGGATCGGTATGCGGCGTCACGCCTTCATGCGCGACGGTGCCCACCGGTTCCAGCCCTTCGGAATGGATCGCTTCGTTCAGATTGGGCGCTTCCGCCTGATGTACCGCTGCCTCAGCCATGGGCCAGTGCTGCCTTTACTGCATTGCGGGCCGCTTCGTCCGACGCTTCCACGCCGGCGATGCGGGCCACCATGTCGCGCGCCGCATCGACGGCGACGGTTTCGATCTGCGCCATCGCGGCATTGCTCGCCGCCGCGATGCGGGCTTCCGCCGCACCGATGACTTGAGCGATGTCCGCATCGGCGGCAGCGAGCCGCGTCTCGGAGGCCTTGGCGGCATCCGCCTTGGCCCTGGCGATCAGCGCCTGCGCGGCGGAACGGTTCTGGGCATCGCGGGTGCGATAGTCCGCCTCGGCTTCGTCGGCGCGGGCGAAAGCCGCCTTGGCCGCGTCCAGATCGCCGCTGATCTTCGCGTCGCGCGCGTCCGCCGTGCCCTGCACCTTGGGCACCATGCCAAGGCCGATGACGAAGAAGACGAAGCCGAACGTCAGCAGCAGCCAGAAAATCTGGCTGGAATAGGTATCGGCGATTTGCGCGATTTGAGGCATTTCAGGTCCGTCCGATCAGGGGGCCGGTCATTTCACGGGACCGGGCGAAGCGGCCGCAGCCGCCCGCCCGCGTCCAAGCGGCGTCAGGCCACGAACACCAGGATCATGGCGATGACGAACGCCAGCAGACCCAGAAGCTCGGCCGCGGCGAAACCGATGAACAGGCGGCCCTGCTGGCCGTCGGCGGCACCCGGGTTGCGCAGCGCGCCTTCCAGGAACGCGCTGAAGACATTGCCCACACCGAGGGCGGCGATGCCCGCACCGATCGCGGCCAGGCCAGCACCGAGCAGCTTTGCGGCTTCTGCGTCCATGTCGTAAACTCCTTTTCTAAACTCTTTTAAGCGTTGAACAAATTTCGGAAAATCAGTGCAGGTTCTCGGCATCGTTGATGTACACCGAAGTCAGCAGCGCGAACACATAGGCCTGGATGACCGCGACCAGCACTTCCAGCGCGCTGATGCCGATCATCAGGACGAAGCTGGCGAAGCCGACGGTCAGGCCGAGCGCCGGGCTGGCATTCGCGCTGTTGATGACGAAGCCCGCCAGCACCTTCAGCAGCACGTGGCCGGCGGTCATCGCGACGAACAGTCGCAGGCCGAGGCTGAACGGGCGCACCATGAAGGAGACGAGTTCGATGAAGAAGAGCGGCACCACCATCAGCGCGGGCGTGCCGTGCGGCACGAACAGCGAGAAGAAGTGCAGGCCATGCTTCCAGAAGCCGACGATCAGCACGATCGAGAAGCTCATGATCGCGAGCACGCCGGTCGCCGTGAAATGGCTGGTGAAGGTGAAGGGGTGCATGCCGATCAGGCCCAGCGGCAACAGGCCGAGCAGGTTCGCCAGCAGGATGAACATGAACAGCGAGAAGACGTAGGGAATATATTTCCGGCCGCCCTCGCCCACATTGGAGATCAGCAGGTTCTTGATGAAGCCGGTCATATATTCGACCGCCATCTGCCAGCGGCCGGGGACCAGTTCCCGCTTCATGCCGCCGACAACGAAGATCCACAGCACCAGCGCAGCGGCGACCATGTAAAGCGCGCTGTTGGTGAAGGCGATGTTGAAGCCGCCGATCGACAGATGATCCGTACCGAACAGCGGTTCGATCGCAAACTGGTGCATCGGATCGATTTTGCCGGATTCTGCCACTGTAACCCCTGCCGTCCCGTTAGCCTTCGGACTAGGACGATGCGATCCCTATCGGTCGGAGCGCTTCGTCGTCGTCAATCTGATGATGTTCCTGAACGCCGCCACGATCCCGAGACCGAGGAACACGAGCAGGAGCCATGGGGATGTGCCGAACAGCCGGTCCAGGACCCAGCCGATCAACGCACCGCCGACAAGACCGCCGATCAGTTCCGCAAGAACCCTGTTGCCGAGGCGCGACCCATCGTCCGCCTGCTGCTCCCTGGCCCCCTGCCTGACCTTTTCGGCATGTTCGGCCCGTGCGATGCGCTCCTCAAGGGAAGCGATCCGCGCGTCCTCATCTGCCGGGTCCTGTCCGGGTTCCTCCGCCGCCATCTGTCATCCTCCTCCGGGTAATAACCCGATGGAAGGCGGCATGGCGCTTGCGGCTGCACCCGTCAAGGCGCGGCCCGTTTAGGTAGGCATTTCGGGATAGTCAACCACAGAGAACACAGGAAAATCGGGCATGTGCGCGGGCGGTGGCCCAAGCCTTGCAAAACCGTATTTTCCTATTTAGCTAAATATCTATGCAAAAACTCTTCAAGGCGCTGGCGTCGGAGCCACGACGGCGCATCCTGAGCTACCTCGCCGCGGAGCCGCTGACCGTGGGGGAGATCGCCGACAATTTCGAGATGACCCTGCCCTCCATCTCGCGCCATCTGGCGCTGCTGAAGGAGGCGGGGCTGGTGCGCGAACAGAAGCGCGGGCAGTATGTGCTCTATTCGCTGGCGAAGGAGAGGCTTGCCGACCAGCTCTATGAATTTCTGGCGCCCTTCTGCCCGGACGCGCAGAGGATCACCGACGAACGCGGCCGAAAGGGCGGGCGTTCGAAGGCAAGGGCGCTGAACTAGCAATGCGCATCGGGCAGGCGACGGGGCCGAGGCCCCGCAGCCCTGCGTTCAACCCGCGGTCGAGCAATAGGATGGCAGCGCGATCGGGCCGTCGCCCTTGGTCTGCCATGGACCGGAGCCGATGCGATAGACCTGGCCCGTCTTCACCCGGCTGGCCAGCGTCTGGCAGCCGATCGAGGCGGCGACATCCTGCACGGTGACGCCGCGCTTGCCCGCCAGGTCGGTATAGGCGGCGCGCCGCTTGATGTTGATCGATTCCACCTCGGAACGCACGTCGGGCCCCACCGTGCCGGCGATGCCGAGATAGCCGTCGGCCTGCTCACCCACGGTGCCGGCAGCCATTGCCGCCGTCACCGCGCCCGACTGCGCGCGAGCGGGCATGGTCACCAGCCCGCCTGCCGCCAGAGCGACCGCGCCCCCCAGGGCGATCATCAGGAACTTGCGTGTCATTGCGGGAACAACTCCGGGTTATTCTGGATGAGGTCCTGCGCGTCGCGTTGCAGCTTCACGACGACCTCCTGCTGCACCTTCACATTCAGGTTGATCTCGATCGGCTTGTCGGGGGCCTTCACCTGGATGCATCCCCCCAGTGCCAAACCGGCGAAACCCGCCGTCATGATCGCTCTTGTGTTCATCTTGGCTCCCTGTCTCGCATAGTCTCGCTTTCCGCAGGCTGAACTGCAACCCCCTGACGCATTCTATCCTGCGCCTGCTTGCCGATTTCCGTCTGAACGAGGTCGCTCGGATTGATGAAGGACTGCGCGGTGCCGAGCAGCCCGCGGAAGGGCGCGGAGATGCGGACGTTGAAGATGAAGGGCAGGCCGACGAAATTGCGCGCGATCCCGCCGGGCGCATCGCCCAGCTTGCCGCGATTGACGCCGTTGAAGACGACGTTCGTCACCATTTCCCCGTCCAGCGCGCCGTCCATCAGGATGGTGAGGCATTTATACTGGAGATCCTTGAGCGCGTCGAAGGCCATCTTGCCCATCATGCCGATCTGTTCGTTGGAGACCGGGCCGACATAGGACAGCGTGCCCGACTGGAGTGCGGGATCGCAGGGGATGGTGGGCAGCACGCCTTCCGGCATGATCAGCGGCGGCATCCCCTGCTGCCGGGCGACCAGCACGCCGCCGGAGACGCGCCCGCCCTGCGCGTTGAAGATCAGCGGCATGATACCGTCAAAGGTGCCGGTGGCGGAGACATTGTCCAGTTCCATCGCCTGGACGAAGGCTCCCGCATCGACCCCGATCACGCGGAAGGTGAGGTAGCGGTCGACATCGGCGCCAAAGTCCATGGTGGTGGGCAGCAGCACCAACTGCCCGCCGGAGAAGGGCCAGCCGCCGCCTTCCACACGCACCTTCTGATTGGCTTCCAGGCGGTAGCGGACCAGCCCGTCATGAACCTCGACACCGGGATTCACCGAGCGGATGCGGATTTCCTGCCCCGGCGCGCTGACCATGCCGAGCAGGTCGGTGAAGCGGATCTCCCCCGACAGTCCGTCGGCCGGACCGAAGGCGGCGGCGAGGCTGGTGTTGTCGGTGCGGAAGACGCCGTCGCTGGTGACGTCGGAGCCGGTCCAACGGATATGTCCCTCGCCGGTGACGGTTCCCCTGACATTCTCGATCACGCCGCGGGTAAGGAGGGTCAGCGCGTCGGGCTGGAGGCCCGGGCCGAACGTCAGCCCAGGAACGGCGAGATCGGCGCGGCCGCGCGCGCTGCCAAGGTCGTGGGCGATATCCGCGCGCGCGACCAGCGCATCCTTGCCAGGCACGCGGAGCGTTCCCGTCGCGGCGATGCGGCCGTCCTTCATGGTCAGTGCGAAATCGGGCACGCGGAGCGGATTGAAGCGGCTCGGCGCCTGCGCGTCCCGCACCGTCATCGCCGCCTTGAAGCCGAGCGCGCCATCAGCGAATCGCCAGTCGCCGGTGGCATCCCCCACGACCAGCGGCACCGTGCCGATCACGCCGCCCGCCCCCGCTACGGTCCCGCCCAGGCCCCGCGGGGACATCCTGCCGTCCAGCGTGGCGGCGGTCAGGCGAACCGGCGCGTCCTCCGGGCCGATGGCCAGAACCATGTTGGACAGGGTGAAGCCCCCCTGCCCCAGCGATGCCCGTGCCGTGTCGGCACTGAGGCGCATCGGGCTGTCGCCATTGCGGCCCGCGAGAGCCAGCCCGCGAATTTCCGCCCCGCCGCGCACGCCGCCGGGGCCGGTCGCGAACAGCGCCTCGCCCGGCAGCGGGCAGAGCGTCTGGCGTGTCTGGCCCAACGCGAAGGTGCCATAGCGCGCTTCGGCGAGCGTGACGGGCACGCAGCGCCGGTTGACCGCGATCGCGCCATTGGCGGCGATCTGTCCTTCGACCGGTACGCTGAGGCCGCGCAGCACGCCGTCGGGCAGCGGGCCATCCAGCCGAAGCGCGGTCGAGAAGCGGGTGGCGCCGTTCTGCTCGGCGGAGAAGCGCACGGGCTCCAGCGCAAGGCGGGCGTCGCCCGCGGCATAGGGATCGACGAACAGCTGCCCGCCAAGACCGCCGCCGGCCCGGCGAGCGAGGCGCAGCGCCGCCCTCGGCAGCCCGCCGCCTTCGGTCGTGATCGCGCCGTCGAGCGCCCAGTCCACCGCACCGGCCTTGCCGGGCCAGGAGAGGCTCAGCTGGCCATCCGGCGCGACACGAACGCGAGCCCCGCTTTGCGCGGCAAGCTGCGTGCCGGAGAGGACGAGGCTGCCGCCCGCCCCCTTCTGCGCGAAGGCGACATCGGACTGGAGCGCATTGCCGTCGCCCGCGCGGCGCAGCGCGATGGAGAGACGTTCGGCCAAAGGCGCGATGGGCGTGCCCACCGTCGATTGCCGCATCGCCGCCAGCGGATCGCGACCGGTGAGCCGGACATTCTGCGCCGAAAGACGGCCCTGAAGCGAGGCGTCGCTGCCGGCGAAGCGCCATGCACCGCTGAAATCGGCCCGCTCCGCAAGGCCGCCGAAGCCCGCCAGCGCCTGCGCGCCGACCTTGATCCGTCCGCTGGTACCCTGCGCCGTCCCGTCGAAGGTGACCCTGCCGTCGGGCCGGGCCATGACCAGGCCGTTGGACCGCAGCGCGTCGCCGGTCAGCCGCACCGTACCGGTCCAGCGATCCAGCGCCTTGCCCAGGCGAAGGTCGACCTGCGCCACCGGCCGGGCGATCGCGGTGGCGGCGCTCCGGCAGCCGAAGGCGCCGCCGCGCACCGGGCCGGTGAAACGTGGCGCGCCGCCGCTCATGGCGATGTCGAGCCAGGCCGTGGCGTCCGTCATGCCGCAGCCCGCCAGCCGCGCGCGCGGCATCACTGCGGCGAGCTTGCCGCGAAAACCCGAATTCAGATTGCCGCTGCCGTCGATGCGCATGCCGACGGGGCCGGCGTCGGTGTCCAGCCGCAGCCGGGCATCGCGCAGCGACAGGAGAATGTCAGGCAGGCTGAAAGGTGCAGTGGATTCAGGATCGCGGAACTTGTCGATCTCGCCGAGGCGCAGGACACCCTCGCGCATCGAGGCGCGCATCCGCACACCGCCGGCGCGTACCGCCGCGACCTGCGGCGTCAGGCCGGCAAAGGCGATGTCCACCTCCACCCATTGCGCCGTCAGGTCGGGATCGGCCGGGTCGCCGAGCACGATATTCTCGATCCGCTGGGTGCGCAGGCCGATTTCGCTGAGTTCGTAATTCGCCTGAACGCCGCGCCGGTTGAGCTCCCGGCCGATAAAATTCTCCGCGATCGGCGCGCGCTGGGTCCAGAGCGCCACGAGGACGAGCGCTAGCGAGCCCGTGCCGACGCCGAGCCAGCGGACCCATCCACGGCGAATCGCCTTTTCGCCGTCTTCTTCTTCCATCCCTTGCGCCAACCCCGGCTCTTCCCGCGTCACTTTCCGTAACGCCTGCACAACGTCCGTCCCGCCCTAAATATCCTTGCCCCGCGATTCCGCAACGCATAGCGTCAAAACGAACCGGGGGAGCGGCAGGCTTGGCAGAAGGCGTTGGAAAGGCGAGCCACGACGGCGCGGGCCATCGCGCGCGCCTGCGCCAGAAGCTCGCGATCAGCGGCGGGGAGGCTTTGCACGACCATGAGCTGATCGAATATCTGCTGGCGCTCGCCATCCCGCGTCGCGACACCAAGCCGCTCGCCAAGGCGCTGCTGCGCGAGTTCGGCGGCATTGGCGGGCTGGTTACTGCGGAGTGGGACGCGATCGGCCGGGTACCCGGCATGGGCGACACCAGCATCGCGGCGATCAAGATCGTACAGGCGACGATGCTGCGGATGCTGCGGAACACCGTGGCGGAACGGCCGGTGCTGGGAAGCTGGCAGGCGCTGCTCGACTATCTGCGCGTCGACATGGCGTGGCTCGGCATCGAGCGCGTGCGGGTGCTCCATCTCAACAGCCGCAACATGCTGATCCGCGACGAGACGATGAGCGAGGGATCGGTCGACGAAGCGGCGATCTACACGCGGGAGGTCATCCGCCGGGCGATGGACCTGGGATCGGCGGCGTTGATCCTGGTCCATAACCATCCCAGCGGATCGGTCGATCCCAGCCGGCAGGACATCGACATCACCCGCCAGATCGCCGAGGCCGGCAAGCGGCTGGGCATCACCGTACACGACCATGTCATCATCGGCGCGCAGGGGCACAGCAGCATGCGGGCGCTGGGGCTGCTGTAGGATCGCCGACGGTTCGCCTTTGGCCCAGCCCGCGCGAGCGAAAGTGGGATCCCGGCTTTCGCCGGGATGACGGAGGCAGGCTTCGACCGTCCGGCTCCTCGACAAGGTAGCAGCCGGCCCGCCCGAGCGCCCTGCTCAGGAAAAGCCGACCGAGAGGAATTCCGGCACCGGGCCGTTCCAGCCATCGTCGGGGCCATCGTCCTGGGGTTCATGGCGACGCGGGCGCGGCGCGGGCGCGGCGGAACGCGGCGGGGTAGCGCGCGGCTCCGGACGGTCCTCGCGGCGCTTTTCCTCGCGACGATCCTTCTTCGGCTTCTCGGGCCGGGGGCGCTCTTCGCGCGGCTCCTCCGGCGCGGCGGCGGGTGCCCCGATCACCTCGATGGTCTGGCCGATCAGCTTCTGGATATTGTCGATCGCCTCCGCATCCTCGGCGGTGACGAAGGTATAGGCGACACCCTTCGCCCCCGCGCGACCGGTGCGGCCGATGCGGTGGACATAGTCGTCCGGATGCCAGGGCGCGTCGAAATTGAAGACGTGGCTGACGCCCTTGATGTCCAGTCCGCGCGCGGCGACGTCGGATGCGACCAGGATGTTGACCGTGCCCTCGCGGAAACGCTCCAGTTCCGCGATGCGCGAGGACTGGTCGATATCGCCATGGATCTCGCCCGAACGATAGCCGTAGCGTTGCAGGCTCTTGTTCAGTTCGCGGACGGTGGTCTTGCGGTTGCAGAAGATGACAGCGCTGGTGACATCCTCCGCATCCAGCATCGCGCGCAGCGCATCGCGCTTCTTGCGCGAATCGACGCGCACCAGCCGCTGGGTGATGTTGGTGGAGGCGGTGGCGGGCCGCGCGACCTCGATCGACTTGGGATTGGAGAGGAAGCGGTCGGCCAGCTTCTTGATCGGCGCCGGCATCGTCGCGGAGAAGAGCAGCGTCTGCCGCTGCGACGGCAGCTTGGTGCAGATTTCCTCGATGTCGGGGATGAAGCCCATGTCGAGCATCCGGTCCGCCTCGTCGATCACCAGCATGCTGCAGCCGTTGAGCAGGATCTTGCCGCGCTGGAACAGATCCATCAGGCGGCCGGGGGTGGCGATCAGCACATCGACGCCCCTTTCCAGCGCCTTCACCTGATCGCCCATCTGCACGCCGCCGATCAGCAGCGCCATGGAGAGCTTGTGATATTTGCCGTATTTCTCGAAATTCTCGGCGACCTGGGCGGCAAGCTCGCGCGTCGGCTCCAGGATCAGGCTGCGCGGCATCAGCGCTCGGGCGCGGCCGTGGGCGAGGATGTCGATCATCGGCAGCACGAAGCTCGCCGTCTTGCCGGTGCCCGTCTGGGCGATGCCGATGATGTCCTTCATCATCAGCACGGGCGGGATCGCCTGCGCCTGAATGGGCGTGGGCGTGTCATATCCGGCCTCCGATACGGCCTTCAATAATTCGTCGGATAGGCCGAGATCGGCGAAATGCATTCAATTGTCCGGAACAGATGGGCTCTCGCACCATGCGGAAGCACAGCGGAAATCGGCCGCGACTTGCGGAAATATCGCCATCTTGTCAAGAAAATCGCGCACAAGCGCCCGATTTGGCACGGATCAATCGTCCGGCTCGGCCTCGACCAGGCGGCGGAAGCTGTCGATCTCGCAGCTGAAGCCGCTTCGTGCCTGCAACTCGTCCCTGCCCGAACAGAGCGACCCGTCCTCGTCCGGCTCGACATAGAAGCCCGAATAGAAGCCGGCCGAGTTGCATCCCCGTTCCAGCCGGGCGCGATAGCGATGGTTGTCGGCCAGGATCAGGTCGACGCCATTGTCCACGACGATGCTGGCGCCGCGAATCGAGCGTAGCGCCACGCAGCGCGGCCCCTTCTTCTCCTTCCACGCCTCCTGCGCCTCGGGCGCGATCCGGGTGGGCGCGCGCCCCTTGCGCGCCATCGGCACGCGGATGATGACCCGGCGCTGGATCGTCAGCTGCGCCCATTGCACCGGCTCGACGGCCGGCGTGGACAGCAGCAGCAGAATGGCATGAACCAAGCGGAACCCCTTTTGGGAATGGCACGCTATCGGCCGGTGGTTGAACCGTCGATGAATTCCGGGGCATAGCAGGTCCCATGATAGGACAGGATGTGATCGCCCGCTTCGTCGCGCTTCTGGGTCCCAAGGGCGTCGTCACCGATGCGGGCGACGTAGAGCCATGGACCCATGACTGGCGCGGACGCTATCATGGCGCAGCCGCAGCGATACTGGCACCCGCCTCCACGCAGGAGGTCGCCGATACGGTGCGGCTCGCCGCGGAACTGGGCATCCCGCTGGTTCCGCAGGGCGGCAACACCTCCATGGTGGGCGGTGCGACCCCGCCCGCGGACGGATCGGCGCTGATCCTCTCCCTGCGCCGCATGAACCGCATCCGTTCGCTCTCGCCGCAGGACAATCTGGCGGTATGCGAGGCCGGCGTGATCCTTTCCACGCTGCACGAGGCAGCGGAGAGCGCCGGGCGGCGCTTCCCGCTGAGCCTCGGCGCCAAG
This sequence comes from Sphingobium ummariense RL-3, assembly GCF_000447205.1. GTDB lineage: Bacteria > Pseudomonadota > Alphaproteobacteria > Sphingomonadales > Sphingomonadaceae > Sphingobium > Sphingobium ummariense. Next base: position 11,907 of record NZ_AUWY01000071.1, on the reverse strand, counting down.
GGATCGGCGACGATCGGCGGGCTGGTGTCCACCAACGCCGGCGGGACGCAGGTGCTGCGCCACGGGACCATGAGGGCGCTGGTGGAAGGGATCGAAGCGGTGCTGCCCGACGGCAGCATCTTCGACGGCCTCGACGCGCTGAAGAAGGATAATCGCGGCTACGACATCCGCCAGCTGCTGATCGGGGCGGAAGGGACGCTGGGCGTCGTGACCGCCGCCGCGCTGCGCCTGGTCCCCGCGATCGCGGCGCGGGCGGTCGGCTGGGTCGGCGTCGCCACGCCCGCCGAAGCGCTGGCGCTGCTGCGCCTGGCCGAATCGCGACTGGGAGACAGCGTGGAAGGCTTCGAGGTGATCGCGGACGACAGCCTGGGCCATGTCCTCTCCCACATTCCCGGCACGCGCTGTCCGATCGGGACGCGCACGCCTTGGCATGTGCTGATCGAGGTCGATGATGCCGATTCCGGAGAGCCCGGTCCCGCCGAACGGCTGGAAGGCGCGCTGGCCGACGCACTGGAGCAGGGCATCGCGATCGATGCCGCCATCGCCGCCAGCGAGGCGCAGGCCGACGCCTTCTGGAGGCTGCGTGAATCGCTGTCGGAGGCCGAGCGGGCGCAGGGACCTGCGCTGCAATATGACATCAGCGTGCCGGTGGCGCGCATGCCGGCCTTCATGCTGGAGGCGGCGGCCGCAGCGGAACGGGCCTTTCCCGGCACCACGGCATCCTCCTTCGGCCATCTGGGCGATGGCAATGTCCATTTCCATGTCCGGGCACCAAGGGGCACGACCGACGGTCCTGCCTGGATCACCGCGCAGGGACCGGCGATCAACGCCTTCGTCCATGACGCCGTGGTCGCGGCGGGCGGCTCCATTTCGGCGGAGCACGGCATCGGCCAGATGAAGCGCGCCGAGCTCGGCCGGCTTGCCAGTCCGGCACGGCTTCATGCGCTGCGCGCGATCAAGGCGGCGATCGACCCGCAGGGCCTGTTCAACCCCGGCAAGTTGATCCCCGAGCCCGGCGAGGGCTGATCGCGCCCGGGACGCGTCGGGCGACAAAGCGATTGCCTACGGCTCCCGGGGGCTTTATCGCCCTGCGCCAATCGACACGCGGCGCTGCGCGACAGGCAGCGCCCTCAAACAGGACGGACTTCCACCATGGCCAGCGCGCCCGCCAACGCCCTTCCCGTGTTCTACAACGACCTGCTGCCGCTCAGCAGCCTGGACCATGCCGATTTCAAGGTGCGTCCCGCCGATACCGCGCCGTTCCTGACCAGCCAGCATGCCGTGCCGCTGACGGTGGACGAGTTCGCCGCGGCGCAGCGCTTCCTGCCGATCATCTTCTCGGCCGGCGACGATTCCGTGCCGCTGGCGCTGATGGGCCTGAACGAGGGTGTCAATGTCGTGCTCGACGAGCAGGGCAAGCTGCGCGGCCCCGCCTATGTGCCGGCCTATGTCCGCCGCTATCCCTGGCTGCTGGCGCGGCTGCGCCCCGACAGCGAAGAGCTGTCGCTGTGCTTCGACCCGACCAACGAGACCGTCGGCGCCTTCGAGGAAGGGCAGCCGCTGTTCGAGGACGGCAAGCCCACCGAGCTGGTCCAGGGCGTGCTGAAGTTCTGCGAGGATTTCGAGCAGGCCGCCGCCCGCACCGGCCAGTTCATGAAGGACCTGGCCGAGCTCGACCTGCTGATGGACGGAGAGGTCTCCATCCAGGTGCCCGGCAGCGAGCAGCCCTTCCTCTATCGCGGTTTCCGCATGGTGAACGAAGAGAAGCTGCGCGACCTGCGCGGTGACCAGCTGCGCAAGATCAACCAGAACGGCATGCTGCCCCTGATTTACGCCCATCTCTTTTCCCTGCAGCTGATGCGCGACATTTTCGACGCGCAGGTTGCGCAGGGCAAGGGCCCCGTCGCTCCCCCGCCGGCGGTTGCCGCCCTGCAGGGCTGAGCCGCGGCCGAAGTCGGTCTGCCGCAAATAATCGATAGGGTGCGCGCATCCCCTTGAAAGAAGGGAGCACCTCCCTTATCTTCCGAACATACGGCGCACCTGCCCCCCTTTCGGGTGTGTCGTATGGGCGCCTCCCCCCTTTGGAGGCGTCTCCTCCCTGAACCTTGGCCACCCCGTGCGAATCGCATGGGGTGGTTTTTTATTTGGCGAACAAGCGAATGGTTTCGCTTGACGGCCGCTCGAGCGCTTCGTAAAGGCCGCGCCTGCCCGCCGCTCATGCGGCAGCAAGGCCCCTTCGTCTAGCGGTCAGGACGCGGCCCTCTCACGGCTGAAACACGGGTTCGATTCCCGTAGGGGTCACCAGTCAAGCGGTTTATCGCGTTGGTTTTGCGTGATAAGTTCAAGAGTATGCAAATCCGCTACCACAGAGGTTCCCCCATTTTTCGCGGGTTCTCATGGTATGCTTCGGAACATAGGGACGAACTCCGTCCCTCTCTCCGGTAAGCCTTACTCCAAACTCCTGAGAGGCACCTATTTGTTGTCCATCAGTGGGGTATGACAAGGTCTGAGACTTGGACGAACCTGCGCGGGGGTGGCGTTTGGGCGAGATTGCGCCGTAATGGCGCGGTGTTGGGGGACGTGGAGTCGCGTTGAGATTGCGAGATCCCTTGAACGCAAAGGAACTCACCATGATACTACAATTCCCACTGCGCCAAACAGTGCGCCGCTCGAGCGGGTGTTGCAGGATATGAAGCTTCGGAGCTTAGGGGCGCATACTCAGCAGGACGACATTCGCCACGTCCGATCCTTCGTCGCTTTTCTTGGCCGTCTTCCCGATAAAACCGGCGCAGAAGACCTCCGGCAATATCAATTCGACCAGCATCGACGCGCCGTTGGGCCTGCAACAATCAACGCCACATTATCGGCTCTACGCTTCCTCTTCACTATGACGCTCAAGCGACTGGAGATTGCGCCGGGTCTTTCCGGTATACGGTGAACCCGGGCTTCGAGATGTCCTGAGCGTCCAAGAGGCCGCGCGCGCCAGGCATCAAGTACAAGGCCGCCTTCAACGTGCTTACGGCGCGGGCCTGCGCGTTTCAGAGGTCACCCACCCTAAGGTTGGAGACATTGACAGCGAGTGCATGTTCATCCGTGTCGGCATGGAGCAGCGTGTTGCGCATGAAGTGGCCGTGACGTGACCCCCTGATTTTCCTCCAAGTGTGATTAGAGTCCGGCCTGATAGAAGGACGGACGATGAAGCGTACAAGGTTCACGGAAGAGCAGATCATTGCGGTGCTGAAGGAGGCCGAGGCTGGCGCCAAGACCGGCGATCTGGCGAGGCGGCACGGTGTGTCTGAAGCGACGATCTATAACTGGAAGGCCAGGTATGGCGGCCTGGAGGTTTCCGAGGCGAAGCGGCTGCGGGCGCTCGAGGACGAGAACGCCAAGCTCAAGCGGCTCCTGGCCGAGGCGATGCTCGACAATGCTGGCCTGAAGGACCTTCTCGCAAAAAATTGGTGACGCCCGCTGCCAAGCGAGAGGCGGTCGCTCGTCTCCAGGCGGTCCTGGGGATGAGCGAGCGGCGGGCGTGCCGTGTCATCGGCGCTGACCGGAAGAGCATGCGTTACCGGTCGCAGCGGGATGATGATTCCGACCTTCGGTCGAAGCTGCGCGAGCTGGCGCAGCAGCGCCGCCGTTTCGGCTATCGCCGGCTGCACATCCTGCTGCGGCGGGAGGGCGTGGTGATCAACCGCAAGAAGACCCAGCGGCTCTACCGCGAGGAGAACCTGGCGGTCCGACGAAGACGCAACCGCCGCCGTGCCATCGGCGCGCGGGCGCCAGCGCCCGTGCTGGCGTTGCCCAACCAGCGCTGGAGCCTTGACTTCGTGCACGATCAGATGGCGTCGGGACGCCGGTTCCGGGTGCTCAACATCGTCGATGACGTGACCCGCGAGTGCCTGCGCGCGGTACCGGACACCTCGATCTCGGGGCGCAGGGTCGTGCGCGAGCTAACCGATCTTATCGCCGAGCGCGGCAAGCCAGGCATGATCGTCAGCGATAACGGCACCGAGCTGACGTCGAACGCGGTCCTGGCCTGGTGCGCGGAGATCGGCGTGGAGTGGCATTACATCGCCCCCGGCAAGCCGATGCAGAATGGCTACGTCGAGAGCTTCAACGGCCGCATGAGGGACGAACTGCTAAACGAGACGCTGTTCCTCAGCCTAGACCATGCCCGTGTGGTGATCGCCGCATGGGCGGAGGACTACAACCAGGAGCGCCCGCACTCAGCCCTTGGATACGAGACCCCAGCGGCCTTCGCCGCTGAACTGCATAAGCAATGGCCTGCTTCGCTACGCCCTACGGGCTCCGCTGCGCAGGCCATTGCTCAACCCGCGCTCATGCGCAACAAAGCCGCCGGGCTCTAATTGCTGCTGGTGGAAACCAAGGGGTCACGTCAGCCGCGGCAGCAGTGCCAAGTGGCCCCAACAGCTTGGACAACGCCGCCCTGACGCCTTCTTGAGCGTCGGAGATGACCAGCTTCACCCCGCACAGGCTCCGTCGAGTCAGCTTGCGCAGAAATGCCATGGGTGGCTCACAAGTCGGACAAACCGGTGGGCAGCCCGAACGAGCTGGGGCAAAAATAGGAAAACTGCTGAATTCAGCAGCAATTCATCCTAGAAGAAGAACGATGCCTGACACGGGCCTGTGGAGGACAGCATGCGTGCTCTCATCGCAATATTATTACTTCTTAGCCCGTGTGCTGCCGCATACGCTCAAATCGCTCCTCGGTCACCGTCGGAACCCGAAAGAATACCCGGCGCCATTGTCGATGTAGATGTTCGATCTGGGCAGCAAGATGCTGGGCGCGAACTCCGTGAAACCCGCGACCGCATTAAAAGCGGCAGGAAAAGTGGTGATCTCTCGAACGAGGAGGCCCGCGCCTTGCGCAGGGAAGTGGATCAAATAGGCACGTTGGCAGAACGCTATGGCCGAGACGGACTTTCCGAGTCCGAGCGTCGCGAGCTGGATATGCGCTCTAGGGCGTTGGGTAGCTTGACTGATGCGCGGCGTGCGCAGGGGCGCACAAGGAGACCTTAATCCAGCAAGCGCTTCGCACCTAGGGTCAGGACCCATTGATGTGAGAGGCGCGATCTGATTCAGGCTCCGCAAGGAGACTGAATGTGAGCGACCTGTACTGGCTGACCGATGAGCAGATGGCGCGGCTCGAGCCGTATTTCCCGAAGAGTCATGGCAGGCCGCGTGTTGACGCAGGAAGTGACGCGCGCATGGCGGGTTAGGCGGCGCTTCGGTAACAGCTTCTTCCATTGAACATAGGTGGCGATTCCGCTGCCTTTGGTGCTGCGTCGCAGGAGCCCGGCAATGAAGTCGGTCGTGGCGTGAGCAAACACGCGAAGGCTTATGACGTGCTCCCCGAGTGTGACCGATTTTGAATAGAGTCCGACTCCTTCATGACCTGCCCCCCGATCCTGGACCAACTGACCGGAACCGGTCCAGCGCCCCGAGTTTCTCCAGCGGATCGCCCGCCCCCGACAGCGCCGCATACCGCTCGTCCAGATCGATAAAGCCACGCTGCACAGACACATACGCCTCGATCGCTCAAAACAATGGAATCACATTCACGCCATCACCACCAGCGGTAAATCAGAGTGTCCAGGTGGGGATGGCGCCAGAGTAGTCCTAGACTCGCAGCATCATGGCGACAGATGGCAACTTACACGCTCAAATCCCAGGCTCAAATACGGGCGTGGCAGCCGCAACCGGATGCTCAACTGTTGTAAAATCCAGCTTCCTGTCGAAGAATTTCTGCCAATGCATGCGGACGCGTATGCATGACTTGGTGCCCAGCATCGATGCGTATCAACCGAGACGCGTGAAATCGCTTGGCGCTCAGTTCCTGCCAAGCCGGTGAGACAGCTTGGTCGGCTAGGCAGAGAACGTACGTGCCCGTGCATTCCGTCAGATGATCATATCGCCAATCGCTTACCGTCAATGCATCCGGCGGCCAGTGATCTTGGCCCAGCTTGGCGACAAAAGCGTCGGCTTGCGCCGGGGCCATATCGTTGCAGAACATGAGCCGGCTGGCAGCCTCGAACGACATGCTGTCCTCCAGGAAAGCCTTGACGCCGGCCGGCACGCATCCCAACCGAACAGAAAGCCGATCGAGCGGCGGAGGGTGAAACCTGCGAGCCGAGGGCGTACTACCCATCCTGAGCATAGGATTGGGGCATCACCGTCAGCCCCAGCCCTGCAGCAACCATCTGCAACACCCGTTCGTCGTTGGTGGCGCGTAGCGCGAATGGCGGACCTCGGCCGCCACCACCGGAAGCAGCCCGGCAGAGTTCGTCTCAAGCAAAAAGGCCCGGCGGAACGCTCCGCCGGGCCTTCGCCATTCTCGCACCGACGACCTGATCAGTCGCGGTTGCCGCCCATGAAGCGCAGCAGGAACAGGAACATGTTGATGAAATCGAGATAGAGGTTCAGCGCCCCCATTACCACCGACTTGCCCATCATGTCCGTTCCGGCGACATAGGCGTAGATGCTCTTGATCTTCTGCGTGTCATAGGCGGTCAGGCCCGCGAACAGCAGCACGCCGACGAAGCTGATGACCAGGTTCATCGTGCTCGACTGGAAGAACAGGTTGATCAGGCTGGCGACCAGCAGGCCGACCACGCCCATGATCAGGAAGGTGCCGAAGCCCGACAGGTCCTTCTTCGTCGTATAGCCCCAGAGGCTGAGGCCAGCGAAAGCCGCCGCCGTCGCGAAGAAGGTCTGCGCGATCGACGTCTGGGTATAGACCAGGAAGATCGACGAGAGCGACAGGCCCATCACCGCCGCATAGGCCCAGTAAAGCGCCTGCGCCGCGACGGTCGACAGCCGCTGGATGCCGAAGCTCAGCACCATGACGAACACCAGCGGCGCGAACATGATGACATATTTCAGGATGCCGGGGCCGGCGAGCACCTGATAGGCGAACCCGCTCGACGCGAACAGCATGGCGACCACGCCGGTCAGCAGCACGCCGCTCGCCATATAGTTATAGACCGACAGCATGTAGGAACGCAGGCCGGCATCGAACGCCTCCCCGCGCGAGGCGGCGACGCCGCCGAAGCCCGCAATGCCGGGACGAGGATCGGACCAGTTGGCCATGTTCAAATCTCCTTCACCGGCACGATGACGCCGGTACTTCCTATTATCGGCTCTTCGGTCCGCCGTTTCAAGCGAAACGCGCCACGCCGGCAATCGGTCCTCAGGCCGTGGCCGGCTTCAACGGCCAATAGGTCGCATAGCGTTCGTGCGCGATGCGGTAATAGGGGATCAGTCGCACGGGCTGCTGCTCCGCCGACGCGATCGTGAACTCCAGCGGCTTGCCCGTCGGCCGGATCGACCGGGCCAGCGTCTCGCCGTCGCCCGCCAGCGTGGGCGCGGCGAAGGGCGCATCGTTGTAGCTGCCATATTTGCGCTCGTTCACGACGATGTCGGCGCCGGGCGACAACCCCTCGCGCCCCAGCGCCCCGGCCAGCACCAGCGGACCATAGGTGAAGGCGACGATCCCGGGCGCGGCGGGCGCATACTCGGCGGCGGGCTCCATGGCCAGGCGCAGTTCCACCGTGTCCCCATTCTGCCAGAGGCGGGCGATCTCGATATAGCTTCCCGCGTCGACCGACTGCGTGACTTCGGTGCCATTCACCAGCACGCTCGCCGTCCGGCTCCAGCCCGGATGGCGCAGCTTCAGCACCATCTCGGTCGGCCGCTTCAGCGTCCAGCGCAGGCTGGTGGACGGCGCCTCCGGGAAGCTGGTGGCCTGCGTCAGCACCGCGTCCTTCGCCGCCCAGCGCACCGTGGACGGGATGAACAGGTTGACGACGATGGCGCGGTCGTCGTGGAAATAGATGGAATCGCGATATTTGACGTGATTTTCCATGCCGGTGCCGGTGCAGCACCAGAAGCTATCCTCGGGCGTGTGGTACAGCTTCATATAGCCGGGCCGCGCCCCCTGGAAATAGGTCGCCATGCCGCTGTCGGGGTCCTGCGAGGCGAGGATGCCGTTATAGAGCGTGCGCTCATAATAATCGGCATAATGCGCCTGCGGGTTCTGCAGGAACAGCGCGCGGGTCAGCCGCAGCATATTGTGCTGGCAGCAGGTCTCCGATCCCTTGGCCGAAAGGACATGCTTGTCGAACTCGGCCATCGGGAAGAAATGCTCATTGTCGCCATGGCCCCCGGTCGCGAACGACCGGGTCAGCGCGACGGTCTTCCAGAAGAAGGCGGCGGCGCTGCCATAGGCGGCGTCGCCGGTCGCCTCATAAACCCGCTCGAACCCGACGATCTTGGGGATCTGCGTGTTCGCGTGCAGCCCGTCGAGATGATCGCGCTCCTTGGCGAGCGGGGTCAGGATCGCCTTGTGCGAAAAGCGCTTGGCCAGCGCCAGATAGTCGGGGTTGCCGGTCATGAAATACAGGTCGGCCATGACCTCGTTCATGCCGCCATGCTCGGTGTCGAGCATCGTTTCGAACTGCGCGTCGGACAGCGGCCCCGTCGCGACCACGGCCCAGTCGGCCAGGCGCACCAGCACCTCGCGCGACAGTTCGCTGTCGGCCAGCAGCGCACCGTCGCGCAGGCCGGCATAGACCTTGTGCAGCGTGTACCAGGGGACGCCCGTGATCTTCTCGCCGCGCAGATGCGCCGCCACCAGCGCCGGTCCCTTGGGGAAGGCGCAGACCAGGCCCGTGCCCGACGCCTTCTGGCACTCGGCCAGCTCGGCGGCGATATAGTCGACCCGTTGCTTGAAGCGGCGATCGCGCGTCGATCGCCAGGCGAGCGCGCAGGCGGTCAGATAATGGCCCAGCGTGTGGCCGTGGCAGTTGATGTCCTCCCAGGTCGGCTCGGATTCCCAGCCGCCATAGACCGGTGCCTTGGGCTTCAGGCCGGCATTCACCCGGAAATTGTGCAGCATCCGGTCGGGCTGCAGCTTCAGCAGATAGGCCTCGGTCATCCGCTGCGCATGAAGGAACGGGCTCTCGCCCAGGTCGACGTCCGCCAGATCGAACGGCCGGAGCGCCGCCGATGTCGCCGGCTTGGGCGCCTCGGCCGCCATTGCCGGGTTCAGGACCACCGGTGCGGCGCCCGCGGCAAGCGCCGCCGTTCCCGCCGAAGCCAGGAAATTCCGTCGGGACTGGCCGGCACAGCAAGCGTCGGTTTTCATGCTCTCTCCATCATCCTGCGCCCGGCACGCGATGCCCTGGCCGGAGCAGGCAATCCTGACGTGCGGCATCGCTTCGTTCAAATGTCGGAGTAATAGGAGGAGGAAGGAACCGCAAGCGAACATTCGCCCCCGCCGGCGAAAGGGCCGATCCCACCGCCTGCCCTTCACCCTTCCCCCGGCGCGCCCTTTGCGCCTATGCAGGGCCCATGCACCGCCTGTTCGCTGCCATTCGTCCGCCCGCCGACATCCGCGCCCGCCTGCTCTTGCTGATGGGCGGCGTGCCCGGCGCGCGCTGGCAGGAGGACGACCAGCTTCACCTGACGCTGCGCTTCATCGGAGAGGTCGACCGTCACCGCGCGAACGACATCGCGGACGGGCTTGCCGCCGTCCGCTTCGCGCCCTTCACCATCGCGCTGCGGGGCGTCGGCACCTTCGATCGCCGGGGAATGGTGGATACGATCTGGGCCGGGGTGGAGCCGCACGATCCCCTCGCCCATCTCCATCGGAAGATCGACCGGGCCTGCGTGCAGGCCGGCCTTCCCGCCGAAAGCCGCGCCTTCCTGCCGCACATCACCCTCGCCCGGCTCAGCCGTCCGGCGCCGGGAATCGACGTGTTCCTCGCGCTACAAGCGGGCCTCTTCAGCCCGCCCTTCGTCGTGGAGGGCTTCACGCTGTTCGAAAGCACGCTCGGCCGGTCCGGGGCGCGCTACGCCCCGGTGGCCGACTACCCCGCCTCAGGCGGTTAGGGCCTGTTCCGCTCGGATGGAATCGTTCCCCGGCGAAGACCGGGGTCCAGTTCAGGGCGCGGGACCGGGCCCCGGCCTTCGCCGGGGAACTGCAGGATCAAGCCGCCTGAAACATGCTCCAGGCGCGCCAGGCGCTCTCAGCCCGCCGACAGCACGCCGCAGGCCACGCGCCCGCCGGCATTGCCCGCCGGGTCCGTCATATTGTCGTCGGCCTGGGCATGGATCACCACCGCCGCGCCGTCCGCGTCCAGCAGCGGGGTCGCGCCACTGCTGATCGTCCCGCCGGGGATCACATATTCCATCTCGCCCACGCCGTCCGATCCGGCCAGCATGTTGGGCATGTCGCCCATGTGCATGCCCTGCGGATTGTCCTTGCCATGCTTGTGATTGGTCGGGTTCCAGTGGCCGCCGGCGCTGGTGAAGTCGGGCGGCGTACAGGTTCCGGTGGTGTGGACGTGCACGGCGTGGATGCCGGGCGTCAGCCCCTGCGCCTTGACCAGCACGTGCAGCCCGTCGGCGGCCTCGGTGACGGTCGCCTCGCCCCGCGTCGATCCGTCGCCCGCCTTCAGCTGTGCACGGGCCACAGGCGCGGCTTCCTTCGACGCTGCGCCGCCCGCCGATGCGGTCGCGCAGGCGCTCGCGCCAAGGATGATGGGCAGGACGAGGGGGACGAAGGCGATTTTCATGATGCACTCCCGGATCGAGGAACCGCTGGGCGAACGCCGCAGGCCGCCTTTTGTTGCCTCTCCGGTCCGATTTGTCACCGCTCCCTTTTCGTCAGCGCGGAAAATCCAGCGGCGGCGAATAGTCGGTCATGCTCATGAAGATGCTGTCGATCTTCTCGGCCAGCCTGCCGTTCGCCTCCGACGCCTTCACCACCGCCTGCCATTCGGGATCGGCGCGGAAGGCATCCCACGCGGCGTCACGCGCCGCGCGGCTGGGATAGGCCAGGACATAGATCACCCGGCCCTCGGGGGCCTGCTCGCTCGGCGCCTCGTTCCAATAGGCGACATTGGTCATGCCGTGCTTCGCGAACAGCGCCAGCGTATGCTCGCGGAAGCGGGCGTTCAGCGCGTCCAGCTTGCCCGGCGCGGGATGATAGATGCGCAGTTCGTACAGCGCAGACCGGGCGTCGGGCACGGCCAGCGCCGCCGATCCGGGGACCGCGGCCAGCGCCGCGCCCGCCAGCATCGTCGGCGCCGCCTTCACTTCGCCAGCTCCGCCTCGATGGCCGCGACCAGCGCCGGGTCGTCGGGCGTGGTGGACGGCGCAAAGCGGGCGACGACCGCCCCGTCCCGCGCGATCAGGAACTTCTCGAAATTCCACAGCAGCTCGGGCGCCGGGTTGGGCGTCATGCCATAGCTGCTCAGCCGCTCGCGGAAGGACTCCACGTCCCCCTGCGCCTCGGGCACCGCACTGGTCAGCGCGGCATAGAGCGGATGCTTGTCCGGCCCGGTCACAACGATCTTCTCGAACATCGGGAAGTCGACCCCGAAATTGGTGGTGCAGAAGTCGGCGATATCCTCGTTGCTCCCCGGCTCCTGCGCGCCGAAGTCGTTCGCCGGAAACCCCGCGACGACCAGCCCCTTGTCGCGATATTCGCCGTAGAGATCCTCCAGCCCCTCATATTGGGGGGTGAGGCCGCATTTGGACGCCACATTGACCGCCAGCACGACCTTGCCGGCATAGTCGCCCAGGCTGGCATCCTTGCCGCCGATGGTCTTGAGGGGGATGGCCTGAATATCAGTCATCGCAGTCTCCTTGTTCTTATGTGCAGGACGCTTTGCCACTATATGGCGGCGCCGAACAGTCCCCCCGCGCCCGCCGTCACCGCCATCGCCAGCAGCCCCCAGAAGAAGGTGCGCAGCACCGACCGGGCCGGCTTCGCCCCGCCCAGGCGCGCGCCGACATAGCCCAGCAGCACGAGGCACAACAGCGACACGATCACCAGAGCGCCCCCCGCCCAGCCGGCCGGGCTCAGCGCGGCGGCCAGCA